>NZ_JBFAHO010000002.1:0-660415 GCF_040654215.1 Nonomuraea sp. NPDC050733 | reverse complement strand
GCGAGGGCCTGGGTGCTTCCGCCGGGCACGCCGGCGCCGGTGAGGGTCTCGACGATGACCTTGGACGGGACGGTGACGTAACCCGCGCCGCCCTCTTCCGCGGTTCCCTTGAAGTAGCCGCGCAGGGTGAGTGCCACGTGGACCGTGCCGCTGCCGCGGTTCTCGAGGACCAGTTGGCCGCTGCCGGTCAACTGGGCCACGGTGAAGCTGCTGTCGGTCTCGTCGGGGACGTAGTCCACCGTCGCCACGTTGTTGGCGGGCTGATCGGAGGGGTGGAGGCTCAACCAGCCTTTCTGGCCCTTGGACCAGGCCACGACGTTCAGCGCGACCGCGTTGGCGCCGGTGGCCGGGATGCTCCGCTGTCCGGCGACGTCGATCGTCACCGACGAATTGCCCGGGATGGGGGTGGCCTCCCGGGCCGGGGACCCCGTGACATGACCGGGCCGGGTGTCGTACAGGTATTCGGTGTCGACCGGGTAGTACTCGTTGCCCGCCTGAGTGTCGGCGGCACTGAGGAAGTAACCGCGCACGGCGACGACGATGTGCACCGGACTGTCGCTGTTGTTGACGACAGACACCATGCCCGTGCTGGTGAGGCGGGTGAAGTCCTCGCCCGTGACAGGTTCTCCCGGGTAGAAGGTCAGCGTCGACACGGTGGCCGGGGCATCGGATGGATGGACGGTCAACCAGCCGGACTTCTCCGCGCCCACCGCGGTCAGGTTCAGGGCGACCGCGGACACCCCGGAAGCCGGGATCTCCGCTTGGCCGGCGACCTGAAAGGTGATCTGGCCCTTGCCCGGGACCTTGGCGGAGCCGACACCACCGGTCCCGTCGCGGGTGTCCGCGAGCACGGCCGCAGGCACGGCCACGAACTGGTTGTCCGTGGCCCCGTCGGCTCTGGCCGGCTGGACCGCCGAGGTCGCCACGATCAACGAGGCCAGCAGGACGAGGACGGTCGCCACCGCTGTGACGGCACGCCCGGGCGGGCGAGCATGGACACGATGCATGCGTGCACCTTTCGAATTCGGTTCGCCGGTGGTGGGCATCAGGTGAAGAGAACGGTGGCGCTTGTCGTGGTGCCTTCCCGCCGTACGCCGTCGGCGGTGGGGCGGTCGTGCGTCACCGGAGCCATGTCTGCGCAGAAGTGCCCAGGCAGGGCCACTGGATCGCGTTCTTGCCCTTGCGCTTCTCGCCGCTCCCGATGGCCAGGCACATGCCGGTGGCTCTGTTCCGAAGCCGGTGCGAACGGTCGTAGAACCATTCCTGAGCCGGTCCGCCGTCCGTGCACGGCCACTGGATCGCGACCTTCCCCTGCTTCTTCTCACCGCGCCCGATGGCCAGGCACATGCCGGTCTTGACGTTCACGAGCCGGCGGTCGGACCGGTAGATCCAGTGCTGCGACTTGCTCCCGATACAGGGCCACTGGATCACCGGCTTGCCCGCTCTCACCTCTCCCCGGCCGATGGCCAGGCACATGCCGGTCGCGCGGTTGACGTATGCCTGGCCGGGCACGGCGGAGGCCGCGGCGGCTTGTGCAGACGCTGCGGGCGACAGTGACAGCAGGGTCAGGGCGGTCACGACCACGGCGGTGGTCTTGGAGCTCGTGCGCATGGACGTCCTTTCTCGGATGGTCGATCAGCGGCAGGCGGCCCCATGACCGCTTGCCCGCCGAGGCCTGTGGCTCCAGGATCGTGACGGCAGGATTGTTCGGCACCCCGCATCAGGCGGGCAAACAATGCATTCATCGGCGAATGGGGTCACGTACCGGTGGTGGGCCGTCGCGAAAGTCCGGTGGATCCGGCAGCGGGACCGGTGCAACGCTTCGCCTCCGAGTTGCGCAAGCTGCGCCAGGAAGCGGGCGGCCTCACCTATCGGGCCATGGCCGACCGTGCGGGGTACTCGGTCACCACGCTGTCGCAGGCGGCGGCGGGTGAGCGTCTGGCTTCGGTGCCGGTCGTCCTCGCCTTCGTGGAGGCGTGCGGCGGAGACGTCTCCGAATGGGAGAGCCGCTGGCGTCAGGTCGCTCATGAACTGGCCCGTGAACGGGTGGACGACGACGGCGCCGCCGGGCCGTACCTGGGCCTGGCGTCGTACGACACCGATGACTCCGGTCGTTTCTTCGGACGGGAGCGGCTCGTCGAGGAACTGCACGAGTTGCTTCGGCGGCATCGTTTCGCCGCGGTGTTCGGCCCTTCGGGCAGCGGCAAGTCGTCCCTGTTACGGGCCGGGCTCGTGCCCGCGGCAGACGGCGGCGGGCGGAGCCTGGTGCTCACGCCGGGAGAGCACCCGATGCGGCACGCCGACCGGCTCGTCCCGGGTGAGGGCGGCTCCGACCTGCTGGTCGTGGTCGACCAGTTCGAGGAGGTGTTCACGCTCTGCAGGGACCCGCGCGAGCGGGGGCGGTTCATCGACCTGCTGCTCGACGCGCGGCAGGCGCGGAGCCGGATGAACGTGGTCATCGCGGTGCGTGCCGACTTCTACGGGCGCTGCGCCGAGCATCGCGAGCTCACCGAAGCCCTGCGCGAGGCCAACCTGCTGGTAGGGCCGATGCAGCGGGACGAGCTGCGGGAGGCGATCGTCCGGCCGGCCATGGCCGAGGGTTTGACGGTGGAGCGGGCGCTGACGGCCGCGATCCTCGCCGACGTCGCCGACGAGCCGGGGGCGCTTCCGCTGATGTCGCACGCGCTGCGGGAGGTCTGGCGCCGCCGTACCGGCAAGATGCTGACCCTGGACGCCTACGAGAGCGTGGGGCGGGTCCACGGGGCGATCAGCCATACGGCCGAGGAGCTGTATGCCGGCCTGTCGCCGGAGCAGGCGAGGATCGCCCGCCGGGTACTGCTCAGGCTGATCCAGCCGGGCGAGCAGGCCCAGGACACCCGTCGCCCCGCCGCCCGCTCCGAGCTGGACCCGTACGGGGAGACGGACACCGCGCTGGTCATCGAACGGCTGGCCGGAGCCAGGCTGCTCACGCTGCACCAGGACACCGTGGAGCTCGCGCACGAGGCCCTGATCGAGTCGTGGCCGCGACTGCGTGGATGGGTGGACGAAGGACGCGACCGCCTGCGCGCGCATCGGCAGCTCACCGAGGCGGCCCAGGCGTGGCAGGCGCACGGCCGGGACGCCGGGCTCCTCTACCGGGGCAGCCGCCTGGCCGTCGCCGACAAGCTGTTCGTCGAGCCGGGGAACCGCGACGACCTCACGCCCCTGGAACGGGACTTCGTCGACGCGAGCGCGGCGCTGGCCCGCCGCACCTCCCGCAGGCGGGTCGCCGTCTCGGCCGCTCTGGTGGTCCTGCTGGTCGCCTCCATGGCCGCGGCGGGAGTCGCCATCCGGCAGGCCGGCCTGGCCGACGATCGGCTGGCGGAGGCGACGGCCCAGCTGGCCGCCCGGCGCGCGGCCGCCCTGCGGATGAGCGACCCGAAGCTGGCCCGCAGGTTGAGCGCCACGGCATGGCGGATCGCCCAGGTCCCCGAGGCCAAGAGCGAGCTGATCGAATCGATGGCGCTGCCCTTGGCGGACGTCGTCACCGCCCCGTACGACACCACGGAGCTGGCGCACGGGCTCAGCGTGGACGGCACCAGGCTGGCCCTCCACACACCCGGTAGGGCGACCGAGCCGGGCGTCCTGCGCGTGCTCGATCTGACCACGAAGAAGGTCGTGAGCGCCAGATGGCCGGGGCGACAGGTCACGGACGTGGTGTGGAGTCCTGACGGCCGTACGCTGGCGGTCGACGACGGGAACAACGCACAGCTGTGGACCCTCGGCGCAGCGGGCCTGACGGACCTCGGCGTGGCATTCCCCCGCCTCCGCCCCACGAAGTTCAGCCCGGACGGGCGCTTCCTCATCGGCGTACGCGACGGGACGAACGAAGCCTGGAACGTCGCGGACCGGACACGCGTGCTCGACGAGCCGGTCAGCGCCATCAGCCCGGACGGCCGGCTCGCCCTGGTCGTCCGGGCGGAAGCCGACGGATCGACGAGCACCCCGTCGGACCCCGGCAGCAGGGCGAGCCCGGGACGGAAGGTCGAGCTCTGGGACATCGAGCAGCGCAGGCCGCTCCGTGCGCCCCGGCTGCCGGAAACCACCAGGGAAGGCGTGTTCAGTCCGGACGGGAAGCGGCTGGCCGTCTCGACCAGCGACGGTGTCCGGCTGCTCGAACTCTCCTCGGGCAAGGAGGTCCTCCGCCCGCTGCTTCCGCCTGCGGAACGTATGGAGTTCAGCTCCGACGGCCGCTTCCTGGCCGGGGTGTGGGACAGGGGGTGGATGCTTCTGTGGCGGGTGGACGACGGCACACTGCTGCTGAACTCCACGGTTCTGTCCGGCGTCATGGGGGCCGATCCCCGTATCTCGCCTGATGCTCGGACCCTTCGGGTGATCGGCAAGTTCGGGACGGTGAACGTCCTGGACATCTCCCCCTACACCCGCTCCGAGGTGCTCGCCCCGGGAAGCGACAAGCGGCTGTTCAGCCCTGACGGCCGCTTCCTCGTGACGGCCGATCACCGGAAGGGCAGGCCGGAGGTACGCATCTGGGACGTCGCCGCGCGCGTACCGGTCAGCGGACCGCTCCCCGTCGACGATCTCCCCGAGAAAGACCCCGCGAAGACGGCGTACTTCCCGGTGTTCAGCCCCGATGGGCGTACGCTCGCGCTCGCCCACCCCGCGTCCCCCGTGGTGACCCTGTGGGATGCCACGAACGGCCGCGGCATCGGCGCGTTGCGCGTCCAGAGAGCGGGAGCGGTCGGAGTCCTGTCCGTGGCCTTCTCCCCGGACGGCACGACCGTCGCGGTCGCTCCCCTCAGCGCGAACCCAGGTGACGAGGGGGTGCTCGACGGCGTTGACTTCGACGATCTGGAGCTGTGGGAGGTGAGAACCAGACGATGGATCCGCACCGTCGCCGGCGCGGGATCAGGGGTTCTGATGTTCGAGCCGGACGGGCGCCGGCTGGTCGTGGACGGCTCCAGCAAGGGACGAATCCTGGTCGATACGGCCACCGGAGAGATACGCCGGCACTCGTCTGACGCCCGCGCCGAGGGAAAGATCGCCTTCAACGGGAGCAGAGCCGCGATCGGCGGCACCGACGGGCGCCTGACGTTCTGGGACAGAGAGTTGCGTAGGCCCCTGGCTCCGCCGCAAACCGCGTACGCGACATCAGTCAGCGCTCTTGTCTCCTCCCCGCGAGCCGAACTGCTCGCCACGGTCGGCCGCGAAGGCGAGTACGGCATCCAGTTGTGGGACTGGCGGGGATATCAGCGGATCGCCTCGCCGATCAGCTTCCCCGCTCGGCCGGTGCCGGCCGTGGCATTCAACCGGACCGCTCTGCTCATCTCGTCCACCGACGGGACCTTACGTGAGATCACCGTCGATCCGGACACCGCCACCGCCGCGATCTGCCGCCGGGACGGCGGCCTGTCCCCTGCCGAATGGAAGGAACAGATCCCCGAACTGGCTTATCGGAAGACCTGCCGCTGAACCTTTCACCCGATGGGGGCGCTACAACCGGGGGCCGCTCCGCATCAGGCCGTGGCAGGCGATGGCGGCGGCGGCCACCACGTTGAGCGAGTCCACCCCCGCCTCCATCGCCCGGGAGCTCATCGGGATGCACACCGCCTCGTCGGCTTCCGCCAGCCACCGCGACGACAACCCGTCCCCCTCCGACCCCAGCAGCAGCGCCACCCGGTCCGTCATCTTCACCTCATCGAGCGAGGTGACCGACTGGTCGGGCGTCAGGGCCAGCGTCCGGTAACCCGCCGCACGGATCTGCTCCAGCCCCGTGTACCAGTTGTCCATCCGCGCGTACGGGATCGAGAACACCGCCCCCATCGACACCTTCACAGCACGGCGGTAGAGCGGATCGGCGCACCGGGGCGACAGGACGATCCCGTCCACCCCCAGAGCGGCGGCGCACCGGAAGATCGCACCGACATTGCTGTGATCAACGAGATCCTCCAGGACGAGGACGCGCCTGGCCGGGGCGCCGGACGTCCCGGTCAGGACGGTCTCCAGCGAGGGCAGCGGGAGGCGGGCCATCGAGGCGAGGGCTCCTCGGTGCACCGGGAAGCCCGCGATGCCCTCCATGACCTCGTCGCTCACCACGTACACCAGCGCGTCGCCGAGCACGTCCGACAGCGGCTCCAGCCAGCGGCGCGCAGTGAGGACCGAGCGGACCGGGTAGCCGGCGCCGATCGCGCGCCGGATGACCTTCTCCCCCTCCGCCAGGAACAGCCCGCGCTCGGCCTCGAGGCTCTTGCGCAGCTCCACGTCCCGCAGCCGGGTGTAGTCGGCCAGGCGCGGATCCGCCGCGTCGGTCACGTACTCAAGCACGTTCCGATACTGCCATGAGCCGCGTGACCTGCCAGACCAGCGCGTAGCCGAGGAGCACCACGCCCAGGCCGACGAGCGTGCCCGCGCCGACCTTGGTGAGGACGCTGGGCACCCCGAGCTCCGGGGACGGCGGGTCGACCACCGGCCACAGGAGCGCCCCGGCGATCGTGCCGACCGAGGCCGCGCCGAGGACGTAGAACCGCACGGCGGGCGTGACGCGCAGCCGCGCGGGCGGCACGACGGCGGGGATGCGCGACAGGCCGCGCCAGGCCCACCACACGACCACGGCCAGCCCGACGACCGACGAGACGTACTGGAGCAGCCGGAACAGCCTGATCACGCCGAAGACCGACACCGCGAGCCAGTCGCCCCAGCGGGGCGGGGCGGTGGAGTGGGTGAAGGAGTCCCACAGGACGTGGCTGCCGGCGCCGACCAGCGCCCCCATGACGATGGGCAGCACCCGGAAGCTGCGCCACGACGGCAGGAGCGTGGAGGCGCGGCCCGCGAGTCCCGGCGGCAGGAGGGTGATCAGCGGGTCGCGCACCACCAGGTGGAACAGGGCGAGCAGCAGGAGCACGGCGGCGATGTCGATGGTGAGCACGCCGCGCAGGGAATGCCAGTCGGTGTAGTCGGGCAGGAACGGCAGGAAGATCGGCAGATCAGGCACCATGGCGCCCATCGCCAGCGCCCACGGGTCCAGCACCTTGCGGACCCGCGGCGACGACACCAGCGGGAGCACCGCCGCGATATGGCTCGGCGTGAACGGCACGGCCTGTCAACCCCTCCCCCTCAGTCGGTCGGCCCGCGCGAGAGACCGCGAACGCGCCCCGGACAGGGCCGTGAAGAAGCCCTGGAGCAGACCCGTGACCGGCGGCGACCCGTGGAGTGATCCCCGCGATCGCCCTCCGGTAATCGATCATTGAACATTACCCGACCGACCTTTGCCGCTCGCCTTCGGGATTACAGTGGGTGACGGATAAGGTACGTACCGCTGCCGACGGCCGGACGACGTCGGGGATTCGGGAGGTCAAGGTGCCTGACCAGCGGGTTCACGCGCATCCGGCCGCGTCAGCAGAATGGCTGCGTGCGGCCCGGTCGGCGCGGGCGCTGTCCGTGGCGACCCTGGTGTGGCTGGGCCTGGAGAGCTCGCTCGGCCTGTGGGCGGGGTTCCGTGCGCACTCGGTCGCGTTGATCGGCTGGGGGATGTCGGCACTGGTCGAGGGTGCGGCGAGCCTCATCGTGGTCTGGCGGTTCACCGGGTCGCGGACGCTGTCGGAGGGCGCCGAGCACCGGGCGCGAAAGGCGCTGGCCGTGAGCTTCTGGGTGCTGGCCCCGTACCTGGTCCTCCATGTCGCGTACGACCTGGACGTGGGCCACCGGGCAGTGCCGACGACGCTGGGGATCGCGGTCACGGCGGTGAGCCTGGTGAGCATGCCGGCCCTGGGGCTGGCCAAGCGCCGGCTGGCACGGCGACTGGCATCACCCGCGACCGCCGGCGAGGGCACGCAGAATCTCATCTGCGCGGCGACGGCGGGCGGTGTGCTGGCCGGGCTGTGGCTCAACACGATCGGCTGGTGGTGGGTGGATCCGCTGATGGCGGTGGCCCTGGCGGCCGTGGCGGCGCGGGAGGGCCGGCGGGCCTGGCGTGGTGACGGATGCTGCCACTGAGCTGACACTCCGTAATATCCGCACCAAAAGGGCGGTTTTGCCACAGTAAGCGCACCGAGTATCGTTCCGGAGGTATTGCGGAGCATCTCCGGTCAGGGTCTCCGGAAGGTCTCAACACACCAAAGAGGACATCGTGGGGCGACACCGCACAGACGAGTTCGATGGCGGCTACCGAGCCCAGGAGCCCGCTCCCCGCCGGCGATCCGCCGCACGGGGCCGGGGCAGGGTGCTCGTCCCGCTCGCGGGGGCCGTCGCCCTGGCCGTCCTGCTCGGCGTCGCCGCGTTCGTCATCTTCAACCGCGACCACGACTGCTCGGCGGGCAAGCTGGCGCTGCGCGTGGTGGCGACCCCCGACATCCAGCCGGCGCTGAGCAAGGTCGCCGGCACCTACAACAAGGCCCTGCACTCCATCGACAGCCGCTGCGTCGAGGTGACGGTCACCAAGGAGGCCGCGGCCCGCACGGCCAACGCGCTGGCCGCCGGCAAGGCGGCGGCCGACCTGTGGGTGGCCGACTCCAGCCTCGTGGTGGCCAGGCTGCGCAGCGAGCCCGCGGGCGCCGCCGCGCTGCCTGAGCCGTCCGGCTCGGCCGCCGTGTCGCCCGTCGTGCTGGTGACCGCAAAGGCGTCGGCCGAGAAGCTCGCCGGCAGCCTCCAGCCGAGCTGGGCCGGCATGATCGCGGCGGCGAACGTGGCCAACCCCGACGGACCCGGCAAGAAGGTCCGCGTGCTCGCCCTCGACCCGCAGAAGAACTCCGCGGGCATGGCCGCGCTGATCGCCGCCGCGGGCTCGGCCAAGAAGGCGGGCCAGGACAAGGCGCTCGTGGGGGCGCTGAAGGAGCTGTCGGGTCAGATCGTCGCCGACCCGAGCGCGCTGCTGGCCAGCCTCACCGTGAAGTCCGGCAGCAAGGTGCCGGTCGGCGTCGCCTCGGAGCAGAGCGTCTACAGCCACAACGCGAAGAAGCCCGACGCGCAGGTGGTGCCGCTCTACCCGGCCGAGGGAACGTACAGCCTGGACTACCCGATGCTGGTCCTGTCCAAGGACGCGGGGGTGCGCAAGGCGGCGGCGGCCTTTCAGAAGGAGCTGACCACCGAGTCGGCCCGCCGGACGCTGCGCGACCAGGGCTTCCGCACTCCCGACGGCAAGGGCGGCGACGCGCTCGCGAAGGACAAGGGCTTCGTCTCCACCGCGCCGCGGCCCCTGGCGCCGCCCGACGCCAAGACGGTGGCGAGCATGGCCCAGACCTGGTCGAGGCTGAACCTGGGCAGTCGCCTGCTGACCCTGCTCGACGTCTCCGGCACCATGGCGCTGCCCGTGCCCGGCACGAACCTGACCCGCATGCAGGCCATCTCCCGCATCGCCACCGAGGGCCTCGGCCTGTTCCCCGCCGACTCGGAGATCGGGGTGTGGGCGTTCTCCACGCACCTCGACGGCCAGGGCAAGGACTGGCGCGAGCTGGTGTCTGTGGGGCCGCTGAGCCAGACCGTCGACGGCCGGCTCCGCAAGGAGGCGCTGGCGGCGCAGTTCGCGACCGTGCAGGCCAAGGCCACGGGCGACACGGGGCTGAACGACACGCTCAAGGCCGCCTACACCGAGATGACGAAGTCGTACGCGGAAGACAAGATCAACACGATCGTGATCCTCACCGACGGCGCCGGCAACGACGATCCCGACGGCGGCGTGGGCAACGCCGAGCTCCTGTCGTTCCTGAAGAAGACGTACAACCCGAAGCGGCCGGTCAGCATCCTGCTGATCGCCTTCGGCCCGGACGCGCCCAAGGGCAAGAAGCAGATGGACGCCCTGGCCAAGGCGACCGGCGGCGAGGCGTACGTCGCCGAGAACATCCTCCAGGTGCGCGACTTCTTCCTGCAGGGCATGGAGCGCCGCCTGTGCGCTCCCAAGTGCGACGGCTGACCGTCACACCGGCACCTTCCGTCCCTGTCCTCCCAGCTCATGCCCGTTCGGCATGGGCGGGCGAACGCGGGTCAACCCGGCCGCGCCAGGCGGCGTCCTAGGCGCGTGGGGGTCACACGCGAGCCGCGGGGAGGGTATTCGTGCCTGGATGGCCGACTGTCGACCGCGCCGGGGATCACCGGTTGGCGGACGCGCTGCGGCGCGGCGACCACGGCGCTCCGGCCGATCTGTACGACGCGTACGGCGTGCGGCTGCACGACTACGCCTGCTCGCTGACCGGTGACGGCCACAGCGCCGCGGGGGCCGTGCACGACGCGCTGGTCACCGCGTACGGCCGCGTGGACCGGCTCAAGGACGAGACGCGGCTGCGCGCCTGGCTGTACGCGCTGACCAGGGTCCAGGTGATGGCCCGGCTGGCGCACCGGAGCGGCGCCCCGGTGCAGGGCGTCGCGGGGCCGTCCGTGGACGAGCCGGACGACCCCGAGCTGGCCGCGCTGGTCCACGACGCGCTGAGCGAGATGGCCCGCCTCGACCGGGAGACGCTGGAGCTGTCGCTGCGGCACGGCCTGACCCCGGCCGAGGCGGGCACGGTGCTCGGCCTGACCTCGCGCCAGACAGCCACACGGCTGCGGCGCTCCCGCGACCACCTGGAGAACGCCGCGGCGGCCGTCGTCCTGGCCCGGGTGGGACGCGCCCACTGCCCCGACCTGTCGGCGATGCTCGACTCGTGGGAGGGACCGCTGACCCCGCTGCTGCGGCGCCGGCTGTCGAGGCACATCGGCGGCTGCGAGGTGTGCACCGAGGGACGGCACGGCAAGGTGGCCGGCGAGCGGCTGCTCGACAAGGTTCCCGTGGCGTTCCCGCCACTGTCGCTGCGCCGCCGGTTCATCGCCACCTGCCTCGCCCCCGAGCGCGGCGAGGCCCGCACCCTGATCATGGACAGGGGCGAGAGCTTCGACCGCGACGGGTTCCCCGTCCTGGCCGGCCACCGCCCCCGGCGGCGCTCGCGCAGGCTGGCGCCGGTGGTCATCGCGGGCGCGTGCGTGCTGCCGGCGACGAGCGCGGTGATCGTGGCGAACGCGGCCACGGGCGGCACGATGTTCCAGGGCGCTCCGTCCGCGACACAGGACGCCGGGGCGAGCGCCGGCCCCACGCCGGGGCGGGCGGAGACGGAGCCCGCGAAGCCGGACGGCCTCCAGGACGGGCCGGAGGACGCCGGGGACCCCACGCCGCACACGACCCCGACGGCGGACCCGCGTCCGTCCCGGGCGACCCCGCGCCCGGCCGCCACGGCGGCCACCACCCGCCCGGCCACGACCCGCACCCGGCGCCCCGCGGCGGGCGCCCGGCTGAGCGCGGTGTGCCCCGGCGACCTGGACGGGTCGGCCAGGGTGGGGCTGCGTGCCCGCAACGCCGCCGTGGTCTGGAACGCGAGCGCGTCGACGGGGCTGGAGGTGTTCCCGTCGGCCGGGTCGATCAGGGCGGGCGGCTCGGTGGCGGTCTGGGTGACGGTGGACGACCCGGACACGGCGGGCGGCGGCACGGTGTCGTTCACCTCGAACGGCGGGCGCGCGAGCTGCCGGCTGTCCTGGGAGGGCCGCAGCCAGGTCTCCGAGCCGCCCTCCACCGGCCGGCCGACGCGGTCGCCCGAGAGCACGCCACAGCCGAACGATCCGCCCGGCAATCCGCCCGACGACCCGCCCGACGACGTTCCGGACGACTCGTCGGCGACCACCGCGCTGGCCGAATCTCCGGCGGGGCTGGAGTGACGGACGTTACTGCCGCGAAAGGCATGGATTGGTAGATCCATGGCAATGACAAACTAGGATAAACCGGGCCCTGACTCGAAGATCGGGCCATCTATAGGGCATCCTGGTGTGCTTGGGGACCGCACCGGCGCCGGAAGAGTACTGATCCGTGTGCCCTACGTCACGGGAAAAAGTCGCTCCTCCGGTAAACCGGAGCGCGTCACCAAGCGTCGGCATTGACGTGTCCATGGACGGATTGGTCCCATGAAATGCGATCAATCGCGCCTTTGCCCAGCCAGGACCGGGAGAACGGTAAATGATCAAGCACCGCCGAGCGCTCGCGTGGCTGCTCGGACTCGCGTGCGTCGCGGGAGCCGTGATCGCGTTGTTCGACATCGAGACGCCACTGCGACCGTTCCTGATCTCGCTGTTCCTGCTCGTGGTCCCCGGAGCCGCCGTCGTCGGGCTGTTGCGAGATCGTGACCCGCTCGCCGCGCTGTCGGTGGGCGCCGCGGCCAGTCTCGTGGTGAACGTTCTTCTCGCCCAGGCCATGCTCCAGTTCGACGCCTGGTCTCCCCGGGCGGGGGTGGCGACGATCGCCGTGCTCGGAGGGTTCATGTACGTGCTTCGCGTGTTGTACCGGGGGAAGAACATGCAGACCGAACAGGGGGCCGGGACCAAGTGAAGATCACGGTGGTCCGCCCGGGCGAGCTCGGAGACTCCGAGAGAGCCCGCTGGCGTGAGTTGCAGAAGGCCGACCCGAGCCTGGACAACCCGTTCCTGTCTGTCGAGTTCGCCGTGGCCATGGACCGCTTAAGGGACTACGTGCGGGTGGCGGTGCTCGACGACGGCACCGGCATCGTCGGGTTCTTCCCGTACGAGCGCCACAGCTTCGGCATCGGCAAGCCGCTCGGCGGCTTCCTGACGACCTGTCACGGTCTGATCTCGGTTCCCGGCCTGAAGGTGGACGTGCGCGCGTTGCTGCGCGCGTGCAAGCTGACCGTCTACGACTTCGACCACCTCGTGGCGGGCCAGCCGACCTTCGCGGCCTACGAGTCCGACGTCCGGCCGGCGCCGGTCATGGACTTCACCGAGGGCTTCGACACCTGGCTTGAGCAGGTCAAGACCAACTCCCCCAAGAACCTGAAGACCGTGCGCTACAAGGAGCGCAAGCTCGGAAGGGAGCAGGGTGAGCTGCGCTTCGAGTACGCCTCGGCGGACCCGGAGGTGCTGCGCGTCCTGCTCGGCTGGAAGTCCGACCAGTACCGCCGGACGGGCCGCGTCGACCGGTTCGCGCAGCCCTGGATCGTCGAGCTGATCGACCTCATGCACGCGGAGCGGTCCGCCGACTTCAGCGGCGTCCTCACCATGCTGTACTCGGGCGAGACGCCGGTCGCCGGCCACTTCGGCCTTCGTACGGCCACCACCCTCGTCGGCTGGTTCCCCGCCTACGACACCGAGTTCGCGCGATACTCGCCGGGCATCGTGCACCACCTCCGCATGGCCGAGGCGGCGGCCGAGGCCGGTCTGCTCATGGTCGACATGGGCAAGGGCGGCAAGGAGTACAAGGACTGGCTCAAGAGCGGCGAGCTGTACGTGTCCGAGGGACGGGTCTCCCGGCCCTCGGCCGCGGCGGCCGTCCACTGGATGGGACGAACTCCTTTCAACAAGGCGCGAACAATCGTCATGGATCGGCCGTCTCTCTATAGAGCGGCCGACCGTGTCCTCAAGGGGTTCGGCCGGGTTCGCAGTTCTATCCAGCAGGAGCAGTCCAATGCGGTAGTCAAGGAGCCCACGGGAGCGCGTTAGCGCCCCCGCCTCCGGCACAGCGGCACAGCACCAGCACCAGCACCAGCAGCAGAGCAGCAGCAGAGCACCCTAAGGCATCACCCTCACTCCACAAGGACCCCGTGCGCCGATCACGGATCGGCCGTTCCCCCCCAGCACCCGGGAACGGCCGGCCCAGGCTCGCGTGGAGGCGGGTCCCGGAAGGATTTACCTCACCATGAGTCCCGAGAGCACCAAGCACAACGGCAAGGCGCAGATCGCCCCTCTGCGCTCGATGCCACCCATCGAGCGGTTCACCCCCATCACACCGCACATCGCCATCTCCCCCACCGTCAGCGTGGTCGTCCCCGCGATGAACGAGGCCGAGAACCTCCCCCACGTCTTCGCCACGCTGCCCCAGTGGATCGACGAGATCGTGCTCGTCGACGGCAACTCGGTGGACGACACGGTCGAGGTGGCCAAGCGCCTGCGCCCGAACGTGAAGGTCGTCACGCAGACCGGCCGCGGCAAGGGCGACGCCCTGGCCGCCGGATTCGCCGCCTGCACGGGCGACATCATCGTCATGATCGACGCCGACGGCTCGACCGACGGCCATGAGATCATCTCGTTCGTCGGCGCGCTGGTGACCGGCGCCGACTTCGTCAAGGGCTCGCGCTACGCGGCCGGCGGCGGCAGCGACGACCTGACGTTCAACCGCAAGTTCGGCAACAAGGTGCTCACCGGCCTCGTCAACATGATGTACGGCACCCAGTACACCGACCTCTGCTACGGCTACAACGCCTTCTGGGCCCGCCACCTCGACGTGCTCGACCTCGACTGCGACGGCTTCGAGGTGGAGACCCTGATGAACGTCCGCGCCGCCAAGGCCGGGCTGAAGGTGCACGAGGTGCCGAGCCACGAGCGCTGCCGCATCCACGGGGAGAGCAACCTGCACGCCGTCCGCGACGGCCTGCGCGTGCTCAGGACCATCCTGCGTGAGCGGCGCCGCAAGCCCACGATCCCGCAGCCGAAGCCGGCCGCCGCCCCCGCCGCTGACCGGGGCGTCGCCTGACCAGCACAAGAAGAGGGATGACAGTGAGAACGTCTGTCGTCATCTGCGTCTACACCGAGGAGCGGTGGGAGGACATCAGGCAGGCCGTCGAGTCGGTCGAGCGGCAGAGCCGCCCGCCGCACGAGCTGATCCTGGTGGTCGACCACAACCCGGACCTGCACCTGAAGCTCAAGCAGGCGAATCCACAGGCCATTGTGGTGGAGAACTCGCACGAGCAGGGACTGTCCGGCGGCAAGAACACCGGCGTGGCCACGGCCACCGGTGACATCGTCGCCTTCCTCGACGACGACGCGGTCGCCGACCCGGGCTGGCTGGAGGCTTTGGAGGAGGGCTTCCAGGATCCGGCCGTCGTCGGCGTGGGCGGACGCACCGACCCACTGTGGGCATCGCAGCGCAGGCCGCGATGGTTCCCCTACGAGTTCGACTGGACCGTCGGCTGCACCTACCGGGGCATGCCGGCGGTCCGCGCGCCGATCCGCAACGTGATGGGCGGCAACGCGGCCTTCCGCCGCGAGGTCGTCTCCGAGGTGGGCGGCTTCCACAGCGGCATCGGCCGCAGTGTCCAGGGCCGCAAGAGCAGGCCGCTGGGCTGTGAGGAGACGGAGTTCTGCATCAGGCTGAGCCAGCGCAAGCCCGGCTCGGTCATGCTGTACGAGCCGCGGGCGGTCATCGGGCACAAGGTGTCGGCGCAGCGTGAGCGCTTCGCCTACTTCAGGTCCCGTTGCTACGCCGAAGGGCTGTCGAAGGCGCTGGTCACGCGCGAGGTGGGCACCCAGGACGGGCTGGCCAGCGAGCGCGCGCACGCGATGAAGACGCTGCCCCTCGGCGCGCTGCGCGGGCTGGGCGAGGCGGTCCGCGGCGACGTGGGCGGTCTCGGCCGCGCCGCCGCGATCGTCATCGGCCTGGCCTGGACCACCTGGGGGTACGTGGTCGGGTCCGCCCGACTCAAGGGAGCACGCTCGTGATCAGGGTTCCCGTCCTCATGTACCACTCGGTGACCGACAGTCCCAACGAGGAGACCCGTCCCCACTCGGTACGCCCCTCCGATCTGGAGGAGCAGCTCGCGTACCTCGTGGAGGGCGGGTTCACCCCGCTGACCTTGGGTGATCTGGTCGCCAGGCTGAACAAGAACACCGGCATGCCCGTCAAACCAGTCGTGGTCACCTTCGATGACGGCTACGCCGACTTCCATGCACACGCGCTCCCGCTGCTGGAGCGCCACCGCTTCCCCGCCACGGTCTTCCTGACCAGCGGCTGGGTGTCCGACGCGGGCCCCGACGCGGCCGGCAGACCGCTGGACGACATGCTGAGCTGGGGTCAGGCCCGGGAGATCGCCCAGACGGGCATCGAGATCGGCGGCCACAGCCACAGCCACCCGCAGCTCGACCAGCTCCCCACCGAGGAGCTGCGCCAGGAGCTGCGCCGCAACAAGGGCCTGCTGGAGGAGAAGATCGGCGCGCCGGTCGCCACCATGGCCTACCCCTACGGCTACTCCAGCGCGCGGGTGCGCCGCGAGGTGCGCAAGGCCGGCTACTTCGCCGCCTGCGCCGTCAACAACGCGATCGCCGCCGACCGGCACGACATGCTGGCCATCCCCCGGCTGACGGTGGGCCGGCACACCACCATGGGCATGTTCCGCCGCGCCGTCGAGGGCAGCGCCGTACCCCTGATCTACCTGCGCGAGCGCGTCCTCACCAAGGGCTACGCGGTCGTCCGGCGGACCAGGTACGGCCTGCGGCGGGTGCGCGGAAATGTCTAGCGTCTGGCGGAAGGTGCTGCACGACCTGCGCAGCCCCCTGTTCCGCAACGGCTACGCGCTCATGGCCAACACCGGGATCACCGCCACGCTCGGCATGGGCTACTGGCTGCTGGCCGCCCACTACTACACGCCCGAGGAGTTCGGCCGCGGGCAGGCCGTGATCACCGCGATGCGGCTGTTCGCGTCGCTGACCGCGCTCGGCTTCGTGGGCGCGCTGGCGCGCTTCCTGCCGCTGGCCGGCCGCCGCACGCCCGAGCTGGTGCTGCGCGGCTACGGGCTGGCGGCGGCGACCGGCGGGGTGGCCGCGGTCGGCTTCCTGCTGACGCTGCCGATGTGGGGGCGCACGTACTCCACGCTGGGCGGCTTCGGCCCGGGGCTGTTCTTCCTCGGGTCGGTGCTGGTCTGGGCGGTGTTCACGCTCCAGGACGTGGTCCTGACCGGGCTGCGCAAGGCCACCTGGGTGCCGCTCAACAACCTCGTCTTCGGCCTGGTCAAGATGGGCCTGCTGGTGGCGCTGGCGGGCGCGCTGCCCGAGGGGGGCATCTTCGTCTCCTGGATGGTGCCGACCGCGCTGGCGCTCATCCCGGTCAACTGGTTCATCTTCTCGGTCGTCATCCCCCGGCACGTCAAGGACTCCGCCTCCGTCGCGGCGCCGCCACGGCTGCGGGAGGTCGGGCGGTTCCTGGCCGGCGACTTCCCCGGCACGCTGTCGATCCTGGCGATCGTCTACCTGGTGCCGGTGGCCGTCGCGACGCAGGTGGGCGAGGCCACGTTCGGCCGGTTCTCGATGGCCCACACCCTGGGCTGCATGATCGAGCTGCTGGCGATGAACATGGCGGTGTCGCTGACCGTCGAGGGCTCCTACGACCGGGCGCAGCTCGCCGAGAACTGCCGGCGGGCGCTGCGCCGCGCGTTCATGATCATCGCGCCGATCATCGCGGTGACGGTGCTGGGCGCGCCGCTGATCCTGATGATCTTCGGGTCGGAGTTCGCCACCGAGGGCACGACGCTGCTGCGGCTGATGGCGCTGGCCGTGCTGCCGCGGGTGCTCATCGAGGTCTACCTCAGCTCCCTGCGGGCGCGGAGCGAGGCGCGGGCGCTGGCGCTCGTGCAGATCGGACTGGCCGCGCTCGTGCTGGTCTCCATCGCGGTGCTCTTCCCGTTCGCGAATGTGAACGCGGTGGGGTACGGCATGCTGTTCAGCGAGCTGCTGGTGGCCGGTTTGATCTTTGGAAAACTACGTAAAGTTCTCAATTCCGGCGAAACAGGACAGCCTCGCGTCGCCCAGGGGTCGCACGGGGCCTCATGATGGTCAGCGTGAGGCAACGGGACGGCGATGGAATGACAACCGGGTTCACAGGCTCCTCCGAGCTCAACGGCGAGACGGAGGAGGAGCCGGGCGCGCCCTTCGATCCGGACGCCACGGGTGTCATCCCGCGGATCGTGCTCAACTTGGGCTCCCCCGACAGCGACACCTCGGGGGACGCCTCAAAGGACGCCTCAGAAGCGTCGGGGGACGCGCCGGACGCGGAGTCCGAGACCGAGACGGACGAGGCCGTGGACGCGGCTCCCGGCACGGACACGGACACCGCCGCGAGCGCCGGGGACACCCGGGACATCCATGGCGCCCAGGACGCCCAGGACGCTGACGACGGGGACGCGGACGCGGACGCGGACCGGGAAGACGACGATGACGCGGCCGACGCGGACACGACCACGGCGATCCGGCTGCCCGTGGCCTTCCGCGTGGGCGGCCCGCCCACGGTCCCCGACGTCACGGCCGCCTCCCGTGCCGCCGCGTCCTCCCCCGCGAAACCAACCACCGGGGACCGTCCCACCGGCGACCGTCCCACCGAGGACCGTCCCGCTGACGAGCGTCCCGCTGAGGACCGTCCCGTCGACGACCATCCTGCCGAGGACCGCACGGCCCAGGACGGCACCGCCGAGGACGACCAGACCGAGGACCACCAGGCCGAGCCGCCGGTCGCGCCGCCCACCACGCCGTTCAGAGCGGCGCCCCGGCAGAGCGCGCCGTCCGCCTCCACAACGTCCGCGGCCCCCACCGCGCCGGCCACCCCCGACGCACCGGCCGCCACGAGCGCGCCAAGCGCACCGAGCAAGCCGAGTGCACCGAGCAAGTCGGGTGCACCGGGCGCGCCGAGTACGCCGGAGCGGGACGAGGCGCGGCCGAAGCCGGCCCCGCAGCGCGCCGCGACCGGCGGGGCAGCGGCGGCCGGAGGGCTCGGGGCGCGGCTGAGCGCGCTGATGAGCAGCGCGCCCAAGTGGCTGCCCGCCCTGCTCACCGTCGAGGGCCTCATCCTGTACGTGCTCGCCCTGCGCGTGCCCCCCGGCCCGCTGCGCGGCGTGGACCCCGACAACATCAACGGCCTCGGCCTGATCGCGGCCCTGCCCGCCAGCGCGTTCGCCGCCATCCTCATCATGCTGGTGGCGTTCTTCGTCACGGTCGCCCAGTCGACCGACCGCAAGTTCCTGCTGCTGTTCCAGATCGCCACGATCACGTTCGCGCTGCACGGCGCGGGCGCCCTGGTGGCCACCGAGCCGCGCTTCCCCACGGCCTACATCCACGCGGGCTTCGTCGACTTCATCGGCCGCACCGGCGAGACGGCGATCAGCATCGACGCCCGCATGGGCTGGCCGGGCTTCTTCGCGCTGTTCGCGTTCGTGACCAAGGCGGCCGGCATCACGGACATGACGCCGATCCTGATGTGGACGCCGCTGCTGTCCAACCTGCTCTACCTGCTGCCGTTCGTGCTCATCCTGCGCCAGGTGGCGGCGACCACGCGGGCGCGCTGGTTCGCTGCGCTGCTGTTCATCCTCGTGCAGTGGATCGGCCAGGACTACTTCTCGCCACAAGGCTTCACGTTCGCCCTGTATCTGGCCTTCGTGGCGATCCTGCTGCGCTGGTTCGGGCGGGTGGAGCCGCGCACCAAGCCGGTACCGGAGAAGGGCTGGCGCAAGTGGGTGGGCCGGCTCGACGCGATGACACCAGGCGAGATCGCCAACACCGGCACCTTCCGCGCCGACAAGCTGCTCATGCTGACGCTGCTGCTCGCGCTGTTCTTCGCCGCGACGGCCTCGCACCAGATCACGCCGTTCATGATGCTCGGCGTGGTCACCGCGTTCCTGATCTTCAAGCGGACGTCGCTGACCTGGGCGCTGCCGTTCTCCCTGGGCCTGGTCGTGCTGGCCTGGATCAGCTACGAGGCCGTCGGCTTCTGGGCCGGCCAGATCGACGCGATCTTCGGCGGCCTGGGCAAGATCTTCGACAACCTCCAGCGCAACACCGGCGATCGCATCGCGGGCAGCGACCCGGCGCACGCCATGGTGCTGAAGGCCCGGCTCGGCATCCTCGTCGTGATCCTCTCGCTGGCCGCCGCCGGTCTGCTGCGCCGGGTGCGCCGGGGGGTGTTCGACCGGGCCGCGCTGATCCTGCTGTGCGTGCCCGTGCTGGCGCTGGGGCTGCAGAGCTACGGCGGTGAGATCGGGCTGCGCATCTACATGTTCGCGCTGCCCGGCGCCTGCCTGCTGGCCGCGTACGCGTTCTTCCCGAACCTGCCGGCCGACAGCGCGGACGTGCGCGAGGAGACCGTGCCGATCCGCAGGCGGAACGTCCGCTTCAACCCCGAGCTGACCCGGAAGCTGTCGGTGCTGCTCGCGGCGTTCTTCGCGGTGCTGTTCGCGATGGCCTTCCTCGTCGCCCGCTACGGCAACGAGAAGTTCGAGCGGGTGACCAGCGGCGAGGTCGCGGCCATGCACTACGTGTACGAGCACGACAAGCCGAGCGCCCGCGTGCTCTACCTGGTGCCGAAGGAGGGCCCGGAGGTCACGCCCACGATGCCGTGGGGCGAGAAGGACGTGGAGCTGGTGAACTTCAACGGTCAGGCCCGGGTCTACAAGGACCCCACGAACATCACCGGCGCGCTGAAGAAGCTCAAGGAGAGCTCCCGTAACACGTTCCTGGCGGTGACGCGGGGCCAGATCAGCTACCTCCAGCTCAACGAGGGGTTCCCCGAGGGCTGGGGCGAGAAGTTCCGGGCGGCGCTCGACGCCTCGCCCGAGCTGAAGAAGGTGTACTCCAACGAGGACGCCGCGCTCTACACGCTGAAGAAGTTCGTCAGGGGCACGGAGATCCCCGATCCCCAGCCGTACAAGGGCCGGGGCGACCCCACCTCGCCGTGGACGCCCGTCGGCATCGCGGCGTTGGCGCTGACGTGGGTGTCTCTGTTCGCCTACGAGGTGATCCGGCTCCAGGGGCCCAAGCGGGCGCCCAGGGCGCGCAAGCGGCTGCTGTTCGTCGCGATCCCGGCCTTCGTCGTCGCGGTCGGGGTCATAGCCGAACGCTTCATCTACATCGCGCTAAATAACTGAACTCACAGGAACCTCTCAGGTTATGCGGGATGATGATCCGTGATGACGGCACAACGGACAGACGGCGCCATGCAGGGCGCGCGGGCATCACGGATCACCTCGGTCGACGCCCTGCGCGGCTTCTCGCTGCTCGGCATCCTCCTGGTCAACATCGCCTTCCTGGCCTCCGGTTACCGGATGGCCGGGATGGCGGAGCCCGCGTTCCACTCCTCGCTCGACTGGGGCGTGCGCTGGAGCGTGACACTCCTCCTGGAGAACAAGTTCTACCTGCTGTTCTCCTTCCTGTTCGGCTACAGCTTCACGCTGCAACTGGACTCCGCGGTGCGCCGGCGCATGCCGTTCACGCCGATGTTCCTGCGGCGGGTGGCGGGGCTCTTCGTGATCGGGCTCGTGCACGCCGTACTGCTGTTCCCGGGCGACATCCTCACCACGTACGCCGGGGTGGGGCTCGCGCTGCTGCTGCTGCGCAAGCTGTCGCCGAAGAACGCGGTCATGCTGGCGGTCGTGCTGACCAGCCTGCTCGCGCTGGGCTTCGTGTTCCTGGCCGGGCTGGCGGCGCTGGGCCTCGACACGGCGGGCACGGTGTCCCACGGCGTCGCCGAGGCCGTCAAGTCGGACCAGTCGCTGGCCGGCTCCGCCGTCGACATCGTCTCCGAGCACGTGCGCAAGCTGTCGCTGATCGTCGTGCTGCGCCTGCTCTTCCAGGGGCCGGCCGTGCTCGCCGCCGCGCTGATCGGCCTGGCGATCGGCAAGCTGGGGCTGCTGCGCGACCCGTCCGCGCACACGAGGGCGCTGCGGCGGCTGCAGTGGACCGGCTTCACGGTCGGCCTCGCCGGCGCCACCGTCTACACGATGTCGGCCTGGAACGGCTCGGTGCACAAGTTCCTCGGTGAGGCGCTGGACCTGGTCACCGCGCCGCTGCTGGCCGCCGCCTACGCCGCCACGTTCCTGCGCGTGCTGCCGCACGTGCCGCGCCTGGCGAGCGCGCTGGCGGCACCCGGCCGCATGGCGCTGAGCAACTACCTCGCCCAGTCGCTGATCTGCGGCCTCATCTTCACCGGGTACGGCCTGGCGCTGGTGGACCGGGTCAGCCCGCCCGTGGAGGTGCTGATGGCGCTGGTCATCTTCGCGGCGCAGGTGGTCTACAGCCGGTGGTGGCTGCGCGGGCACAGGTACGGCCCGGTGGAGTGGCTGCTGCGCTACCTGACGTACTGGAGCCGGCCGGGAGGAAGGACCGCCGGGGCCGCCCCGGCCGCGCCGAGCCCCGCTCAGCCCTGACCGCGGCCGCTCCACCTGATCTCGTACGGCTTGAGCGTCACCTGCTTGCCGTCCACGGTGGCGATGACCTCGGTGGCGGCGCTGTTGACCATGACGACCTGCTGGGCCTGCGCCAGGACCTTGACCCGCGCGTCGGACGACTGGACCTGCTCCAGCGCCACCCCGGCGGGGAACCAGCGGGTGAAGCCGCTGAGCAGCCCGGCCATGGGCATCTCCCGACCGTCGGCGTCCCACACGCAGCCGGGGCACTGGCGGACGCCGCCCTTCTGCTGCGGGTTCCAGTAGAGGGCCGTCGTGACGCCGCCGCGCGCGAACTCCATCATCGTGGCGGCCTGCACGGCGGTGCGCTTGTCCTCGCTCCAGCCGGAGTTCTCCGGCTCGTTGTACCACTCCGCCCACCAGACGGGCATGTCGTTGCTCTTCTTGCGCAGCCACGAGGTGATCGCGCCGAACTTGGCCTGCGCGGCGAAGTCGTCGGGGACGTTGCCCTTCTCGTTGGTCATGGACGCGCCGTCGACCACGATGAAGTCGGCGCCCTTCTTGTGCTGGATCCAGTACTCGATCGCGTCGAGGGCGCGCTGGTCGACCGTGCCCCACGGCCCGCTCAGCTCGGAGGGGCCGGGGTCGGCGCTGGTCTCGACCGGCACGTAGGGGCCGCCCACCTGGATGTCGCCGTCGACGCGCTTGAGCGCGTCGTAGACCTTGTTGTACATCTCGGTGTAGCTCTCGGCGTCCCACCGGTTGGTCGTGGGGTCCCAGAAGCCCTTGAACTCGTTCCAGACCATGAAGTGCTTCACCGTCGGGTACTGCCGGGCGATCCTGGCGGCGAGCTTCGCGTAGTCGTCGAAGTGCTCGCGCTTGGGCGCGACCGTGTGGTTCTTGCTCCAGTCGGTACGGCCGGCCTGGCCGCCCTTCATCCAGTCGGGCGCGCAGCACAGCGTGATGACCGGCGTCCCCCGCGAGGAGGAGATGAACTTCATCCGCCGGTCGAGCTGGGCGAGGTCGTACTGGCCGGGGCGCGGCTCGGGGTTGCCCACGCCCCAGCCCATGATGTGCTGGTTCTGCAGCAGCGGGACCCGGCCCAGGATGCCCTTGGCCTGCTCGGTGACGGGGCGGGGCGCGGTGTCGGCGCTGTACTGGGTGTGGGTGACGCCCCAGCGCGGCCAGTTGTCCAGCTTCGGCGGCGGCTCCAGGGTGGGCGCGGGCTGCGACGGGCCGATCTCGGCCACCTCGCCGCCCTTGTACCCGTCGCGCGAGTTGCGCGTCCCCGCGTACACCATGATCCCCGCGACGAGCAGGACCGCCACGATGCCCGCTCCCACGGCGAGTGGCCACGGCGACCGCCTGCGGGCATGCCGACCATCGCTGGGAATCACGGGAACCTCCACCCCTCACGCGTGCACGGGCCCCGGATGCCACAGCATCCGTGCCTATAACCGTATCTATGCCACTTGCAGGCTACTTGCCGCCGGATCAGAGCGCGGGCGGGCGCTCGCCGCCCGCCGGACCGGGGACGCCCGCATAACGGTACGGCACCGGTTGCCGGCCGGGCTGCACGACGAGCAACGTGCCGGGATCGGCGTAGCAGGCGCTCTCGACCGCCGCGGCCACGTCCTCGGCGGTGAGCAGCGGGAAGCCGGCGTTCAGGAAGGTCTCCCGCTCCTGGGCCACCAGAGGGGTGTCGGTGAAGCCGGGGCACACGGCGCTGATGCGGACGCCGTCGGCGGCGAGGGGCGTCGCGAGCGCCCGGACGAGGCCGACCACGGCGTGCTTGGTCATCGTGTAGATCGGGTCGCCGTCGTAGCCGACGAGGCCCGCGAGCGAGGAGGTCACCACGATCGCGCCGCCTCCCGAGCGCCTGAGCAGCGGCAGGGCGGCCGCGACGCCGAAGACGACGCCGTCCACGTTGACGCCGAGCGCCGCGCGGTAGCGCGCCGCGTCGAACGCCCCGAGGTCGATCCCGGTGACGACACCCGCGTTGAGGTGGACCACGTCCAGCCTGCCGTACCGCTGCTCGGCGAGCGCGACGGCGTCGAGGCTCGCCTGCTCGGTGCTGACGTCGGCGGCGAGCGCGACCCCGCCGGTCTCCTTGGCGAGCCGCTCGGCGCCCTCCCCGTCGAGGTCGACGAGGACGCACCTGGCCCCGCCGGCGGACAGCCGCCGCGCGACCGCGGCTCCGATGCCGCTCGCCGCTCCGGTGATCAACGCGACAGTGCTCATGACGGCTCCAGCATGCGGTGGGCGCGGGCGATGAGGACGGGCACCGCGGATCCGATCTCCTCGAACCCCTCCCCCACGGTCTTACCCTGGCGGAACCGGGCGTGGATACCCTCCACGATGACCGCCAGCTTGAAGTTGCCGAAGGCGACGTAGAAGCCGAGGTCCGGGATGTCCCGGCCGGACGCCTTGGCGTAGTGCGCCGCGAACTCCGCCGTGCTCAGGAAGCCGGGCGCCAGCGTCACGTCACCGGCCACCGGGATCGCGGCGCGCTCCTCGTCACCCGGGTCCTGCCAGTAGGTCAGCGTCAGCCCGAGGTCGGCCAGCGGGTCGCCGAGCGTGGACATCTCCCAGTCGACCACGGCCATGATCTCGGGCTCGGGCGCGAGCCGGACGAGCGTGTTGTCGAGCCGGTAGTCGCCGTGGACGAGCGTGCCCGCCGACGCGGGCGGCAGCCGGTCGCGCAGCCGGGTCACCAGCCGGTCGTACTCGGGCAGCTCGGCGGTCTTCGAGCGCTCCCACTGCTGGCACCAGCGGTCGAGCTGCCTGGCCAGGTAGCCGTCGGGACGGCCGAAGCCGTCGAGGCCCACCTCGCGGTAGTCGACGGCGTGGATGGCGGCCAGCACCTCGGCCAGCCGCTCCGACAGCCGCCGCGCGTGCTCCGGCTCGGGCTCGCCGAGCTCCTCCTTGGTGCGCACGGCCGCGCCCTCCACGTGCCCCATCAGGTAGAACGGCGCGCCGATGACGTCCTCGTCGGCGCAGAACGCGACCGGCTCGGGCACGGGGACGGGCGTCGAGGCCAGGGCCGAGATCACCCGCCACTCCCGCCGCATGTCGTGCGCCGTCGGCAGCACGTGGCCCAGCGGCGGGCGGCGCAGCACCACGCGACGGTCGCGGCCCTCGACGAGGTAGGTCAGATTGGACCTGCCCCCCGAGATCAGCGACACTGAGAGCGGCTCGCCCGTGTCAGGCACGTGGTCCGCCATCCACGCGCTCAGGCGGGGCAGGTCGATTCCGGGGACCGTCATGGACACACATTAGAACGCCACTCGGTTCTGAATGCCAGCTTAGAGTTGTGTAACGTTCCGGACCTGCGTGAATGACTACTGGTAGCAACAGTTAACCTGTCCCTTGCACGGTGTACCCTCCACGCTCGTCAGCACACGGCATATCGCCAGTAGGAGCCCATGCGCGTCTCACTTGCCCACCCCCGTGACCTGGGCGCACCGGAGCTGAGCCGGTGGCGAGCGCTCCAGGAGGCGCACGCGGGGTTCGACAACCCCTTCCTGTCGCCGGAGTTCACGATCGCCGTCGGCGAGCTGCGCGACGTGGTGCGCGTCGCGGTCATCTACGACGGCGCCGACATCGTGGGGTTCTTCCCGTTCGAGCGACATCCGCTCGGCATCGGCAAACCGGTCGCCGCGGGGCTGACCGACGCGCAGGGCCTGGTCCACGCCAAGGACGTCGAGATCGACCCGCACCGGCTGCTCCGGTTGTGCGGGCTGTCCGTCTACGAGTTCGACCACCTGGTCTCCGAGCAGCCCATGCTGGCCGCCCGGCACGAGAGCCACCCGTCGCCCATCATCGACCTGCGCGACGGCCATGAGAACTACCTCGCGTTCCTGCGCGAGCACTCCGGCAAGACGTACAAGTCCACCCTCGCCAAGGAGCGCAAGCTCGAACGCGAGGCCGGAGAGGTCCGCCACGACTACGCGATCACCGACGTCGAGCCGCTGCACACCCTGATCGGCTGGAAGGCGGAGCAGTACCGCCGCACCGGCCGCACCGACCGGTTCGCGCACCGGTGGATCGTCGAGCTGGTCGAGCGGCTCCACGCCACCCGCACCGACCAGTTCGCGGGGGTGCTGGACATGGTCTACGCCGGCGGCGTGCCGATCGCCGGGCACTTCGGCCTGCGCACCCGCACCACGCTCGTCGGCTGGTTCCCCGCCTACGACACCGCCTACGCCAAGTACTCCCCCGGCCTCATCCACCACCTGGCCATGGCCGAGCAGGCGGCGGCGTCCGGCGTCGAGGTCATCGACATGGGACGCGGCCAGAAGGAGTACAAGGACAAGCTGAAGAACGGCGAGTTCCGGGTCGCCGAGGGCCGCGTCGCCACGACCGGGCCCCGGGCCGGTGTCCACTGGCTGATGCGCGTGCCCGCGCGCAAGACCCGCGCCACGGTCCTCGCCAACCCCGTCCTGCACCGCACGGCCGACCGGGTCCTCAAGACCTTCGGCCGGCTGCGCACGGCCATCCAGTCGTGAGGCTGCTCGCGGAGCGGACCGGACGCCACTGCCTCCTGCTGCCCTCCAACCGTCTCGGCCTCTACCTCGCGCTGCGCCACTGGTGCGTGCCCGGGCAGCGGCTGCTCATGTCGCCGGTCTCCGCCGACGAGATCCTGTTCCTGGTGATCGCCGCCGGCCTGCGGCCGGTCATGGCGCCCCTGTCACCGCGCGACGGCAACATCGACACCGGCCGCGTCGACCTGTCCACCGTCGACGCGGTCCTCACCACCAACATGTACGGCCTGCCGGACCGGGTCGGCGCCTTCGCCGGCAAGATCCTCATCGAGGACCTCGCCCACGCGCTGGAGACGTCCGTCGGCGGGCGCCCGCTCGGCACCTTCGGCCAGGCCGGCGTCTACAGCCTGTCCAAGCACTGCGGCGCCGGGTCCGGCGGCGTGCTGGCCGTGGAAGGCGAGGACGACTTACGCGCCCTCGAACAGGCCCGCGACCTCGTCCTGGAGCCGGGCTCCTGGCGGGCGGAGCTGTTCGCCGTGACCACCTCCGCGGCCCGGCGCGCCGCCCTCCGTCTCGACCTCGTCCGCCCGGCCCTCCGGCTCGCCCGCCTGCTCGGGCTGCAGGAGGAGCGCCTCGGCTACCGCATCGAGCTGCGCGGCGACGAGCTGGCCCGCACCATGAAGCACGTGCCCGAGCTGGCGCCGTTCGACCCGTGGGTGCGTGCCGACCTGCACGACTACCGGGTGCGCAAGGGACGGATCGCCCGGCGTTACCAGGAGGCCCGCCTGGCCGGGGTGGCCGCCGAGCGGGAGCGGCGGATCTCCGGGGTGCGGATGCTGGCCGAGCTGCCCACGGTCGCCGAGGGCGTGCGCGACCACCTCGACCAGCCGCTGTTCCGGGTGCCGCTGCTGGTGCGCGACCGCGACGCGGCCATCGCCGAGCTCGAACGGCACGGGGTGGCGGTGGGCTACCTGTACGACCCGCCCTACGACGACTACGCGCCCGGCTTCACCGAGCCGTCGCCGTACCCTGAGGTGGCCCGCTGGTGGGCACGGCACGTGCTGCCGGTGGACCCGGTCTACGCGACCCGGGCGCTGCCGGTCGTGCGCCACCTGGCCCCGGCCCCTCCGCCGCCCGTCTGAGCCCTGGCCCCTGGCCCCGGCCCGTCCGGCCGCTGATCGGCTCGTACGGATCAGCTCGTGCCGATGAGCTCGGCCAGGACGCGGCAGGCGCGGCGCACGTCCGGCAGGGACGCCGAGCCGTACCCGATCACCAGCCCGAGCGGCGCGCCCGGCGTGTGCCAGTGCCGCTCGGACACGTCCAGCAGGACACCCCGCTCGGCGGCGCGCTCCACCACGCGCCCGATGGTGTCGTGGGGCAGCTCGGCCAGCACGTGCAGCCCCGCCGTGTCCCCGCGCAGCCGGCAGACCGGGCCCAGGATCTCGACCACGGCGGCCCGGCGGCGGGCGTACTCCAGGCGCATCCGGCGCAGGTGGCGGTCGAGATCACCGCGTTCGAGCAGGGTGGCAACGGCCTGCTGAACCGGGCCGCTGGTGCGGTCGGCCACCGCCAGGCGGAGAGCGGCGATCCGGTCCACCAGCTCCGGCGGGCCCACCAGCCAGCCCACGCCGACGTCCGGCGCCAGCGTCTTCGACAGGGTGCCGAGCAGCACCACGCGCGCCGGGTCCAGTCCGTACAGGGCGGGCAGGGGGCCCACGTCGTAGCGGAACTCGGCGTCGTAGTCGTCCTCCACGATCATCGCGCCGCTGCGCCGCGCCCAGGCCAGCAGCCGCTCACGGCGCGGGATCGGCAGCCGGCCGCCCAGGGGGTACTGGTGGGCGGGCGTGGTGTACAGGAGGCGGAGGTCGCCGGGCAGGCCGTCCACGACCACGCCGTCCTCGTCCACCGGGCAGGGCACGACCTCGGCGCCCCGCGCCGCGAACACGGTGCGCGCCACGTGGTAGCCCGGGTCCTCCACGCCCGCGCGGGTACCGGCGCCGAGCAGGGCGAGCGCGCACAGGTCGAGGCCGTTGCCGGTGCCGCGGGTGACGAGGATGTTCTCCGGCCCGACGGCCACGGCCCTGGCCCGTCTCAGGTGCCCGGCCAGCAGCTCGCGCAGGCGCGGCAGGCCGTACGGGTCGGGCGAGTCGCCGGGCGGCAGGTCGGCGGCCTTGCGCCAGGCGCGCTTCCAGGCGGCGTCGTCGTGGTCGCGCACCCACGGCCTGCCGGGCCTCAGGTCGACCCCCTCGGACGGACGGGGACTCACCGCGGGGACGGGCGTACGGACGGGGGCCGGAGCGGACGGCGGGGGGCCGGTCCGGTCGGCGGCCTCCTCCAGGGCGGCCACGAAGGTGCCGGACCCGTGCCTGCCCTCCAGCCAGCCCTCCGCGTACAGCTGCTGGTACGCCTCCGTGACGACCGTGCGGCTCACCCCGAGCTGCGCGGCCAGCCCGCGCGAGGACGGCAGCCGCTCCCCCGGCGCGAGCGCGCCCGCCAGCATGGCCCGGCGCAGCCAACCGGCGAGCTGCGACGAGAGCGGCACGGGCGAGTGCCGCTCCAGAGAGACGGGCAGGTCGAGCAGGCTGCGCACGGAAGTGGTCTCCGGGAAGGCGGGAATAGTGGCCCTACAGGATAGGTCCACTCGCGGACTAGCGTCGTACCCATGCTCTCCACCACGCCCCGCACCACGCTCGGCCGCTCGAAGGAGCGCGGCAGCACCGACCGGAACGACCTGTACGAGGTGCTGGACGCCGGCCTCATCTGTCACCTCGGCGTCGTGGCCGACGGCCATCCGATGGTGGTGCCGACCGGCTACGGGCGCGACGGCGACACCCTCTACCTGCACGGCTCCACCGGCGCCCGCTCCCTGCGCGCCGCCGAGGGTGCCGAGGTGTGCGTCACGGTGACCCACCTGGACGGGATCGTGCTCGCCCGGTCGGTGTTCCACCACTCCGTCAACTACCGCTCGGCCGTCATCTACGGCACCGCCCGCCTGGTCACGGACGAGGACGAGCGGCTCACCGGGCTGCGCGTGCTGACCGAACACCTCGCGCCCGGCCAGTGGGACTACGCCCGCCGCCCGAACCGCAAGGAGCTGGCCGCCACGGCCGTGCTCGCCCTGCCGCTGGACGAGGCGTCGGTCAAGCTCCGCCGCGGCGCCCCGGTGGAGGAGGTCGAGGACCACGCGCTGCCCGTCTGGGCCGGCGTGCTCCCCCTGGTCACGCAGTGGGGCGCCCCGGAGCCCGACCCGGCGCTCCGAGAAGGTATCGACATGCCTGTTCACATCCGCGGCCGTCGGTAGTTCCATGAATCAGGAACCACCTGGCAAACCATTCTTCTAGATCACGCGTCTCATCAGGTGGGCCGGCTCCTGATGGGAGAGGCAAAATGGAGTGGAGCGCTCCCGGTTATACGGAAGTCAAGCAGCTCGGGTCGGGCGGCAGCGGCCGGGTCGTGCTGGCCGTGCACGACGAGACGGGCGTCAGGGTAGCCGTCAAGTACCTCTCCGAGGCGTTACGGCGCGACCCCGAGGCGCTCGCCCGCTTCCAGTCGGAGGCGCGCCTGCTGGTCACGCTGCGCGACCCGCACATCGCCACGATGTGGGAGTACGTCCAGGACCATGACGGCGCCGCCATCGTGATGGAGCTGGTCAACGGCGTGTCCCTGCGGGCGCTGCTGCGCGAGAACGGCACGACGGGGCCGGAGGCGGCGCTGACCGTGCTGAAGGGCTCGCTGCTCGGCCTCGCGCGGGCGCACCGCCTGCGCCTGGTCCACAAGGACTACAAGCCGGAGAACGTCATCGTCCGCGACGACGGGGTGAGCAAGCTCGTCGACTTCGGCATCGCCGTACGGGAGGGCGCGACCGCGCGTCCCGAGGGCACGCCCCCGTACATGGCTCCGGAGCTGTGGGCCGGCGCCCCCGCCTCGCCCGCGACGGACGTGTACGCGGTGACGGCCGTCTTCTTCGAGTGCCTGACCGGTCACCGGCCCTACCGCTCGACCGAGCCGAGCGTGCTCGGCTACCAGCACGTGTACGCGCCGATCCCCGTCCAGGACGCGCCCGAGCCGGTGCGCGAGCTGCTCATGCGCGGCCTGGCCAAGGACCCGGCCGACCGGCCGCGCGGCGCCGAGGCGTTCGTGGCGGAGCTGGAGGAGACGGCGCGGGCCGCGTACGGCGACGACTGGGAGGAGCGCGGCAGGCGGCGGCTGGCCGGGCTCGTCGCGCTGCTCGCCCTGCTGCTGCCCGTGCCCGAGACGCCGCCCGCGCAGGTGAGCACGTCTCTGGCGCGGACGGTCTTCCGCGGCGGGCACGAGCTGGGGCGCACAGTGGCGCGGGCCGCCCGGCACAACGCGGTGCGGCTGGCCATGGGCGCCGGCCTGGCCGTCGTGGTGGCCGTCGCGGCGGTGTTCGTGCTGGCGAGCCGGGACCGCCTGCTGCCCCGGCCCATCGACGTGGCCGCCGCCGCGCCGAGCGACTCCGCCGGGCCCGCCGAGCTGGTGTCGCCGCCCGCCACGCCGGTGGGCGCCACGGAGAGCCCGACGCCGGAGCCGGCCGTGTTCCCACCGGAGAGCACCGGGCCGGCCGTGGTCGTCCCGGCGACCAGCGGCGGCCCCACGCCCCCGGCGACGCGCGGCCGGACGCCCACGCCTCCGCCCGTGCGCATCACGCGGCGGCCCACACCGCGGGTGACGGTCACGCCGCCGGCCACCCAGCCGCCCGCCACCCGGCGGCCCACGACATCCCCGCCGACCACGCTTCCCCCGACCACGCCGCCCCCTCCTCCCCCGACGACGCCTCCTCCGAGCACGCCTCCTCCGGGCACGCCTCCTCCGGGCACGCCGGCCCCCACACCGGTGCCCGCGACCTCGGTGGCGGCGCTCGCCCTCGGCGGCCTCACGGTGAACGAGGACGCCGTCGCCGCGGCCACGGTCACGATCCGCGCCACCGGCGCCGCGCCCATCGCCGCGACCGCCACCTGGGCCGTGGCGGGTGAAGCCGTCCACACCGAGCGGCTGCGGCTCAGCGGCGGCACCTCCTACACCCGCGCGCTCAGCCACACGCTGGCCGAGCGTCCCTGCGGCAGGACCGTCACGCTGACCGTCGCCACCACGCCCGCCGCTCCCGGAGGGGCCAGGACCGCCACGCTGAGCGTCCCGCCGTGCCCCACGACCGTGACGGGTCTGCGGGTGTCGCTGGACATGTCGCCCTCACCGGGCACCGGGGCCTCGGCGCGAGTCCGGGTGACGACGAGCGGCACCGGGGAGGTGCCGGTGCAGGCGAGGTTCGCGGTCAACGGGGACACCGTCGGCACCGGGACCGCCACGCTGGCCGGCCGCACCTCCTACAGCCGCTCGTTCGGCCAGGGCTTCAGGACCAGGCCGTGCGGGGCGACGTTGTCCGTGACGGTCACGGCCGGCGGTGAGCAGGCCAGCGCCCGCACCCGGGTGACGTGCCCGCCGGGGGTCCGGCGGGTCTCCATCGTCCGGGCCACGGTCGACGGCCGGGGCGGGGCCGTCTCGGTGGTCACGGTCTCGACCGTGAACGACCGCCCGGTGCGGCTGGCGGTCACGTTCTCGGCCGGGGGCAGGCAGCACACCGAGCAGCTCACGCTGTCGGGCGACACGTCGTACACCCGTACGCTGAGCCACGCGTTCGGCGAGCTGCCGTGCGGAGCGCGCTGGGCCGTCCGGGCGGCGACGCGGCCACGCGCGGCCGGGGGCGGCGACGCGGCGAGCGGCTCCACACCGGAGTGCCCGCCGGAGGAGGAACCCTCCCATGGTCCCGAGCCGTCCACGGACCCGCCCAGCTCCGGCCCTTCCGTGACGCCCTCACCCCGCCCGGACGAGCCCACGACCGACCGGCCCACGACCGACCGGCCCTCGACCGACCGGCCGGCACCGGGCGAGCCCGGCTGACCCTCTGGAACGGCCTCTCTGGGTCCCGCCATCCGTACCGGCACCCCGGCCCCAGCGGCTGGGGACGGCGGTGGTGAGCTTGCGATTTCTGACTTATCGGGATAACCGAGCCCAGAAAACGCTTGCCGCTGGTTAAGCTACGGTGCGTTTGTTCAGGGTGGGGGCCCATGAATGTGCAGAGGAGACAGTTGTGCACGGTGGTGGGCAATGGGAGGTCCCCGGTTACCGCGCCGTCCGGGAGCTGGGCAGCGGGTCCGCCGGACGGGTGGTGCTGGCGCGGCGTGACCACGACGGCGCCGAGGTCGCCGTCAAGTACCTTTCCGACGAGCTCCGGGCCGACGTGGGCTTCGTCGCCCGCTTCCGGCACGAGGCGCGCCTCCTCGGCACGCTGCGCAGCCCGTACAACGCCCGCCTGATCGACTACGTCGAGGCGGGCGCCGGCGCGGCCATCGTGATGGAGCTGGTGAACGGCGTTTCACTGCGCCAGCTCCTCCGCTCCGAGGGCCCGACCGGGGCCGAGGCCGCGCTGGCCGTGCTGAAGGGCTCGCTCAAGGGCCTGGCCGCCGCGCACGCCATCGGCGTGGTGCACCGCGACTTCAAGCCCGAGAACGTCATGGTCCAGGCCGACGGCGCGAGCAAGCTCGTCGACTTCGGCATCGCGGCGCGGGCCGGCGAGCAGGCGAGCGCCGCAGGCACCCCGCCGTACATGGCGCCCGAGCAGTGGTCGGGCGCGCCGGCCGCGCCCTCCACCGACGTGTACGCCGCCACGGTGGTGTTCTTCGAGTGCCTGACCGGCACCCGCCCGTTCCGCGGGTCCACCATGGCCGCGCTCGCCCGGCAGCACCAGAGCGCGCAGCCGCCGGTGGACGAGGTTCCCGCCCCGCTGCAGGGGCTGGTCCGGCGGGGCCTGGCCAAGGACTCCTCCGAGCGGCCGCCGTCCGCCGAGGCGTTCCTGACCGAGCTGGAGGCGGTCGCGGCCGAGGCGTACGGAGCCGGCTGGGAGGAGCGCGGACGCCGGCGCCTGTCGAGCCTGGCGGCGCTGCTGCTCGCGCTGTTCCCGACGCCGCCCGACGCGCCGGCGGAGGCGCAGACCTCGCTGGCCGAGACCCGCTTCCCCGAGCCGTCGAAGCTACTGGCCAGGCTGTCGTCGAAGATCCTCATCGGTACGGCCTGCGTCGCCGTGGTGGTCGGCGTGGCGCTGGTGGCGGTCAACGTGTTCGACGGGAACACGACCCTGAGGGCGCAGATCACCCCGGTGACGCCCACCGCGGACTCACCCGCGGCGGGCGAGCCCGGCATCGGCGACCCGTCGGACGACCCCTCGGAGGAGCCGTCGGAGGAGCCCACCGAGGAGCCGTCGGACGACCCGGCGCCCTCCGCCGAGCAGACGCCGACGACCGGGCCGACCGCGACCGCCGCGCCCGTGGCGACGAAGACCGCGACGCCCACGCCCCGCGCCCGCCGCACACCCCGGACGACGCCCACCCCGACGAGGACGCGGGCGACGCGGGCGACCAGGACGCCGACGCCCACCGCGTCGGACGAGCCGCAGGTCCTCGGCACGCTCGACGACCAGGACGGCGCCACGACCGCGCCGCGGCCCTCGTCGCCCCCGGCCACGAGCCCGCGGCCGACCTTCACCATGCCGACCCGCACCCCGCCCACCCAGACGAGCGAGCCCACCGAGACGGCCCCTCCGCCGTCCCAGACGACCCAGCCCTCCTCGACCCGAGGGGGCGAGGGAGGCGGTGGGCGTGAGACCACCGGCGGCGAGCCGACGAGGGGCGACGGGGAGCCCACCGGGGGCGACGTCCCGCGCGTGGCTCCGGCCGACGAGCGGGGCAGCGCGGCGGGCGTGCTGCTGGCGACCGGGCTGGTGACGTCGGGAGCGGTTCCGGTCACACTTGCGGTCAGACGCCGCGTGGCGGGGCGGCACCGGAGGCGGCGATGACAGCGCCGGGGGGCGGCGGCGATGGAGAACTCTAGGGACGGTATCGCCGGTTTCCGGCTGACCGAGCACACCTGGATCACCGAGGTGGGCAACTGGATCGACGCGATCTCGCCGGACGGCCGACGGGCCGGGGCGCTGCTGTTCGACCCGAGAGTGGTCGGGCTGCCCGGCGTGCGCGACCGGGTCGTGGCGACCGTCCTGACCGACCAGCGGCTGGTGCTGGGCGGGCTCGGCGGGCTGATCCCGGTGGCGGACGTGGTGGCCGCCGGGGAGCAGGTGTGGCTGCTCACCGCGCAGGCGGTCAGCCCCACGCTGTCCGACCTGCTGAACGCCGGCGCCGTGGACGCGGGCGGCGCCGCGTCGGTGCTCGCGGAGACGGCCCAGACGCTGCTCGCGCTGCACGCCGCGGGGGTGACGCACGGCTCGCTGCACCCGGGGACCGTGGTCGTCGCGGCCGACGGCGGCGCCCTGCTGTCGGAGCGCGGGCTGAGCGACGCCATTCGGGGCCAGGCGTCGCCGCCGGCGCGCGACGCCGAGTCGTGGGCGGCGCTGGCCCGTGGGCTGGCGGCCTCGGTGCGGGACGCGCCGGGAGCCGTCGAGCTGTTCGAGCGGGCGGCCGCCACGGCCACCACCCACGGCCTGGCCGCCGCGCGCGACACGGTGCTGTCCGGGCGGGGCGCGCTGCCGGGCGGCACGGTCAGCCGGGACCGGCTGGCCCAGGCGGCCCGGGGACGCTCGGCGTTCGCCCAGCCGCCCGTGCGGGCGCTGCCGTACCCGCCGGAGCCGGTGGACGAGGGCGACATCGTCACGCTCCTGCATGTGCCCGGCCGCTCCCCCGCCCCCTACGGCGGTCCCGCCGAGAGCGCGGCGCCGATGCGGTTCGGTCCCGGCGTGGAGACGCGGCAGGAGCGGGCGGAGACCGCCGCGGAGCGGATGTGGCGCGAGGGCAAGGAGGAGCGGACCGTCCAGGGCGGCCGTGCCGTCCGGGCCTCACGGGCGCGGCGCCGCCGCACGGTCCTCGCCGCGGCGCTGTTCGCGGTCGTCATGGCGGGCGCGATCCTGGCCTGGCTCAGGCTGGGCGGCGGCGGACCCGAGCTGGCGGTCGCGTCGGTGGACGTCACCGGCCCGAAGAAGCCGCAGGGCTGCGACAGCGCCGTGGTGATCACCGGCACCATCGTGACCAACGGCGGCACGGGCGAGATCCGGTACGAGTGGCGCAAGAGTCTCGACAAGGAGGTGGTCAGTCGGACCCTGCGCACCACCGCCGACCGGACCTCCTACCAGGTGCCGCTGAGGTGGTCACTCAAGGGCAGGAGCACGGTCAAGGCGACGGCCACGTTGCGCGTCGTGTCGCCGGGCCCCGTGCGCACCGACAAGGCGAGCTTCACGTACAAGTGCTGAGGTGCGGTCGGCGGCGGCGCCGACAATGCATATCAATGCGGTTCTTACTAATCTGGCGAGCATGACCACGCAGACCCCCGCGGGCTGGTACCCGGACCCCTACGGATCGCCCCAACTCCGTTGGTGGGACGGCGCCCAGTGGACCGACGCCACGCATCCGCAGGAGCCCGGGACGGCGCCGCAGCAGCAGCCGCCCTCGGGGTCGCAGCCCGGCCACGACTGGTCGGCCACCCCCGCGAACCCGACGCTCCAGTACGGCCAGCCGACCTTCGCCCCGCAGCCGTACGCGCAGGGCGACCAGCCCGGCCAGCCGGGACAGCCGGGCGGGCCGGGGTACGGCACGGGCGGACCGGGCGGACCGGGCGGACCGGGACAGGCATACGGCGCGCCGCAGCAGAGCGGACCGAACCAGCCGTACGGCCCCGGACAGCCGAACGGCCCCGGGCAGCCTCCGTACGGCTCGCCCCAGCCCACCCAGGTGCTGCCCACGTACGGGCACGAGGGCGGCCCCTACGGGCAGCAGCCCGGCGGTCAGGCGCAGTGGGGCGGCGCGCCGCTCCCCGGCCCGGGCTTCGGCCCGCCGCCGAAGCAGCGCAATCCCATGCCGTGGGTGTTCGGCGGCCTGGCGGCGCTGGTCGTGGTGGCGCTCATCGTGGTCGCGGGCATCTTCCTGGTCAACCGGGAGGGTTCGCCGGTCGCCTCGTCCCCGACCTCCGGGCCGACCGAGACCGAGGCGCCGTCCGACCCGCCCTCGGAGTCTCCGACCGGGCCGCCCCCCAGCTCGCAGCCCACGCCGGCCGAGCTGCCGAAGCCGCACGACGGCCGCGTCACCGACCCGCTGGCCGGCCTCTCGTACGCCGTGCCCGAGGGCTGGACGGTGCCGGACGCCTCCGAGGTCACCAGCACCGAGCCCACGCGGCAGAGCTGGTCGAGCGGCGTGGAGAAGATCGCCCACGAGAAGTACGAGGGCGACAGCAACTGGATCGGCAACATCTACACGGGCCGCCTGAACGACCTGTTCCCCTACGAGGGCAAGCAGAGTCTCGGCCTGACGGCCAAGGCGGTGTACATCGACTTCGGCAAGTACTACCAGCTCCAGCACACGACCAAGATCCTGCAGGACAAGGCGATCAAGGTCGGGGGCAAGGACGCCTGGCTGATGCAGTTCCAGCTCGACTTCAGCAAGGTCTCGAAGCAGAAGGGCTACAAGTGGAACAAGGAGAACGGCGCGATCGTGCTCATGGACCGCGGTGAGGGGGAGCGCCCGGCCCTCTTTTACGTGTCCGTTCCCGACAATCTCGGGACCAATGTGGTCGCCCAGGTTCTCAGCTCACTCAAGCCTGCCTGACGCTTGGCACTAGTCTGGTCCTGAGAGCAAGCGGCGGGTGTCTCCGAGCCGCTTGGGCGAGGAGAACGAATGAGTGACGTGCTGGTCTGGATCGACTGCGAGATGACCGGGCTGGACCTTGGCCGCGACGCGCTCGTCGAGGTGGCGTGCGTCATCACCGACAGCGAGCTCAACCAGCTCGACGAGGGCGTCGACGTGGTCATCAAGCCGCCGCCCGAGTCGCTGGAGCAGATGTCGCAGGTCGTCCGCGAGATGCACACCGCCTCGGGGCTGCTGCCTGAGCTCGCGGGCGGGGTGACGCTGGCGGAGGCGGAGTCGCTTGTGCTCGACTACATCCGCCGCCATGTCCCCGAGCCGAAGAGGGCGCCGCTGTGCGGCAACTCCATCGGCACCGACCGCACGTTCATCTCGCGTGACATGCCGGCGGTCGACGCCCACCTGCATTACCGGATGATCGACGTGTCCTCCATCAAGGAGCTGGTGCGCCGGTGGTACCCCCGTGTCTACTTCGCGGCGCCGGAGAAGCAGGGCGGGCACCGGGCGCTGGCCGACATCACGGAGAGCATCAGGGAACTGCGTTACTACCGCGCGGCGGTGTTCGTGGCCCAGCCCGGCCCCGACTCGGCGACGGCGCGCACACTGGCCGAGCGCGTCAGCGGCTGACCCGGGAGACGACCGAACGCGCCGGCGGGTGTGGGGGACGAAACACGTGTCGGCGCGCCGCTGATGGCGTAAAGACTCCCGAACACCGCTACACTTTTCCTGTGCCGCCTCGCGGGGCGGCTCATGGTGGGTGTAGCTCAGTTGGCAGAGCGCCAGGTTGTGGTCCTGGATGCCGAGGGTTCAAGTCCCTTCACTCACCCCGCACGCGATGGCCGGTCCCACGGGACCGGCCATCGCCGTTTTCTCCTTGTCATCCCCAAAGCGAGTCAATGCGAGTTATGCTCGCTGTCTACCGCTAACGCCGGAAGCGCGGGGGCATCGGCGATTCTGACCGTCTGCGCGCCCCCGGAGGCCGGATGAGAGTCGACGACGCAGCGTTCGATAGCGTGTTCACGTCCTTGAGCAAGCGCGAGGCGGAGGTCATGGACCTGATCGCCACGGGTCAGTCCAACGGCCAGATCGCGCGGCGGCTCTTCCTCAGCGAGAAGACGGTCAAGAACCACGTCAACCGCATCTACGCCAAGCTGGGCGTGGACTCGCGCGTCACCGCCATCCGCCTCTGGCTGTCCCGCAACGGCTGACCCCGGGCACGCCCCTCTTCCGGGTATCCCCGCCCACGTTCCACGATCCCGCGCGGCCCGGTTCCGGCGCCACGCGGGAGTTCTCACATACCCACTTTTCCGGCCGTGCCCGCCTTTCCCGCTGTTCCCCCTTTTTCCGCTCGTACGGCCTTTCATGCCTTTTAACGGCAAATAGAACGACCAGAAAGGCGGACGCCCGGGTTAGGGGGATGAAGGGTAAAAGAAGGGCACATGGCCGCCAGCCACCCGCCGGACGACCGCGAACGCGGGACACTCCGGGTGAGACGGCGAATACGCGAAACCCCTTGCGGGCCCGGCCATCCCGGCAGCGTCAACGGCCGGCGAACGATGCCTGATCGTTCGGTAAGGCTCGTGTGCCGCGCGGAGCGTCCCCCGACCCGGCACATATAACGGGTTCCGTAGTGAACATGTCGCCGGCCATTCCCGTCGCCATGTTCTATGGCCCGCACTACCGTCTCGGGGAGTCCGAAATGGCACAAAAAGTCAGGAAATCAATATTCGCGGCCGTGGCGGTAGGAGGTGGGATCGCCTTCGGAACCGCGGGGCTGGCCACAGCCGTCGCGCACACGGCCGCCGCCGCGCAGGCCACCACCGCCGCGCAGGCCGGCACGGCCCTGCGGGTGCCGCTCCTGCAGCCGCCGTACCCGCCGTGCCCTCGCGTGGACGCCGACGTCGACGCCTGCCTCCAGAACAACAATGTCAGCGACAACGACAACGACGCCGTGGCCGACGCCGTCGCCGTTGACGTGGGCGAGGACGAGGACGAGGAGGAGGCCACCGAGTCCACCTCCGCCCACCAGTCGTCCGGCGACGTGGACCTCGGCGACTTCAGCCAGCTCGACGTCCTGTCGAACTCGCCGGCGCCCCAGCCGATCTCCGACCTCGTGCCGGGCTCGGCCGCGAACTGCGACGAGGACTGTGACGCCCCGGGTGCCCTGGCGGCCGACGACGGCGAGCATGGTCTCACGGCGGACAGCACCACGGCCGAGGAGCTGGCGGACACCGACGCGGGCCTGATCCAAGCCCTCGACGACGATGACGACGGGGACGACGACGGCGACGATGGCGACGACGACTCCGATGACGACGGGGACGATGACGACAACGTCACCCCGACGCCCACGCCGAGCGACTTCGACAAGAACTTCACCGTTGACCTCGGCCCGTGGGACGACGGCCCGTGGGGCGGTCCCCACGGCCACGACGGTGGCTGCTTCGAGGTGGAGTGCTGGAAGAAGGAGGCCGCCGAGCTGCCGATGACCGGCACGGACGTGCGTCCGCTGATGGCCGCGGGCACGGGCCTGCTGCTCATCGGCGCCGCGGGCACCGTCGTCGCCGTGAGGCGCCGCCGCTCCTCCGATGCCAAGTAAGAAGCGGCAGCCACGTAGGACCCGGCGTCGACTCCTCGTCGCCGGATTGCTGGGTCCGGCCGCGTGTCTCACGCTGGCCGGCGCCTGGGAGGCGCGTCTCGGCCTGGACGTGCGCGAGCACCTCCAGGCGACCAGGGACGCGCTGGAACGGCTCCCCGCGAGCGCCCCGGAACTCATGGACGGGGCGCTCGCGGACGCGCGCCGGCACGCCGCCGAGGCGCGCCGGCTCACCGCGGGCCCGGACTGGTCGTTGCTCACCCGCTCGCCCCTCGTCGGGGACGGCGCGACGGCCGTCCGCGGCCTGGCCGACACCGCCGCCGAGCTCACCGACGTCCTCGCCACCGTGCACCGGAGCGGCGAGCGGCTGGTGCGGCCCGGCGGCTTCTCCATGCGCGACGCCTCCCGCCTGCTCGGCGAGCTCGCCGCGGCCGGGCCCGGGCTGGACTCCGCCGCGACCCGGATCGCCGAGGCCAGGCAGCGCCTGACCGCCACCCCGGCTGACACCGGCCTGGCCGAGCTGGACACGGCCCGCGCGACGGTCCTGCGCGAGACGGACCGGCTGCACGGCTACCTCCACGCCGCGGCGGGCGCCGCCGCGCTGCTCCCCCCGATGCTGGGCCACGACGGCCCGCGCCACTACTTCCTGGCCTTCCAGACCAACGCCGAGGCCCGCGGCACCGGCGGCCTGGTCGGCGCCTTCGGCATCCTCCACGCCGGACACGGCAAGATCGGCATCGACCGGCTCTCCTCCAACACGGGCCTGGCCGAGAGCCCCGTACCGGTCGCCGACCACGGCCGTGCCTACCGCGCCCGCTACGGCCGCGAAGCCCTCTCGATGCTGTCCATCTCCAACCTGTCCCCGCACTTCCCGTACGCGGCGGCCACGTGGGCCGGGCTGTGGGAGCGGCAGACCGGGCAGCGCCTGGACGGCGCGATCGCCACCGACCCCGTCGGCCTGTCCCGCCTGCTGGAGCTCATCGGCCCGGTCAAGCTGCCGGACGGCACGGTCGTGACCGCGCGGAACGTCGTGGACCTCACCGAGCGGGAGGCGTACGCCCGCTTCGACGACCCGCGGCGGCGCAAGCGGTTCCTCATCCGCATCGCCGGCGCGGTCAGCGAGGCCATGTTCCAGGCCCGCCCCGACGCGCTCAGGGCGGTGTCCGTCCTGACGCGTATGGTGGAGGAGCGGCGCATCCAGATCTGGAGCCGCCACGACGCCGAGGAGCGGCGCCTGGCCGACACCCCGCTCGGCGGCGTCCTGCCGCGCGACGCCGGGCCGTTCGCCGGGCTGGTCGTGAACAACTCCGCCGGCAACAAGCTCGACTACTACCTGAACCGCTCGCTGGAGTACCGGCTCGGGCGGTGCAGCCCCAGCGGGTGGCGCGCCTCACGCGTCCGCGTGCGGCTGGGCAACGACGTGCCGCGCCGCGGGCTGCCGGAGTACGTGACGGCCCGCCTCGACGCGCCGGAGCAGCGCCACACCGAGGGCTCGACGCTGCTCTGGGTGTCGCTGTACGCGGGCGTGGGCGCCCGGGCGGAGGAGGTGCGCGTCGACGGCGAGCGGATCGAGCCCATCCGGGAGGTGGAGCGCTCGCATCCCGTCTACTCCACGGTGCTGGAGTTCGCCCCCGGCCAGGCGCGGACCGTGGACTTCCTGCTGATGGAGCCCGCGTCGGCCGCGGCGCCGGAGGTGCCGGTGCAGCCGCTCGTCCGGCCGCAGACCACGCGGATCCTCCAGGACCGGCGCGGCTGCCTGTCCCCCTCGCCCCAGGAATGACCGTGCGCGACACCACGGACGACTTCCGCATCCTGTTCGTGTGCACGGGCAACCTCTGCCGGTCGCCGCTGGCCGAGCGGCTCACCCGGGCGGCGCTCGGCCCCGGCTTCCTGGTGGGGAGCGCGGGAACGCGCGCGGTGCCCGGCAGGCAGATGCCCGAGCAGGCCCGGCGGGCGTTGCTGCGGCTCGGCGGCGACCCGTCCGGCTTCCTCTCCCGGACCCTGACGGCCGCTCTGGTGGCCGAGGCCGACCTGGTGCTGACCGCGACCGCCGCCCACCGGGCCGAGGTCGTGGCACTGCACCTGCCGTCGGCCACGCGGGCGTTCACCGTCACCGAGTTCGGGGCGCTGGCGAGCGAGGTGGCCGGCGAGGACGCCGGCCGGGAGCCCGACCCCGTGTGCCGGGCCCGGATGCTCGTGGACCAGGCCGCGTCGCTGCGCGGCCTGGTCCGGGTCGGCCAGGTCGACATCCCCGACCCGTACGGCAGGTCCCGATGGGCCTATCGGGCCGCCGGGCGCCGGATCGCCGAGGCGCTGGCGGTGCCGTTGTGGCTGCTCACGCGTCCACCGGCGTCTTGACCTCGACCGCCACCGGGGTCTCTTGCCCGTATCCGTATCCGTATCCGTATCCGTCGTAACGGAAGGCCTTGAGCGGGACGAAGTTCAGCACCGTGCCGACGACCCGGGTGTTGATGGACCTCAGCAGCTCCGCGCCGCGCACGAGATGCTCGTGCCGGGTCCGGCCGTACCTGGCCACGATGATCGTCCCGTCGCACAGCGCGGACAGCGTGGCGGCGTCGGTGACGGGCAGCAGCGGCGGCGCGTCGATGATCACGATGTCGTAGTCCGCCGTGAGCTGGGCCAGCAGCTCCCGCATGCCCCGGGAGCCGAGGAGTTCACTCGGGTTCGGTGGGATCTGGCCACACGGCAGCACGAACAGGCGCGACTCGCCCCACGTCTGGATGACGCTCTCCAGGCTGACCTTGCCGATGAGCACGTCGGTCAGGCCGACGCCGCCCTCGATGCCGAAGTAGTCGGGCAGCCGGGGCCGGCGCAGGTCGCCGTCCACGAGCAGGACCCGCCAGCCGGCCTGGGCGAGGGTGATGGCGAGGTTGGAGGAGGTGGACGACTTGCCCTCGTTGGGCAGGCAGCTCGTCACCACCAGCGACTTCGGCTGCCGGTCGACGCCGATGAACTGCAGGTTGGTGCGGAACGACCGGAACGCCTCCGCCCGGGACGAGCGTCCCCTTCGGCGTACGATGAGCGGATAGCGCTTGGCGTCCCTCTCGTAGCTGATGATCCCGAGCGTGGAGCTGCCGGTCGCCTGCTGCAGCGCGCCGGTGTTCTTGATGGTGGTGTCCAGGCGGTCACGCAGGATGAGCGAGCTCACGGCGACCACCAGCCCCACCAGGATCGCGACCAGGACGTTGACCACCGGCATGGGGCTGACCGGCTCCTTGGGAACCTCGGCCTCGTCGATGATGGTCACCTTGACCGTGGGCCGGCTGGTGGGCGTCGGCCGCTCGATCTGGCTCACCAGCCGCGCGAACTTGGCGCCCAGGGCGTTGGCCAGGGAGGCGGCCCGCGCGGGGTCCTCGTCGGTGACCATCGCGCGCAGCAGCACGGTGCCCGGCACGACCTCGGCGGTGATGCGCTGCCGCAGGCGGTCCACGTCCTCGGGCGTGGTCACCTGGCTCACCATGCGACGGCTCGTCAGCAGGTTGGCGTAGGACTGCACGCCCTGCGACAGCGTGCTCACCTGGTAGGCGGGCGAGAAGCCGCCCTGCTTGTCGTAGCTGGAGAACAGCATGGTGGTCGTCGCGGCGTACTTGAGCGGCATGTTCGCCGTGATGACCAGTCCCGTGCTCACCGAGAGGACCAGTGACAGCAGAATGAGCCACCAGTCCTTGCGAGCCAGCCTGATGAAGGAGAGCAGGTCCAAGGGATCATCCCCGCCTTTCGCGGATTCGTGGAGGGTTCTCGAGAGGACGGCGTGGCGCGTACACCTTGACTCCTTGGAGCAGGGCGACGGCGGCGACGGCCGTCCCCGCCGCGACGATCGCAGCGGTGAGCGGCGGCACCAGGCCGAGGACCATCGACGCGCAGAGCGCGCCCGCGAGCATGGCGATCAGGCCGAGCACGACCGCGACCATGCGGGTGTCGAAGCCGAGCCGGCGCAGCCGGTGCGAGACGTGGTCGGTCCCGCCCGCGAGAGGTGAGCGGCCGGCCCGCACGCGTGACAGGAACACCACGCCGGTGTCGACCGTCGCGACGAACGTCGGCAGCAGCAGCCCGGCGATCACGGCGTCCACGCCGCGCCCGCTGACCAGGACGATCGCCGAGCAGGTCAGGCCGAACCCGATGAACAGCGATCCGGCGTCCCCCATGAACATCCGGGCCGGCGCCCAGTTGTGGGGCAGGAAGCCCAGCGCGGCGCCCGCCAGCACGACCAGGAAGAGTCCCAGCGCCGGCTGTGCCAGCACGAAGGCGATCGCGGCGAGGAACGCGGCCGTGGCGACGGTGACCGTCCCCAGCGCGCCGTCCATGTTGTCGAGCAGGTTGAAGGAGTTCGTCACCACGACGATCCACACGATCGTGAGCGGGGCGTCGGGCCAGCCGCCGGTGACGGTCAGCACGACACCGGCGAGCACGACGCCGGTGGCCGCCACCGTCTCCACGACCAGCCGCGTGACGGCCGGCAGCGAGGCGACGTCGTCGATGAGACCGAGGGCGGCCACCGCGGTGGCCGCCAGCAGGATCGCGGTGAGCCGCCGGTCGGACAGACCCGCGGCGACAGCCGTGATCACGACCGTGACCAGCGCGATCGCGATGCCGCCGAGGTACGGTGTCGGGCGTGCGTGGGCCTTGTGACCGCCGGGACGGTCGGTGAAGCCCCAGCGCGACGCCAGGCGTTTCAGCGGCACGGCGATCAACGCCGTGAGCACGAGGGCGGCCACGAAGGCCGCCGGTGGGAGCACGCCGCTCACCGCATCGCCACCGCGAGCTCCTCGCGCGCCTCCCTGACGACCTCCATGAGGATCTTGTCCAGCGTGCGCTGCGGCGTCCACCCGGTGAGGTTACGGATCTTGGTCGTGTCGGGGACCCTGCGGGTCATGTCCTCAAAGCCCTTGCGGTAGGCCTCGTGGTACGGGATCAGGTCGACGCCGGAGGTGGATCCCGTGTGCTCGATGACCAGCTTGGCCAGCTCCAGGATGCTCACCTCCTCCGCCGAGCCGATGTTGAAGGTCTGGCCGATCGCCGCCTCGTGGCCGAGCAGCCGCAGCAGGGCGTCGACCACGTCGGCGACGTGGGCGAAGCAGCGGGTCTGGGTGCCGTCGCCGTGCACCGTGAGCGGCACTCCGGTGAGGGCCTGCTGCACGAGGCGCGGGATGACCATGCCGTAGGCGGGGCTCTGCCGTGGCCCCACGGTGTTGAACAGCCTGACCACGACGGCGGGCAGGCCGCGTTCGTGGTGATAGGCGTTGGCCAGGATCTCGTCCACGGCCTTGGCGGTGCTGTACGCCCAGCGCACGACCCCGGTGTTGCCGAGGATGCGGTCGGCCTCCTCGTGCAGCGGGCCCGAGGAGTTCTTGCCGTAGATCTCGCTGGTGCTGGCGACGAGGATCTTCTTGCGGTAGCGGTGCGCCGCCTCGATGACGATCTCGGAGCCCCTGATGTTGGTCATCAGCGACCTCAGCGGCTGCTCCACGATCAGCTTGACCCCGACGGCGGCGGCCAGGTGGACCACCACGTCGCACTGGTGGACGAGCTCGTCCACCACCACCTCGTCCAGGATGGACCCCTGCACGAAGCGGAGGTTGGGGTGCGGGCGCAGGTTCTTCAGCCGTCCGGTCGACAGGTCGTCGAGGACCAGCACCGCATCGCCGCGGGCGAGCAGGGCGTCGGTCAGGTGCGACCCGATGAACCCGCTGCCGCCCGTTATCAGGTACGTGCACGTGACTGCGTTGCTCATGTTTCCCCCAGGGACACGTTCGTTGGCTGCGGATGGCGGCGCTTCACGCGCGCACGCCGGGGCTCGCGGTCATCTCCTGCCGGAACCAGGCGACCGTCATGCGGAGCCCGTCCTCGAGCGAAACGGGCCGCACCCCCGGAAACAGCTGGCCCAGCAGCTCGGGGGAAGCCTGGGACTCCCGGATGTCGCCGGTGCGCGGCGGAAGGAAGACGGCGTCGAGCGGCCGGTCGAGCACCGAGCCGAGCACGTCCTTCAGCGTCAGGAGCGAGACGCGGGTGCCGAAGGCCAGGTTGACCGGCTTGGCGCTGGTCGCGCGGCGCAGGACCGCCTCGCACAGCACCTGCGTCACCGAGCCCACGTACGTGAAGTCGCGGGCCTGGTGCCCGTCGCCGTGGATCGGCACCGGCGCCCCCTCCAGCGCCGTGGACACGAAAGCGGGGATGACAGCCGCGTAGGCGTGGCCGGCGGGCTGCAGCGGGCCGTAGACGTTGAAGAAGCGGAACGGCAGCACCGGCAGGCCGAAGCTCGACGCGTACGCCAGGGCGTAGGCCTCGGTCGCCAGCTTGCTCACCCCGTACGGGCTGAGCGGCCTGGTCGGCAGGTCCTCGTGCTTGCACTGCGCCGTGGCGTCGCCGTACACGGACGACGACGACGCGAGGATCACGTGCGGCCTGGCGGGCCGGCACGCCTCCAGGACCCGGAGCGTGCCGGTCGCGTTGACCTCGTGCGAGGCGAGCGGGTCGAGCAGGGAGCGGGGCACCGACGGGCGCGCGGCGAGGTGGACGACGGTCGTGGCGTCCGCGACCAGGCCGTTCAGCACGTCCTCGTCCAGGATGCTGCCCAGCACGAACCGCACCCCGACGCCGTCGAGGTTGGCCAGGTTCCCCGTGCTCAGGTCGTCCAGCACCGTGATGCTCTCGATCTCCGGCCGTGCCGCGAGCGCCCGGCACAGGTTCGCGCCGATGAAGCCGGCGCCGCCGGTTACCAGGACTTTCACCTGTTGATCCCTCCTGTAGTGACACGACGGTCCCGGCGGGACTCGCCCAGCGATCGGTAGAGGGCCTCGGTGTCGGCGACGAGGCGGTCCACGTCGAACGAGGCGGTGGACCAGCGGCGGGCGGCCTCGCCCATCCGGCTCGCGAGCGGGGGGTCGGAAAGCAGCCTCACGGTGTGCTCCACCAGGTCGCCGGCGTCGGTGCCGGTGGCGAGCAGCCCCGTGTGTCCGTCCTGGACCACCTCGGCGACACTGCCGACCCGGGTGGAGACGACGGGTGTGCCGGCCATCTGCGCCTCGATGAGCGTGAGCGGGGTTCCCTCGTTGTCGGAGGTCAGCAGGACCACGTCGGCGGCCGCGTAGACCGTTTCGACGTCCTTGCGCCAGCCCAGCAGGTGGAAGGCGTCGCGGGCGGGCGCGATGTCCCGCTCCAGCTGCTCCTGCAGCTCACCGCCGCCGCAGACGACGAAGCGGCAGCCGGGCGTCCTGCGCAGCACCTCCAGCGCCGTCGCGGCGAGCCGGTCGGGCCGCTTGACCTGGGTGAGCCGGCCGACGAACGCCACGACCGGGGCCTCCAGGGGCAGGCCGAGGCTCTGCCGCGCGGAGGCCCGGCCGGGCACGGGCCCCAGCCGGACGCCGGGCGGGATGACGACGTACTGCTCCGGGCGGCCGATCCCGGCCCCCAGCAGATCGTCGCGCACCCGCGCGCCCACGGTCACCAGCCGATCCGACATGGAGGCCAGGACGCGTTCGGAGCGCACGTACAGCGCGCGTTTGGGGCCGGAGAAGTAGCCGTCGAGCAGGTGCCCGTGGAAGACGTGGACCCGGGCCGCGCCGACGCCCGCCAGCCCGGCCGCCAGCCGCCCGAGCGCGCCCGCCTTGGCGGTCCGCGTGTGGACGACGTGCGGCCGGAAGGCCCGCATCGCGGAGACCAGCGCGAACAGGGCACGGCAGTCGTCCGTGGGCCGGACGGAACGGCCCAGCCCGGGGATGCGGTGCACCCGCACGCTCGACCGCCGGAGGCCGAGGTGGTCGCCCTCGCCGTCGCCGACGTGTCCTGTGTAGAGACGGTGCTCGAATTCCTCCGGATTGAGCCGCTCGGAAAGCCCGAGCACCTGGGTCGCGGGGCCGCCCACGTTCATCCGGGCGATGATTTCCATGACGCGAATCCGACTGTCCGGCTTCATGCGGCTCCTAGAGGACGGGCCTGGCTCACGTCCGCGAAGCTAGCTGCGGTATCAGCGATTTCGGCTTACGGCGTCGCGGTCAGTGGTGAAATGTTTTCTCGCTCCCTACCTGGGCGTTATCGTCGAGGAGCTACCGCTTACTCTCCTGAGGACTTGTAGGGCTTCCCGGGACAAGCAGCACAGGCGGAAAGCCGTCTTACCGGAAAAGAGTCGGCCAAGCGGAGTAATCACCAGGCCATGGAGACGCCTCGGGAAGTGATGCGCACGGTCCTCGCCGCTAGCGTCGTCGTCGCCGACCTGCCTGCCGGCGGTTCGGATCGACTGCTGGGCATCGGAGCGAGGTGCTCAGGTGGACTGAAAGTCGTCTTCCATGGAACTCGTCATCGTCGCGGCCGCCGCCGTGACACTCGTCCTGCTGGTCAACACGCATCTGGACGCGCCGGCGGCCCGGCGGGCCATGCCCGTCCTGCTGGCCGCGTTCGGGGTGCGCCTCGCCATCCACGTGCTGGTGGTGCGCTCGGGCGTCATCGACTACGGCGGCGACAACCTGGGCTACGAGGCTCGCGCGATGTTGATCCTCACCTCCTGGAAGCTGGACGGCTTCCAGTTCGTCACGGCCCACGACCTGCCCATCCTGGGGACCGCCGCGGTGCCGTGCAACATGTTCGCGTTGATCATGTACCTGTGCGGCGGCTCGGCGCCGCTGGCGTGCACGGCCGTGGTGGCGCTGCTGGCGTGCGCGCTGTGCCTCGTGATGTACCGGATCGCCCGGCTGATCGGTGCCGACGACCGGGCGGCGTTCCGGCTCCTCGTGGTGACCGCGTTCACGCCGGCGTTCCTGCTGCACACCTCCGACACCTACAAGGACGGGTTCAACGCGTTCCTCGTGGTGGCCTGCGTCGGCATCGGGGCGTCCGTCGCGCAGAGGTTCAGGCTGGGTGTGCTGCTGCTGGCCGGGCCGCTGCTGTGGTGCCTGTGGCACGTCCGCCCGTACATGGTCTTCATGGCCGTGATCCCGATCGTCTGCGGCGTGGTGGCCTCGAAGTCGACGTTCTCCGTGCGGAAGCTCTTCGCGTTCGGCGCGCTGCTGGTGGTCGCCATGCTGTTCGCGGGCGGCGTGTACGACAACACGCCGCTGGAGCTGGCCGAGCAGCAGATCGACATGGGGCAGTCGGAGGCCGTCATGCGCTCCAACGCCGGGAACGCGTCGGGGGTGCACTTCGACGACGGCGGCGACCGGTGGAGCGGCCTCGGGACGAAGGTGGTCTACACGCTGCTGTCGCCCTTCCCGTGGGAGAGCGGCAGCCTCACGCTGCACCTCGGGAAGATCGACGTGGTCATCTGGTACATCCTGCTGTACGGGGCCGTACGGGGTGGGCGCCAGATGTGGCGCCGGGACCGCACGACGCTCCTCATCCTGCTGCTGTTCATCGTGCCGGGCACGATCGCCTACGCGACCACGATGGCCAACATCGGGCTGATCTTCCGGCAACGCATGCCCATCGTCCTGGTCGCGAGCCTGCTCACGGCGGTGGCCTGGACCCGGTCCACCCGGGAGGAGCCCGCTGCTCCGCCACCGGGGGCGGACGAGCCGGGCGCGCCAGGCACAGTCCCGCGCGCGTCCGCGCGGCCGTGAGACGCGGGCGGCGGCGGCCCCGGGAGAGCCGCCGCCCGCGTGAGGCGTCAGGCTCCGGCGGGCTCCGTCTCGTAGACGGCGAAGGCCTCGCTGCGGAAACGGAGACGCGTGAAGTCGCCGATGGCGCGGCTCACCCCCGGGCGCCGCTCGTCGACGAAGAGCCAGCGGACGCCGTAACGGTCCCGCAGGGCCTGGACCGTGGCCGTGGACGGCGACCGGAAGACGGCGTCGTTGGCCCCGAGCCGTTCCCCGTCCCAGAAGGGCTGGTGCTGCTCCAACCGGCCGGGCTGCCAGCTGTCCGCGTTCTTCGCCGTGAACGCCCACCCCTCGACCAGCATGCGCCGCTCGGTCATCGCGGAGATCCAGAACTGGCGAGAGTCACAGGGATTCTCCAGACCCCAGCGGCAGTGCACGTTCGTGGCGACCAGGTCGTCAGGCGACGAGTGCGCGCGCAGCCAGCGCGCGGCGGTCAGGGCTCCCGGCGGGGCGGGCGGCGCCGGCTCCGCAGCGGCGACCGGCTGCCTGCTCGTGCCGGACAGGAACGAGATCACACGGACGTGGTGCGCGGCGGGCAGGCCCATGGCGGCCAGCGCCGCGATCATGAGAGCCCAGCCGCGCAGCCGGGACCGCGTGGCCACGATGGCGACAGCCCCGAGCGCGACGGCGCCCAGCAGCACCAGGTACGGCAGGAGGAGGACGGTGTCGGACTCGCCCGGCTCCAGTGGCGCCCTGACGCCGAGGAGGAGGGGGATCGCGTAGGCGGCGGCCAGGCCGGCGGCGATCGCGCACAGGAGCGGCACCCGCGGAACGCGTGCCCGCCGCAGGATGACGAGGGCGCCGAAGACGGCGGGTATCACCAGGTAGGGATGCGACCCCCACAGGAAGTAGATCTGGCTCCGGCCGGGGTGGTCGAAGACGATCATCCCGGCGAGCCCCGCGGCGGCTATGCCGAGCATGAGCACCACGTCAGGCCGGAGGAGCAGCCTCGGCCTGCTCAGGAGTCCCAGCATCGGGCTCCACGTCACGGCCCAGGCCAGCAGGTACACCGCCGTGACGCCGGCCAGCGACAGCAGCGTGGGAGCGGCGTTCACCGGCATGCCGGTGAGGTCCTGCCAGACGGTGCGCATGAAGGAGAAGGGGGCGACCAGCAGGCCCTGCCGCTGCCCGCCGAACAGGACGAGCTGCGCGAAGACGAGGCACGTCCCGGTGATGAGGAGTGCCGTCAGGACGGGCCACGGCAGCCGGCGCCGCCGCACCCCCTCGATCACCGCCACGGCCACCAGCCCCGCGAGCAGCATCGGCAGGTAGGTGGCCTTGGCGCCCATGACCGCCAGGAGGAAGACGCCCAGAAGAAGCCAGGCGCCCGGGTCGTACCTGCGATGTTGCAGCAGATCGGTCAGCAGGAGGACCGCGGGGACGAACAGCAGGGCCCCGAAGGCGAACGTGGGGCTGCCCCATGCCGCGTCGTGGATCCCGCCCCAGGTGAACGTGCCCAGCGAGCCGAGGAACAGGCGGGGAGCGCCCACGAGGAGCGTGGCCGTGGCCGCGAGGGCGCCGCCCGTCCAGGAGTCCGTCACCCGGCGCCCGAGCATCGCCACGAGGACGACGAACGCGGCCAGCACGGGCAGCATGCCCAGCCGGAGCAGCAGCACCAGCGGCTCCACCCCCGTGATCCAGCTGGCGGCCGCCCAGTGCGCGTACACGAACCAGTGGTAGAACATCGGCTCGCCGGCGACGATGGGGCTCATCGGCGGCAGGTGGTGCTTCAGCTCGCCGATCAGGCCCAAGTGGAACGGCGCGTCGTCCGAGTACTTCGCGAGCTCCGGCCAGGTGAGGGGCGCGGTACCGAAGTGGCTGTAGGCGGTCTTGGCCACCAGGTAGCAGACGGTCAGTGCCGGCACCCACGACCACCAGACGGGTGCGACCGGGCGGCGGCCGACCCCCTTCCAGTGTCTGCGGAGCCGGGGCACGACGAGGAACACGGCGTAGGTGACCGTCGGCCATGCCAGGACGAGCAGCGGGAGGCCCACCGCCCGGGCCACGATGTAGGCGCCCACTTCGACGGCCATGCCGAGCGCTGTGCCGAGCGCCAGTTCCTCCGCCAGCGTGCGGCTGTCGCCGTAGAGGGCGCGGATGAGCAGCAGACCCGGGAGCGCGAGACACAGCACGACGTACGCGCCGTAGAGACCCATGTCCGAGAAGGAGACGCCGTAGCGGTTCAGGACAGCCGCGACGAAGCCGGCGGTGAGCACGGCGGGAGCCCACCGGAGAAGGGTCCGCGCCCTCTCATGGCGAGGGAGATCCCCTCCCTCGCCGGCGCGGCGGCCCGGTTGTGTCTTCTTCTGCTCTTCGAGTGCGTAACCCGGTCGAGATATGGCCATGAGGGGAGTCTGGACGTGCCGGCGATCGCAACAGGGCAGGCGCTCTGCGCTGGACGGAGTCGTTGCCGTTCCCTGAAAGGGCCATGAGCGAGGGGAACGCCGTTCACCTTCCGGCGAGGAGCCGCCGATACAGCGCTATGTGCTCCTCGACCATGGTGGTGGCGTCGAGGTTCTTCAGGGCCCAGGCCCGGGCCTCGGTGGCCAGGCGCGCGGCATGGGCGGGGTCGTCGAGCAGGCCGGCCACGGCCCGGGCGAGAGCGGCCGGGTCCGAGTGCGGGATCAGGACGCCGCGGTCGTCCCCCAGCAGCTCCGGCGTGCCCCCCACCGCGGTGGCCACGATCGGCCGCCGCTGGACCATCGCCTCCATGATCGCATTGCTCAGCCCTTCCGAGACGGAGGGGAGCACGACGACGTCGGCACGGGCCAGCAACGGCCGGGGGTCGATCACCGCTCCCCAGAAGCGGACGTCGGCGTCCAGCCCGCGGGCCCGGCCTTCGAGCCGATCCGTCTCCGGGCCGTCGCCGACGAGCACCCACGTGCACCGCCGGCCCTCCCGTGCGAGCATCGCGGCGGCGTCCAGCAGGCAGTCGTGCCCCTTCTCGGGCCGCAGGCGCGCCAGGCACACCACCACGGGCAGCCGGGTGTCCACGATCGCGGGCTCGACGACCTCCAGCGCCGCGTCGGAAAGGCCGTTGTAGATGACGCTCAGCTGGTGCGGCGGGATGCCCTCGACCGTCCGCGCGTCCTCGGCGACCGCCGCCGCGTTGGCGACGACGTGGTCGGTGATCGCCGTCATCGCGCTGCCCAGCGAGAAGAGGCGTCCCTGCTTCCTCTTGATGTCGCTGAGCCCGCGACGGCCGGCGACCATCACGGGCACGCGTGCCAGCAGGGCCGCAGGCGCACCGATCAAGTAGCTGTGCAGGAGGAACGCGTGCACCACGTCAGGCCGGAGCCGGCGCAGCAGCAGCACCAGGCGGGCGAAGGCCCGGACGTTGCGCAGGAGCGCGACGCGGCCGGACGGTCTCCTGGCGAAGCCCAGACGGTGGACGTCGATCCCGGCGGCTCGCAGCGTGGCCTCGTGCGGACCGCCCTTCGACAACAGGAGCACATCCACAGCGATCTTCCTGCTGTGCAGCTCGCGCGCGAGGAGGGACACCTGTTTCTCCGCGCCGCCCAGGCCCAGCTGCCCGATGAGCAACGCCACGCGCCTGAGATCGGACCGCTCTCCTGACGTCCCCATGGTTCCTCCGTACGTCGGCGAGCAGCCGAGCGACCACTCACAGCAATGTCACCATCACTCAGAGTAGGAATCCGTGCGGTGCGATGCCGGATGCCGCGGGGCGTGTCGCGCATTTCCGGAAGCCAGCGCCTTCAACGGCTTCATGACCGAATGGACCTCGGCCCTGCCGGGGACCAACGCCCTCACCGGCAACCCCGTCAACCGGGCGAAGCGTGATATCTCCAGGACGGCCATGGCGACGTACGTCACGGTGGACGCCAGTGCCGCGCCCACCGCACCCCAGCGGGGGATCATCACCAGGTTGAGCAGGACGTTCGCGCAGAGGACCCCGACCGAGACGGCGGTCATCGTCAACGGGCGTTCCAGCCGCACGAGATGCTGCTCGACGGCCCTGACCAGCATCAGGGCGACCGTTCCCGGGGCGAGCGCGAGCAGGGGGGCCACGCTTCCCGCGAAGGAGTCGCCGTAGACCAGCGGGATCATCCACGGCGAGGCCGCCACGAGCACCACCACGAAGGCGGAGGAGACGAGCAGCATGAGCCGCAGCGCGCGGACGGTGACGTGCTTGGCCTCGTCCACGTCCAGGGACGCCTGCTTGGGAAGGACGATCTGCGTGATCGTCTCGCAGGGGATCCGGGTGAGGGTCATGATCGTGACGGCGACGGTATAGATGCCCACCGCAGCCGGCGAGTCCAGAGCGCTGAGCAGCGGGACGTCGACGGTGACGATGAGGTACAGGGCCACCCATCCGACGTGGTACCTCCCGGACAGGCCCAGCTGACGCCGGACGAGCGCACCGTCCATGCGCAGGGAGATCGGCCGGATCCCACCCACCACGAGGACGAAGGGCAGGGCGATCGAGAGCGCCCAGCAGACGATCACACCGGTGAGGGTCAGGTGCCCCAGGGCTGCGAGCGCCAGGATGGGCAGGCACCGCGCCAGCGCGGCGAGGAGCGACTTGCGGTTGACGACGTCCATCCGGGACTGCAGGGTCATGATGCCGTTGAGGTTGACGGAGGCTGCGCCGAGCGGCACCACCGACAGGGCCAGCACCCACAGGGCCAACCCTCCGGGCGCGCCGCTCAGCGTGACGAGCCCGAGGGCGCCCAGCGCCGACAGCGACCCCAGGACCAACCCCAGGATCAGGCCGTTCGTGGCCAGCGGCTGATGCCGCGAACGGTCCGACCAGAGGGTTATCTGTGACTTCTCCAGCGACATGTGACCCACGACGATGGCGGCGAACGCCGCGGTGCTGATCACCGCGTAGACGCCCCTGCCCTCCGGCTGGAGAGTGCGCGCGATGATCACCCCCGTCGCCGTCTCCAGGGCCAGCCTGACCCCGCGCGAGGCCAGCGTGCGAAGAGCGAGGGCCGCCGAGGACGTCATGCCCGGCGAGAGCCCGGCCGAGGCGCCACGGGCGGCCGTTCGGCGAGCGGCGTCCCCGCGCCGCCGTCGTCCGCTGGTCTGATCGCTTCGCGCACCCGCGTCATGGCCTTCACGAGCGTCATCATCGCCATCGGACGGCCCGCGGCGGTGGCGGCACTCCGGTCACGGGAAACATTGCCCGCTCGTGCCTGCGGCCATACCGCGATCAGGTCTGTGCCGGGGCGTCGCCGGTCAGCTCGTAGACGCTGTGGTCGCCGGAGCGGAAGCGGCGCTTGGCATGGACCCACAGCTGGGTGCCGGGCCGCATGAGGGTCTCGTCGACGAACAGCCACCGCACGCCGTAGCGCTCGCGCAGCAGCCGTACCGTGTCCGGCGACGGCTGCCGGAAGACGGCGTCGTTGGCGCGCAGCCGCTCCTGGTCCCCGTACGGGCGGTACCGGGGCGCCTCGCCGGGACGCAGGCCGGCCAGCGAGGTCGCCGTGTACGCCCACCCCTCGACCAGCACCCGCCGCTCGCTCAGCGCGCTCGCCCAGAACCGGCGGCTGTCGCACGGGTCCTCCCCACGCCAGCGGCAGTGCGCGTTGGTGGCGACGAGGTCGTCCGGGTCCGAGTTGGCGCGCAGCCACCGGCCGGCCGCCAGGGCGCCGCGGGGCGCCTCCTCCCCCACGTGACGGTGCCGGCCGAGCACCAGCGGGCCGGGCGGGGCGCCGGGCAGGAGCTGGGCCGCCCACGCGGCGGGCGTGCCGGCCGCCGTGACCAGGCAGAGCACGAGGGCGAACGTGCGCGCCCGGCTCTGGCACAGCGCGCGCAGCGCCACCACGGCCACCAGGACCACGCCGAGCAGCGCGGCGTACGGCAGGTACAGCGCGGCGGCGTCCTCGCCGTCCCGGAACGGGACCCCCACGCCGAGCAGCACCCGGATCGCCAGGACGGCCGCCACCCCGGCGCAGCCCGCGCCCACCGCCGCGGCCGGGCGCACCCCGGCCCGGCGGACCACCGTGGCCAGGCCGTGGCAGGCGAGGATCGCCAGGTACGGGAACGGCGCCTGGAGGAAGTACCCCTGCGACAGATTGGGGTGGCCGAGCAGCAGCGCGGCGCCCAGCCCGGCCGCGCACATGCCGAGGATCAGCGGCACGGGGTGACGGGCGAGCAGCCGCGGCCGGCACAGCAGCCCGAGCACGCCGCACCAGCAGATCGCCGCGCACAGCAGGCACAGGAGCGACGCGCCGAGCAGCGCCTGCCACGGGACCTCCGCCCGCGCTGCGGCGCCCGTCAGGTTGCGCCAGGTCGCCCGAACCATCGACAGCGGATCGACGACGATGCCCTGCCGCGCGCCGCCGAACAGGACCGTCTGCGCGAACACGAGGCAGGCCACGGTCAGGCCCAGCACCGCCGCCGCCTGCCGGGGCGGCCGGAACCATGTGACCGTCTCCACCACCACGACCACCAGCAGGCCGGCCGCGAGCAGGGGCAGGTAGGTGGCCTTGGCCCCGGTGAGGGCCATCAGCATGACCGTCAGCATGGCCCACCAGCCCCGGCTCTGCGGCCGCCGCCCGGACAGGTCGAGGAGCAGGAGCATCACGGGGGCGAACAGCAGGGCCGCGAAGGTCTGGGTGGGGCTGGCCCACGAGTACGGCGGCGTCCAGGTCAGCAGGCCGGAGACCGACCCCGCGTACAGGCCGGGCGCGGCCACGAACACCGTGGCCGCCACACCGGCCAGCGCCGCCTTCCGCGAGCCCGTCAGGCGGTGGCCGACCATCGCGACCAGCACGACGAACGCGGCCAGCATGGGCAGCATGGCGAGCCGGAAGAGCAGGATCGTCGGCTCGATCCCGGTGACCCAGCTCGCCGCCGCCAGGTGCGCGTACACGAACCAGTGGTAGGCGAGCGGCTCCCCCACGACCGACGGCACCATGGGCGGCACGTGGTGCCGCAGCTCGCCGGTCAGCGCCAGGTGGAAGGGCATGTCCACGGACGACCTCAGGAGCGACGGCCAGGTGAGCGGCTGGCCGGCGAAGAAGCCGGCGGCGACCAGCGCGATCACCGCGATCACGACCAGGGCGAGGCTCCACGACCACCACAGCGGGGCGGCGCCCGCGCCCGGCCGCCGCCTCCAGTGCGCGCGCAGCCGCGGAACGGCGGCGAACAGCGCGTAGGTGCCGAGCGGCCAGGCCACGACGAGCAGCGGCTGCCCGAGCGCGCGGGCGGGCAGGTAGGTGAGCACCTCCAGCGCGTAGCCCAGCGCCACGCCGAACGCCACCTGCTCCGGCAGCGCGTGCGCGCGACGGTACAGCGCCCGCACCCACAGCGTGCCGGGCAGCGCGAGGCCGAGCGCGACGTACAGCCCGAACACGACTGTGTCCCTGGTCGCGACGCCGTTCAGCCTCAGCGCGAGGGCGGCGCACACGAGCACGGCCACCGCCGGCAGCGGGCGCGAGACGCGGGCCGGCAGCCGGCGCGAGACGCGGGCCGGCAGCCGGCGCGAGACGCGGGCCGGCAGTTGACGCAAGACGCGGGCCGGTGGCCGGGGCGGAAGGTCCGCGGGCGCGGTCGCGGGCACATCGACGGATGCCGGGGACTGTGGATGGGGCGGGGCGTCGGCCATGCGCGCAAGCTTGGCGACGATCCCCCGCTCACGGAGCGCGCATGCCCTAGTGGTGCGATGTTCTTACATCTGCTTTGCCGGGGTTGACGACCTCCCGACGGGCCTCACCGCAAAGACGGACGCATCATCACAACCCCCTATTCGCCCCCCGACACGCCCATCCCCTATCGAGTGCTGTCATTGTCCATCCCAAGCGATCACCGCCCGAATTCATCCCTACTCTGCGTTGAGGTGCATTCACATCGCCTTTGCTCCGTATTTACCTAGCAAACGCGCTCTTGGGGGTTTCGCATGCCGGACAGCGAGGAGAAGATCGGCCGGAGACGGCGCTGGCCGCGTGTGGTGCCGGCGGTTCTCGGAGGGACGGCCTGCGCGGCCGCCCTGCTCTGGACCGCCTGGACCCTGACGCCCCTGCCCGGCGGCGAGCAGCCGATCGACCCGATGGCCGCCCCCGTGTCCACGGAGTCGACCACGACGGTGCGCAGTCCGGACTCCTCCGTCCAGCTCAACCAGGTGCCGTACCACGTGGTCAAAGCCGTCCTCGCCAGTGAGGCCGCGGCCCCCGCGCCCGAGGCGGGCGTGAGCGTGGAACAGCTGGCCCGGGGCCTGTGGTTCGCGCTCACCGGGCAGAGCACCGAGGATTCCGCGCTCACCCAGCGGATGGTGCGCGGCCACCACGCCGAGGACACCTCGCTCGCACGCCGGCTCGCCGACCTCGCGGTCGCCGCGAAGGTCGAACTGTCGCGGTCCCGGGAGTGGGTGCTGGAGAGGTACCTCGACGTGCTCGACCTCGGCCGGGGACCCGTGGGGATCCAGGCGGGGGCGCGGACGTTCTTCGGCAAGAACGTGCAGGACCTCACCGTGGCGGAGGGCGCCTACCTGGCCGCCGCCATCCGGCGCCCGGACCCGGCCGGCGGCCCCGCGTCCGAGCCGGCCGCGGGCATGCGCTCCCGCTGGCGCGCGGTGATCGACGCCATGCACCAGGAGGGCACCCTCACCTCGGCCCAGGCCGCCGTGCAGCGCTTCCCGGCCGTGGTGCCCGCCGCCGGGATCCCGTCCGGCCGGCCCGGCCACGAGAGCTCACGCCGCAACAGCTCAGGCCACGAGGGCTCACCCGTGCTGTCGGACGGAGCCCGGCCCCGGGTGATCACGGCGGCCGACGCCACGACCGCCCGCGCGGCCGTCACCTCGGCTCTGGGGGCGAAGACCACGGCGGCCCGCCCGGCGGCGGAGGCGCCGAGGGCCCCGGAGCGCCGCAGGGCCCGGGCGGAGTGCCCGGCCGGCTCGATCATCTGCGAGGAGAACCAGCTCCCGGGCAACCCGCCCAGCGAGTGGGACATCATCGGGTCCGGCACCGGCGACATCCAGGGCTATCCCACCCGGATCAGCGTCGACCACGGGCAGACCATCGACTTCAAGGTGAACACCCCCGCGACGGACTACCGCCTGGACATCTACCGCTTCGGCTACTACGGCGGCATGGGCGCCCGGCTCATCACCACGATCCAGCCGTCGGTGTCGCTGCCCCAGTCCCAGCCGGACTGCGTGAGCGACACCTCCACCGGGCTGGTCGACTGCGGCACCTGGGGGGTGTCCGCCTCCTGGACGGTGCCGGCCACCGCCGTCACGGGCGTCTACGAGGCCAAGCTCGTCCGCGAGGACGGCACGCCGGGCGACAGCCAGATCCTCTTCGTCGTCCGCGACGACGCCCGCCCCTCGGACCTGCTGTTCAAGACCTCCGACACGACGTGGCAGGCGTACAACAGGTACGGCGGCAACAGCCTCTACTTCGGCCAGCCCGCGAACCGCGCCTACAAGGTCAGCTACAACCGCCCGATCATCACGCGCGGGATCCCCAACGGCTCGCCCAACTACTTCTTCAACTCCGAGTACCCCATGCTCCGCTGGCTGGAGGCGAACGCCTACGACGTCGGCTACATCTCCAGCATCGACGCCACCACCCGGCCGGCCTCCCTGCTCGGCCACGAGGCGCTGCTGTCCGTCGGCCATGACGAGTACTGGTCCAACGAGATGCGGGACAACTTCGCCGCGGCCCGGGACGACGGCGTGGACCTCGCCTTCTTCTCCGCCAACGAGGTCTTCTGGAAGGTCCGCTGGGAGGACAGCATCGACGGGGCGGGCACGCCGTTCCGCACGATGACCTGCTACAAGGAGACGATCGCCAACGCCAAGATCGATCCCAGCCCGCAGTGGACGGGAACCTGGCGGGACCCACGTTTCTCACCCCCCTCCGACGGAGGCAAACCGGAGAACCGGCTCACCGGCACCCTGTTCATCATCAACGGCGTCGTCAACGACGCGATGCAGGTGCCGTCCGAGTACGCGGCCATGCGGCTGTGGCGTAACACCTCGATCGCCAACCTGCAGCCCGGAGAGGTCGCGACGTTCCCCGCCGGCACGCTCGGATTCGAATGGGACAACCAGCCCGACAACGCCGTCGCGCCCGCTGGTCTGGCACGCTTCTCCAGCACCACCCTCAGCTACACCAACAAGTACCTGCTCAACTTCGGCAGCATCTACGGCGCCGGCACCGCGACGCACCATCTGACGCTCTACCAGGAGCCGGGCGGCGGGATGGTGTTCGGCGCGGGCACCATCCAGTGGCCGTGGGGGCTGGACGCCGTGCACGACCGGGACGGCAGCCCGACCGACATCCGCATGCAGCAGGCGACCGTCAACCTCTTCGCGGACATGGGCGCGCAGCCCGCGACGCTCCAGCCGGGCCTGGTCCCGGCGACCGCGTCCACCGACACGGCGCCGCCCACCTCGGCGATCACCACGCCGGTGAGCAACGTGACGCTGACGTCCAACGCGCCCATCACCATCAGCGGCACGGCGTCCGACACCGGGGGCGGCGTGGTGTCGGCCGTCGAGGTCTCGCTCGACGGCGGCGCCACCTGGCGCGGGGCCACCGGCATGACGAACTGGGAGTACAGCTGGCTGCCTCCTCAGCCCAGCGGGGTGACGACGATCATGTCCAGGGCGGTTGACGACATCGGCAACCTGCAGACCACTCCGGCCTCGGTCACCGTCACGGTCGTCGCGACCTGCCCCTGCACCCTGTGGCCCTCGACCACCGTGCCCGCGGTCGTCTCCCAGGCGGACTCCAGGTCCGTGGAGGTCGGGGTGAAGTTCCAGGTGGCCAAGCAGGGCGCCGTCTCGGGCGTCAGGTTCTACAAGGGCGCGCAGAACACGGGGACGCACATCGGCAACCTGTGGAGCAGCACCGGGCAGCTCCTGGCCCGGGCGACGTTCACCAACGAGACGGCGGCCGGCTGGCAGGAGGTGCGCTTCGCCACGCCCGTGCAGGTGACGCCGGGCACCACGTACGTCGCCTCCTATTTCGCACCCGTCGGCAGATACGCGCTCAACACCGACTTCTTCAGCACCGCCTTGGTGAGCGGCCCGCTGACCGCGCCCGCCAGCGCCTCCGCCGGCGGCAACGGCGTCTACCGGTACGGCTCGGCCAGCGGTTTCCCGACGTCCACGTTCAAGGCGAGCAACTACTGGGTGGACGTGGTGTTCTCGCCGACGAGCATCTGGCCGAGCACGGCCGTGCCGGCGGTGGTGACGGCCGCGGACGCCAGGTCCGTCGTGCTCGGCGTGCGGTTCCAGACGCTGCGGCCCGGGACCATCCAGGGCATCCGGTTCTACAAGGGGCCGCAGAACACCGGGACGCACGTCGGCAGCCTGTGGACGAACAGTGGCCAGCTGCTCACGAGTGCGACCTTCACCAACGAGACGGCGTCCGGATGGCAGGAGGTGCGGTTCGCCACGCCCATCCACATATCTCCCGACACCACCTATGTCGCCTCCTACAACACACCCACCGGGCGTTTCTCGTACAACCAGAACTACTTCACGGCCAACTTCTACAACGCCCCGCTCTTCGCCCTGGCGAGCGGCGTGCAGGGCAACGGCGTGTACCTCTACACCTCCACCAACAAATTCCCGACCCAGACCTTCAAGTCCAGCAACTACTGGGTCGACGTGGTGTTCTACGCCGACTGACCGCGAGAGGCCGCCGGAAGCGTCTTCCGGCGGCCGGTAATACCGCGCCAAGGAGAACGCAATGCGGCGCAGCCCGTCATGACGACCTCACCGGCCGTGTGATGCGATGCCGCCAGGAGCCATGGCGAAAGGACCGTTGCGCGAACGCGCGTCCGCCACGGGCGCCTTCGCCGAGATATCGGAGGATCCATGTCGGAGTCAGTGTCGGTGGTCATCCCGTGTTACCGGTCAGCGCTGACGCTCCCGGTGCTGGTGCCCAGGCTCGTCTCCGTCCTGCGCGAGCTGAACGTCCGGTACGAGGTGATCCTCGTGGTCGACGGAAGCCCGGACGACACCTGGCCGGCCGCCGCGGACCTGGCCGAGCGGGTGGAGGGCGTCCGGGCCATCCACCTGTCGCGCAACTACGGCCAGCACAACGCCCTGGTGGCGGGCATCAGGGAGGCGGGCTCGCAGGTCGTCGTCACGATGGACGACGACCTGCAGCACCCGCCCGAGCAGATCCCGAACCTGCTGGCCGCGCTGGAGGGCGACCGGCTCGACCTGGTCTACGGCGTCCCGCACGTGGAGGAGCACGGGTTCCTGCGCAGCTTCGCCTCCCGCTCGGTGAAGGCGTGCATGTCCGCCACACTGGGGATCCGCACCGCCCGCAAGATCAGCGCGTTCCGCGCCTTCCGCACCCACCTGCGTGACGGCTTCGCGCAGTTGTCGGGGCCGCACGCCTCCATCGACGTGGCTCTGTCCTGGGCCACCACCCGCGTCGGCTCGGCGCACGTGCACATGAACCACCGCCGGCACGGCCGGTCCAACTACTCGCTGCCGCTGCTGGTCCGGCACACGGCGAACATGGTGCTCGGCTACAGCGCGGCGCCGCTCCGCCTGGCCAGCTACCTCGGCTTCCTCGTCGGCCTGGTGGGCCTGCTGCTGGGCGTGGCCGTCCTGTGGAACTTCGCGACGGGCAGCACGACGGTCGCCGGGTTCACCACCATCGCCTCGATGGTCGCGCTCTTCTCGGCCGCGCAGCTCATCGCCATCGGCGTGCTCGGCGAATACGTCGGCCGCATTCATGGCAGCGGAATGGGACATCCCACCTACGTGATCCGGGAGCGGGTCGGCTCGGCCGCCCTCGTCGAGCTGCCCCGGCAGAGCAGCGGCGCGGGCGCGCCCGCGCGCAACGCCCCATAGCCGTACGCGGCCGGCGCCATTGCGTCATCGGTTCTCCACCGACGGGCCAAGCTATCGCCCGTGAATCCGCGGAACGCGCGCCGTCACGGTCCGCGTCAAATGAGACCGGTTTAGATGCAGGAGCAGGAATATCGGCCGGGGTCGTTTTCGTGCTGAGGAAATGCCACCGGCCCGATGAAACACCCGTCGAATGGAGTGAGTGTGCGTTTCTTGCCCGCTCAGGAGAACATCACGGCCGGAGTCATCGGCCTGGGATATGTCGGATCGTGTATAGCCGCGACCCTGGCCGACAGAGGCGTCCACGTGATCGGGGTGGATACCGACGTCTCGCTCGTCGAGGAGCTGAACGGCGGTCACTGCCGGTTCAGCGAGGCGGGGCTGCCCGAACTCGTCTCCCGCCTGGCCGGCACCACGAGCTTCACGGCCACCACGGAGTGCGCGGCGGTCGCCTCCGCCGACGTGGTCATCGTCACGGTCGGCACCCCCATCCGGGACCAGGGCGTGCTGGTGGACCTCCAGCTCAGGAGCGCCTGCGAGGAGCTGAGCAGCCACCTGCGCCCCGGCCAGCTCCTGATCTTCAAGAGCACCGTCCCGCCGGGCATGACGCGGGAGCTGGTCGTACCGTTGCTGGAGCGTTCCGGGCTCACCTGCGGGGTGGACTTCGGCCTGGCCTTCTGCCCCGAGCGGCTCTCCGAGGGCAACGCCCTCAACGAGCTGCGCACGTTCCCCATCGTCGTGGGCGGCTGGTGCGACGACAGCACGGAGGCCGCGGCGGCGTTCTGGCAGCGCGCCCTCAACGTCGAGATCATCCGCTGCGCGTCGCTGGAGACCGCCGAGATGGTCAAGCTGGCCGACAACTGGTGGATCGACCACAACATCGCGATGGCCAACGAGCTGGCCCAGGTGTGCGCCACCGTCGACGTCGACGTGCTCGACGTGATCAGCGCCGCCAACTCCATCAAGAAGGGCAGCGGGAGCGTCAACATCCTCCTGCCGAGCGTCGGCGTCGGCGGCTCGTGCCTGACGAAGGACCCGTGGATGCTGTGGCGCTCGGCGGGCGAGCGCGGCCTCGACCTGCTGACCATCCCCGCGGCGCGGCACGTGAACGACGGCATGCCGCACTACACGTTCCGCCTCATCGTGGACGAGCTGGCCAGGGTCGGCCGGGCGCCGGAGGAGGCCAAGGTCGCGGTGCTGGGGCTGGCGTTCAAGAACAACACGGGCGACCTGCGGGCGACGCCCACCCAGCCCGTCGTCGCGGCGCTGCGTGAGGCGGGCGCGCAGGTCACGCTCTTCGATCCGCTGGTGGACGACGACGAGGCCGAGAAGACGTTCGGGCTGCGGCCGTGCGCCTCCGTCGAGGAGGCCGTGCGCGACGCCGACTGCCTGGCGGTGCTGGCCTGGCACCGGCCGTTCCAGAGCCTCGACTTCGCGCGCATCCGCGGGCAGGTCGCCGCGTCGTGCGCGGTGATCGACGGGCGGGCCTACTACCCGCGCGAGACGATCGCCCGCCTGCGTGAGCTGGGCTTCGCCTACCGCGGGATCGGACGGTAGACGCCATGGCACGCGTGGTCGTCACCGGCGGCAGCGGGTTCGTCGGGAGCCATCTCGTCGAGCGGCTCGCCGCGGAGGGCAACGAGACGACGGTCTTCGACTTCGGCGGGCCGCCGCCCGGCCTGCCCGAGGGCGAGAACGCCGTCCGGTACGTCAGGGGCGACATCCGGGACCGCGACCAGGTGGCCGCGGCCATCGAGCCCGGGGTCGAGGTCGTCTACCACCTCGCCGCCGTGGTGGGGGTGGACCGCTACCTCGACCAGCCGCTGGACGTCATCGACATCAACCTCATGGGCACGAGGAACGTGCTGGAGCTGGCCGAGCGGGCCGGCGCGAAGGTCGTGCTGGCCAGTACGAGTGAGGTCTTCGGCAAGAACCCGGCGGTGCCGTGGGCGGAGAACGACGACCGGGTGCTGGGCAGCACCGCCGTCGACCGGTGGAGCTACTCCTCCAGCAAGGCGCTGGCCGAGCACCTGACGTTCGGGTTCATCCGGCAGCGCGGGCTGCGCGCGACGATCGTGCGCTACTTCAACGTGTACGGCCCGCGTCAGCGGCCCGCCTTCGTCGTCAGCCGGACGATCCACCGGGCGGTGAACGGCCTGCCGCCGGTCGTCTACGACGACGGGGGCCAGACCCGGTGCTTCACGTTCGTCGACGACGCCATCACGGCCACGTTGACGGCCGGGGCGAGCGAGAAGGCCGACGGCGAGTGCTTCAACGTCGGCAGCTCGGAGGAGACGACCGTGGGCGAGGTGATCCGGCTCGTCCTCGAACTCGCCGGCGACGACCGGGCGACGGTCCCCGTCGACACCGGCTCGCGGCTCGGCGGGCGGTACCAGGACCTGCGCCGCCGCATCCCCGACGCCCGCAAGGCGTACGAGGTGCTCGGCTGGCGCAGCTCGACCGGTCTGCGCGAGGGGCTGGCCCGCACCATCGAGTGGGCCCGGGCGAACCCCTGGTGGCTGGAGCTGGCCGACAGCGGCCAGTCCTAGCCCCGGACGGCACGCGGGGACGGCACCGGGTGGTGCCGTCCCCGCTCTGCTGTCAGCGGTCTGCCGTCAGCGCCTCGCGCGCGCCGGGACGAGCTCGACGAACATCTGCGACGGCCGGCCGCCGAGGAGTCCCCTGGCGAGGTCGAAGGCGGCGAAGCCGGCGGCCAGGATCGGGAAGAGCGGATGGCGGGTCATCGGGCGGTCGGCGGAGACCTTCACCCACCCGCGGCGGACCAGCCCCGCCAGGATGCTGGTGCCCCAGAACGGGGCGCCCTGCGTGTAGGCGAAGCGGCGGACCGTGAACCCGCACGCCAGGGCGAGCCTGGTGAAGTTGCGCCGGTCGAACAGCACCCAGTGCCGCGGGCAGTGGTAGCCGCCCCAGTCGCGGTGCCGGAAGATCCGGGCGTCCATGCTGTCGGTGTTGGGCGTCTTGATGAGGATCACGCCCTGCGGCGTCAGGTGGCGGCCGAGCGTTCTCAGCACGTCACCCGGGTCGCTCACGTGCTCGATCAGGTTGATCAGCAGGATGAGGTCGAACCGCTGCTCAGTGGAGAAGTCCTCGACGCGGCCGCAGAAGAACTCGTGCCCCCGCGCCACGGCCCGCGACTTGGCGGCCTCGTCCAGGTCGACGACCTGGGTGAAGGTCACGCGGGGGTCCAGGCCGCGGATGACGTCGAGCTGCCAGCCGTCTCCCCCGCCGACGTCGAGCACCTTCAGGTCGTCGCCGGACAGCCGCGACAGGATGCGCCGCAGCCGTACCGCGTCGAGCCGGTCCTTGACCCGGTGGGCGAACGACTGCTCGTCCGAGGCATAGGCGTAGTAGTTGGCCGGGTAGATCTCGGCGAGCCGGTCGACCGGCATGGGGTCGAGGAAGAGGGCGCCGCAGCGCGCGCAGCGGTAGTACTGGAACTCCTGCTCGCTGGTGCGGTACTCGACGTCGCGAGCCGTCGCCCAGTGCGCGGCCCCGGTCTCCTGGCACGCCGGGCACCTCGTGCTCGTGCCGGCGTCGTCCGCCCGCGGCGCCCGGCCGCGCATCGTGTCGGTGTGCTCGTTCATGTCCTGTCCAGCTGCCGCCAGGTGCGGTAATAGGTGGTCCGGCGCCGCTGGAGCAGCGGCGCGACGTCGGTGTTCATCAGGAAGAGCTCCACGTCCTTGAGCCGGGTGAAGGACACGCTGGGGTCCCAGTGGTGCAGCAGGTGGCGGTTGAATCCGGCCGCGCCGAACACGGCGGCGAACAGCCCGTCGCCGAAGAGCCGGTTGACGGGCCCGTGCGGGACGACGCTGTAGTCGGTCAGGTCGTCGGCGAACTCGCTGCGGTGTTCGAGCACCTGCCGGACGGTGTTGAGCAGCGGCAGGAAGAGCAGCTGCCCCATCGCCCAGGCGACGGCGAGGACGACGGCGCCGCTCCACAACGCGCAGACGACGACCGAGGCGTTGAAGACGCCCGAGACGAGGAACACGACGTCCACGGAGCCGCCCTTCGCCTGCTCCTCCCCCGGGCGGGACTTGCTCCTGACCACCTCGCGGTAGCCCTTCAGCGCCCGGACGAGCCGGATGCCGGTGAATCCCTCGACCAGGAATCGCCGGTTGAGCGGGGCGAAGTAGCTGCGCTCCGGGTCGCGGGTGGTGCCGAGGTAACGATGGTGCTCGAAGTGGACCTTCCGGTAGGACTTCACGTTCATGCCGACGAACAGGCCGACGAACGCGTTGGTCAGCGCGTCGCTGGTGTCGCGGCCCGGCGCCAGGTTGTAGTGGGCGCCCTCGTGCAGGTACGTCATGAGGTAGTGCAGCCAGAAGCCCAGCAGCGCTCCCCCGGCGAGGGCGAGCAGCCCCGAGGCCGGCCAGGTCGTGGCGGTGACGTGCCCCAGGTAGACGATCAGCGCCGCCGAGACGACGAGCGCGAGATGGCCGCAGAGCAGCGTCGCCCAGACCACCTTCCAGCGGGGCGTCAGAGTGCGCCGGAAATCGACGTACCGGGTGCCCGAGGAGTCGACCAACGCGGAATGGCGCACCTTGCCGATGTCCAGGGCCTCGGCGTCTACCTGCACGGCAGTCCCCCTTCTGCTGAGCCTTCCGGAACTCTAACCAAAGGCTTCGCGATATCGGGGACCGCCGTGCGGGCAGGCCGATTAACTGATGTCAAACAATACGTCAACCCAGTAATTCGTGGCCTGGTAGGTGTTGGTGGGGAACGTGTTCGTCGCCCCGTATGTGAATACGCCGTTGGCGCCCGAGACGCCGCCGTTCTCCAGTGCGGTCAGCGGGTAATTGCGTTGTGCGTCGAAGAAGCCTTGCAGCGTGTACGAGAAATGCCCCGAAGGCGTGAAATAGGACGCGATATAGGTGGTGTCGGCGGTGATGTTGACCGGTGACGAGAAGTACGCCTGCTGCCAGCCGCTCGCGCTCTCGCCCGAGAAGGTCACGGTGGCGAGCTGCGTCCCGCCGGAGGTCCACAGGCTGCCGATGTGGGTGCCGGTGTTCTGCGAGCCCTTGTAGAAGCGGATGCCCCGGACGACTCCCGCCGTGTCGGCCCGGAACTTCATCCCCAGCGTCACCGGGTCGGTGTCGGGGTCGTTGCGCACGGCGGGCGTCGCCGCGTCCGTCCAGACAGTGTCCGACCGCAGGAACACCGGCTCGACCCAGTAGTTGGTGGCCTGGAAGGTGCTCGTCGGGAACGCGTTCGCCGCGCCGAGGGTGTAGATGCCGTTGCGGGCCCCCGGGGCGCTGGCCGGGGCGGTCAGCGGCGGGCTGTTGCGTTCGGCGGCGAAGTAGTTGAGCGTATACGAGAAGTGCCCCGAAGGCGCGAAATAGGAAGCGATGTAGACGGTGTCGGCGCTGATCGGGACAGGGGAGGAGAAGTTCGCCTGCTGCCATCCCGAGGCGGTCTCGCCCGAGAAGGTCACGGTGGCGAGCTGCGTGCCACCGGTGGTCCACAGGCTGCCGATGTGGGTGCCGGTGTTCTGCGAGCCCTTGTAGAAGCGGATGCCCCGCACGACCCCGGACGTGGAGGACGCGAATCTGACCCCCAGCGTGATCGCGTCGCTGTCGGGATGGTTGGCCACGGCTGGAGTCGCCGAGGTGGGCCACAGGGTCTCGGTCACCGTGTGGTTCACCCCGGGCGAGGTGCTCGGGGCGAGGTAGACGAGCTCCTCACCGTCGAAGGTCTCACCGCCCAGGAAGACGGCCGTGAGCCGGTGGTTACCGCCGGGCAGCGTCGAGACCTGGAGCTGGGCGTCGCCGTTCTCGTCGACGAAGTCCGTGCCGAGAAGCGTGCTGCCGTCCTTGAAGGCCACCTTCCCCTGTGGGGAGACCGTGCCGGACTGGGGAGCGACCTCCGCGGAGAGCGTGATCTGCTGCCCCTCGATCGAGGAGCCGGAGGGCGACACGGTCAGCGACGTCTGCGTCGGCAACTCCTCCGGCAGGGAGATGCGGGTGTGCGGTCCGGACGTGGTCCCCTGGAGCACGACATTGTTGGTCAGGGCGAAGATCCGGCCGGAGACCGCGGCGCCGGAGCTGACGGAGGCCGCGTTCGAGGCCAGCACGTTGCCGCGGAACGTCGAGTTCACGCCGAGGGTCGCCGTGCCGGTGAGCTGGAAGAAGACGTTGTCCGTCTGCGCGCCGTTGACGAGGTTGATGTTGCTCACCGTGGCGGTGGTCAGCGTGGCCGCCCGGAAGACGAAGATCGCGTTCGGGTCGGCCTCCGCGTCCAGGGTGAGCGTACCGGCGATCTGGAAGGCGGTGCCGGACGACGGGGTGTAGACGCCGGGCGGCTTGGTGGTGCCGCCGAGCTGCGGAGCCACGTTGTCGGTCACGCCTCGCCCCGCCGCGTTGTTGTAGGCGGCGACCGCGTCGGTCTTGGCCGCCGCCGCCGTGGCGTCGCCCGCGTGGATCGTGCCGATCACCTGACCGGGCGGGAACCCGGACACCACGTTGCTCGGACTGGTGCCCAGGTCTCCGGTGACGGTGGTGTTGTCGGTGTTGACGACCGCGCCGCCCGCCAGGACCGCGAAGGCCGCCGCGTTCCCGAGGGGGATCAGTGGCGCGGCGACGGCCCTGCCAGGCATCACCGCGACGGCGCCCGTCGCCAGGATGGTCGCGAGGATCGTCACCAGCGCGGTGCGGCGGGCGCCCGGCCGGCGCGGGGGCAGCGCACGGCGGGAGCGAAGGCGGGCGAGCGGTGTCCGGTAGGACGAGCCGATCGGCCTTGGGGTGCGGTGCGACGGGGCGGATGTCGCGGGGGTGTGCCCCTCGGGGTGAATCACTCCCCCGTTGTACTGCAATTACAGCGCTGAGTAACTGAGCGACTATGGTACGTCATGCTAACCGTGAGCCGGCCGGTGTGCCCGGACGATCAGCGAGACCCCCGGAAGCGACTTCACCGGCAGATACCGCTCCGCCGTGACCACCGCCTTGAGCGCCAGGTTGACCAGCGGCGGCGTCTCCATGACGTCCGAGCCGGAGCTGCTCCTGCGGTGGCGGGCCACCACGGGCCGCAGCAGGACGTTCCAGCTCCACATCCGGTCCAGCACGAGCCCCTGGCCGGCCAGCAGGGCGCGCAGGGTCGGCCGGGTGTACCTGCGGACGTGACCGGAGGCCACGTCGTGCGCCGACCAGAGCCTCATGTCGCACGGCACGGTGATCAGCGCCGTGCCGCCGCGGCGGAGCACCCGCGTGATCTCGGCCGCCGCCCGGTCGTCCTCGTCGATGTGCTCCAGCACGTCGAAGGCGAGCACCAGGTCGTACGACTCGTCGGGCAGCGGCAGCTTCCGCGCGTCGGCCTGGATCGCGCGCAGGCCCCGCTCGCGGGCGAGCTCCACCGCGGTCTCGGAGTAGTCGGCGACCAGCGCGTCCCACCCGTGCCGGACGAGGACCCGCGTGTTGCCGCCGCCGGCCGCCCCGATGTCGAGCGCCTTGCCGGGCCGGCCGGACCGGCGCAGCGCGCGCAGCTCCCGGGCGAGAATGGCGCGCCGCTCGCGGTACCACCAGTGGCGGTCCTCCAGCTCGACCGTGCGGCGAATCTCCGTGGCTTCCATGATCCCCTCCTAGCTCAGGCGCCACCGGTGTGGTGGCCGTGCCGTCACGCCCGTACCTGGACCTTGCTGTGGTCGCCCACCATGAGCTGGTGGGCGTTGGGCATGCCCTGGGCCCGGGTCACCTCGACGTTGCGCCCGATGAGCGAGTACGTGAGCCGGGAGACGCCCGTGATGGAGGAGTCCCGCAGCACGATCGCGTACTCGACCTCGCAGTCCTGGAGCAGGCAGCTCTCACCGATGGAGGTGTAGGGGCCGACGTAGGCGTCGCGGATCACGGTGTCGGCGCCGATGACGGCGGGTCCCCGGATCACGGACCCCTCCACCGACGCGCCCCGCCCGATGACGACGTTCCCGCTGATCTCGGAGCGCCCGTCGACGGTCCCCTGGATGTCGGGGCCGATCGCCTCCAGGACGATCCGGTTGCACTCCAGCATGTCCTGCAGCCGCCCGGTGTCCTTCCAGTAGCCGCTGACGAAGTGCGAGTGGACGCTGTAGCCGTGGTCGATGAGCCATTTGATGGCGTCGGTGATCTCCAGTTCGCCGCGCGCGGACGGCTCGATGGCGCGGACCGCCTCGTGGATGGCCGGCGAGAAGGTGTAGACGCCGACGATCGCGAGGTCGCTGCGCGGGTGCTCCGGCTTCTCCTCCAGGCGCAGGATCTGCCCGTCGGGGCCCAGCTCGGCGACGCCGTAGAACTGCGGCTCGGCGACCTTGGTGAGCAGGATCTGGGCGTCGTGACCCGCCGTGCCGAAGGCGTCCACCAGGTCCGCGATGCCGCCGATGAGGAAGTTGTCGCCCAGGTACATGACGAACGGCTCGTCGCCGAGGAAGTCCCGGGCGATGAGGACGCAGTGCGCCAGCCCGAGCGGCGCCTCCTGGGGGATGTAGGTCACCTCGAGGCCGAACCGCGAGCCGTCGCCGACGGCCTCGCGCACCTCCGCCCCCGTGTCGCCGACGACGATGCCGACGCTGGTGATGCCGGCCGCGCGGATGGCCTCGAGGCCGTAGTAGAGGACCGGTTTGTTGGCGACCGGCACCAACTGCTTCGCCGACGTGTGGGTCAGCGGGCGCAGCCGCGTGCCCTTTCCCCCTGCCAGGACGAGCGCCTTCATCGCCGTGGAGTCCTTTCGCGACGAGCGCGTGGCCCGTGGTGATCAACCATTTCGGGTCGAAGCTACGAACGGCCCGGGTCAGCGGACCTTCGCCGCGCTGCGGCTTGGCCGAAGGTTGTGCGGCGGGTTGCCGGACCTGGACGATCCCCGGCCGCGGAATGTCCAGGTCCGGTGCAGCGCGTAGCTCAGCAGGAACGTCACGGCGATGATCAGCGCCTGGGCGGGCAGCACGGAGAGCCCGGCGAGCTCGACGAGGATCGGCAGCCCCACGAGGGAGGCCGTCAGGATGCTCAGCCCGGCCGCGTAGAACCGCAGGTAGCCGGCCAGCCAGCCGTCACCCGTGCCGGGGAAGACGACCAGCCGGTACCACGGGTACACGATCATCACGGTGACGAGGTGGCTCGCCACCACCAGCCCGAGGTACGGCACCCGGCCCCCGAGCGCGGGCAGCGCCGCGGCGAGGATGCCGTAGTAGATGACGGCCGTCCCGCCGCCACCGGCCAGGTAGGCCACCCGGTGCCGGAGCCGCGGGCGGGCCGCGGGGGGCGCGGCCGGCGGCCGGGTCAGGGAGTTCACGGCCCCGCCGGGCGCAGCAGCGCCGTCCGCACGAGGTGGACGGTGACGTGCGCCTGGACCGGCGCGAACCCGTACCTGGCCCAGGCCCGCTGCACCCGTGTGTTGTGGCTCTGGGTGGAGATGACGACCTCTCCCGCGCCGCGGGCCACGGCGTGGTCCTCGACGGCCTTGAGCAGGTGGGCGTAGAGCCCGCGCCCCCGCGCGGCGGGGACCACGCCCGCCAGCAGGATCTCGGTCCGGGGGCCGCTGTCCTCCAGCGTGGCGAGCCCGAGCACGTGCGAGCCGTCGTCGAGGGCCAGGCAGCCGCCCTCGGCGGCGGAGCGCACCGCCCACTCCTGGTAACCCTCCAGCGCCGCGGCGGCGTCGAAGAGCGGATCGGCCAGGTAGTGGTTCCCGTACGCGGCGAAGATGTCGGCGACCAGCGTCCCGACCGCGTCGGGAGCGCCCAGCGGCGCCGTGTGCAGGCCGGGCGCCGGCGCGGGAGGGCGGCCCTGCCCCGCGCGCAGGCTCCAGTACACCAGGCAGTCGGCGAACAGGGCGGTCCGGCCGAGGCCGGTCAGCTCCGCGAACCAGCCGACGCGCTCGGCCGGGTAGCGCAGCACGATCACGTCCGCGTCCGACGCCTGGACGGCCGCGCGGACGGCGTCGATCGTGCTCTCCGACCCGGCGCCGACGGTCAGGCGCTCGACCGCGCGGCCGAACCGGGCCGACTCCAACGGCGACGGCACCGCCCGCACGGCCCGCGCCTCGATCACGTCGTTCCAGGCCATCAGCGCACCTCGAATTCCCGGACGGCGCCGATGACGTGCGCCACGTCCTCCTCGCCGAGACCGGCGAAGAGCGGCAGGCGGACGAGCGTGTCGGCGACCCGCTCGGTGACGGGGCAGCCGCCCGGCGCCGGCCGCCCGTGCCGGACCCCGGCCGGCGCGTCGTGCAGCGGCTGATAGTGGAAGGCCGCCCCCACGCCGCGGTCGGCGAGGTGGCCGATGAACGCCTGCCGGGTGGCGAGGTCGGGCAGCAGCAGGTAGTAGAGGTGGGCGGGGTGCTCGCACCCCTCGGGGACCGTCGGCCGGTGGACCCCGTTGCTCTCCGCCCAGCCGGCCAGGCCCTCGTCGTAGGCCCGCCACACCGCCAGCCGGCGGCGCTGGATCACCTCGAAGGACTCCAGCTGCGCGGTGAGCTGCGCCGCGAGCAGGTCGGACGGCAGGTAGCTGGAGCCGAGGTCGACCCAGCGGTACTTGTCGACCTGGCCGCGGAAGAACCGGCTGCGGTCGGTGCCCTTCTCGCGGATGATCTCGGCCCGGGACGCCAGCTCCTCGTCGTTGACGAGCAGCGCGCCGCCCTCCCCGCACTGGACGTTCTTGGTCTCGTGGAAGCTCTGCGCGGCCAGGGCGCCGAACGACCCGAGCGGGCGGCCTTGGTAGGAGCCGCCCAGGCCGTGCGCGTTGTCCTCGACGAGTGCGAGATCGTACCGGTCGGCGAGCTTGCCGAGCTCCTCCATCGCGCAGCCGACGCCCGCGTAGTGGACGACGGCGATGGCGCGCGTCCGCTCGGTGATGGCGGCCTCGACGAGGCGCTCGTCGATGTTCAGCGTGTCCGGCCGGCAGTCGGCGAACACCGGCACGGCGCCGCGCAGCACATACGCGTTGGCCGTCGACATGAACGTGAACGAGGGCACGATGACCTCGTCCCCGGGGCGCAGGCCCAGCAGGAGCGCCGACATCTCCAGGGCGTGCGTGCACGAGGTGGTCAGCAGCGCCTGGCGCGCTCCGGTCAGCTCGGCCAGCAGCGCGGTGGCCCGGCGGGTGAACGGCCCGTCGCCGGAGGTCCGTCCGTTGTGGACGGCCTCCGCGACGTAGTCGAGCTCGCGCTCGCTGACGTACGGCCGGTTGAAGGGAACGGTTCTCGACGCGGTGGTGCTCACTGCCGCAGTGAATCCCGGCGGAACCCGCGGGCCGGCGGCGCGCCACCGTGTGTGGCGGAGCCGTTGCGCAAGCCTTACCCGCAGCCGACCGGCTTCCGTCAGGCCGGCGGGGTGGTGGGCGCGGTGACCTGGGTGAAGTCGTCGCACTGGTCGGCCCAGAGCGGCTCGACGGGCGGCTTCCCCTCGGTCAACCGGCAGGTCGTCTCCCTGATGCCGCCCTCCGCGGTGACCACGGTGACCAGCAGGGCGTTGAGCGGCACGGCCTCCGTCAGCGAGACGCCGACCACCCCGGCCGGGTAGTTCGGCACCGTGTTCAGGCTGTGCCAGGGCGCGTCGGAGCGAGGGTCGCGGACCCACGTCGTACCGCCCTGGGTGTAGGCCGCGAAGTTCGTGTCGAACGGGAAGAAGGTGAGCGACACGAGCGTCGTGTCGATGTCCGGGACCTCGTCCCCGGCCGGTCCCGCCGGTCCCCTGGGTCCTGCCGGGCCCCTGGGTCCTGCCGGGCCGTGCGGCCCCTGGGGGCCGGTCGCGCCGTCCTTGCCGGGCGGCCCCGCGGGACCGCGCGCGCCCTCGTGGCCGTGCGGCCCCCGCCGTCCGCGCGGGCCCACGGGACCGGGCCATCCCCGCCCGCACCACGCGCGCCGGCATCCGCAGTGGTGCCTGCGGCAGGGCGCGAGCGCCACGGCGCCGCGCCCGTCCGCGGTCACCGGCCGTACGCCGGCCACTCCTCCGGTCATGGCGCCCGTGCCTGCGGCGGCCGCGTCCATGCCGGACAGCCCCCAGGCGGCACAGGCCATCGTCAGCGCCAGCGCCGGCGTCCTCATCCCACGAAACACTGCATTCCCCCTGTGTCGGTCAGGTCCTATCGGCGATTGAGCACCTGGTGCTGCACCACGGGGGATTCGCTGGGCTCGAAGTAGACCCATGCCTCGTGGACGGCGCTGCCGCCGTCCAGGTAGACGGCCTGGATCAGGTGCACGCCCCTGGGGAGCTCGTCGGTGGTGAACCGGGCGACGCCCGCGTCGTTCAGCAGGGCCGAGCCGAGCACGGTCTGCCCCTCCTTGAAGAGCACCTCGCCGCCCGCGTGGACGCCGTTGTAGGTGCCCTCGACGACGGCGGTGAAGGTGACCGGCTCGTGCAGGCGCGACGGTTCGGGCGAGGACGTGAGCCCCGTGGAGGTGGGTGGGCGGACCGGGATGGTGATGTGGGTGGTGGGCTCCTCCTCGGTGCCCTCGAGGGCGACGGAGGTGTCGAGCGAGATCAGGCGCCCGACCACGGCCACGCCCTCGTCCACCACGATCCCGTTGCGGGCCAGGACGGTGCCGCGGAAGGTCGAGAGCTTCCCGAGACCGGCGGTGTTCGCGACCGCCCAGAACACGTTCTTCTCCTGGGCGCCGTTCACGACGTCGATGTTGCTCACCCGGGCGGTGTCCAGGGTGGTGTCGGCCCGGAAGATGAAGACGGCGTCGGGGTCGCCCTCGGCGTCCAGCGTCAGGGTGCCGTCGATCCGGAAGGCGCCGTTCCGGCTCGCGTACACGCCGGGCCCGAGAGTCCGGTCGCCGAGCTGCGAGGGGATCTCGCCGTTGGCCGCCCGTCCTCGCGCCTCCTGGTAGGCCGCCACCGCGTCCGCGTGGGCCTTCGCCGCGTAGCCGCCGCCCGTGTGGATGTCGCCCAGCACCTCTCCCGGCGGGAAGCCCGTGACGATGGTGCCGGGGCTGACGCCGATGTCGCCCGCGATCCTGGTCAGATCCGTGCTGTTGACCGCCAGGCCCGCCATGACCGCGCAGTCCTCGGCCTCGCCGAGCTCGAGGGGCTGCTGGCGGGCGTCCGCGGTCCTGGTGGAGGCCGTCAGCAGCCCCATGGCCAGCAGACCGGTCAGCGCAGCGGACAGCCATGAACGCGGCGAAAGATTGGCCATGCCCGCAAGTGTGGCGACCGGATCACTCCCGGCACGCGCGGACATCACGCCTGAGCCATGTCATTGCCAGTCCTTGCCTGCGGGGCGACCTTCGCCCGGCACCGCCCCGCGGCCACCGCCGACGACACGCCGGACCTCCGGCCGAATCGGCGGCACGAGATCACCTGGCTCCTACAGTCGGGTGATATCTCATCTCGAAACGACGGGGGTCCAGACATGAGAGAGAAACTGGTGGTCGTCGGCCAGGGATACGTCGGCCTGCCGCTGGCGATGCGAGCGGTCGAGGCCGGGTTCGACGTCGTGGGGATCGACGTCGACGACTGGCGGGTCAAGCGGCTCAACGCCGGGGAGTCGTTCGTCGAGGACATCAGCGACGATCAGGTGGCCGCCGCGCTGAGCTGCGGACGCTACCTCGCCAGCACCGACTACGCCGACGCCGCGGGCTTCGACGTGTGTGTCATCACCGTGCCGACGCCGCTGTCCGAGGGCGCCCCCGACCTCTGCCACATCGCGGCGGCCGGCCGGTCCATCGCGCCCCTGCTGCGGCCGGGCGCCACGGTGGTCCTGGAGTCGACCACCTATCCCGGCACCACCGAGGAGTACCTCCTGCCGATCCTGGAGGACGGCTCGGGGCTGCGCGCGCCCGAGGACTTCCTGCTGGGCTACAGCCCCGAGCGGATCGACCCGGGCAACGCCGTCTGGCGCCTGGACAACACGCCGAAGGTCGTCTCCGGCCTGGACGAGGCCTCGCTGGAGCGCATCCAGGGCTTCTACCGGCGCGTCGTGGACCAGGTCGTGCCGGTGTCCTCGCTGCAGGTGGCGGAGCTGTGCAAGCTGCTGGAGAACACGTTCAGGCACGTCAACATCGCCCTGGTCAACGAGCTGTCGATCTTCGCCGAGCAGCTCGGCATCGACGTCTGGGAGGCCATCGACGCCGCCTCGACCAAGCCGTTCGGCTTCATGCGCTTCACGCCCGGTCCCGGCGTCGGCGGGCACTGCCTGCCGATCGACCCGTCGTACCTGTCGTGGAAGGTCAAGCGGAGCCTCGGGCACAACTTCCGGTTCGTGGAGCTGGCCAACGACATCAACGACCACATGCCCGACCACGTCGTGAACCGGCTGATGCTGGCGCTCAACCAGCGCGGCAAGGCGCTCAACGGCAGCCGGGTGGTCGTGCTGGGACTGGCGTACAAGAAGAACGCCGGCGACTGCCGCGAGTCGCCCGCGCTCGAGGTGGTCAGGGCGCTGCACAAGCTGGGCGCCCGCGTGCGGGCCGCCGACCCGCACGCGGCGGACTGCCGGCTGCCCGCCGGCATCGAGATCGTCGAGGCCACGCGCCGGGAGCTGGCCGAGGCGGACGCCGTCCTGGTGCTCACCGACCACGACGACTTCGACTACGAGCTGGTGCGGGAGGTCAGTCCGTACGTCTTCGACACCCGCAACCGCTGCCGGGGGCCGAACGTCGAGGTGCTGTGACCATGACCCACGCGTGAGGCCCTCCGGAACCCTTCCGGAGGGCCTCACTCATGTCCCGGTGCTCACGGCCCGGCCTGCCGGGCAGGTGTGATCGGCCCGGCCTGCCGGGCAGGCGTGATCGGGCCGGGTGCCGTCGCGACGGTGTCCGGGCCGGGCAGCACCTGGCCGAGCCAGGCGGCCGGCGTGCCCGCCGCCGTCACCAGCACGAGCGTCAGCGCCCAGACGCGCGGGCGCGGCAGACCGGCCGCCCCCAGCAGGGCGGCCACCGCCAGCACCACTCCGGCCAGCGTCAGGTACGGCAGGTACAGGGCGAACTCGCCGCCGCCCGGCCGCAGCGGGACGTGGACGCCGAAGACCGAGCGGACGGCGCAGGCCGCCGCCACCCCGGCCAGGGCCGCGCACAGCCCGGCCCGGAACGAGACGCCCGCCTTCCTGGTCACGCAGCCGAGCCCGTAGACGGCGGCCATCGCCAGGTACGGGCAGGCGGCCTGGAGGTAGTCCCCCTGCGCCTGGTACGGGTCGCCGAGCAGCAGCAGCGCCCCCAGCCCGGCCGCGCCCATGCCGAGCGCCAGCACGACCGGCGGGCGCGCCAGCAGCCGGGGCCGCCTGAGCAGCCCGAGCACGCCGCACCAGGTGATCGCCCCGCACAGCAGGCAGAGCGCGGTGACGCCGGCCAGCGACGACGCCGGCGCCTCGGCCAGGTCCCCCGCGCCGGTCAGCCCGGCCCAGGACGCCCGCACGAACGCCAGCGGCTGCACGGCCGTCCCCTGCCAGGCGTCGCCCAGGAGCGCCGCCTGTGCCGCGAGCGCGCACGCCGCCAGCCCGAGGGCCGCGGTGGCGCGGCGGGGCAGCGAGAACCACTTGACCGCCTCGACCGTCACGACCGCCAGCAGCCCGGCCGCCAGCAGCGGCACGTACACGGCCTTGGCCCCGGCCAGGGCGGCGAGCAGCACGGCGAACAGCAGCCACACGCCCCGCCGCCGCGCCCGGTCGCCGAACAGGTCGAGCAGCAGCACGACGAGGGGCGCGCACAGCAGCGCGCCGAAGGTCTGCGCGGGCATGGCCCACTCCTGCGCGGGCGTCCAGGTGAGGAGACCGGCGGCCGTCCCCGCGTACAGGCTGGGCGCCGTCACGAGCGCGGCGGCCGCCAGGGCGGCCAGCGCCTGACGGCGCGAGCCGGTGAAGCGGCGGCCCGCCATGCCGAGCAGCACGACCAGCGCGGCCAGCATCGGCAGCGGGGCCAGCCGGAAGAGCAGCACGGACGGCTCCACGCCGGTGATCCAGCTCGCGGCGGCGAGATGGGCGTGCACGAACCAGTCGTGACCGAACGGCCCGCCGCCCGGCCCGTGACTCATCAGCCGGTCGATCATGTCCAGGTGGGGCAGGGCGGCGACCGGCCCCGTTCCCCGCGGCCCGCCGATCGGATGGGCCGCGAAGTGGCCCACGGAGATCCACAGGGTCAGGCCGATCACGGCCAGCGCGAGGCACCACGACCACCACAGCGGGGCCTTGGGCCGGCGGGTCACCCTGCAGTGGGCGCGCAGCCGCGGCACGGCGGCGAACAGCGCGTAGGTGCCCATCGGCCAGGCGGCCACCAGCAGCGGCGCGCCGACCGCGCGGGCGGGCAGGTAGCAGAGGACTTCGGCCGCGTAGCCGAGCGCCAGGCCCAGGGCCAGCTCCTCGGGCAGCGTGTGCGGGCGCCGGTAGAGCACGCGGACCCAGAGCAGGCCGGGCACGGCCAGGCCGAGCGCGACGTAGAGGGTGAAGACGCTCAGGTCGGAGATGGAGACGCCGTGGAACCCGAGGATCGCCCCGACACACCCCGCCACGGCCACCGCGGGCAGCCAGGCGGACGGCCGCGGCGAGGGCGGGGCCGTGGGGGGCGCGCCTTCCGTGAGCGGATCGGGGGCGAGAGGCGCTGAACGCGGAAAGGGTGGAGCTTCGGCCATGCGGGCAAGCCTGACGACGTCCCGGCCCCCGCCGACGCGGGAAAGCCCACCCACGGCGATGTCCTTGCCAATCCTTGCCGGTTTCGGGAGGGCCGGGAACGACGCCTCACACGCGCCGCGTGTGAGGCTGGCGGCGTGTCAGGCGTCCAGTGCCGTCGCGATGGCGCGCAGGCCGTGGTCCAGCTCGTCCTCGGTGATGTTGAGCGCCGGCCGCAGCCGCACCGAGCGCGGCCCGCACGACAGCACCAGCACACCCTGGTCCTCCCGCAGCCGGGAGACGAGCGCGTCCCTGCTCTGCCGGTCCGGCAGGTCGAAGGCGCACATGAGACCGCGCCCCCGCACGCCGGACAGCACGTCGGGCCGCTCGGCCTGCATCTTGGTCAGGCGCTCGACCACCAGCGCGCCGAGCCGCCCGGCGCGCGGCATCAGGCCGTCCCGCTCGACGATCTCCAGCAGGGCGCGGGAGCGGACCATGTCGACCAGGCCGCCGCCCCAGGTCGAGTTGATCCTGCCGCTGACCTGGAAGACGTTGTCCGGCACCAGGTCCACCCTGCGGCCCGCCATGATGCCGCCCACCTGCACCTTCTTGGCGAAGGCCACGATGTCCGGCGCGAGGCCGAGCTGCTGGTAGGCCCAGGGCGTGCCGGTGGTCCCGCCGCCGGTCTGCACCTCGTCCAGCACGAACAGCGCGTCGTACTCGTGGCACAGGCGCTGCATGGCCTGCAGGAACTCGGGGCGCATGTGGTTGTCGCCGCCCTCGCCCTGGATGGGCTCGGCGATGAAGCAGGCGATGTCGTGCGGGTGCCGCTCGAACGCGGCCCGCGCCTGCTCCAGCGCGCGGGCCTCCGCCGCCTCGACGTCGCCGAGGTGCACGGCCGGCACGTCGATCCGGGGCCAGGCGAACTTGGGGAAGCGGTCGGTCTTGCCGGGCTCGGTGTTGGTCAGGCTGAGGGTGTAGCCGCTGCGCCCGTGGAAGGCCCGGGTCAGGTGCAGCACCTGGGTGCCGAGGTCGGGAGATCGCCCGGCGGCCTCGTTGCGGCGGCTCTTCCAGTCGAAGGCCGTCTTCAGGGCGTTCTCGACGGCCAGGGCACCGCCCTCGACGAAGAACAGGTGGGGCAGCTCGGGGTCGCCGAGGACGCGGGTGAAGGTCTCGACGAAGTCCGCGAGGTGCTCGGTGTACATGTCGGGGTTGGCGGGTTTGTTGCGCGCGACCCGGCCGAGCAGCTCGGCGGTCTCGGGGTCGAAGGGCGGGTTCACGCCGAGCGGCGCCGAGGCGAAGAAGGTGTAGAAGTCCAGATAGCGGCGGCCGTCGCGGGCGTCGACGAGCCAGGAGCCCCGGCTGCGGTCGAGGTCGAGCACGAGGCGGTAGCCGTCGACGAGTAGGTGGCGGGCGAGGCGGGCGTGTACGTCCATGATTCCTCCACAGCGAACCAACAGGACATACTTCCCCGCCCATATCCCCATTCATCCGGAAATTTTCGGGAAATCTACGCCGCAGGCTGAAGTTTCTTCACACGGAACGAGAGCACGATCATCGCTATGCCGTACACGACGGCGAAGACGCCGACCAGCCAGATCAGCGTGAGCAGCCCGGCGCCCGGCCAGATCAGCAGCAGCACGCCGAAGATGATCGACAGGATGCCGCCGATGATGAGCATCCACTCGTTGTCGACGACCTTGCGCAGTTGGATGCCGGCCACGATCTCGGTGATGCCGGCGAAGATGGCCCAGAAGGCCACGACGTACAAGAGCGCCAGCGACGTGATGCCCGGCCACAGGAACGCCACGATGCCGGCCACGACGCCGAGGATGCCGGAGATGATGAGCCAGGCCCGGGACTGCGCGCTGTGCCGGGCGCCCGCGAAGATCGCGAAGATGCCTTCCACGATCGCGTAGGCGGCGAAGAAGATCACCACGATCAGCAGCGTCTTTCCGGGCCAGATGAGCGCGAGGATGCCGAAGATGAGGGCGGCTATCCCCCGGATGAGAATGAGCCACCAGATCCGCGCGATTTGCTCCATGTCGGTCTCTTCTCCAGAAAGATCCCGAAAGCAGACCACCACCCGGTCAAGAGTCGGCGATCCGCCGCCCACCGATCTCCATGCTCCGCACCGGCGCCCGGCCGGAGATCACATCTGGGAGTAGACCACGATCGACACCGCGATGTACTGCACCAGATAGGCGGCGATCGTGCAGGCGTGGAAGACCTCGTGGTAGCCGAACCAGCGGGGCGACGGGTCGGGGCGGCGCAGGCCGTACACGACGGCACCGGCACTGTAGAGGACGCCGCCGACGGCGATCAACGCCACGGCGGCCACCCCCGCGCCCTCCAGGAGCTGCGGCATCACGAAGATCGCCGTCCAGCCGAGCACCAGGTAGAGGGCCGTGTAGAGCCAGCGCGGCGCGCCCATCCAGCACACCCGGAACACCACACCGGCCAGCGCCCCGCCCCAGATGACCGACAGCACGGCCACCCGCGCGGCGCCGTTGAGCGCGAGCAGCGCGAACGGCGTGTAGGTGCCCGCGATGATCAGGTAGATGTTGGCGTGGTCGAAGCGGCGCAGCACCTCGGCCAGGCGGGGTCCCAGCGTGCCGCGATGGTAGGTGGCCGAGATGCCGAACAGCAGACCCGAGGTGATCGCGTAGATCGCGGCGGCCAGACGGGCCTGGAGGGTGGGGCCGAGCGCCACGAGCGCGAACCCGCCGACCAGGGTCACGGGCAGCGCTCCGGTGTGCAACCAGCCACGCAGTCTGGGCTTCATGGTGATGGTCGTCATGAAACCTACGGTACCGTAGGTACGAGATTCGCCGCCTTTGGCGGACCGCGGAACGCGGCTCCAGGGATCGTCGCCGGCCGGCTCACAGCCCGTTGAGGAAGCGGGAGGTGATCGGCAGCGCCGCCGTCCGCCCCGCCCCGCCGTGCCGGACGAAGACGCAGAAGGCCAGGTCGTCGCGGTAGCCGATGAACCAGCCGTGATCGGCGCCGTCGATCGTCTCGGCCGTCCCGGTCTTGCCCGCCACCCCCGCCGGCAGGCCCGCCCCGCTCGCCGTCCCGTGGTCCACGACCGCCGCCATCATGCCGCGCAGCGCGTCCACGATCCCCGCGTCCAGCTCGACCGGCTTGGGCGGCGGCCCCTCCAGGCGCCGCACCTCCTTCTCGGGCAGCAGCCGCGGCGAGCGCCAGGTCCCGCTCTGCACGGCGGCGGCGACCGCGGCCATGCACAGCGGGGTGGCCTGCACCGAGCCCTGGCCGATGGCGTCGGCGCCGAGCCAGTCGGTGTCCTCCGGCTCCTCCATCGTGCCGCAGGTGCCGCCCGCGCCCGTGGGCAGCGACCTGCCGAACCCCCACTGCCCGGCCGTCGCCAGCAGGTCGCCGGCCGCCAGACGGGTGGTGACCTGCTCGACGAACGTGGTGTTGCACGACAGGGCGAAGGCGTCGGTGAAGCTGACCGTGCCGTGGTCCGCGAAGCCCGCGTTGTGGAACGAGCGGTGCAGGGGGATCTGGTAGTCCCCCGGGCAGGGCAGCTCGGCCGCCGGGTCCAGGCCGCTCGCCAGCAGGGCCGCCGCGGTGATCGTCTTGAACGAGGAGCCGGGCGGGAACAGGTCGTCGAAGGCGCTGTGGCCGTCGCCCAGGCGGTCGGCCACCGCCAGCACCTCGCCGGTGCTCGGCCGCAGCGCGACGATCGCGGCGTCCTCGACCCCGTCCAGCGCCCGTGCCGCCGCCGCCTGCACCGGCCGCGAGAGCGTGGTGCGCTGCACCACCGGGTCGAGGGCGTGCGTCAGCAGCCGCCGCTCCGGCTGCCCCGGCGCGGCGGCGACCAGGGCACGGCCGCCGGACGCGACGGCGAACTCCGGCGCGAGCCGTTCGAGGTAGGCGTCGGCGTAGCTGTCGTGCGGGATGCTGTCGCCCTCGCTGGTGAGGAACTCCGCCTTCACGTCCTCCAGCTCGACGATCTTCAGGGTGCCGCCGCCGGCGAGCAGCGGGTGCAGCGTCTCGGGACTCCACAGGACCTTCCACGTCTTGTCCCGCACGGCCAGCCGCAGCGTGCCCGCGAACGGCCACGCCCCGAACTCCCGGAGCGTGCGCGTCCCGGTGAACGGCACCTCGGCCGTCCCCTCCCCCGTTCCCTTCAACGCCCCCGGCCGCAGCTCGATCTTCTGGACGTGCAGCTCCTCGCTGAAGGTCAGGTGGCGGGAGACGAAGTCGGGGGGCGCCTGGTAGACCAGGCGGGCCATGGCCCGCACGTCCCCCTCCCGCCAGGCCGCGAAGTAGGAGTCGGCCGCCTGCCGGGCCGTGCCCCGCACCCGGGCGGCCGAGGCGACCGCGAAGCCGTACGCGCCCAATATCGCCAGAACCGCGACGGTAAGCACGATCAGCCTTCTTCGTCGCATACGGTGTTCTCCCAGGGAGGCAGCAACGTGGCACGAGCACAGCGCGAACCGATGCCCGGCCTGTATCCGGTCACCTTCGGCGAGATCGAACTGCTCCGGGATCTGGACAGGCCGGACGGCTGGGTGCTGTCCAAGGATGGCGTACCGCAGTCTTATGTGGACCTACAAGACCCCACATATCTGGAATTCGAGTACGTACAGCTCATCGCGGATGTCATCGACGTGCTCCCGGAGGGACCGCTGAGCTGCCTCCACGTGGGCGGCGGCGCCTGCACGATCCCCCGCTACGTGGCCACCACCCGCCCCGGCTCCCGCCACATCGTCGTCGAGCCCGACGGGCTGCTCGTCAACCTGATCCGCGAGCAGCTCGACCTGCGCTCGGTGCCGCGCCTGAAGGTGCTCGTCATGGACGGCCGCGAAGGGGTCGCCCGGGTCTGGGACACCTCGGCCGACCTGGTCGTGCTCGACGCGTTCGCCGGGGCGACCATGCCGGTCGAGCTGGCGACGGCCGAGTACATGGACGACCTCGCCCGGGTCCTGCGGCCGTCCGGCACGCTGCTCGTCAACCTCGCCGACGGCAAGGGCCTGGCCTTCGCCCGGCGGCTGGCGGCCACGGTGCAGAGCACGTTCGGCCACGTGGCTCTGCTGTCGGAGCCGGGCGTGCTACGCGGGCGGCGCTTCGGCAACCTCATCCTGGCCGCCTCACGGACGGCCCTGCCGGTCGATCTCCTCACGCGCCGCGCCGCCGGCGGCCTCACGCAGGCGCGATGCCTGCACGGGGACGCGCTGACCCGCTTCGTCGCAGGGGCGGCGCCCATCAGGGACGGCGACCCGGTCCTCGCCCCGGTCCCGCCTCCGGCCGTCTTCGGCTGACCCGCCAGTCCACGGCTCTCCGCACGGTGCCACGGGCGACTTAGGGCAGATCAGGAGGGCATTGCCTCCCCGCGCGGCGGGAGCGTGATCCACTCCTCCGACCCAACCGGGAGGACGCGGACCGGGTCCAGTCCAGGCCCTTCTGACCTCCGCCACGGATCTTGATCGGATCCAGGGCGATCCGCTGAGTCATAGGTACACACTGAGGAATGTCACAGGATCCGGCCTCCTGCACAAGGAAACAGGCCTTCGAGGACTTCCAGGCCGGCCGCCTCGGCACCGTCCCGGCCGGACACGCCTGACCGCAGGCCGCCAACAGGGACCACCGATCAGCGACCATCGGCCGCCGCCCGATCTTCGGGCGGCGGCCGGTGCGGTGTGGTGCGTGGTGGCGCGGCGGCTCAGCCCAGGGTGAGGCAGGCGACGCGCGCACCCGCCACGCCGGCCTGGGGCCCGCTGGCGGTCGTCTGCTTGGCGTGGATCACCATCGAGTGCGGCCGGCGGTCCGGGGAGAACGTCCACGCGTTGCGCGCGGTGGCGCGACCGGCGCCCGTGGAGTCGGTGGTGAAGTCGAGCCAGACCTCGTTGGCGGCGCTGGCCTCGCCCTTCTCGTGCTGGTAGTGCGGGCCCGAGTCGTCGGGCTTGGCGCCGCACGGCTTGGTGTGGAGGTGGGCGCCGTAGGCGCGCTCGGGCAGCAGGCCCTCGACGACGAGCGAGGACAGCGTCTGACCGCTGGACGACTCGACGGTCACGCTGGCCCGCGCCCCCTGGGGGGCCAGCTTGCGGTCGTAGACGATGGCGCGCTTGCCGTCCGGCGTGAAGTCACCGCTCGACGACAGCGAGCCCGACTTGGCGGCCGCGCCGCGGTGCCCGCCCTCGGGGCTGGGCGCCGGCGACGGCGTGTGCGCCGCCGCCTCCTGGGCCGGAGTGTCCTGGGTCTGGGCGGTGCCGGCCTGACCGGCCGTGGTGGGTGCACAGCCTGCCGCCAGAACGGCGAGCAGCACTATGGGAACGGGCATGCGCATGGAAAACCCCCGGGGTGGTGACAAAGGATCGCGTCACGAGCGGGTCACGGCCGGCTCGTGGAGGGCCACCACTCTAGCGGGTGACCGCGCGGCTACGCACCGTGTTCGGCGACGATCCCGTCGATGAGGGCGGCCAGTGCGAAGTCCGTCTCGGTCAGGGCGTTTTTGTCATGCGTGGTGAGGGCCAGGTGGAGCTTGCGCCACCGGATGTCGATGTCGGGGTGGTGGTTCAGCTCCTCGGCCTTGACCGCGATCGCGTCCACGATCCGGATGGCCGTGGGGAAGTCGGGCGCGGTGACCGTACGGCGGATCTCGTCGCCCTCACGATGCCAGGCGGGCAGCTCGGCGAGCTTCTTCTCGACGTCCATGAGCTCACGCTACCGGAGAGGTCCGATCATTTGAGGGCGCCGGCGCGGATGCCTGACGTCGCCGCTGAAGATGGTGACCTTCAGCGGCTTCCTGACGTCCACCCCGGACGGGTTCGTGGAGCTCGTGGAGCCGGTGGCGGAGGCGACGGGCGCGGCCGGCTCCTCGGCGCCGCCGGTGGCGCAGCCGCCCAGCAGGGCCGCGAACCACCCGGGACCGGTCAGCCCAGGTGGGCGCGGGTCTCGGCGAAGGCCAGGTCCGTCCCTTCCAGGGCGCGGGCCACGTCCTCCTCGGTGTGGGCGGCCGACATGAACCAGTTGTGCCACGGGTGGAGGTAGACCCCGTGCCGCAGGCAGGCGTCGCTCCAGTACAGGGCCGTGGACAGATCGGCGTCGCCGTCGAAGCTGAGCCACGGGATCGTCACCGGGCCCGTCTGGTTCACCGTGAAGCCGTGCGCCTTGGCCTGCGCGTACAGCCCCTCGCGCAGCTGCGTGCCGGCGCGCTCCATCACGGCGATGCCGTCCTCGTCGCGCAGCGTCTCGATCGTCGCCTTGGCCGCGGCCATCGCCACCGCCGAGAACCAGAACGAGCCCGTCGAGTACAGGGTCTGGGCCGCGCCGCGCAGCGCGTCGGTGCCCGTCACGGCGGCGATCGGGTAACCGTTGGCCATGGCCTTGGACCAGGCCGTCAGGTCGGGGCGCACCCCGTACGGCTCCCACGACCCGCGCAGGTCGACCCGGAACCCGGCTCGCACGTCGTCGATCACCAGCGCGGCCCCGAGCCGGTCGGCCAGCGCCCGCGCGCCCCTGGCGAAGGCGGGCTCCACCAGCTCCTGGTCCTCGAACGAGTCGTGCTTGAACGGTGTCACGATGATCGCCGCCACGTCGCCCTCGACGGTCGCCGCCGCGGCCTCCAGTGACTCCAGCGAGTTGTAGGTGAACTCCACCAGGTCGGCGCGCTCGTTCGGGGTGGTGCCGGCGGGCGACGGCGTGCACCACGGGTCGGCGCCGTGGTAGGCGCCGTGCGCCATGAGCACCTTCGTGCGGCCGGTCGCCGCGCGGGCCACCATGAGCGCCTGGGTGGTGGCGTCGGTGCCGTTCTTGGAGAACATCGCCCAGTCCGCGCTGGGGACCAGGTCCACCAGCAGCTCGGCCAGCTCCACCATGACGGGGCCCGGCCCGTTCAGGCAGTCGCCCCGGGCGAGCTGCCGGGCCGCGGCCTCCTCCACGCGCGGGTGCCGGTGGCCCAGCACGACGGGGCCCCAGCTGCACATGAGGTCGATGTACTCGCGGCCGTCCACGTCCCACTGCCGGCAGCCCTCGCCGCGCTCGAAGAACTGCGGGTAGCCGGGGGCGAAGATGGCGGCGTTGAGGTGGCCGTACATGCCGCCGGGGACGACTTTCAGCGCCCGCGCGCGCAGCTCGGCGTCTTTCATGGGTCAGCCTTCTCTCGGTTCGTCAGGACACTCGTCAGGACAGCAGGGCGAGCGTGGAGTCGAGGTCGGTGATGCCCGCGTCGGAGCCGAGGCCGGTGGCGACGCGGGCGGCGGCGGCCGTCCCCCAGTGGGCGGCGCCCAGCACGTCCTGCCCGTGCAGCAGGCCGGTGACGAAGCCGGCGCAGTACGCGTCACCGCAGCCCGTCGTGTCGGCGACCTCGACCTTCAGGGCCGGCAGGTGCTCGACCCCGTCGGCGGTGGCGACGAGGCTGCCGTCGCCGCCGAGCGTGACGATCACCCCGCGCGGTCCGTCGGCCAGCAGTTCCAGCGCGGCCTCGGCCACGTCCCCGCCGTCACCTTCCGTTCCGGCCGCACTGCCGTCGCCGTGCTCGAGCCCGGCCATGAGCAGCGCCTGCGACTCGTTGGGCAGCACGTAGTCCACGTGGGGCAGGAACGCCCTGGCCATGCCCAGCAGGTCGGGCAGCTCCGACAGCAGATCCATCGTCACGACGGTCCCGCCCGCGCGCAGCGAGTCGAGCAGCTCGAAGAACCGCGGATCGCCCAGCCCGAACGTCACGTCCATCCCGCCCAGGTGGACGGCCCGCGCCCCGCGCAGCGCCTCCACGTCGAGGTCGGCGAGCGTCACGCCGAGGTTGGCGCCGGGCACGTGGAAGCTGGGCCGGCCGCCGTCCGGCCTGATCGGCAGGATCGACGCGGCCGTCTGCTCCCCCGGCCTGCGCACCAGGCGCGAGGCGTCCACGCCCCGCTTGGCGAGCACCGCCAGCAGGAAGTCACCGAGCTCGTCGTCGCCGACGGCGCCCATGGTGACGACCTCGTTGCCCAGCTTGACCAGGTCCACGGCGGTCCCGGCGGCGGCGCCGGCGGCGGTCAGGCGGATCTGGTCCACCAGCACGGTGTCCTGGCCCTCGGGGATGCGCTCGACGGGCCTGGCGAGAATGTCGACGATGTGGACGCCGACGGTGGCGACGGTCATGGTCTAAATAGACAGACGTCCGAATAAAAAGTCAATATGCTGGGAGCGGTACGGAGCACGAAGGGGGACGACGCCTTGCCGAAGATCGTTGACCACGACGAGCGCCGGCGCGAGCTGCTCTCCGCGGCCCGCCGGGTGATCGTCCGCGACGGCATCGACGCCGCCACCACCCGTGCCATCGCCAAGGAGGCGGGCTACTCCAACGGCGTGCTCGCCCACTACTTCACCGACAAGGACGAGATCCTGCTGTCGGCGCTGCGCCAGTCCCACCAGCGCATCCGCGACCGCATCACCGGCAAGGTGGACGGCGTCACGGGGCTCGCGGCGCTGCGCGAGGTGCTGCTGGACAACCTGCCGCTGGACGCCGAGCGCACCCAGGAGACGCGCCTGGAGGTCAGCTTCTGGAGCCGCAGCCTGGCCGCCGAGCGGCTGGCGGAGGTCCAGCGCGCCGAGGGCGGCGAGCTGCGCTCGGCCGTGCGGACCCTGCTCGCGCAGGCGCGGGAGGCGGGCGAGCTGACCACCGAGGACAACCTCGACGACGTCACGGAGCACCTGCTCGCCCTGGTGGACGGCCTGAGTCTGCACCTGCTCCTCTACCCCGGCCGCCTGACGCGGGTCGACCTCGAACGCCTCATGCTCACCCACCTCGACCGCCTCTGAACCCTCCGGCCCGTGCCCGCCGGGTCGTTGATGTATTTCGGACGACCGACTACATTGCCGCTCATGAGCCCCCGTGAGCAGCTGTGCGCGTACGGCAGACGCGCCGTCGAGCTGGGCCTGGTGATCGGCACCTCGGGCAACCTGAGCGTCCGCCAGGGAGATCTGGTCGCCGTCACCCCGTCGGGCGTGGCGCTGGACCGGCTCACTCCCGAGATGTGCCCGGTCGTGGACGTCGAGGGACACCTGGTGGAGGGCGACCTCCAGCCGTCGTCGGAGACCCCGATGCACCTGGCCGTCTACGCGAGCACGCAGGCCCAGGCGGTGGTCCACACGCACTCGGTGTTCGGCACGGTGGTGGCGACCACGATGACGGAGCTGCCGCCGATCCACTACAACACGCTGCTGCTCGGCGGCACGGTCCGCGTCGCCCCCTACGCCACGTACGGCACGCCCGAGCTGGCCGAGCACGTGCGTGAGGCGCTCGACGGCCGGCAGGCGGCGCTGATGGCCAACCACGGCGGGGTGACCATCGGCGCCACGCTGGAGCAGGCGTTCGAGGCGACGCGGCTGCTGGAGTGGCTGTGCGAGGTGTACGTGCGGGCGCTCGGGGTGGGACGGCCGGCCGTCCTCACGCCCGAGCAGCTCGACGCGGTGGTGGAGCGGGCGGTCAGCCCGCCCGAGTTCCCGCGCCGGCCCGCCTGAGGCCGGCGCCGGAACACGGCACGGGGCTACCGGGCACGGAGCTACCGGGCACGGAGCTCAGCTTCGTGAGGCTCCGGTGACGGCCTTCTCCGCCAGGCCGAGCGGCAGGCCGCCCGAGCCGGCGATCAGGTCGTGGAACACCTTCGGGGAGCCCTCGTACGACTGCCTGATGCGGTCGATCTCGATGGCGCCCGTCAGGTACGACGGCGCCTGGGTGGGCCAGGCGCAGTAGCGGCTGACCTCGCCCTGGGCCGTCCCCGGCGTGAGCGACGCCTTCGTGGACATGAACTCCTCGGCCTGCTCGATCGTCATGTCGTCGCAGTGCAGCGCGGTGTCCACGACCATCCGGGCGGCCCGGAAGATGCGGCAGTCCAGATGGGCCAGCTCGGTGGCGGGGGTGTCGAAGTAGCCCTCCTCGTGCAGGACCTTCTCCACGTACAGGGCCCAGCCCTCGGTGAAGTACGGCGTGCGGAACACCTTGCGCGCCGTCCGGGGGTTGCCGGCCATGTGCGACAGGTGCCAGTGGTGGCCCGGGTACGCCTCGTGGACGGCGATGGAGGGCATCTGGGCCCGCGAGTTCGTGCGCAGCCGCTGCCGCACCTGCTCCTCGGTGAAACCGTCCGGGGTGTACGGCACGAAGAACACGCCGGTGCGCGAGCTGGTCAGCGGCGGCGGCGCCAGGTAGTGGGCCACGGCCAGGATGGGCCGGGTGTACTCGGCCGACGGCAGGACCAGGCACTCCTCCCCCTCGGGGAAGGTGACCAGGTCGCGCTCGCGGACGAACTCCCGGGCGCGCAGCGTCTCGGCCTCGTACTCGGCGCGCATGTCCGCCAGCGTCGGCGGATGGTCGTCCATGAGCGACTCCATGGCGGCCCGCCAGTCGGTGGTGCCGTTGACGCCGCGCGCCACCTCGCGCATGCGCTCGTCGAGCGCCGCCCAGGCGGCCTTGCCCTTCTCGTGCAGCTCGGGCGCGCCGTACCCGAGCAGCTCGCGCTCGCGCAGCAGCGTGGAGTACAGGCTCTCGCCCATCCGCCACGTGCCGCCGCACTCGAAGCCCTCCAGGAACGTGACCAGCTCGTCGAAGGCGCGGCCGGCGGGCTTGGCGGCCTCGGCCAGCCGGGCCCGCGCGCCGGCGTCGCCGACCATGGCGGGCACGGTCTCGGTGAGGAACCTGCGGCCGGTCCGCGCCTGCCCGAGCGCCCGCTGCACCAGGAGGGGGGCGGCGAGGTCGGGGTCGAGGTTGGCCCGGCAGGCGGCCAGCACGCCGGGCACCTCGGCCAGCCGCGAGACGGCGGCGGCGACCAGCTCCGGCTCGGGCTTGAGCCGCTGCTGGAACGGGGTGTAGAGGGCGTTGAAGATCGGGCCGAGGTACGCGGCCGGGTCGCGGCGCCACTCCGGCCAGGCGGCGAGCGCCACCGAGCCTCTCAGCTGGGAGACGACGAGGTCTCTGTCGAGCTCGTCGTCCAGGGTCGGGGTCTCCGTCGCGGACAGCCGTTCCAGCCAGGCTTCTTCCTCGCGGGCGCGGGCGGTCCAGGCCTCGGCGGAGAAGTCGCCGAGTGTGTGGTCGTAGCCGTCGGCCCCCAGGTTGCTGGCGATGACCGGACGACCGGAAAAGTACCATTTGAGAAACTCGTCCACCGCCGCACAATATCCTGTAGAAATGCCCCTGCAGATCACCGGCGCGCTTGAGGATCCTGACCTCATCGGCCTTCCCTGGGACCGCCCGCTGGCCGAGTGGCCCCAGCACCACCTCGTCGACCTGCCCCGGGGCATCTCCCGGCACGTCGTGCGTTTCGCCCGGCTCTCCGGCAAGGTGTACGCGATCAAGGAGATCAGCGAGCGGTACGCGCGCCGCGAGTACCAGCTCCTGTGGGACCTGGCCCGGCTGGACGCCCCCTCGGTGGAGCCGGTCGCCTACGTCACCGGCCGGGACGAGGGCCTGGACGCGGCGCTGATCACCCGGCACCTCCAGTTCTCGCTCCCCTACCGGGCCGTCATGTCCGGCACGCTGCGGCCCGACACGCTGACCCGGCTGCTCGACGCGCTGGCCGTGCTGCTCGTACGGCTGCACCTCAACGGGTTCTACTGGGGCGACTGCTCGCTGTCCAACACGCTGTTCCGCCGGGACGCCGGGGCGTTCGCCGCGTACCTGGTGGACGCCGAGACCGGCGAGATGCACCCGATGATCAGCGAGGGGCAGCGGCTGGCCGACATCGACGTCGTCCACACCAACATCTTCGGCGAGATGCTCGACCTGGAGGCCGGCGGCCTGCTGCACCCGTCGGTGGACCCCATGGACACGGCCGAGGACATCGTCACCCGCTACCACCGGCTGTGGGAGGAGATCACCCAGGACGAGATCATCGAGGAGGTCGACTGGCACCGGGTGGAGCAGCGGATCCGGCGGCTGAACCTGCTCGGGTTCGACGTGGCCGAGATGATGGTGCGGCGCAAGGTCGGCACCGGCCGGCTCATCGTCCGGCCCAAGGTGGTCGATGCGGGCCACCACCAGCGGCGCCTGCTCCGCCTGACCGGCCTCGACGTGGAGGAGAACCAGGCGCGGCGGCTGCTCAACGACCTCGACGGCTTCCGCGTGGCCAAGGGGCTGCGGCACGAGGACGAGGCCATCGTGGCGCACCGGTGGCTGGCCGAGGTGTTCCAGCCGACGGTCGACGCGCTGCCGGCCGGCCTGCGGGCCAAGCTGGACCCGGCGCAGCTCTTCCACGAGGTCCTCGACCACCGGTGGTACCTGTCGGAGGCGGCGGGCGCGGACGTGGGGCTGGCGACCGCCGTGAAGTCGTACATCGAGAACGTCCTCGTCCACAAGCCGGACGAGGCGGCCGTCCTCCCGGACGAGCCCGCCTGAGCCGCCGGCCTGGGGCTCTTACCTGAGGCTCTGACCTGCGAAAAGGCGAAGAATATTCGCCTAAGTCATCCCCAATACGGATAACTCGGAGAAAGCTGCGCCGCGGAGGGGTTTTTCTCCTTCCACGCCGTATAGCTCTCGTACCGCTGCCGACCGGCTCCCCTGTGTGACACCGGCGCGCTCCTACGCTGTCCCAGTCTTCAAGTCGAGGCTTCAGGACGGCGAGGGGAGGATCCGTGCTCGGACTGGACGACTGCCTGACCGAGGTCATGGCCATACCGGGCGCGCTGGACGCCATGCTGCTGGACCAGACCAGCGGCATGGCGGTGGCGGCCAGCGGCGCGCCCCAGGGTGTCGACACCGAGCACTCCGCCGCCGCCCTGACCGAGACCCTCCGCGCCACCATGGAGGGCCTGGCGCGCTCCTGCCCCGGCGACACGGTCCGCATCGACGACATGCTCGTCACCACCGACCGCGGGCACCACCTGCTCAGGCTGATGGAAACCGTGTTCGAGGGGCCGCTGGTCATCTACGTCCGCCTCGACCTGGAGCGCTCGAACCTCGCGCTCGCGCGCCACCGCCTCCGGGACATCTCCGGCCGGCTGCTGGCGTGACCCATGGGGACCCTCGACACGCTGCTGGCGAGCCTCGCCAACGACCGTCCCACCGGCGCGCTGCGCGTCGGCCGGACCGGCACCGTCTTCCTCGACGAGGGCCGGATCACGTACATGGAGTGCGCCCAGACGCCCGGCGTCGAGCGGCTCCTGGCCGCGCGCGGCCGGATCCCCGAGGCCGCGCTGCGCCGCCTCCAGGCGGACGGCGGCTGCGAGCGGCTGCTCGCCGAGGGCCCGGTCACGCTCGGGGAGCTCCAGTACTGCGTGCTGGGCGCCGTCCTGGACGCCGCGTTCTTCCTGCTGCCGACCACGGGGACGCGGCCCAAGTTCCGGCCCGGCGAGCGGCACTGGCTGGGCGGCCGGTGGTACTTCGAGGTGTCCGGGCTCGTGCGGGAGTGCGCCCGCCGCCGGGCGCACCTGGCGCGGATCTGGCCGTCCGCCGACGTGGACACCGCTCCGGTACGGCTCGCGCCGTGGCTGCCGGGGCAGGGGGTGACGCTCAGCGCCGTCCAGTGGGAGGTCGTCACCCGCGCCGACGGCGAGGCCGCGCCGCTGGACCTGGCTCGGCGGCTGGGCCGCTCCGGGTACTCGGTGCTGCTGGCCGTACGACGGCTGGCGGCGGCCGGGCTGCTCGCGCCCGCCGACCCCGCCCCGCCCCCGCCCGTGGAGCCGTCGCCCGTACGGCCCGCATCTCCGCAGGCGCCCGTGCAACCGCAGTCGCCGCCCTCGCCCGCGGGGTCGGCGCCCGTGGCGGGCGGGGAGCACGACGCCCCGTTGCCCAGGCGGGCACGCGGCGGCCGGCGCTCCCGCCCCTCCCCCCAGACCCCGGATCCGGCGGATGCGCCGCCTCAGCCGCCGGATCCGGCCGGCCCTCTCACCGCCCCGCTCCCCGGGCCGTCAGGCATGCCGCTCGCGGCGCCGGCCGGTCCGCCGCCTCTCCTCCCGGACGCGGCCGGCGCGCAGCCGCACGCGGCCCGCCCCCTCGGCCCTCCCGTGACGGCGGACCCGAGGGATCTGGCCCTGCTCATGCGGCTGAAGAAGGCCCTGGAGGAGCTGGCATGAGGTTCCCCCCACTCACCGTCGTGAGACTGCCCTCGTTCAGAAGGAGGCCACCGGTGGAGCTGCACGACGAGGTGCTCAAGGAGATGGTGCTCCTGCGGGAGCGCACCCCGGACGTCAGCGGCAGCGTCGCCTGCACGGTCGACGGACTGGCCGTCGCCTGCGACCCCGCCGTGGACAACGGCGAGCGGACGGCCGCGCTCACCGCCGCCCTGCTCGCCATGAGCAGGCGCATGCTCGCCATCGCCGGGAGGGGCGACCTGGAGGAGACGCTCATCTCGGGCACGGCCGGGTTCGCCGCGTTCTACGCCGCGGGCCCCACCATCGTCCTCACAGTCCTGGCCCAGCCCGGCACGAACCTCGGGCTGCTCCGGCTGGAGGGCCGCAAGACCGCGGCCGCCCTGGCCGCCATCGCGGCACGGACGCGATGACCGACCACCAGAGAAATCAGCAGAGAACGGAGAAGTGACATGGCCAGCATGGACGTCTCTCTCAAGGAGATGATGACGATCGACGGCTCCATCGGGGCGGCGGTCGTCGACCACGGCAGCGGCATGACGCTGGGCTCGCTCGGCGGCTCCAAGGAGCTGGACCTCCAGGTCGCGGGCGCCGGCAACACCGAGGTGGTCAAGGCCAAGCTCCGCACGATGGACTCGCTCGGGCTCAAGGACGCGATCGAGGACATCCTGATCACGCTCGGCTCGCAGTACCACATCATCCGGCCCATCAGCGGGCGCGGCGGCAAGGGCCTGTTCCTCTACCTGGCCCTGGACCGGGCCCGGGCCAACCTGGCGCTGGCCAGGCACCAGCTCCGCTCCATCGAGGAGAAGCTGGACGTCTAGCCCGGCGGTGCCGGCGAGGTCATCCGGCGGTCAGCTTGGTGATGGCGGCGACGAGGTCCGGCCAGAGCGGACGCGGCAGGTCGTGGCCCATGCCGGGGAAGGTCAGCAGCCTGGCCCCGGGAATGGCCTCGGCGGTGGCCCGGCCGCCTTCGAGGGGGACGAGCTGGTCGGCCTCGCCGTGGACCACGAGCGCCGGCACGTCGAGCCGGCGCAGCCGTTCGGTGCGGTCGCCGGAGGCCATGATGGCCGCGAGCTGGCGCGCGGTGCCCGGCGGGTCGAAGCAGCGGTCGAACGCGCGGGCGGCCACGTCCGCGATGCGCGCGCGGTCCGGCTCGAAGCCGGGTGAGCCGATCACCGCCCAGGCGTCCTGGGCCCGCGCGATCACCTCCTCGCGCCCGGCGGGCGGCGTGGCCAGCAGCACCGCGCTCGCCGCCGGCGTGGGAGGGGCGACCCGCGAGCCGGGCGTGGACATGATGGAGGTGAGCGTGAGCACCCGGCCGGGATGCCGGATGGCCAGCGTCTGGGCGATCATGCCGCCCATCGAGGCGCCCACCACGTGGGCGGCGCTCCAGCCGAGCGCGTCCATCAGCCCGGCGGCGTCGTCGGCCATGTCGTCCAGCAGGTACGGCGCCGGGCCTCCGAACACGGGCTGGCCGAGGTCGTGCAGGTGCGTCGACAGGCCCGCGTCGCGGTTGTCGAAGCGGACGACGTGGTGCCCCTGCTCGGCGAGGAGGCGGCACAGGTCGTCGTCCCAGTGGATGAGCTGGGCGCCGAGGCCCATGACGAGGAGGAGGGGACGGGCACCGGCCGTGCCGAAGCTCTCGTAGGCGATCTCGATGCCGTTGGCCTTCGCTCGCATGGTCACGAGAAACAGAATGACATTCGGATCGCGGGCCGGTAAAGCCTCCACGCCGATCCCTGTGCGCGGAGACCCTGTGTGCGGAGACTCTGTGCGCGGAGACCCTGTGCGCGGAGACCCTGTGCGTGGAGGGCCGTGTGCGCTGAGATGCGCGCACCCCGCCCCGGAACCGCCGGGGCGGCGGCGGTTCCGGAACGGGGTGGCGAGGTGGGGGCCTGGATGGAGAGGCAGGCAGGCCCCCAGGGGAGGCCGGACCGGACGGGGTGGCGTCCGGACCCGGCCGATGGTCGGGTGCCGGCCGGCGTGCCGCCCGGGGGAGGCGGCCGCAGGCCGAGGGGGTCAGCGCTGGACGAGGGGGTCAGCGCTGGACGAGCTTGCGCAGGCGGTCGCGGCCGAGGTACAGGCCGCCGCCGACCGCGGCCACGCCCACCAGGGCGAGGCTGGCCGAGGTGCTCAGACCCTCGTCGCCGGGGGTGGCGTCGCGGGCCTCGGTGCGGGTGGTGGCCTGGGAGGCGTTCACCACGCGGGCGTGGTCCTTGTCACGGGACGAGACGGAGGTGCCCTTGCCGGCGGATCCGGCGCCGGACTCCTCCGGAGCGGTGGACTTGTCCTCGGCCAGCACCGGCGGCTTGGCCGGGTTGTGGTCGACGCGACGCCAGGCGCCGGTGGAGAAGGCGACCGGGTGGTTCTTCTTGCCCACGCCGTTGCCCCACTTGGTGATGACGTAGCTCACCTTGATGTGGCCCTGGCCGCCGACGCCGTCCACACCGAGCGTGCTGGAGTTGAAGCGGCCGCCGGTGAGCTGGGCGAAGGTCTTGGCGTCGAGGTCGAGCATGACGCCGCTGCTGGAGGGCACGCCCGGGCCGCGGTCCCCGACGAAGAAGGGGGCCTTCTTGCCCTTGTACATGACGTAGCCCTCGGTCATGAGCGGCCAGCTGGGGCTGGCGGCCAGACCCTTCTGCATGGGCTTGCCACTGGCCGGCAGGCCGGTGTCGCCGGCGCGGCCGGAGGAGTCGTCCCAGAAGTAGGAGGCGGTGGTCGAGCCCTTGAGGAGAACCTGCTGGCCCTCGTCGGTGTCGGCGTGCGCCGCCGTGGTGCCGGCGCCGATGGTGAGCGCGCCGAGTACGGCCGCCGTGAAGAGGCTGAAGGAACGCATGCCAAGTCGTTCGGACATGTGTTGAAAAAGTCCTTTACGTGGGGTACAGAGGGGCGCGCTCAGAAGAGATGGGGACGCGTAGCCGGGCAGAACGCCGAACGGGCACTACGCGAGAGCGCGAGAGAAGGTCAGGGGGAAGGGGTGCCGCTCAGGAGGCGGCTGGTGACACTGTCCCGTCCGGGGGTACGCGGTAGCGCATGAAGTCTTGTCCTCTCCATCTCGCCTACCGGGTTAGCTGACGGGTTCGGACGTGGAGATGCCCTACCGGCCAAGGTGCGGCCGGATTCACCCCAGAGGTGGGTCCCCGGTTCCCGCGCGGCGCGGGATTCGGCGCCGGCCAGTCGCCGCTTCCTGACGAAGGGCTAGGTCACTGACCGGAATGCGCTTGACTCTAGCCAGCGAACCGGACAAAAGCAAAGGTAAGCCCATAAATCGGGCGAAGATCTACCTTGCAGGCAAAGAAAAAGAGGGGTACGGCATGCCGTACCCCTCCAGGAAACCAGGTCTCAGCCCGTGCTCCGGACGCCTCAGCCTCCGCTCTTGCGCCGGAAGGAACGCTTGCTGGCGGCCGGTCCGTGAGCGCCGTGAATCTTGGAAGCGTCGCCGCCCCTGCCACCAGCGCCCGAGTCGGCCTGCCGCGCACGCTTGCGCTCCAGCGCCTCACGGAACTTGCGCTTCAACTCGTCCTCGGGAGTTTCGCTGGCTTCCGGCTCCGGTGTTTCCGTCATGAGGACCTCCTGGTGTTGGGGACATTCAAAGCTTCGCACGCCCGAACCCGCCGCGCGAAACCGGCGGGCCGCCTCAGCCGCCGAGAGCGGCGAGCTCCTCGGAGGTGAGGACCAGGTCCGCCGCCGCCACAGAGTCGAGGATGCTCTCCGGCCGGCTCGCCCCGGGGATCGGGACCATGACCGGGCTGCGCGCCAGCTCCCAGGCCAGGCAGACCCGCTGCGGAGACACCCCGCGCTGCTCGGCCACCCTGGCGAACCCCTCGTACGCGCCGCCGAGCCGCCCCGCCGCGCTGATCCCGCCCAGCGGCGACCACGGCAGGAACGCCACGCCCAGCTCCTCGCACAGGTCCACCTCCGGCTCGCTGGAGCGGAACGCGGGCGAGTACTGGTTCTGCACGCTCGCCAGCCGGCCGCCGAGGATGTCGTAGGCGATCCTGATCTGGCGCGGGTTCGCGTTGGAGATGCCCGCCATCCGGATCTTGCCGGCGTCGAGCAGGTCGCGCAGCGCGCCGATCGTCTCCTCGTACGGCACGGCCGGGTCGGGCCGGTGGTGCTGGTAGAGGCCGATCGCCTCGACGCCCAGGGCCTTCAGGGACCGCTCACACGCCTCGACCAGGTACGACGGCCGGCCGTCCAGCCCCCATCCGCCCTCCGGGGGCCGCGTGTGGCCGCCCTTGGTGGCCACCAGCACCGCGTCGCTGTCACCGCCCCAGCTCGCGAGCGCCTTGGCGACCAGCCGCTCGTTGTGACCCACCTCGTCGGACGCGGGAGTGTAGGCGTCGGCCGTGTCGATCAGCGTCACGCCGGCGTCGAGCGCCGCGTGGATCGTCCGGACCGACTGGGCCTCGTCGGGCATGTGCCCGGCCACTGACATGGGCATCGCGCCGAGACCGATGGAGCTGACGGTGGTCTGTCCGAGTGGTCGCGTGTTCATGCGGACCATCCTCCCCCTGGGGTGACCGAAAGAGGAAGGCGACCCTACCGGTTTCGCCAGCCGGGGGTGACGCTTGTGGTGAGGCGGCGCGGGGTGCGGGTGTGTACGTACAGGGCGGACGCGTGGACCACCGGCGGACGGTCGCCGGGCGGGCGCGTGGACCCGGTGGACGTGGGCACGGGGCGGGCGTGCAGGGGGTCGCCGTACAGTGATGTGAGGTCGTACTGGCTGGAGGCCGGGCGGTGATCGCCGCGGCTCCGAAGAGGGCGGGGACGTCGTGAGTGGCTGGTTGATCGTGCCGGCGGTCACGGTCGTGTGCGTGATGGCCACGTGGGGTGTGCTCGTCCTGCTGGCGCGCCGCCTGCCGCCCGGGCTCGCGCGGGACCTCGCCGCGTTCATCCCCGACTGCCTGACCACCGTCCGCAGGCTCCGCCGCAACCCCGCGGTGCCGCGCCGGGCGAAGATTGCGATCATGGTCGCGGGTGTGTGGGTGGCCAGCCCGGTCGACCTGATCCCCGAGTTCCTGCCGGTCATCGGCCCGCTGGACGACATCGTGGTGGTCGCCCTGGCACTGCGGTACGCCGCCCGGCAGGTGCCCCGCGAGGTGCTGCTGGACGCCTGGCCGGGCGAGCCCCGGTTGCTCCTCCGCCTCCTCGGCCAGAAGCCGCCACCAAGCACACGCGGGCATGTCGAGCCTGGTCAGTGATGTCTTCGCCGGCTTCGGGCGGGTCTTTCAATCCGAGACGTGCCCGGTCGCGTACGGTCAGCAGTGATCCGGTGGCCGGCGGAGACCGCGCCCAGGCACCGCCGCATCACGGTGCCGGTATGACCTCCTCCACGTGGTGGCGACCTGGGGCGGTGAAGCGGATCTCGTGTGACGCTTCGGGGGCGAGAAAGTCCAGCAGGCTCCCGCCCTCGACGGTCAACGCCTCGCGGTCGGGAGCGGACAGCGACGCGAACAGGTGCACGGTCAGAGTCGCCGCGCCGCGTACGGTGGCGAACGTCCAGGTCGCCGCCGTGAAGCCGTCCAGGAGCACCAGACGGGGAACCGGGCCGTGCGGAGCGAGGTTCTGCCGGCGGAGGCCGTCGGTGACCACCCTGGAGCGGTCGTGGTGTGACAGCAGCAGGTTGTCGAAGTCGTACAGGAACCGGGCGGACGCGGACCGCCTCAGACCAACTCGGACCGCCACGGACCGCCTCAGACCTCTACGGACCGCCACGGCCGTGAAGCCTGCTCAACCGTCCAGTCTTCGGCGCAGGAGGCAGAACTCGTTGCCCTCCGGGTCGGCCAGCACGTGCCACGACTCCTCGCCGGTCTGCCCCACGTCCGCCGGCCGGGCCCCCGCCGCGAGCAGCCTCTCCAACTCGGCGGCCTGGTCGCGATCGGTCGGGTTCACGTCGATGTGCAGCGGGAGCTTCCCTGGCCTCGGGTCGTCGGACGGGCTGAACACGAGGGTCGGCTGCAGCCCCCCGAACCCACCCTTCTCCGGCCCGATCTCCACGCTCCCCTCCTCCCGGCCTATCACCACGAACCCAAGCACCTCACACCAGAACGCCGCCAGCCGCTCGGGGTCGTGACAATCCAGCACCAACTCACTGATACGACAAGCCATGAACACGGCAGTACCCCGCCCCCACCGGAGATTCACACCGCATGCCCCGATACCCGGAGGAGTCGCCGATCGGCTGAGGGCCCCGGGGCTGCCCTGGCATTCTTGGCCGCGTCATGGCGGATCACAGCGCGGCGGCTCTCGTGGCGTACGAGCGGGCGGCGGCGGCACTCGCCGCGTACGGGCGGGCGGCGGCACTCGCGGCGGGCCATCATGCCGACCTCGACCCGGCGGCCCGGCTCGCGCACGCCCACGCCTGGGTCGGCGGCGGCGCCCCCGCCTTCGCGGAGGACCTGGCCCGCCACCGGGCCCGCCTCCAGTCCTCGCTCGCGGACGCGCTGCACGCGCTCGCCCTCCTCGTCGTACGGCACGGCGGACCGGCCCCGGCCGTTCCCGCGCTGACCACGTCCGTCACGGCCCTGACGCCCGCCCCGGGCCGCTTCCAGGGCATCGAGCAGAACACCATGACCGCCCTGGTGGCGTCCCTGGGCCATGCCGCACAGACGCTGCCGGTCGCCGGGGCGCGCCTCGCCGCCGAGCTGTCCGCCCACGGCCTGCCCGCCGAGCCCGGTCACGAGCTCCGCCGCATCGCCACCTGGACCGCCGCCCACGGCGACGACCTGCGGCGCCGCCTGAACCTGATCCGTGAGACAGTGCCCGGCCCGTCGCTGCCGGCGGGGCTCGCGGCGTACGGCCTGTTCGGCGGCCACGCCCCCGACCCGGGCGGCGCGGAGCGCCTGCTGGCGCGCATCGCGGCGGGCGACGAGCACGCGGTGACGCGGCTGCTGACCGTCCAGGAGAGCGGGGCCGACGCGGGCCTGGCGGCGCGGGTCGCCGCATGGTGGCACACGCTGCCGCCCGAGGCGCGGGAACGCCTGGTGACGCTCCCGTGGTCCGGGCTGCTGAACGGCCTGCCCGCCACGGTCCGGGACCGGGCCAACCGCCGCGGGCTGGCCGAGGAGCGGACCCGGCTGGAGCGGGAGCTGGAGACGGCCACGGCCGACCTCGGCCGCCTCGCGGACCCGGGCCTGCTGGGCGGCTGGGAACGCATCGCCGCCCGGCTGCGGCGCATGGACCTCATCGAGTCGGAGCTCCGCCCGGTGGCGGGGCATCCGGCGCCGCTGCTGCTGGCGTTCGACGTGACGGGCCAGGGGCGGCTCGTCGTCTCCTGGGGGGATCCGGACACGGCGGACATCACCGTCACGTCTGTGTCGGGGCTCACGTCGGGGCTGGACGCCGCGCGGGGAGATCTGGAGCGGTCCCGGGCGCTGTGGCAGCAGGCGCGCGCGACCAGCGGAGAACGTTCGATAGCGTCGATCACCTGGCTCGGCTATGACGCCCCGCAGATCGACCCGGGCCTGTTCGATTTCACCAGGTCCGTCGCCGCCGACAACGCGGCAGCCAGGGGCGGCAGGGCGCTCGCTGCGTTCGCCGACGGCCTGCACGCCGCGCACGCGCCCTCGGGGACGGCACGCAGCGTCGTCATCGGGCACAGCTACGGCTCGCTCACCACGGGCCACGCCGCCGCCCTGCGCCCGGGCAGGCTCGCGGACGACCTCATCCTCATCGGCAGCCCGGGGACCGGCGTCGACCACGCCTCGCGGCTCGGCGTCGACCCGGCGCACGTGTGGGTGGGCGAGGCCGGCAACGACCCGGTGGCGGCACTGGGCAGGTTCGGCAGGGACCCGGGGGACGAGTCGTTCGGGGCGAGGCGTTTTCCGGTGGGACGAGAGCTGTTCACGGAGGCGCACAGCAGCTACTGGAAGCCTCATTCGCCTTCACTGCAGAACATCGGGCACATCATCAACGGTGAGTACGGCAAGTTCGCCGTTCCTCTGCCTCTTGATCAGCGCCCTCAGCTGCTCATGCCTCAGTTCGGGACTGACCCGCCTCCCACGAAGGGATGACGCTGTGCTGCGCCTCCTCGCCGCCTCTGTTCTCCTCGTCTCCGGATGTTCGGCGAATGGAGTGACCATCAATCAGACTCAGGCGCTCACCCGGGTCGAGCAGCTCATCCGTGACACGGCCAACGGGCTCACCCCTCGGCCGGAGTTGGAGCAGCTTCCCATGTTCACCGCGCCCACCGCCTGCCTGGATGAGGACAAGTCACAGGACCAGATCACTGTCAGCCGCGCCTACTGGCTTCGTGGTGTTCCCAAGAGCGAAAACGTGGCGATCTCACGGCAGGTCCGCGCCTACTGGGAGGCCCACGGTCATCGCATCACCTCGATCGGCGGCACCGGCAATCCAGGAGTGACCGGAGAGTCCAGGCCCGACGGTTTCACCATGACGCTCACCTGGGTTGAAGGAGACAGTCTCTACCTTGGAGCGGCCTCTCCCTGTGTTTGGCCGGACGGGACCCCGTCTCCCTGACCGCAACACGAAGACCCCAGGTCGCCGGAGCGGCCTGGGGTCTTCGTGTTGCGGTGCGCCGCCAGGGACTCGAACCCCGGACCCGCTGATTAAGAGTCAGCTGCTCTAACCAACTGAGCTAGCGGCGCGTTGCTGAGAGGAATATACCGGCACTCGGCATCCTGGTCGAATCGGCCGGAGTCCGGCATCAGATGGACCGGGAGCGCCGGACCCAAGCAGACTAGAATAAGGTTCGGCTGTGACGACAGGAGCCTTCATGTTCGACTCCCCCGCCCAGGTCGGTGAGCGGCTCGCCGCCGCGGGATACCTCTCCGACGACGCCATCTCCACCTCCGTCTTCCTGGCCGCCGCGCTCGGCAGGCCGTTGCTGGTCGAGGGGCCCGCCGGGGTGGGCAAGACGCAGCTGGCCAAGGCCGTGGCGCGGGCGAGCGGGTCCGAGCTGATACGGCTCCAGTGTTACGAGGGGCTGGACGAGGCGCGGGCCCTGTACGAGTGGAACTACAAGAAGCAACTGCTCCGCATCCAGGCCACCAGCACCGACGAGGACATCTTCGGCGAGGAGTTCCTGCTCGAACGGCCGCTGCTGAAGGCCGTCCGGGCCGGCGTGCCGACCGTGCTGCTGGTGGACGAGACCGACAAGGCGGATGTCGAGGTCGAAGGACTGCTGCTGGAGCTGCTGTCGGATTACCAGGTGACGATCCCCGAGCTGGGAACCATCTCGGCGGTCCGCAGGCCGTACGTGGTGCTGACCTCCAACGCCACCCGCGAGCTGTCCGAGGCGCTCAAGCGCCGCTGCCTGTACCTGTACATCGGCTACCCGACGCCCGAGCGGGAGCGGGACATCGTGCTCGCGCAGGTTCCGACGATCCGCGCCGACCTGGCGGAGCAGCTCGCCCGTACGGTGGCGACGCTGCGGGGGCTGGAGCTGAAGAAGGCGCCGTCCGTGGCGGAGACCGTGGACTGGGCCAACACGCTGCTCGCTCTGGGACGCGAGGAGCTGGACGAGGCGACCGTCGCCGGGACGCTGGGCGTGGTGCTCAAGCACGCCTCCGACCACCGGCGGGTGTTGAAGGAACTGGGCCTGTCCGGTGGGTGAGTCGCTGGTCGGCAGGCATGTCGGGTTCGTGCGGGCACTGCGGGAGGCGGGACTGCCCGTGTCTGTGGCCGAGGGGCTGGACGCGGTACAGGCCCTGCGGGTGATCGACCTGGCCGAGCGCGAGTCGCTGCGCGCCGCCTACGCGGCGACGATGGTCAAGCGGCCCGCGCATCGGCCGGGGTTCGACGTGCTGTTCGACCTGTGGTTCCCGCCCGTCATGTCGGGACCAGTCATGGCAGGAGGGTCGGGTGACCTTCGCCCCAGGGAGCTGGAGGAGGCGTCGGTCGCCGAGTTGCGGGAGCGGCTGGCCGGGCTGGTGACCGGGGGCGGCGACGCGGAGTTGCGGGAGTTCGCCCGGTCCATGGTGGAGCGGTTCGGGCGGCAGCAGGCCGGGCCGGGTCGGCAGAACTGGTTCTCCTACAGCGTCATGCGGGCCCTGTCGCCCGAGACGCTGATGGCCGGGATCCTTCGCGAGGTCCTCGCGGGACGCGAGCGCGGCGGCCTGGCGGAGCGGACGGTCCGGCAGCAGGTGACGGCCGGGGTCCGGCGCTTCGAGGAGGCGGTGGCCGCCGACGTGCGCCGCCGCATCGCCGAGGACTCGGGCGTGGAGCGCATCGCGCGCTCGGCCGTGCGCCCGCCGCTCGACCAGGTCGACTTCCTGCGGGCGACCAGGGAGGACCTGGCCCTGCTGCGTCGCGAGGTGTATCCGCTGGCCAGGCGGCTGGCGACCCGGCTGGTGATCCGCCGGCGGCGGGGCAGGCGGGGCCGGCTCGACTTCCGCCGCACCGTGCGCGCGTCCCTGCAGAGCGGCGGCGTGCCGCTGACGCCCTCGTTCCGGCCGCCCCGCCCGCACCGGCCCGAGCTGGTCGTGCTGTGCGACGCCAGCGACTCGGTCTCGTCGTTCGCGCACTTCACGCTGCTGCTCACGTACGCGCTGAGAGAGCAGTTCGCCAAGGTACGGGCGTTCGGGTTCGTGGACACGGTGGACGAGATCACCCGGTTCTTCCAGCCCGGCACGGACGTGGTCGACGCCATGACCAGGCTGGCGAACGAGGCCGACATGGTGCGGTTCGGCCGTACCGACTACGGTTACGCCCTGGAGCGTTTCGCCGAGCGCCACGGCGACGCTGTCGGGCCGAGGACGTCACTGCTGATCCTCGGCGACGCCCGCTCCAACTACCAGCCGCCCGCCCTCGACACCCTCAGGGCCCTGGCCGGCCGGGCCCGCCACGCCTACTGGCTGAACCCCGAGCCGAAGGCGCAGTGGGACACCGGCGACTCCGTCGCGAGCGCGTACGCGGGCGTCGTGCCCATGTACGAGTGCCGCAACGTCTCCCAGCTCACAGCGTTCATCGAGAGCCTCGACTGACCCTGCGGCCACGTTAGCGTCCAGTAGCAGCGTGCCCGCCGAGGCCGGTCCCGCCGGGCGACGTCACCGCTGTCCCGTCGCCCGCCGTCGACGCTCCTGGAGGCAGCGCGTGACCGGCTTCGTTCCCGAGCCGCTGGAACTCACGCAGGAGACGTCCGCCCCGGCACAGCCTGCGCATCGGCCTGCACGGTGATCTCCACCACACCACCGCGGAGGAGTTTTCGAAGCCGTCACCGCCGCCCTGACCGGGCCCGGCGCGCCGCGCGAGCTGCGGATCGGCTGCGCCGGGCTGTGGCTGTGCGACTCCAGCGGCCTGTCCGCGCTGCTGGTGGCCCGCCGCCGGGCGGACCAGGCGGGGGCGCTGCTGCTCGTGGGCGACCGCGGCGCCGCGCTGGAGCGGCTGCTGGACGTGACCGGCACCCTCGCCCACCTCACCGGCGGGAGCGCCCCACGCCACGACGACCACCTCGAAGGCCGCGTCTGACCTGACTCCGGGGTACGGTCAGGAGCGCTGGAGCTCGCGGGCCGCCGTGCGGGTCAGCAGCTCGATCTGGTCGTCGTCCAGGACGACCTCCCGCGACGCCTTGATGCGGCGGGCCACCAGGCGGGGCTTGATCAGCGTGATGCCCTCCGCCGTGACACTGCCGCCGCGCGGCAGCGAGCCGGAGTGCGCGGCCAGCATGACCGTGATCGTGACCGGGACGCCGGTCTCGCGCGTCAGCATCTCGGCGAACGCGCCGGCGGTCTCGGCCAGCGGTTTCGCGACGTTGGTGCCGTACTTCTCGCCGAAGAAGAGCCTGCCGCCGTACGCGGCGATCTCCGTGTCGGGGCTCCACGACTCGTTGTCCACGATCCACAGCCCGCCGGGGCCGATCACGAGGTGGTCGATGGACGCCTGGCCGCGGATGGCACGGCCGTCGAGGACCTTGTAGCCGCGCCTGCGGAGCGAGCGCCGCAGCAGGCGGCCGGTGATGGCCTCGCCGCGCCGCTGGCCCCGCCAGACCGCCGTGGCCCGGAACGAGCTCCAGGCGAGCCACCAGTCGGCGGCGGCGACGACGCCGGCGAGCGCGAGGCCGTACAGGGGGACGAGGTCGAGGCCGAAGCGGATGGCGAGCCCGATGCCGGCCACGAAGCCGACGGCCGCCTTGACCATCCGGGACCGCTGGCGGCTCTTGGCCGCCTCACGCCAGAACTTCTCGTAGTACCACTGCGGCGACGAGCCGGCGTACTTCGCGTCCTGCTGCACGTAGATAGAGCCACCGGGCACGGCAAACTCCCCGAATGATGAGATGGAACCGAAACCAAACGGGATCTGCCACGCCGAAGATCCCTCGCCAAGTCAAGTAATACCCCACTCCAAGCAAGGGCACCCTAAGGTGACGGAAATAGCACCGGGAAGACCGCTCAACCGACCAGTCGGTATCCTGTCGGAGGTGACCAAGGGGGACACGTGAAGGAAGAACCGGTACGCGGCCGGCTGCTGGGCGCGGCGACGCGGTTGTTCGCCGAGAGGGGCTTCGAGGGCACCTCGGTGCAGGAGATCGTGCTGGCGGCGGGCGTCACCAAGGGCGCCATGTACCACTATTTCAGCTCCAAGGATGACCTGCTGCACGAGATCTACGCTCGCGTGCTGCGCATGCAGATGGACAGGCTCACCCGGATCGCCGACGGCTCGGGCACGGTCGCCGAGCGGCTGCACGCCGCCGCGGCCGACGTCGTCGAGACCACCACCGCCAACCTGGACGACTCCAAGATCTTCTTCCGGTCGATGCACCTGCTCGCGCCCGAGACGCAGAAGAGCGTGCGGGCCGAGCGCCGGCGCTACCACGAGCGATTCCGCGACCTCGTGGCCGAGGGGCAGCGCGAGGGCACCTTCAGCGACCACGTCCCGGCCGACCTGGTCGTCGACTACTTCTTCGGCTCGGTCCACCACCTGGGCACCTGGTACCACGCGGACGGGCCGCTGACCGGCGCCCAGGTGGGAAGGCACTTCGCCGACCTGCTGCTCACCTCACTCCGCGCCGGGGCCGGGCACACCGGCGAGTGAGGCGAGCGCCTCCCGGTGGTCGCCGGGGGTGCCGAGAGCGATCTCTCCGGCCTTGGCGCGCTTGAGGAAGAGATGCACGGGATGCTCCCAGGTCATCCCGATCCCGCCGTGGAGCTGGAGAGCCTCCTCGGCCGCGTGCACGGCCACGCCGCCGTTCCACGCCTGGGCCACGGCGACGGCCACCGGGTCGAGCCCGGCCCCGCCCGGCACTCCCTCGTCAGAAGCCGACACGGCGCCTCTGGCGGCGGCCCTGGCCCTGACCACGTCGAGCCACAGGTCCGCCAGCCGGTGCTTGACCGCCTGGAACGACCCCACCGGCCGGGCGAACTGACGGCGCTCCTTGACGTACGCGAGCGTGGTCTCCAGGCACCACTCGGCCACGCCGAGCTGCTCCGAGGCCAGCAGCCCCGCGCCGAACCGCAGCACCTCGGCCAGGTCCACCACGCCGAGCCGCGTGCCGGGCGCGCCGTCGAGGGTCACGGTCGCCACCGGGCGCGTCAGGTCCAGCGACGGCACCGCCTGGACGGCCGCGGCGTCGCGTTCGACGGCGTGGAGGGTCGCCGAGCCGTCCGCCGAGGCCCCGGGGACCGGGACGAGCAGGACGTCGGCCACGTCGGCCCCCGCCACGCTCCGCACGCTCCCCGACAGCCGCGCCTCGCCGCCGCTTCCGGGCTCTCCGGAGCGCACCGGGGAGCCGTGCCAGGGCCGGTACGGCGAGGCGGCGAACGGGACCGCCAGCGCGGCCGTCACCCGGCCCTCCGCGAGCCCCCGCAACAGCTCGACGCCCGCGGCCGTCTCACCGGCGCCCGTCCCCGTGGCGCGGACCAGCGCGTACGTGGCCAGGACCGAGCTGGTGAAGAACGGCACCGGCGCCACCCCGCGGCCCAGCTCCTCCAGCACCACGGCCGCCTCGCTCGCCGTGGCCCCGACGCCCCCGTGCGTCTCCGGGATCAGCAGCCCCGCCACGCCGATCTCGCCGGCGAGGGTCTTCCACAGGCCCGGGTCGTACGGCTCGGACTCGACGCGCGCCAGGACGGCGGCGGGCGGGCAGCGGTCCGCGAGCACGGCGCGGACGGCGGCCCGCAGCTCCTCCTCGACCTCCGAGTACAGCAGGGTCATCGCGGCAGGTCCTTCCAGGGGACGTCCTTGTCGACGCGGGGTTCGGCGGGCAGGCCGAGGACACGCTCGGCGATGATGTTCCGGAGGATCTCCGAGGTGCCGCCCTCGATGGAGTTGCCCTTGGCGCGCAGGTAGCGGTAGCCGGCGCCGCGGCCGTAGAAGTCGACGGTGTCGGAGCGGCGGAAGGTCCAGTCGTCGTAGCCGAGGTCGCGGCGGAGCTCCACGTCGAGACCCGACAGCGCCTGGTTGAGTCTGGCGAACGACAGTTTCATGCCCGACCCCTCGGGGCCGGGCTGGCCGGCGGCGAGCTGCTCGCGCAGCCGAGCGCCCGACAGGCGGGTGACCTCGGCCTCCACCCACAGGGCGAGCAGCCGCTGGTGCAGGTCGTGGGTGCGCAGCTCGGGGTGCTCGCTCCAGGTCTCCAGCACCGGGGCGAGCATGCCGCCGCCGCGCCGCACGCGCGCGCCGCCGATGGCGACGCGCTCGTTCATGAGCGTGGTCTGCGCGACGCGCCAGCCGTCACCGACCTGGCCGAGCCGCAGGTCGTCGGGGAGCCGCACACCGGTCAGGAAGACCTCGTTGAACTCCGCCTCGCCGGTGATCTGCCGCAGCGGCCGGACCTCGACGCCGGGGGCGTGCATGTCGCACACGAAGTACGTCAGGCCGCGGTGCTTGGGCACGCCCGGGTCGGTGCGGGCGACGAGGATCGCCCACCGGGCGTGGTGGGCGCCGGACGTCCACACCTTCTGCCCGTCCACGATCCACTCGTCGCCGTCCCGGACGGCCCGGGTGGCGAGCGTGGCGAGGTCGGACCCGGCGCCGGGCTCGCTGAAGAGCTGGCACCAGACCTCCTCACCGGTCCACAGCGGGCGCAGGAACCGCCGCTTCTGCTCCCCGGTGCCGAACGTCAGGATCGTGGGCGCCGCCATGCCGAGGCCGATGCCCTGGACGCCGGTGTCGATCTGCGGCGTGCCGGCGAGCCCCTCCTCCACGACCCGTTGCAGCTCGGGTGAGAGGCCGAGGCCGCCGAGCCCCTCCGGGTACCAGATCCAGGCCAGCCCGGCGTCGAACCTGGCGCGCAGGAACTCCAGCCGGTCGCCTCCGGGGTCGTGGCGGGCGAGGAAGTCCGCCACCAGCTCCCTGAGCCGCGCTTCGTCCACTCGGGGTCCTCCGATCGGTGTCACATGTACTTCTTGAGCTCGCGGTAGGCCAGGGACCGCTTGTGGACCTCGTCCGGGCCGTCGGCCAGGCGCAGGGAGCGGGCCCCGGCCCACAGGCCGGCCAGCGGGAAGTCCTGCGAGACGCCGCCCGCCCCGTGGACCTGGATGGCCTTGTCGAGGATCCACTCCACGGTCACCGGAGTCGCGATCTTGATGGCCTGGATCTCGGTGTGCGCGCCCTGGTTGCCGACGGTGTCCATGAGCCAGGCCGTCTTGAGGACGAGCAGCCGCAGCTGCTCGATGCGGACGCGGGACTCGGCGATCCAGTCCTGGACCACGCCCTGCTGGGCGACGGGCTTGCCGAACGTGGTCCGGCTCAGCGCGCGGCGGCACATCAGCTCGACGGCCCGCTCGGCCATGCCGATGAGCCGCATGCAGTGGTGGATGCGGCCCGGCCCGAGCCTGGCCTGGGCGATCGCGAAGCCGCCGCCCTGCTCGCCGATGAGATTGTCGACCGGGACGCGGACGTCCTCGAACACGATCTCGGCGTGGCCGCCGTGGTCGGCGTCGTCGTAGCCGAACACGCTCATGCCGCGCCTGATGTCCATGCCGGGCGTGTCACGCGGCACCAGCACCATGCTCTGCTGCCGGTGCGACGGGGCCTCCGGGTCGGTCTTGCCCATGACGATGAAGATCTTGCACTCGGGGTTCATGGCGCCCGAGATGAACCACTTGCGGCCGTTGATGACGTACTCGTCGCCGTCACGGACGATCGAGGTGGCGATGTTGGTGGCGTCGGAGGAGGCCACGTCGGGCTCCGTCATGGCGAACGCGGACCGGATCTCCCCGTCCAGCAGTGGCCGCAGCCACTCCTCGCGCTGCCAGTCGTCGCCGAACATGGACAGCACCTCCATGTTGCCCGTGTCCGGCGCGGCGCAGTTGGTGGCGACGGGAGCGAGGTGCGGGCTGCGGCCCATGATCTCCGCCAGCGGCGCGTACTGGAGGTTCGTCAGCCCGGCCCCGTCGGCGCCGGGCAGGAACAGGTTCCACAGGCCGCGCTTGCGCGCCTCGTCCTTGAGGTCGGCGAGCAGCGGCGGAGCGCTCCAGCCGCTGGTGGCGGCCTGCTCGGCGAAGGCGGCCTCGGCCGGGTGGACGCACTCGTCCATGAAGCGCAGCAGCCGCTCGCGCAACTCCTGGGTGACGCTGTCGTAGGCGAAGTCCATGCCGCCGAGCCTACCGACCGGCCGGTATGAGTGTCGACAGTCGTGTTCGTCGGAGACAGTGGTCTTCGCCAAAAGGCCCCATGTGGCCATAACCCGGTTTCCGGTCGCCTCCTAGGCTGGCCGCCATGACCGCCAAGCTTCCCTCTCCCGTGGTGCTCGAGAACGACGTCGTCCGACTCGAACCCCTCACCCTCTCCCACGTGCCCGACCTGTTCGCCGCAGGCGGGGACGACGCGGAGGTGTGGCGCTGGATGCCCGCGCGCCCCCGGACCGAGGAGGAGCTGAGGGAGGTGGCCGCCGGGCTGATAGCGGACGACAAGCACGTCCCGCTCGCGGTCGTCCCCCGCGAGAGCGGCCGGGCCGTGGGCTGGACCACCTACGCCGACGTGCCGGGCTTCGACGAGAGCGTGGAGATCGGCTGGACCTGGTACGGCAGGGCGGTCTGGCGCACGGCCGTGAACACGAACTGCAAGGTGCTGCTCATCGACCACGCCTTCGGCGAGCTGGGGTACAACCGCGTGCTGCTCAAGACGGACGTGCTGAACACGCGCTCGCAGAACGCGATCCGGCGGATCGGCGGCGTCCACGAGGGCACGCTGCGGCGTCACCGCAGGCGGCCGGACGGCACCTGGCGCGACACGGTCTTCTTCGGCATCCTCCAGGAGGAGTGGCCGCCCCACCGGGCCCGCCTCACCGCCTGACGAGCGCGCCTGACGAGCCCGTCCGACGAGCCCACCCGTCCGACCCGCCCGACGGGCCCGATCGGCCGGAACGGGCTCAGCCGGCTCCCAGCATGCCGGTCAGCAGCTCGCGCATCGCCGCCCGCACGTCGTCCCTGGACGGGCGCTCCCCCGCCCCGGCGATCGCGTCGAACATGACGCCCTCGGTGAACGCCACGAGCTGGTGCGCGTGCCGTACCGGATCCGGCGAGCCCAGGGCGGCCAGCAACGCCACGGCGGGGTCGCGGAAGCGGCGGCCGGCCCGGTCGTAGACGCGGCGCAGCTCGGGACGGCGGGTGGCCTCCAGGGCCAGCTCGTAGCGGGCCAGCGTGCGCCGGGCGTCGGAGAGCTGCACGTCCAGCGCCTCCACGAGCAGCTCCAGCAGGTCCTCGCGCGAGGGGCGCCGGTCGCGCGCCGGAAGCCCGGCTTCCAGGGCCGGGGCCAGGGCACGCTCCTCCAGCTCGACGAGGTGGGCCAGGGCGAGTTCGAGCAGCGCGGCGCGGGTGCGGGCGAGGTTGGAGGCCGAGCCGGGCGGCAGGCCGGCGGTCTCGTCCACGGCCCGATGGGTCAGGCCGCGCATTCCCCGCTCGGCCAGCAGCGTGATCGCCGCCTCCGCCACCGCCTCTGAACGCTTCACAGCACCCGATCCTACGGGCAGATCACTACCACTGTAGTTTCCCGTACTACAGCCGTAGTATCGTCAAACTACAGACGTAGTTAAGGAGGCGGAGATGCCGGCTGCTGTGGTGATCGGCGCGGGGATCGGCGGGCTTACCGCGGGGATCGCACTGCGACAGGCGGGGTGGGACGTGACCGTGCTGGAGCGGGCCGAGCGGTTGCAGCCGGTCGGCTCGGGCCTGGCCGTCGCGGCGAACGCGCTGCGGGCCCTCGACACCCTCGGACTCGGCGACCCGGTGCGCGCGCTGTCACGGGTCCAGGGAACGCTGGGCCTCCGCAGGCCGGACGGCCGGTGGCTGGCGCGCAGCACGGAGGAGCGCGTCAGGAAGGAGTTCAGCGACTCGGTCGTGGTGCTGCCGCGGGCGGCGCTCGTGGAGCTGCTGGCGGAGGCGCTGGGCGCGGACGCCCTCCACCTGGGCGTCCAGGTGACGGAGGTGGAGCCGGACACAGGGACCGTCCGCACGAGCGCGGGCGAGCGTGTGGGCGAGCTGGTCGTGGCCGCCGACGGCATCCGCTCGGCGACCCGTCGCGCCCTCTTCCCCTTCCATCCGGGCCCGGTGTACTCCGGGGTGACGGCCTGGCGCGGGCTGGTGCCGTGGACGGGCGGCCCGCTGCCCAGCACCGAGACGTGGGGCAGGGGCAGGCTGTTCGGCGCCCACCTCCTCGCGGGCGGCCTGGTCTACTTCTACGCGACCGACGTGTCCCCGGCCGGGGAGTCGGCCGGGGCATCGGGCGGCGACGAGCGGGAGGAGCTGCTGCGCAGGTTCGGCGGGTGGCACGAGCCGATCCCGTCGCTGCTGCGCGACGTCGCGGCGGAGCGGATTCTGCGCAACGACATTCACACGTTCGCCACGCCGCTGCCCGCCTTCCACCGGGGACGGGTGGCGCTGGTGGGCGACGCGGCCCACCCGATGACGCCGAACCTGGGGCAGGGCGCCTGCCAGGCGATCGAGGACGGGGTCGTGCTCGCGTACGCGGCGGGCGGCGACCTGGCCGCCTACTCGGCGGCCCGCGTGGAGCGGACGGCCACGCTCGTGCGGCGCTCGATGGCGGTGTGCCGGGCGACGAAGGTGCGCAACCCCGTCGCGGTGTCGCTGCGCGACGCGGGGATGGCCCTGGCGGCCCGGCTCACTTCCGATCGGATGCCGAGGTCAATGCGGGAGGTACTGGAATGGACTCCACCGCGGCGGGCCGCGAGTGGTCGGGGGCCAGGCGCCCCAGCGTGATCGTGCCGGCGATGGTCAGCGCGCCGGCCAGCAGCGCCGGGACGGCCGTGGACGGGCTGGCCGGCAGCGGCTCGCCCAGCAGGACGGCCCCGGCCAGCACCGAGGTGACCGGGTCGACGACCTGGACGCCCGCGTAGGCGATGCCGAAGTAGCCGATGGCGTACGAGCGCTGGAGCAGCACGACCGCGCAGACCAGCAGCACCGGCACGACCAGCGTGAACCAGTGCAGCAGCCGGCCCCAGTCGCCCTGCATGCCGCCGCCCACCACGCGCACGAACGTGGAGACGCTGGCCGTGACGACTCCCGCCCCCACCGACATCACCAGCGCCTTGCCGGGGCCGCGCAGCCGGCGGGAGACCAGCTCGGAGACGAGCGCGATCGCCGCGATCACGCCGATGAACGCGAGCGCGGCACCGTCACTCAGGTGCGGGACGACGTTGTGCGCGGGGACGAGCAGCATGAGCCACACCAGGCCGACGGCGACCGCGAGCGAGCCGAGGACCTCGGCGCGGTACGGCCGCCGCCCGTACATGAGCGCGGCCAGCGGCACGGCGAACACCAGCGTGGCCACACTGATGGGCTGCACCGCGACCAGCGGCGCGAAGCTGAGCGCGACGGCGTGCAGGCTCGCCCCCGTGAACCCGATGACACCGCCGATCCACCAGCGGGGGCGTCTCACCAGCTTGAGGGAGGCACCCGCCGCCACGGCCTCGTACTGTTGCAGGGCCGCCCCGAGCGCGTATCCCAGGGCACCGAGCAGGGCGATGAGGAGTCCGGCCCAGGTCATCGGCGCCCACGCAGGGGAAGGGGCGTGTGGAGGAGCATTGCTCCAGCTTAAGAGGGAAGCGGAGCACAGGAATCATCCTTTTGGACAACATTCGCCCGCCGAGTCCCCGGACAGGCCCTGTGACCAGGGCCGTAGCCGGCGTCAGGAACGCTCGGGGCAGACGCAGAACAGGTGCCCCTCGGGGTCGCGCAGCACGATCCAGCCCACGCCCTCGTCCGTGACGCCCGGCTGGAAGTCGGGCTTGGTGGCGCCCAGCGCGATGTACTCCTCGACCGCCTTCTCCACGTCGGGCACCCGGAAGTCGAGGTGGAACTGCTTGGCCGCGCCCGGCCAGGGGGCCGGCTCGCGGTCGGGGACGCGGCCGAAGTAGATCGCGGTGGTGCCGTCGCCGACCGCGGCGTACTCCTCCTCGGCGTACTGCAGGTCGAGACCGGTGATCTCGTGGTAGAACTCGGCCAGCTTCTTGGGCTCCGCGCAGTCGATGGTGACGGCCAGGAGCTTCGCCTTCGTTGTCATGGCCCAAGCCTCGCAGGCATACCTGCCATCTTCTGTCAGGTACGGCGGCCGATTCCTAACGGCGCCGGCCGCCCGACCCCACGCGCTTGAGTATCCGGTCCCACTCGGTACCGAACGGGTTGTCCTGCACCATGTACGTCCAGGTCGCCGTGGGCCGCTTGAGGTCGGGCTCGGGCGCCTCGAACGCCTCCAGCGACCGGCGCTCCACCTCGGCCAGCATCGCCTTGTACTCGGCGACCGCCTCCCGGTGGAACTCGTCGATCGGGCTCATCCGGCCGAGCGCCCGCAGGTGGATGCCCTCACGCAGGTCGGTGAGGAAGGCCAGGTGCTCGGTCCAGCAGCGGTCGATGGCGTGCAGCACGATCTGCCGGGCCGTCTCCTCGCGGGTCTCCTCGGGCATGGAGGCCCACCGCTCGGGGTCGCCCTCGGCCAGCGCCCGCGCGGCGGCGTCGCCGTGCAGCACCTTGTCGCGCCACTCCAGGATGAGCTCGCGCTGCTGCTCCAGCAGCCGGGTGTAGCGCCAGGTGTTGCGGTGGATCTGCAGGTTGACCCCCTCGGCGACCCGCTGGGCGTGGGCCACGATGTAGGCGCCGCGGCGGTGCCTGACCACGCCGTCGGCGTCGGCCGCGGGCGGCCGCTCGTCGGCCGCGAACTGGGTGACCAGGTCGTCGCGCATGCTGACGAAGAAGACCGAGCCGCCGGGGTCGCCCTGCCGCCCGGCCCGGCCGCGGAGCTGGTCGTCCAGACGGCTGCTGGCGTGGCGGCCGGAGCCGATCACGTACAGGCCGCCCAGCTCGGCCACACCCTCGCCGAGGCGGATGTCGGTGCCGCGACCGGCCATCTGCGTGGAGACGGTGATCGCGTCGCGCTCGCCGGCCCGCGCGATGATCGCGGCCTCCTCGGCGTCGTTCTTGGCGTTGAGGACGACGGGGTCCAGGCCGCGCCGCCGCAGCAGCCCGGCGAGGTTCTCCGACTCGGCGACGTCGAGGGTGCCGATGAGGATGGGCCGGCCGGTGGCGTGGACCTCCTCGATCTCCTCGACGAGTGCGGCGTCCTTCTCGGGCACGTCCGGGTAGACGCGGTCGGGCTCGTCCTTCCGGACGCAGGGCCGGTTGGACGGGATGACGGCGACCTTGAGCCCGTAGAACTCGCCGAGCTGCTCGCTGACCGCGACGGCCGTGCCGGTCATGCCGCAGATCTGCGGGTAGCGGCGGACGAGGCCCTGCACGGTGATGGAGTCGAGGATCTCCCCCTTCTCGCTGGGCGCCAGCGCCTCCTTGGCCTCCACGGCCGCCTGGAGGCCGTCGGGCCAGCGCTGGAGCAGCGCGACGCGGCCGCGGGAGGCGTTGATGAGCTGCACCCGGCCGTCGCGGACGATGTAGTCGACGTCGCGGGCCAGCAGGACGTGGGCGTGCAGGGCGAGGTTGAGCTCGATGAGGGTGCCGGGCTCGTTCTCGTCGTAGAGGTCGACGCCGAGGAGGTTCTCGACCGTGTCGGCGCCCTTGGGGGTCAGGTAGACGTTGCGCGCCTGGTCGTCCACCTCGTAGTGGTAGCCGCGGACGAGCTGCCTGACCAGCGCGGCCATCTCGGGGACGGCGCTGCCCGCGTCGGAGGCCCCGGCCATGACGAGCGGCACGCGGGCCTCGTCCACCAGCACGGAGTCGGCCTCGTCGACCAGCGCGACCTCGGGGGCGGGCACGATGAGCTCGGCGGCGTCGGTGCGCAGGCGCTCACGCAGCACGTCGAAGCCGATCTCGCTGACCGCGCCGTAGGTGACGTCCCTGGAGTACGCCTCGCGCCGCTCCTCGTGCGTGGAGGACTGCCCGACCCAGCCGACGGTGACGCCGATGGCCTCGTAGAACGGCGCCATCCACTCGGCGTCGCGCCGGGCCAGGTAGTCGTTGACGGACATGACGTGGACGCGCTTGCCCTGCAGCGCGTAGCCGGCGGCGGCCATCGCGCCGGACAGCGTCTTGCCCTCCCCGGTCGCCATCTCGGCGACCTTCCCGTCGAGCAGCGCCAGCGTGCCGAGGAGCTGGGTGTCGTACGGCCGGAGCCCGAGCGAGCGGTCGGCGGCCTCCCGGGCGACGGCGCAGAACCTCGCCAGGTCGCCCATCGCGGGGCGGGCGAGCTCGTCCAGCTCGCCGACCGGGCCGGCCAGCTCGCGGGCCGCCTTGACGACCTTCTGGTACGGGCCCAGACTCACCCCTCCCGGACGGTCCAGGAGGTTCTTCAAGATTCCCGAAATAGACGCCACAGTCCCTCCAACGCGCGCTCTGCCCGGCAGCGTTCCTCTCGTGCCCACCTCCACGAGTGTGACCGAAGTGGGGAGCGGAGCGACGGTACGGCATGCGTCGCCGTACCGGACCCTAACCCATATGGGGACGTGCACGGCGTTCCGCGCCGCCGCCCCGCCCCCCGGTCAGCCCTCGATCAACCGTCCGTCATCGTGTCATCGCTGCTCGGGGCGGACGGCCGGCACCACCACGGCGGCGGCCAGCAGCGCGCACCCGGCCCAGCCGGTCACGCTCAGCCGCTCACCGAACAGCAGCACGCCGAGCACGGCCGCGCCGACGGCCTCGCCGAGGGAGATGACCGACACGGTGGCGGCCCGCAGCGCGGTCAGCGCCCGGAAGAACAGGGCGTAGGCCAGCGCGGTCGGCACCACGCCGAGGTAGGCCAGCAGCGCCACGGTCGTCACGGTCGGCTCGGGCACCGCGCCGCCGGCCAGCGCGAACGGCGCCAGGCACACCGCGCCGACCACGAACCCGCCCACGGCCATGCCGCCGGAGTCCGCCCGGTGCCGCCGCGAGTACAGCGTCACCGCGGCGTACCCGGCGGCCGACAGCAGGGCGAACGCCACGCCCCCGAGCCGGCCGCCGCCCGCGAGCAGGCTCTCGCCCGTGAGCAGGAACAGCCCGGCCAGCGCGGCGGCCAGGGCGAGCAGGCCGGTGCGGCCGGACCGCTCGCCGAGCAAGAGCCGCCCGCCCAGCTCGGTGACGACCGGGGTGGCGCCCATCGTCACCACGGTCGCGACGGCCACGCCGGACCGCTCGATGGCCGCGAAGTACGCGGCCTGGTAGACGGCCATCCCGGCGCCCACGACCACCATCCGGACGTCGAGGCGCGGGAGGGCGCCGCCGGTCAGCCGGGTGAGGGCGAGCAGGACGACGGCGCCGAGGGCGTAGCGCCACAGGGACACGCCGGCCGGGCCGAGCCCGCCGGACTGGAAGAGCAGCGATCCCGCGGCGCCGCCGGTGCCCCAGGCGGCCGCCGCCGCGGACATGTAGAGGGCTCCCCGGCGCGCGGAGACGGGTGAGGGGACATGCGTCATGACAGATCTCTCCGGACGGAGTGGTCGGAAGGGGGCCCGTACGCGGGCAGCGACCACCCCCGGATCGGTCAGATCCGGCGAGACGTCAGAAGAGGCCGCCCGCTACCGGGCGGGCGGCGGGGAGCAGATCAGGAAGCGCGGCACGTGCCTCACCCTAGCGGCCTCACGGTTCGCGGGCCTCACGGTTTTGCGGGCCTCACGGTTTGCGGGCCTCACGGTTTGCGGGCCTCACGGTTTGCGGGCGACTCCCCCGAGGAGGAGCTCCTCCCAGGCGGCCGGCGGGTGGGGCAGCCGGTCGTCGGGCCGCCACTCGGGGAAGCGCACCAGGCCGGGCTCCACCAGCTCCAGCCCGTCGAAGTAGCGGCCGATCTCCTCGCGGGAGCGGAAGTGGCCGGTGCCCATCGTGACCCGGAGCATCGCCTCCAGCGCCTGGGCCTTCGGATTGGACGAGGCCAGCATGTTCGAGGCCGCCAGGTGGCTGCCGGACGGCAGCGCGTCCATGTAGCGCCGGACGATCCCGTGCGGGTCGTCCTGGTCGGGGAACAGGTGCAGCAGCCCGATCGCGAGCACCGCGACGGGCCGGGACAGGTCGATGAGCCGCCGCAGCTCGGGGTTGCCCAGCACGGCGGCGACGTCGCGGGCGTCCTCGGTGATGGCGGCCACGTGCGGGTTGCCCTTGAGGATGGCGCGCGCGTGCGGCTCCACCATCGGATCGACGTCCACGTAGACGACGCGCGTCGAGGGGTCGGCGAACTGGGCGACCTCGTGGGTGTTCTCGATGGTGGGCAGGCCGGCGCCGAGGTCCACGAGCTGCCGGACGCCGGCCTCGCGGACGAGGTAGTCGACGACGCGGCCGACGAACGCCCGGTCGCACCAGAGCAGGTCCACGACCTCGGGCACCGCCTCCTTCAGCCGCCGCGCGACGGACCGGTCGGCGGCGAAGTTCTCCACGCCGCCGAGCAGGACGTCGTGGACGCGGGCGACGCTGGGCGTGGACGGGTCGACCCCGGCCGGGGCCCATTCCTCATGGGACCACTCACCGCTCGCCCACGCGCTGGAGGAACCGAGGCTCATCCGGAATCCCCTTTGGTCGGTGACGCGGATCGTACCGGGATCGGGGCTCCATGTCTGTGCCGGCCTGTGGCTTCGCCCCCCTCGCTTGACCGCTTCTTGACGAATTTCCGGTACGCGGTTTATCCGCGGTTCTCCGGGTAGCTGGAGCGGGCCCGAGTACGAGACGGAAGCAGAGAGGACGTGAGCTTCATGGAGCTCTGGGACTATCGAACTGACGTCTACGACCGCGGCCAGGCGCTGGACATCAACGGTTACCACGTCCACGCCACCGACGGAAAGATCGGTTCCGTCGACGAGGCCACGTACGAGGTCGGCGAGAGTTACCTGGTCGTCGACACCGGTCCGTGGATCTTCGGTAAGAAGGTCATGCTGCCGGCGAGTGTCATCACCCGGATCGACCCCCAGGCACGCGAGGTGTACGTCTCGCGTACCAAGGCGGAGATCAAGGACGCTCCGGAGTTCGACGAGGGCCGCTTCAAGGAGCCCGAGTACCGGACGCGGGTGGGCGACTACTACGGCCGGTTCCCGCACTGACCTTCGGTCAAGGTGAAGGGCCGCACCCCTCGGGGTGCGGCCCTTCGTCGTCGCCCGTCCTCAGGGCCGGTCCTCAGGGCCGGTCCTCAGGGCCGGTCCTCAGGGCCAGGACGGGTCGCCCTTGGGCTTGACCGGCGCCTCCAGCACACCCAGGCGTTCCAGCAACGTGAGGAAGGTCGCCGCGTACGGCGAGCCGGCCGTCACCGTGGCCACCCGCTGCCAGTCCACCTGCTCGCGCAGCGCCCGCACCTGCGGCAGCAGCGCGCCGTAGTCGCAGGCGTGCTCCGACAGCGGCATCAACCAGGAGATCACCAGGTCCGTGGCCTCCAGCACGGGCACGATCACCGCCGACGCCTTCATCGGCTCGGCCCGCTCGATCAGCTCGTCGGTCACCGGCCGGTCGGAGATGCGGAAGATCAGGTCCACCAGCCGACCGTCGTCGTACGCCTTGACCAGCCAGTCCTCCGGCGGTTTGGCCGTCTCGAAGCCGAGGCCGCGCAGCGCTTCCAAGGCGGCCGGCACGTCATGCTCGGTGATGACGAAGTCCACGTCGTGCAGTGAGGGCGCCGCGCCCCTGGCGTAGGCGGCGCACCCCCCGGCCAGGGCGAACTGCACTCCCGCGTCCTTCATCCCCGAGCTGGCGCGTTTGAGCGTGTCGAGGATCGCGTCGGTGACTTCATGACTGTGGCTGCTCATGTGATCGGGCTACCCTCCCGGTCCCCGGCTAGACGTCGGATCGCGCGCAGGAGCGGGGCCAGCGCGGGATTGTCGTTGCCGGCCCGCCAGGCGAGATCGAGCCGCACCGTGTCGGGTCCGAGCCCGGTCACCGGCCGCAGCACGACACCGTCCATGCGCAGCGCGGAGGCCGCCGCGGGCACCAGCGCCAGGCCGAGTCCGGCCTTGACCATGGCCAGGACCGTGTGGACCTGGCTCAGGTACTGCCGGTGGACCGGCTGCACGCCGGCCGTGCGGAAGACCGCGACCAGCACCTCGTGGAAGTAACGGGCCTCGGACGGCGAGTACATGATGAACGGCTCGCCGTCGAGGTCCGCCACGCTCGGGTACGGCGCCCGCACCGCCAGCGGGTGGCCGTCGGGCAGCGCCGCGAGCAGCGGCTCGCTGGTCAGGGGCGCGGTGCGGATGTCGGCCGTGCGCACCGGGGGGCGCACCATGCCGACGTCCACCGCGCCGGACAGCAGCGCCTCCACCTGCGCGGCGGTGACCATCTCGCGCAGCACCAGCTCCACGCCGGGCAGCCGGGCGCCCGCCTCGGTGACGACGCGCTCCAGGAAGGAGTAGGCGGTCGTGGCGGTGAAGGCGAGAGTGACCACGCCGGCGTCGCCGCGCGGCGTGCGGCGGGCGGTCAGCACCGCCTCCTGCGAGACCTGCAGCACCTTGCGGGCCTCGGCGAGGAAGGCCCGCCCGGCCGGGGTGAGCCGGACCGCCCGGCGGGTCCGGTCGAACAGCTCCACGCCCAGCTCGCGCTCCAGCGCCTGGATGCGCCGGCTCAGCGGCGGCTGCGTCATGCGCAGGCGCGCGGCGGCCCGGCCGTAGTGCAGCTCCTCGGCGACCGCGACGAACCCGACGAGCTGCTCCATCGACACCATGCTCCGCAACGATACGCGCCACGCATCGGAGGATGCGAAAAGAGTGTTGGACCGGCATGAGTCATGCTGCCTATGGTCATGACGGGACACCGACCCCAAAGGGGACGGATCCCCCAACGAAGGAGACCCGATGACCCCCGACGAGCTGAGCGCCCGGCTGGCCTCAGGGCTGCTGTCGTTCCCCGTGACCCACTTCGAGGACGACCTGTCCTTCGACGAGGCCGCCTACCGCGAGCACCTCGCCTGGCTCGGCCGGCACGAGGTGGGCGGGCTGTTCGCGGCCGGCGGCACGGGCGAGTTCTTCTCGCTGACCCAGGCCGAGGTGGAGCGGGTGGTGGCCGTCGCCGTGGACGCGGCGCCCGCCGGGGTGCCGGTGCTGGCCCCGTCCGGGCACGGCACCGCGACCGCCGTCCAGCTCGTCCGCTCCGCCGAGCTCGCCGGTGCGGCCGGAATCCTGCTGTTCCCGCCGTACCTGACCGAGGCCGACGAGGAGGGGCTGGCCGCGCACGTCGCGGCCGTGTGCCGGGCGACCGCCCTGGGCGTGATCGTCTACAACCGGGCCAACGCCCGCTACTCCACCGCGACGCTGGAGCGGCTGGCCGCCGAGCATCCGAACCTCGTCGGCTTCAAGGACGGCGTGGGCGACCTGGAGCAGATGACGCGCGTCCGCGCCCGTCTGGGTGACCGGCTGCTCTGCATCGGCGGGCTGCCCACGGCCGAGCTGTACGCGCTGCCGTACCACGCGCTGGGCGTCCAGACGTACTCCTCGGCGATCTTCAACTTCCTGCCGGAGTTCGCGCTCGCCTTCCACCGGGCGGTGCGCGGCGGCGACACCGTCGCGGTGACCGGGATGCTGAACGACTTCGTCCTGCCCTACGTGGAGCTGCGCGACCGGCGCCGGGGCTACGCGGTGAGCATCGTCAAGGCGGGCCTGCGCGCCGCCGGCCGCCCGGCCGGCCCGGTGCGCCCCCCGCTGGTGGACCTCACCGGCGAGGAGCAGGACCGACTGTCGGCCCTGATCGGGCGGGTGAGCGCCTGACCCGTGTCCCCGCTCCGGCGCGCGAGTAGAGCGCCGGAGCGGGGGTAGCGCCAGGCCCTATGACCGACTTCCTGGAGAAGACCGAACGCGAGTACCAGGGCGAGCACGACCGGCCGCTGCGCGGCTACCTGCGGATCATGACCGTGTACGGCGGGGCGATCGCCGCGGCGGTGGGCGCGGCGGCGCTGATGGGGCGCAAGGCACCGGAGCGGGTGGGGCTGATGGACCTGGCGCTGATGGCGGCCTGCACCCACAAGGTGTCGCGGCTGATCGCCAAGGACCCGGTGACCAGCCCGCTGCGGGCGCCGTTCACCCGGTACGAGGGGACGAGCGGCCCGGCCGAGCTGAAGGAGGAGCCGCGCAACTCGGTCGGCGAGCTGGTGTCGTGCCCGTTCTGCCTGGCGCAGTGGACGGCCACCGCCTACGCCGCCGGCATGGTCTTCGCGCCCCGGTTCACGCGGCTGGCGGGGGCGACGATGACCGCGGTGGCGGCTTCCGACTGGCTCCAGCTCGCCTACGCGAGGATGATGCGCTCCGTGTCCTGACTCGTTGAGGGGAAGGGCCTCGGCGAGGCCCTTCCCTCTCGTGCTGTGCCGTCAGCCCTGTTTCGGCAGCCCTGTTTCGGCAGCCCTGTTTCGGCAGCCCTGTTTCGTCAGCGCAGCCGGGGCAGGACCTCGCGCGCGTAGAAGTCGAAGAACGCGTCCTGCTCGGTCCCGATCTGGTTGACGTACACCTCGTCGAAGCCCGCGTCCACGTACGCCTGGATCGCCTGGACGTGCTTGTCCACGTCGGGGCCGCACGGGCTGGCGCCGACTGCCTGCTCCTCGGTGACCGACTCGGCGAGCTGCTCGAAGTGCCGGGGCAGGGGCAGCAGCTGCGACGCCTCGCCCTGGATGCCCTGGTTGGGCCACAGTCGGTGGACGGTCCGGCGCGCCTCGGCCTCGTCCGGCGCGTAGCAGACCTTCAGGCCGCCCAGCGCCGGCTTGCCCGCGCCGCCCGCCTTGTGGAACTGCTCCACCATCTCGGCGCTGGGCCCGGTGGAGACGTAGCCGTCGGCGATGCGGCCGGCCAGCTCGATGGCCTTGGGCCCGAAGCCGGACATGTAGATGGGCGGCGGCTCGTCCGGCAGCGTGTAGAGGCGGGCGGTGTCCACCCGGTAGTGGGCGCCCCGGTGTGTCACGAGCTCGCCCGTGAACAGCTCCCGCATCAGGCCGACGGCCTCCTCCAGCATCTCCAGCCGCTCGTCGGCCGGCGGCCAGCGCGACTCGATGACGTGCTCGTTGAGCGCCTCGCCGGTGCCGACGCCGAGCCGGAAGCGCCCGCCGGACAGCGCCGCCGTGGTGGCCGCCGCCTGGGCGACGATCACCGGGTGGATCCGCATCAGGGGGCAGGTGACGGCCGTGGTGATGGGCAGCGACGTGGCCTCGGCCAGCGCGCCGATCACGGACCAGACGAACGGGCTCTGCCCCTGCGCGTCCAGCCAGGGATGGAAGTGGTCGGAGATCCACAGCGCCTCGAACCCCGCGCGTTCGGCCGCCTTGGCCTGCCGGACCAGTTCCTGGGGGCCGTGCTCTTCGCAGGAAAGGAAGTATCCGAATGTGGTCATGAAGGTCCACTTCCCGGCGCACTCAGGGAAAACATGGTGTGCGCCAGGAATGGATGTTAAATGCCTTTCGGTACGGGCAGTAGCGGGCCATGGCTACTTTGCTGTGGATCATCGCGGTCGTTCTCGTCATCGCCGGTATCTATGTGATTCTGGCCCGTCGCGATCTCCTCTGGGGGATCGTCCTCATCGTCCTCGGCTTCCTGGTGGGCCCCGGCGGTGTCAGCATCTTCAATGTCTAGGGGCGTTACGGACGCCCCATCCGTTCTCCGCCCGGCCGGTGAACGCCGGCCCGGCGGACCTACCCGACAGGCTGTGCCATCCCGTGTTACCAGTCTCACGCCTTTATCCGGCGTCGAGCTGAAAATGTAATCAAACCATCGAAAATCAGCCAAAAAGATCACCTATCGAAAGGAAGGGCGGCCGCTCCAATCCGGAGCGGCCGCCCTTCTGTTCTGTGGTTCCCGAGGTTTCGGGGCATCGGCGTGCCGGTCTCAGCATTCGAGGCAGTACACCGCGTACGCCTTGCCCAGCACCGGCAGCGCCACGTTGCGGACCCGGATGCCGCCCGGGGTCAGGCCCTTCTCCGTGCCCTTGTGGGCGTGGCCGTGCAGCACGAGGTCCGCGCCGGCCGTGTCCACGGCCTCGGCGAGCAGGTAGCTGCCGAGGAAGGGGTATATCTCCAGCGGCTCGCCCTCAAGGGTCTCCTTGATGGGCGAGTAGTGCGACAGCAGGACCCGCCGGTCGGCCTGCATCTCCTTCAGCGCGAGCTTCCAGCTCTCGGCGATGAGCCGCGTGTGTCCCACGAAGTCCTTGATCTCGCGCTCGCCGAACTCGCTCGCGCACTTGCCGGCGAACCCGCCGCCGAACCCCTTGCCGCCCACGATGCCCAGCCTCGTGCCGCCGCACTCGAGGACCGCGCCGTCGTCGTCCAGCACGGTCACCCCGGCGTCGCGCAGCTCACCGGCGATCTCGTGCTGGAGGTCGGAGTGGTAGTCGTGGTTGCCGAGGACGGCGACGACCGGGACGGGCAGGTCGCGCAGCTCGTCGGCGACCACCCGGCCCTCCTCCAGCGTGCCGTGCCGGGTGAGGTCTCCCGCCAGCATCAGCACGTCGGCGCGTTCCTCGATGCCTTCGAGCCGCTTGCGGTACTCGCCACGGACGTCCTCGCCCAGATGGATGTCGCCCACGGCCGCTATGCGGACTTCAGTCAAGGTGCTCATCCTCCCCCGGCTCGTTGACGACGACGACCTTGATCTCGTTGTGCACCTTCAGGTCCGGGGCGGCCTCGTGCGCCACCTCCCCGAGCCGTACGCGTTGATCGCTCCCGCTCACCTGGCCGCGCAGGAACAGCTGGTCCCCTCTGACGTCGACGTGGATGCCGAGCTCGTGGGTCCGCGCGTCCTCGGCCAGCGCCTGCTGGATGCGGGCCGCGACGTACTGCGGAGCTTCCATGGATGCCTCCTTCCCTGACGCCGCATGCCCGGGGACGAATCCCTCAAACGGCGCGTATCAGGTCGATAACGGCGCGTTCTACGGCGCCATGGGTGGCGAGCTGGCCGAAGTCGGCCTCGGCTCCCAGCTCGGTCAGGGCGGGCGCGATCGTGCGTCCCTTCTCGTACGCCTCCACCACACGGGGGTCCACGTACGACTCGCGCGCCACCGTGGGCGTGTTGCCCAGGTAATCGGACACCTCCCGCATCACCCGGGTGATCGCCCGCTTCCGGGCGGCCTCGCCGCGCCCCTCCGCCGCGTGCGTGGACACCGAGAGGCCGACGGCCGCCAGCACGGTCGCGTGCCAGGTGCGGAAGTCCTTGGCGGTGAAGTCGCCGCCCAGCTTCTCGCGGAGGTAGTCGTTGATGTCGTCGCTGCGCACGTCCGCCCAGCCGTTCCCCTGCCGGTAGAACAGCAGCTCCCCGTCCGGCCGGCGGCGCCTGAGCGCCCTGATCACCGAGCACACCGAGGAGTCGGCGATCACCACCTCGCGCGGGATGTCGCCCTTGGCCGGGTACGAGCAGGTGATCGCGCCCCGCGAGCAGGTCACGTGCTCCATCCGGAGGGTCGCCAGCCCGAAGGTGTCGTAGGTCTCGCCGCCCACGCGGAAGAACCCCACGTCCAGCATCCGCGCCGCGGCGGCCAGCACCCGCTCCCGGGTCAGGCCCCGGCCCCGCAGCGCCTCGTCCACCGCCTTGCGGAAGTCGGGCAGCCGCTCGGCCAGCTCCAGCACCCGGTCGAACTTGATCTTGTCCTGCTGCTCGCGCCATACGTCGTGGTAGCGGTACTGGCGGCGCCCCGCGGCGTCGGTGCCGGCCGCCTGCAGGTGACCGTGCGGCGAGGCGCAGATCCACACCTCGGTCCACGCGGGCGGGATGACCAGCGCCTTGATCCGCGCCAGCGTCTCCGGATCGACGGGACGGCCGTCCGCGTGGTGGTAGCTGAAACCCCGCCCACGGCGCCGGCGATGGATGCCCGGCTCGTTCTGGTCACTGGGATGCAGCTCGGCCACGGACGCCCGGCTACCCCCAACGTTAGGCGCCAAACGGCAGGGGCAGGTGATTCCCCATGTCTGAGAACAACCAGTGGGAACAGCGCTCGAAGTCGGGCAAGCCCATGGTGCCGGCGACGCCGAGGGACGTGGTCCACATCCGGGCCGGCTCGTTCATCCTCGTGTTCGCCTTCGCGTTGGCGGCGCTGGGGCTGATCGCCGGGATTCCGGTGCTGACCGGCGTCGCGGCCGTCGTGGCCGTGGTCACGATCGTGGACATCGTGCTGGCCGTACGGCGGCAGAAGAGCAGGAACGTGGGAGAGGCAGGCTGAGCATGGCACCGCAGCGAACCGAACTGGACACCTCGGCCGGAGACCCGGCCGGCTCCCTGGCCGGCGCCGTCGCCGAGACGGCCGAAGGGCTGCGCCCCCACGACCTGCGCGGCAAGGTCGTCGTGGTCACCGGCGCGAGCGGCGGCGTGGGCCGGTCCGTGGTACGCGAGCTGGGCGCCAAGGGGGCCAAGGTGGCGCTGATCGCGCGCGGCACGACCGGGCTCGGCGCCGCCGCCGTGGACGTGGGCGCCGCCGGCGGCAGCGGGAAGGTGTTCGAGGCCGACGTGGCCGACTACGAGCAGCTCCGGAGCGCGGCCGAGCAGATCGAGGCCGAGATGGGCCCCATCGACGTGTGGATCAACGTCGCGTTCTCCTCCGTCTTCGCCAAGTTCACCGACATCACCCCCGAGGAGTACGAGCGGACCACCGCCGTCACCTACCTCGGCTACGTGTGGGGCACCCGCGTGGCGCTGGACCTCATGCGGCCCCGCGGCCGGGGCGCCATCGTGCAGACCGGCTCGGCCCTGTCGCACCGCGGCATCCCCCTGCAGTCGGCGTACTGCGGCGCCAAGCACGCCATCAAGGGCTTCACCGAGTCGGTGCGCACCGAGCTGATGGCCGAGAACAGCGACATCAAGATCACCCTGGTACAGCTCCCGGCGGTCAACACGCCGCAGTTCGACTGGGTGCTGTCCAAGCTGCGCCGCCATCCCCAGCCGGTGCCGCCCATCTACCAGCCCGAGGTCGCCGCGCGCGGCATCGTGTACGCGGCCGAGCACCCCGAGCGCAAGGAGTACTGGGTCGGCGTCACCACCGCCGCGACCATCATGGCGGAGCGCGTCGCCCCGGCACTGGTGGACCGCTACCTCGCGCGTACCGGGATGAAGTCGCAGGTGACGGACGAGGAGCAGCCGAGCGGCGTGGCGAACCTGTGGGAGCCGGCCGACGAGGACAAGGACTACGGCGCCCACGGCAGCTTCGACCGGCGCTCGCACGCGCGCAGCCCCCAGCTCTGGCTGTCCCAGCACCGCCGGCCGGTCCTCCTCGGCCTCGCGGCGGGCGCGGCGGCGGTCACGGCGCTCCTCCGGCGCAAGCGCTGAAAGGTCTTCCCGGCCGGCGGGGACACGGCGTTAAGCGGGCGAGTTGGGGTAGTCGGCGGACGACCAGAGGAGGCCCTGACCAATGCCTGAACGCGATCTGCACTACCTGACCGAGCTGGCCGCCCAGCTGCGCGTGGACTCCGTGCGCAGCTCGGCCGCCGCCGGATCGGGCCACCCCACCTCGTCGATGTCGGCTGCCGACCTGATGGCGGTGCTGTTCACCTGCCACCTGCGTTACGACTTCGACCACCCCGACAACCCCGCCAACGACCATCTGATCTTCTCCAAGGGGCACGCCTCGCCGCTGCTGTACGCGCTGTTCAAGGCGGCGGGCGCCATCGGCGACGAGGAGTTGCTGTCCTTCAGGAAGCGTGGCAGCCGGTTGGAGGGGCACCCGACCCCGCGCCTGCCCTGGGTCGACGTGGCCACCGGGTCGCTGGGCCAGGGGCTGCCGGTCGGCGTGGGCATGGCGATGGCCGGGCGGCTGGAACGCCTGCCGTACCGGGTGTGGGTGCTGTGCGGCGACAGCGAGCTGGCCGAGGGGTCCGTGTGGGAGGCCGCCGAGCTGGCGGGCGACGAGGGTCTGGCCAACCTGAAGCTCATCGTGGACGTGAACCGGCTGGGCCAGCGCGGCCCCACCCGGCACGGCTGGGACACCGGCGCGTACGCGCGCCGGTTCGGCGCGTTCGGCTGGCACACCATCGAGATCGACGGCCACGACCCCGGGCAGATCGACTTCGCGCTGGGCGACGCCTGCAACACCCGCAGGCGGCCCACCGTCATCCTGGCCAAGACCCGCAAGGGCGAGGGCGTCGTGGAGGTGGAGAACCGCGAGGGCGCCCACGGCAAGGCCCTCAAGGACCCCGACACCGCCGTCGCCGAGCTGGGCGGCGTGCGCACCCTCACCGTGGACGTGCACCGGCCGGAGCCCATGCCGCAGCCGTACCGGTTCGACGACGGGCCGCTCACGCTGCCGGCGTACGAGCCGGGCACGCGCGTCGCCACCAGGACCGGGTACGGCGAGGCGCTGGCCGCCCTCGGCGCGGCCCGCGGCGACGTGGTGGCGCTGGACGGCGAGGTGGCCGACTCCACCAAGACGGAGGAGTTCGCCAAGGCCTTCCCGGAGCGCTTCTTCGAGATGTACATCGCCGAGCAGCAGCTCGTCGCCGCCGCCGTCGGCATGCAGGCGCGCGGCTTCGTGCCGTACGCGGCGACGTTCGCGGCGTTCCTGACCCGGGCGCACGACTTCATCCGGATGGCCGCGGTCAGCCGGGCGTCGATCCGGATCGTCGGCTCGCACGCCGGCGTGGCGATCGGCGAGGACGGCCCGTCCCAGATGGGGCTGGAGGACCTGGCCATGTTCCGGTCCGTGTACGGCAGCACGGTGCTCTACCCGTGCGACGCCAACCAGGCCGCGGCCCTGACCGCCGAGATGGCCGGCGTCTCCGGCGTGTCCTACCTGCGGACCACCCGCGGCGACACGCCCGTCATCTACCAGCCCGGCGAGCGCTTCCCCGTGGGCGGCTCGCGGGTGCTGCGCCACACACCGGCCGACCGGGCCACGATCGTGACCGCCGGGGTGACCGTGCACGAGGCGCTCGCCGCGGCCGACGAGCTGTCCGCCGCCGGGATCCCCGTGGGCGTCATCGACCTCTACTCGGTCAAGCCCGTCGACACGGCCGCGCTCACCGCCGCCGCCACCACGACCGGGAACCTCATCACCGTCGAGGACCACCGGCCCGAGGGCGGCCTCGGCGACGCGGTGCTGGACGCGGTGAGCGAGCTGGGGCCGCGCGTGGTCAAGCTGGCCGTACGGGGGCTGCCGGGGTCCGCCACGCCGGAGGAGCAGCTCGCGGACGCGCGCATCGACCGCCGCGCCATCATCGACGCGGTCAAGCGCCTGCTCTGAGCGGCTCCGCTGGTGCTGCCCAGGGACAGACAGGCGAACGGCCCGCCGGGGGCGAACCTGGCGGGCCTGACGGGTGGGGACCGGTGGCGTGCGGACCGGTGGGCCGGGCCGGCCCGCCGGGCGCGCGTCCTAACGGCGGGCCTTGGCGGTGGCCCGGCGGTTGGCCTTCTTGATGGCGTCGACCAGCTCCTCCTTGGTCATCTTCGACCGGCCGGTGACGCCCAGCTCGGACGCCACCTTCTGCAGGTGGTCCTTGCTGGCGTTGGCGTCGACGCCCTCGGCCGTGCGGCCGGAGCGATCCTTGGCGCCCTGGTCCGACGGTCCCTTGCCGGACTTGGGCTCCCAGTGGTCGCCGACCTTCTCGAACGAGTGCTTCAGCGCGGCGAAGGCCGTCATGTGGGCGCGGCGCCCCTCGCCGTACGTCTGCACCGCCGAATCGTGCGCCTTCATCCACGTGTCCTGCGCCTTCTTCGGCGAACGGCGGATCGTCGACGGCAGTTCCTCTTCGGCTGGCATGTCGGTTCACCTCCTACAGGGGCTCTTCCCCCCTCGCGGCCGGGTGATGTCGGTTACAGCGGGGGCTCGTCGTAGCGGCGGCGCTCCTCGTACACCGTGGTCCGGCGCGCCTCGGGCTCCTCGTAGATCTCGTGACGGTGCACCGGCTCGTCGATGGGTCCTACCGCCCTGCGGGTGACCTGGATCCGGTAGATGCCGAACAGGAGCCCGATCAGACCACCGAGCATGAGGATGACGCCGACGACGTTGATGTCCAGGCCCGCGAGGTCGAACTCGACGGCCCACGTGAGGATCGCGCCAAGCATGATGAGGATGATGCTTCCAGCGATGGTCATTAGTACCTCCTTGACAAGAGGAACCTCTATCCACATGGCAAAAAACAAACCAGTAGTGATGGTCGGGCTTATGGGCTCGGGCAAGACGTCCGCGGGACGCCTCGTCAGTCAGGCCCTTGACCTGCCCTTGAGCGACAGCGACCCGTTCCTGCGCGACCGGTACGGAGCCACGGCGGCGCAGATCGTGGCGCACGAAGGAACCGACGTCCTCCACCAGCGGGAGGCCGAGCACGTCCTGTCCGAGCTGGGCGGCGAGCCCAAGGTGATCACCGCGGCGGCCAGCACCGTCGAGGACCCCCGGGTGCGTGCGGAGCTGCGGAGCAAGGCGTTCGTGGTGTGGCTGGACGCGCCCGACGCGGTGCTGGCCGAGCGGATGCGCTCCGGCGACCACCGGCCGGAGTTCGCGCCGTCGGTGATGCGGGCGCGGCGGGAGCCGTACTTCCGCGAGGTGGCCGACCTGACGTGCGACGTGAGCAGGATGACGCCCGAGGAGGTGGCCGAGGAGGTGCTGCGGAAGATGGGCTCACTGGCGGACGGCGACGGCTCGTAGCGGCCGGCCCGGCCGACGTGGGTCGCCCTCATCCGGGACGCTGGCATAATGATCATGACGCACGGGTCCTCCGAGGCGCGCGGAGGACCTGTGACGTCCCCTCCCGTAACGCCGTCACCACCACTTCCCCCCGGGACGGGGACGGCGGCGGGTGGCATGGGCCGCAACCAATCTCCCTCCGGCGGCATCTAAGCTCCAGTGACGATGCGCTTGGTGCCGGGCGATCCCGTGAGCCTCGGCGGCTACTGGCTGGCCGGACGGCTGGGTGCCGGCGGGCGGGGCGTGGTCTACGACGCCTACGACGACGAGGGCCGCCGGTTCGCGGTCAAGGTGCCCAGAGGTGCGGTCACCGACCAGCTCTCCGACGCCGTCTGGCGGGTCTCGCCGCGGCACCTGGCCCGGGTGGTCGACGTCGGGGTCGACGGGGCCGTGCCGTACATCGTGAGCGAGTTCGTCGAGGGGCCCGACCTGCGGCAGGCGGTGGAGCGGCACGGGCCGTACACGGGCGGGGAGCTGGCCGCGCTGGCCCTCGCGGTGGCGACGGCGCTGCGCTCGCTGCACGCGGTGGGCATCGCCCACCGCGACCTGCGCCCCGAGAACGTGCTGCTCTCCCCGCACGGGCCCACCGTGATCGACCTCGGCGTGGCGGTCCCGGACACGGTCGGCACCCGTACGTACCTGGCCCCCGAGGTCTTCACCGGGGGGCGGCCGGGGCCGGAGGCGGACGTGTTCGCCTGGGGCGGGGTGCTGCTGTTCGCCGCCACGGGCCACGACCCGTTCCGCGGGGGGAGTCTGGGCGAGGTGATGCACCGGCTGCTCGCCGTGGACCCCGACCTGGACGTGCTGCCGGAGCCGTTGCGCGCCCTGGTGGGTCAGGCCCTGTCCAAGGACCCGGCCGGCCGCCCGCCGTCGGCGGAGCTCCTGGCGGTCGCGGACGCCCTGCCCCGCCCTCCGGGCCCGGCGGCCGGCAGTGCGGAGGTCGGCGTCGAGGGGGCCTGGAACGGGTGGGGGCGGCTGGGGGCGCCGGCGGGGCTGGCGGGGCCGCCGTCGCTCGGCGAGGTGGCCGAGCGGGTGTTCGCGTCGCTGACGCCGCGTCAGCGGGAGGAGGCGCCCGTGCTGCTGCTGCGCCTGCTCGACGGGGACGCCGTCGGCTGCGACGCGCACGGGGTCCTGGACCGGCTCACGGAGGCCGGTCTTCTCGTACGGCGGAGCGTGGCCGTGCCGCCCACCCAGGCGGAGGCCGGCACGCTGGTGGCGGTCAGCGGCGACTGCGTCGAGCCGGCCAGCGCCGCGCTCGCCCGGGCCTGGCCCCGCCTACGCGCCTGGGCGTCCGAACGTCCCCCCACCCGGACCGGCTCCCGCGCCGGGACCGGAACCCACGCCCGAACCGGGACCCACGCCGGGACCGGGACCCACGCCGGGGACGACCGCAGCTGCGATCACGGGGCCGATCAAGGGACCGGTCCCGCAGTCGTCGCCACGGTGGAGGGCGCGTCCCGGCGGCCCGACACGGGGCGCGAGCCCGACCTGACCTCGATGTACGTGGCCCACCGGGCCATGCTCGCCGACCTGCGCCGCCTGACCGGCCTCCTCGCGCAGCCCGCCGTGTTCACCTCCGTACGGGCGGGCGCGGTCCGCTGGTACACCAGGTCCCTGCTGACCGCCATCCATCACCACGTCGACGGCGACGAGGCCCTGTGGCCGGTCGTCGCGCGCGCCGCCGGACGGGACGTGGACCTCTCCCCCTACACCGGCGGTCACGAGGCGCTGAGCCCGCTGCTGGAGCGCTGCCACGCGGCCGTGGACGGCGATCTGGCCCGGCTCGGGCGCGAGCTGAAGCCGATGCTGGACCTCCTCGCCGAGCACATCGCCGGGGAGGAGGCCGAGCTGTTCCCGGTCATCAGGGGGTCGGTGCCGCCCGCGGCCTGGGCCCGGGTCGAGAGGCAGGTCGCCGGGCGGGCCACCGTACGGGAGATGACGTTCAGGATGCCGTGGCTCGACCGGCACGCCACCGGGGACGAGACCGAGCGGCTCCTGGCCGGGACGGGCCGGACGTCCAGGGTGTTCCTGGCGCTGACCCGGCCCGGCTACCGGCGCCGCGAACGGCTCGTGTTCGGTTAGCGGCCCCGTGAGGGGCGCAGGGTCCTGGCGCGTACGACGTGACCGGCGCGGATCTCCACGTCGAGCACGGCGCCGTGGCCGAGCGGCCACCGCAGGGCCACGGCCGTGTCGTCGGCCCGGCCTTCCTGGCGCTCCCATTCGAGCCTGACGAGCGCATCCGCTCCGAACTCGGCCGAGAGCGGGAAGTCCGAGGGCCGGGGCGGTTCATGATCGCCCCACGGGGCGCTGACTCCCTCGACCCGCGCCAGGTAGAGGCGACGGAGCCACACGGGGGTGGCCAGCAGGGCCAGCACGCCCAGCGCGCTCTCCTGGTCGGGCACGACGACCTCGGCGTCCCGCGGGAGATCGCCATGGCTCGGGTCTGCGGGCCGGACGCTGTCGGCCGCAGCGGGCGACGACGGGAGACCGGGACCCGGCGCGGCCTCGGAAGCTCGCGCGGGTGCGTGGATTCCTCCGCAAAGCGCGCCGGTGAGGTCGCGGGGTGGTGCGTGGGGGTCGACGCGCAGGACGACGCCGGTGCGGCCGTCCGCGGGCGCGGGCACGGCCAGCCGCCCGGAGGGGCGCGCCGGGTCTGGCGGGGCGGCCGGGCCCGGGGAGGCGGACCGTACGGCGGCGACGAGCTCGGCCAGCGTGGCGCAGACCGTGGAGCCACCGGTCGGGCGGCGGGCCAGCCAGCCTCCGGCGGCGGGCGAGATCCGCGTACGGGACGACGGGCGCAGCCGGGCGACGGCGGTGGCCACCGCCGCGCGGGCGGCGGGACCGGCGACCCACGGCCGCGCCCAGTCCGCACCCCCGCGATCACCTCCACAGGCCCCGCACATCACCCGCTCCCTCCGTTGTCACGTCCCCGCTCCCTCTCCCGTCTGCCCGCACCTGGCCGCCCGCTCCCGTCTGCCCGCGGTCCGCGGTCCGCGAGCCGCGAGCCACGACCCGCGAGCCGCTGTCCGTCCTCAGGGTTCCCCGCCCCCGCTTCCGGCCGGCCGCCGTCCTCCGGGGCCTCACGCGGGCGAGCCCGGTGGAAGGTCACGGCATGACGTCGCCCGAGTTGGGGCCGAGGGTCTGGCCGACGTAGAGCGCGCGGCCGATGCCGCTGGCGGCGCCGGTGATGACGGCGACCCGCCCCTCGCAGGCACTGGATGTCATGAGATCTCCGGAAGGGTGAGATGAGCCCGGGTCCGACACGGGCGACGGCCCGGGCGTGATGGACACGGACCCGGTCGGGTCACTGGGAGAGTGCGGGGACCTTGCGGGCGCCGAACATCACGAAGCCCGACACGAACGTTCCCAGGGCGCCGACGACCAGGGCGCCGTGGTTCCAGTCGGAGCCCGCGACGAGCATCGCCGTGATGATCGCGCCCGCGGCGATGGCGCCCGGCTGGCTGATGGCGTTGATGAACGAGGTGCCCGTGGCGCGGCAGCGGGTCTCGTAGCACTCGCCCATGTAGAAGAGCATCGCCGAGTACGGCCCGACCAGGAAGAACATGCCGAGCGAGTAGAGCGCGACCACGGCGAGCGTGCCCTGCGCGACGAGCAGCATGAGCGCGAACAGCACCCCGGAGACCATCCAGCCGAACGCGATGACGTCGCGCCGCCCGAACCGGTCCCCCGCCCAGCCGTGGAAGACGTACCCGAGGTAGCCGACCGCGTTGATCACGATGAACATGAGCAGCGAGTTGGTGAACCCGACACTCTTGCCCTGGGTGAGCACGGTCGTGCCGAGCACGCTGAACACCTGGATGCCGAACCAGTTGACGAACCAGGCGAAGCCGAGGACGAGCGTGTTGCGCAGCGCCGGCCCGCGGAAGATCTCCATGAACGGGGCCGCCTGGCTCTCCGGGACGCCGTACTCCTCGGCCAGGGCCGCCGCCTCCCGCGCCTGCCCCTCCTTGCGCAGCCGGTCGATGCGCTGCTGGAGCTCGAACTGGGGCGTCTCGCGCAGGCCGCGCCGCAGCAGCGCGATGACGACGGCGGGGAACGTCGCCAGCAGGAAGCAGCCGCGCCAGCCGACCAGCGGCAGGAACACCGCGATGAACGCCGCCGCGAGCAGCGTGCCGAGCGGTCAGCCGCCCTGGACGAGGCTGTAGATGAGACCGCGCCGCTTCTTGACCTTCTCGTCCTCGGTCACGGCGTAGATCTCGTTGAGGTACGTCGCGTTGACCGACTGCTCCGCGAGCCCGAGGCCGCCGATGGAGCGCACCCCGACCAGGTACGCGGCGTTCATCGTGGCGGCCGAGACGGCCGAGGCGAGCGCCGTTCCCGACACCGTGATGATCATGCCCTTGCGGCGTCCCAGCCGGTCCACCACCGGCCCCACGCCGAGGACGACGATCGCGGTGCCGACCGAGATCAGCGTGGAGTACAGCGACGCCTGCGCCGCGCTCCAGCCGAACTGGGTCGAGATCTCGGGCAGCAGCGTGCCGAACATGATGTGGTCGTAGACCGCGAAGATCCACGCGAACAGCGCGATCACGGTGGCCTTGCGCGTCTCCCGCACCCCGACGCGCGGGAGACGCCGGGTGCCGGGAGCGGTGCCGCTCCCCGGGACGTCGGATGAGGTGGTGGCCATGGCGATGTGCCCTTTCGAGGAGCGTGATGGGGGGTTCGCGCGCTATCGCCGGCGCGGGAAGCGGGTCGTGTAGTCGTCGGCGATCTCGTCGAAGGTGGCCCAGCGCACGCCCTCGTGGCCGCTGATGTACTCGATGAGGCGCTCGTGCATGAGCAGGTTCTGCGGCCGGCCCGACACGTCGGGGTGGATGGTCATGGTGAACACCGCGTAGTCGCTCTCGCGGTACACCCAGTCGAACTGGTCGCGCCACATCTCCTCGAGGTGGCGCGGGCTGACGAAGCCGTGGCTGTTGGGGCTGGCCTTGACGAACATCATGGGCGGCAGGTCGTCGAGGTACCAGTTGGCGGGGATCTCCACCAGGTCAGTCTCCTCGCCGCGCTGGAGCGGCTTCATCCACTCCGCCGCCGGCCGCGAGTAGTCGATCTTCGTCCAGCTGTCGCCCACCCGGACGTAGTAGGGGGTGAAGTCGTCGTGCATGAGCGAGTGGTCGTACTTGATGCCCCGCTCCAGCAGCAGCTCGTTGGTGACGGGCGAGAACTCCCACCAGGGCGCGACGTAGCCGGTGGGCCTGCGGCCCGCGTACCTCTCGACCAGGTCGATGCAGTGGTCGAGGATCGCGCTCTCCTGCTCCCTGCTCATCGCGATCGGGTTCTCGTGGGAGTAGCCGTGCACGCCGATCTCGTGGCCGCCGTCCACGACCATGCGGGTCTGGTCGGGGAAGGTCTCGATGGAGTGGCCGGGGATGAACCAGGTGGTGCGCAGGTCGTACTTCTCGAACAGGCGCAGCAGGCGCGGGGTGCCGACCTCCCCGGCGAACAGGCCGCGCGAGATGTCGCACGGCGAGTCCTCCCCGCCGTACGAGCCGAGCCAGCCGGCCACGGCGTCGACGTCCACGCCGTACGCGACGAGAATCTCCTTGGGCATGGTCACTTCGTCCTTTCGGTGGTGCCGGCGGGCCAGGGCCGGTCCTTGGTGGGTGTGGCGCCCGTGCGCGCCGCCAGCTCCTCGCGGACCCGGGCGGGGTCGCGATGGCAGCCGAGCAGGGCGCCGAGCAGCACGCGAGCCTGGGGCGCGCGCAGGGTGCCGGTGGGGATCGCGCCGGCCGCGACGAGGTCCGCGCCGCCGCCGTTGCCGTACAGCGCGGCGACGGGCCCGGCGTCGACCCGGGTCGACAGGGCGACGACGACGCCGGCCCCGGTGAGCCGGGCCACCTCCCGCGCGACGGCGGGGTTGGCGTTCCCCGCGCCGAGCGCCTGGAGCACGATCCCGGTGGCGCCCGCGCGGGCCGCCGCGACCAGCGCCGTGTCGTCGCAGCCCGGATAGAGGGCCACGACGTCGGTCCGGACGCCGTCGAGGTCGTACGCGTCCAGGTCGAGCGGCTCGGGCCGGACCGGCGTCAGCGTGATGTCCACCTCGCCGGCGCGCACCCGGCCGAGCGGGCCGCCGTCGGGTGCGGAGAACGCCGCCAGCGCGACCGTGTGGGTCTTGCGGGTCCCCCGGGCGGCGTGGACGACGCCGTCGAAGCAGATCAGCACGCCGAGGCCGCGCGCCGCGCCGGACGCCGCGACGGTGATCGCGTCGGCGAGGTTGCGCGGGCCGTCGCCGTCCACGGCGTCGGCCGGGCGCTGGGCTCCGGTGAAGACGACCGGCCGGGGATCGTCGTGGAAGAGGTCCGCCAGGTAGGCGGTCTCCTCCATGGCGTCGGTGCCGTGGGTGACGACGACGCCGAGCACGCGGTGGTCGGCGAGGGCCTCGCGGATGCGCAGGACGACCTCGCGCATGTCGGCCGGGGTGAACAGGTAGCTGCCGGCGCACAGCACGTCCACGCCGTCCACCTCGACGCCGGGATCGATCGGGAGCCGCCCGAGGAGGTCGCCGGCCCCGTCCTTGGCCAGGCCCACCCCTTGCGTGTCCCGGCGGGTGGCGATGGTCCCTCCCGTGGACAGGACGATGACCTTGGACACGCGACGGCCTCCTCGAAAACGCGATTGCCCAAACGTTTGGGCCAAACGTTTGGTAGCATCTGACCTGCGCCTATGTGATGTCAATAACTCAGCGTTAAAATCAAGAAAACTGCCGGCCGCCCGCCACGGCACACGAACCAGGCGAGCCAGAGTTCACCGGAGGCCGAGGGGCATTGGGTGCGAAGAAGGCACGACCGGTAACCCTGCAGATGATCGCCGACCAGCTCGGCCTGCATGTCTCCACCGTGTCACGCGTGCTGCACGCCAAGCCCGGCGAGGGGCTCCGGGCGGCGTCCAGCCCGACCGTCGAGCGGGTGCGCCGGCTCGCCGACGAGCTCGGCTACCAGCGCAACCCCCATGCCATGAGCCTGCGCACGCAGCGCAGCAACCTCATCGGCGTCCTCGTCCCCCGCCTGTCCGACATGGTCCTCGCGACCATCTACGAGGGCGTCGAGGAGGCCGCCGCCGAGCACGGCCTGTCCACGTTCGTCACCAACACCCGCGACGTCCCCGAGGTGCAGCGGGCCCGAACCGAGATGGTCCTCGGCCGCCGCGTCGACGGCCTGATCTTCGGTGACGCCCACTCCGACTCGGTGTTCCTCGACGAGGTGGCCGCGCGCGGAGTGCCGTTCGTGCTGGTCAACCGGCGGGCCGGCGGGCATCCGGCGGTGGTGTGCGACGACTACCTGGGCGGCCGGCTGGTCGCCGACCACCTGCTGGAGCAGGGCCACGAGGACGTGGCGGTCGTGGCCGGCGAGCCGTACGCCAGCACGGGCATCGACCGCACCGGCGGCTTCGCCGACCGCTTCCGCGAGGCGGGGCTGCCGATCCCCGCGCACCGGATCGTGCACTCCCGCTTCGACGCCCAGGGCGGGCGCGCGGGCACCGAGCGGCTGCTCGCGACCGGCCCCCGGCCGTCGGCCGTCTTCGTGGTCAACGACTTCGGCGCCATCGGCACGATCGGCGCCCTGCGCGACCACGGGCTGCGGGTCGGCGCCGACATCGCGGTCGTCGGGTTCAACGACACGCCGCTGGCGGCCGAGCTGCCGGTGCCGCTGACCACGGTCCGCTCCCCCATGCGGGAGATGGGCCGCCGGGGCCTGCGGCAGCTCGTCCGTGTCCTCGCGGGCGAGCAGGCCGAGAGCGAGCTGCTCCGCCCCGAGCTGATCGTCCGCGCGTCGAGCGACCCTGCGCTGTACGAGCGGCTGAAGGCCGGCACCGTCGGCTAACGGCCGTCCAGCATCTCGGCGAGCTGCGGCACGCGGGCGCGGTAGCCGTCGAGGAGCCGGCGGGCCGTCCCCACCGAGTCCACCAGCGGGTGCAGCGCGAACGCCTCGACCGCCAGCCGCGACGAGCCGGTCAGGGCGGCCTCGATGGCCGTCTGCTCCACCGCCTTCACCTGCTGGACGAGCCCCAGGAACCGGCCGGGCAGCGGCCGGGTGGCCAGCGGCCTGACCCCCGAGCCGTCCACCGCGCACGGGATCTCGACCACCGCGTCCTCCGGCAGGCCCGGCACGGCCACGCCGTTGCGCACGTTGAGGATCATCGTGGTGGGCTCGCCGCGGGCGATCGCCGCCATGAGCGCCAGCGCGATGCCCTCATACCCGCCCGCCTCCAGGTCGGCGGCGTCACGCTCGCCGGCGTCGGTGACGTCGCGGGCCTCGGCCATGTACGACTCGTCGCGCTCCCTGCGCGCCCTGGTCCACTCGGCCAGGGCCTGTCCCGGCCGCTCGCGCACCGCAGCGTAGAACCGCTCCTGCTGCTCCAGCAGGGACTCGCCGCGGGTGCGGCCCGAGGTCGCGGCGACGGCCTCGCGGGTGAAGTAGTAGTAGTACAGGTACTCGTTGGGCAGCGCGCCCAGGGTGCGCACCCAGTCGGCGCCGAAGATCCGCGCCTCCTCCACCTGCCGCAGCGCCGTGTCGTCGGCCAGCAGACCGGGCAGCACGTCACGGCCCTGGTGGGACAGGCCGCGCAGCCAGCCGAGGTGGTTGAGCCCCACGTAGTCGGGCGACACGCGGGCCGGGTCGAGCCCGAGGGCGGAGGCGGCCCGCCGGACCAGGCCGATCGGCGAGTCGCAGATGCCGACCACGCGGTCGCCGAGGACCCGGCGCATGGCCTCGGTGACCATGCCGGCCGGGTTGGTGAAGTTGATGACCCACGCGCCGGGGGCCAGGGCGGCCACCCGCTCGGCCACGCGCACCGCGACCGGGATCGTGCGCAGGCCGTAGGCGACCCCGCCGGGGCCGGTGGTCTCCTGACCGAGCAGGCCGAGGTCCAGCGCGACCCGCTCGTCGGCGGTGCGGCCGGCCAGGCCGCCGACCCGGATGGCGGAGAAGACGAAGTCGGCGTCACGCAGCGCGGTGTCGAGGTCGGTGGTGACGCGCACCAGGGGCGGGTCGTCGTGCCCGGCGGCGAGCTGCGCCAGCACGTGGCCGACGGCCTCCAGGCGCTCGGGCGACACGTCGTACAGCACCACCTCCTCCACCCGGGGCTTGGCGGTGTCGCGCAGCAGCGCGCCGTACACGAGCGGGACCCGGAAGCCCCCGCCTCCCAGAACGGCCAGTCTCATCCGATCTCCTCACGGGCTCGCGTCGTCACACCGGTCGTCACATGGCTCGTCATGCGAGCAGGATCTCGGCGCCGGCGTCCGCGCAGGCGCGCAGCGTGGACGGGTCGGCGCCCTCGTTGGTGACGAGCACGTCGACGTCATCCGGCCCGCACACCCGCAGTGCCCCCGTGCCGGGGAACTTGTGCCGGTCCACCACCAGCACCACCTGCCCGGCCGCGGCGATCATCGCGCGCTTCAGCGGCACCTCGGCGAGGGTGGTGTCCACGAGCTGGCCGTCCGCGCGGACCCCGCTCCCTCCCAGGAACACCCGGTCCGCGCACACCTGTCCGAGCGCCTCCTCGGTGAGCACGCCGACCAGCGAGTGGTACGGCCGGCGCAGCATCCCGCCGAGCAGCAGCAGCTCGACCACCGGGTCGTCGCGGAGCACGTCGAGGACGGCGAGGCTGGAGGTGACCACGGTGACGCGGCGCCCGCGCAGCCGGCAGGCCAGCCGCATCGTGGTCGTGCCGATGTCGAGCAGGACGACATCGCCGTCGCCGACAAGCGTCGCGGCGCGCGCTGCCACGGCCTCCTTGTCCTGCTCGTCGACGACGGCCACCTCGGCGAAGGGCCGGTCGGCGTCGGCGTCGGCGCCCGCCAGGGCTCCCCCGCGCACGCGCCGGAGCGTGCCGTCGCGGTCGAGCACCTCCAGGTCGCGACGGATGGTGGACGGGCTCACGCCCAGCTGCGCCGCCAGGTCACGGACGCTGGTCGCCCCCGAGAGCCGGACACGGCGCATGATCTCCGCATGCCTGAGGTGCTGGAGCACGATCGGATTCTAACAGTCAAACACGCGCATGAACGAGCATCTTCTACCATTTACTCACACGAAACACTTGATGTACGCGAGTAAACGTGCAAGATTGCGCACATCTCGGTCTGTCGAGGAGGTCTCATACCCGTGTCTGCCCAGGCGTACGACCCTCTCGCCGATCAGCGGAGCCCAGGGGCCCCGCAGTTCGACGTCTTCCTAGCGGGCACCGTCTTCCTCGACATCGTGTTCACCGGCCTGCCCGCGATGCCCGCCGCCGGCACCGAGACGTGGGCCGAGGGCATGGGCTCGTGTCCGGGAGGCATCGCCAACCTCGCCATCGCCACCAGCCGGCTGGGCCTGCGCACGTCGCTGGCCGCCGCGTTCGGCGACGACGACTACGGTGACTTCTGCTGGCGCACGCTCGCCGAGCAGGAGGCGGTGGACCTGTCCAAGTCGCGGCGGTTCGAGCACTGGCACACGCCGGTGACCGTCTCCATGGCCGTCGACCGCGACCGGAGCATGGTGACCCACGGCCATCCCGCGCCCATGTCGGCCTCCGACATGATCGGCAAGCCGCCCCGGTCGCGGGCCGTGATCGCGACGCTCTCCGCCGAGGAGCCGCTCGGCGCGCCGCCCGGCGCCACGTGCAACTGGGCCGACCTGGCCCATCGCGAGGGCGCCCTGATCTTCGCCGACGTGGGCTGGGACCCGTCGGGCGCCTGGCCGCGGTCGCTGCTGGACCAGCTCTCGGTCTGCCACGCCTTCATGCCGAACGCGGTCGAGGCGATGGCCTACACCGGCACCGACAACCCGCGCGACGCTCTGTACGCCATCGCCGACAAGGTGCCGCTGGCCGTCGTCACGGACGGCGCGAACGGGGCCATGGCCATCGACTCGACGACCGGCGAGGAGGCGTACGTGCCCGCCCCCCGGGTGCGGGCCCTCGACCCGACCGGCGCCGGCGACGTCTTCGGCGCCGGCATCGTGCTCGGCACCCTGCGCGGGTGGCCGCTGGCCGACCGGCTGGCGTTCGCCGGGGTGTGCGCCGCGCTGGCCGTCCAGCAGTTCGGCGGGTCGCTGGCCGCGCCGGGCTGGGGCGACATCGCGGACTGGTGGCACGGGGTGCGGGGCGCGGCCGGGAGCGGCGGCGCCTACGGCGACTCGCTGGCCCGCCGGTACGCCTTCCTGGACCGGCTCGTGCCGGCCGTCCCGGTGGGCGCGGTGCGCCGGGCCGCCGCCACGATTGCCCGGCACGCCGACCTGGAGAAGCCCGCTCCGGAGGCGCCCACCGAGCCCGACGTACCGGCCGCGCCGCGCGTGCCCGTTCAGAAGGAGTAGCACCATGATCACCCCGACGCGTGAGGGCCGGACGCGAGGCCACCGCGCTCCGCGGAGGCGGGGCGCGCTCGCCGCGCTCGCGGCCGGTGTCCTGGCCCTCGCCGCCACCGCGTGCGCGCCCGGCTCCTCGGCCCCGCCCGCGCCGACCCCCGACCAGCCGGCTCCCTCGGCCGTGCGCACCGACGCCGGGTCCCTGGGCGATGTGACGCTCACCGTCTGGGACCAGGAGGTGCGCGGCGGGCAGGCCGCCCAGATGAAGCAGCTCAACGCCGCGTTCGAGGCCAAGTACCCCAACATCAAGCTGAAGCGGGTGTCCCGCTCGTTCGACGACCTCAACACCACGCTGCGCCTGGCGCTGAGCGGCAACGAGCCGCCCGACGTGGTGGAGGCCAACAACGGCCGCTCGTCGATGGGCCAGTTCGTCAAGGCCGGCCAGCTCCTGCCGCTGGACTCCTACGCCGACGCGTACGGCTGGAAGAGCCGCTACCCCGAGTCGGTGCTGCGCTACTCCCGCTACAGCGCCGACGGCAAGGTGTTCGGCGAGGGCAACCTGTACGGCCTGCCCCAGGTCGGCGAGGTCGTCGGCGTCTTCTACAACCGCGCCAAGCTGACCAAGCTCGGCCTGGAACCGCCGAAGACGTGGGCCGACCTCCAGACGGCGCTGGCCAAGGCCAAGACCGCCGGCGAGGTGCCCATGCAGCTCGGCAACCTCGACAAGTGGCCGGCCATCCACGTGTTCGGCACCGTGCAGGGCCGCCACGTCCCGGCGGACCAGATCGCCACGCTGGCCTTCGGCCGCAAGGGCGCCTCGTGGACCACGCCGGAGAACGTCAAGGCCGCCGAGGAGCTGGTCGGCTGGGTGAACCAGGGCTACTTCGAGAAGGGCTTCAACGGCCAGGGCTACGACCCGGCCTGGCAGGCGTTCGGCAAGGGGCAGGGCGTCTTCCTGGTCGCCGGCACCTGGCTGCTGGCCGACCTGGAGAAGGCCCTCGGCAAGGACCTCGGCTTCATGCTGCCGCCCGGCGCCACGCCGGACGCGCCGCCCGTGGCGACCGGCGGCACCGGCCTGCCGTTCGCGATCACCGCCAAGAGCCCCCATCCGGACGCCGCCGCGGCCTACGTCGACTTCATCACCAACGCCGGCGCCATGAAGGTGCTCGCCTCCACCGGTAACCTGCCGGTCGCCGACACCGGGCAGCAGAGCGTCGAGGCCGGGCCCCAGCAGGACGTCTTCACCGCGTTCGGCACCGCCACCAAGGAGAACGGGCTCGTGCCGTACCTCGACTACGCCACCCCCACCTTCGCCGACACCCTCGGCGCGGCGCTGCAGGACCTGCTCGCCAAGAAGGTCACGCCGAAGGAGTTCCTCGACACGCTGGAGAAGGACTACAAGACCTTCGCGGAGAGCAACGGGTGAGCAGGCGGGTGAGCATGGGCCGGCCTCCGGGAGAGCCCAGGCGCATCGCCTACCTGTACCTGCTGCCGGCGTTCGCCGTCTACGCGGTGTTCCTGCTCTACCCCATCGGCCGCGCGGTGCAGATCTCCCTGTACGACTGGGACGGTCTCACCCTCGGCCGGTGGGCGGGCCTGGACAACTACACCGCGATCCTCTCGGACGAGCGGCTGCGGGCCGGGTTCGGCCACGCGCTGGTGCTGATCGTGTTCTACGCGGTGATCCCGCTGGCCATCGGGCTGACGCTGGCCGCGATCCTCAACCACGCCAAGGTGCGCGGGCTCGGGTTCTTCCGGACCGTGGTGTTCCTGCCGCAGGTGGTGGCCATGGTCGTGGTGGCCGTCGCCTGGCGGCGGGTGTACGCGCCGGACGGCACGCTGAACGCGGTGCTCGGCGCGCTCGGCCTGGAGGGGCTCACGCGGGGCTGGCTGGGCGACCACACGTTCGCGCTGCCGGCCGTCGGCGTGGTGGGCACGTGGTTCGAGACGGGGCTGGTGACCGTGCTGCTGCTGGCCGGGATGAGCCGCGTGCCGATGGAGCTGTACGAGGCGGCGCGGCTGGACGGGGCCGGCGCGGTCAGGGAGTTCTTCGCGGTCACGCTGCCGTCGGTGCGCGGGGAGATCGCCGTCGCGCTGACGCTGACGGTGATCGCCGCGCTGCGGACCTTCGACCTGGTGTACGTCACCACGCGCGGCGGGCCCGGCGACTCGACGTCGGTGCCGTCGTTCGAGGTCTACCACCGGGCTTTCGGGCTCGGCCAGGTCGGCTCGGCCGCCGCGATCGGCGTGACGCTGACCGTGGTCATCTTCGCGATCTCCTTCGCGGTCAACCGGCTGGCCGACAGGGGGACGTCGTGATCTCGCGTACCGAGCGGGTGGCGAACTACGTCATCCTGTGGGCGTTCGCCGCGTTCGCGCTGTTCCCCGTCGTGACGATCCTCGGCGCCGCGCTCGGCCCGGACGACGCGGGCCCGGCCGGGCAGGGGTTCGGCCCGCACCTGGGCAACTTCACGGCGGCCTGGGAGGCCGGCCGGTTCGGCACGTACCTGCGCAGCAGCCTCGCCGTGTCGTCGTTCGTCGTGGTGGTCAGCGTGGTGCTGTCGATCATGAGCGGGTACGCGTTCGGCACCATGCGCTTCCGCGGCCACACCGTGCTGTTCTACCTGTTCATGCTCGGGATCATGATGCCGAGCGAGGCCATCGCGGTGCCGCTCTACTTCGACCTGCGCACGCTCGGCCTCATCGACACGTTCTGGTCGGTGGCGCTGCCGCAGGTGGCGCTGTCGGTGGCGTTCGGCACGTTCTGGATGCGGGCCTACTTCCGGGCGAGCAGCAGGGCGATCGCCGAGGCCGCCCGCATCGACGGCGCCTCGACGTGGCGCACGCTGTGGCAGGTGCTGGTGCCGCCGGCCCGGCCCGCCATCGTCACCTTGACCGTGCTGGTCTTCATGTGGACGTGGAACGAGTTCCTCATCCCGTTGATCATGGTGACCAGCGAGTCGCTGCGGACGGCCCCGCTGGGCCTCGCCTTCTTCCAGGGCCAGTACACCTCGGGCTTCACCCTCCTCGCGGCCGGATCGGTCATCGTGGCCACGCCGGTCGTGGTGTTCTACCTGTTCCTGCAGCGTCACTTCGTTCGCGGGCTGCTCCAGGGGGCGGTCCGCGAGTAACCCACCCGGAGGTCCCTTTGCGCAGACCCTCGCCACCCCCCTCACCTCGCCGATGGGCGGTCCTCACCGCCGCGGCGGCGCTCGTCCTCGCGCTCGCCCCCGCCCCTCCCGCGTCGGCCGGCCCGGCCCCGGCCACGACCGGCCCAGGGACGGCGGCGGACCTCGACGTGCTGTTCGTCGGCGCCCACCCCGACGACGAGGCGTTCAGCCTCTCGACGCTCGGCCAGTGGAACGAGGACCACCACGTGCGCACCGGCGTCGTCACCGTCACCCGGGGCGAGGGCGGCGGCAACGCCGTCGGCCCCGAGGAGGGACCGGCGCTCGGCCTGATCCGCGAGGCCGAGGAGCGCACGGCCGTCGGCGGGGCCGGGGTCCGCGACGTGTTCAACCTCGACGACGTCGACTTCTACTACACGGTCAGCGCCCCGCTCACCGCCCGGATCTGGGGCGACGACACGCTGGAGAAGGTCGTCCGGATCGTCCGGCAGACCCGCCCCGAGATCCTGCTGACCATGGACCCCGCGCCCTCCCCCGGCAACCACGGCAACCACCAGCAGGCCGCGCGCCTGGCCGTGCAGGCGTTCTACGCGGCGGCCGACCCCAGGGCGTACCCGGAGCAGATCACCCGCGAGGGGCTGCGGCCGTACGCGCCCGCCCGGGTGCTCCTCGGCGGCGGGCGCGGCACGTCGCGCACCGGCCCCGACTGCGCCGCCACCTTCCGCCCCGCCAACCCGGCGCAGAACGTCTACGGCGTGTGGAGCGGACGCCCCTCCGCGAGCCACGGCGGCCGGACGTGGGCCGCGATCGAGCGCGACGCCCAGCGCGCGTACGCCTCGCAGGGCTGGGCCGTCTTCCCCGACGTGCCCTCCGACCCGGCCCAGCTCGGCTGCGACTTCTTCACCCAGGCGGACGCGCGGGTGCCGTTCCCCGAGCCCGGCACTGCCGCCGCCGCGGCGCCCACCGCGATCCTCGACGGCGCGCTGGTGCGGGCGAGCGGCGCCGTGCCGCTCGGCACGCTGCTCGACCTGCGGCCCGGCACGTTCGACGTCCGCCCCGGCGCGGCGTTCACCGTCAAGGTCACCGCGACGGCGCCGCCGCGCGAGCCGCTGGGCCGCTCCACCGTGGCGCTGCGCGTGCCCGACGGCTGGAAGGCCGACGGCTCCGGCGACCTGGGCCGGCTCACGCCGGGACGCACCGGCACGGCGACGTTCACCGTGACCCCGCCGAAGGGCGCGGCCCCCGGTGACCGGGCGCGGCTCGCCGCGACGCTCACGACCGAGCGGGGCACCGGCCACACCGACCGGCAGGTCGAGGTGAGCCCGGCCGTGCGCGGCGTCCAGCAGCTCCTGCCGCAGGTCGGCCAGTACGAGAAGTGGGCCGCCGAGGTCGGCGTGCCGCAGCTTCGCGGCCTGGTCACCCCGGTTCTCACGCTCCCGTCCGGCGGGTCGCGCCAGGTCGGCGTCGTCGTCACCAACGTCAGCGACGCGGCGCAGTCCGGCACCGTGCGCCTGGACCTGCCCGCGGGCTTCACCGCCGACCGGGTGGAGGCGCCCTACAGCGGGCTGGCCGCCGGGGCGTCGGCGACGGTCACGTTCACGGTCACCAACACGGACACCTCGCTGAAGACGTCCAACGACGGCGGTGACCACGCCTACACGATCACCACGACCAGCTCCGACGGCTCCAGCGTGACCAGGCCGGCCCTGGAGCTCGTCCCCGCGACGGCCATTCCGCGGGCCGCCTCGGCGCCCGCCGTGGACGGCGCGGAGGGCGACGGCGAGTACACCGGCGAGGCCCTGGACATCTCCCGCCTCTGGGAGGGCACCGCGTGCTCGTCGGCGGCCGACTGCTCCGGCACGGCCAAGGTCGCCTGGCACGACGACACCCTCCACCTGCTCGTGCAGGTCAAGGACGACGTGCTCGGCACCCGGCTGGCCGCCTCCGACTGCAAGCGGCACTGGCGCACCGACGCGGTCGAGGTGACGGTCGACCCGCGCGGCACCTCCGAGAACACCTCCACGACGTTCAAGACGGCGGTGCTGCCGGTGACGGCCGAGGGGCCGCCGTGCGCGCTGCGCGACGCCGACAACCACCAGGGGCCGGCCACGGGCGTGCGGATCGCGTCCAAGGTGTCGTCCGGCGCGTACGCCGTGGAGCTGGCCATCCCGATGGAGCAGCTGCCGGGCGCGGTGGACCCCGCCCACCTCGGGCTGAACATCCTCGTGTACGACTCCGACACCCAGGACAAGACCGGCCAGACGCGCATCGGCTGGTCGACGTGGGGCGGCGTGCAGGGTGACCCGTACCGGTGGGGCGTCGCGACGCTGCCCGGCTACCAGCCGCCGGCGGGACGGCCCACGACGCCGCCCGACCCGGTGATCCCGGCCACCGGCCTGTCGAGCCTGGACTCGCCGCAGTCACTGGAGCAGGCGGCCCGGCTCGGGCTGCCACTGGCGGGCGGCCCGGCGGCGAAGGCGTCCGAGAGCGGCCGGGTGACCGGCGCCACCAGAGGCCAGAACGCGGTGAAGGTGACGCTGCGGGCCGGCGGCGCCGGTGAGGCGCACCTGTTCGTCCGCGACGCCCAGGGCACGGCGGGCACCCGGGTCGTCAAGGTCGGCGGGAAGGGCGTCACGACCGTGAGCGTGCCGCTGACGCGGGCGCTCGGCGCCGATCCGGCCGTGGTGGCCGGCTGGCTGGCCCCGGGCGGCGGCACCGCCGCCTCGCGGGTGGCCGTGCGCTGACGGTCCGGGAACGCCGAGGGGATCGCGGAAGTCCTCCGCGATCCCCTCCGTCGTCGCCCGCCCGGCTCCGCCCGCTCCGGGTTGTGCCATGCAGAACGATGTGCTGCACACTGGATCGCCCCCGACCGTGAACCGTAGGGTGGCGACGTGCCAGAGCGGAACCAGTCGACGTCGCTCCGACGCGCGCTGGACGTGCTCGACCACGTACGCGAGCACAGCGGCCTGACCCTGACCCAGCTCGCCGAGGGCGTGGGCCTGTCCAAGAGCACCGTGCTGCGGCTCACCGTGCCGCTCGTCGAGGCGCGGCTGCTCGAACGCGACCGCAGGAGCGGCGCCTACCGGCTCGGCCACGGCACCCTGCGTCTCGGCCAGGCGTACCTCGCCACACTCGACCTGCGCGCGGTGGCCGCCGAGGAGTCGCACCGGCTGATGAGCGAGGTGCGGGAGACGGTCCACCTGGTCGTGCACGACCCGCCGCACGTCGTCTACATCGACAAGGTGGAGAACGAGACGAACGTCCGCATGGCCTCGCGCATCGGCAGCCGCGGCTCTGTCCACTGCACGGCCGTGGGCAAGGCGCTCCTGGCGTTCCAGCCCGGCGACCCGGTCGAGGGCCTGGAGCTGGAGAGCCGTACCCGGCACACCATCACCGACCCCGAACGGCTGCGCGGGGAGCTGGCCGGCATCAGGCGGCGCGGCTACGCGGTGGACGACCGCGAGAACGAGCCCGAGGTGCGCTGCGTCGGCGCGCCGATCTTCAACCACACCGGCGCCGTGGTGGCCGCCCTCTCGGTCTCCGGGCTCACCTCGCGCATCACCGCGGCACGGGTGCGCGCGCTGGGGCAGCAGGTGGCCGCCGCGGCGGCGCGGATCTCCGGAAAGCTGGGTGCGACCCCTCGATGACCTTCCCCCTCACGGATCTGGTGACCCTCGGCGAGACCATGGCGCTGTTCGCCGCCCGCCGTACCGGGCCGCTGCGCTTCGCCCGTGACTTCGACCTCGGGGTGGGCGGCGCGGAGTCCAACGTCGCGATCGGCGTCTCCCGCCTCGGCCACCGCGCGACCTGGGTGGGCCGGGTCGGCGCGGACGAGTTCGGCGACCTGATCCGCTCCACGCTGCTGGGCGAGGGCGTGGACGCCCGCGCCATCACCGACCACGGCGCGCCGACCGGTCTGATGATCAAGGGCAGGCGCACCGCCGAGCTCGTGGACGTGCGCTACTACCGCGCAGGGAGCGCCGGCTCCCGCCTGTCGCCCGGCGACCTCGACCCGGACCTCGTCGGCGGCGCCCGTGTCCTGCACGTGTCCGCGATCACGCCCGCGCTGTCCGGCTCCGCCCGCGAGGCCGTCCGGCACGCGATGGCGCTGGCGCGCTCGGCGGGTGCGCTCGTGTCGCTCGACGTCAACTACCGGGCGGCGCTCTGGTCGCCCGCCGAGGCCGGGGCGTGGCTGCGGGAGACGGTCGCGGACGTGGACGTGCTGTTCGCCACCGGGCCCGAGGGCCGACTGATCGCCGACATCGAGCACCCGGTCGAGCTGGCCCGCGCCCTCGCCGCCCTCGGCCCCCGGCACGTGCTGGTCAAGGCGGGCGCGGAGGGCGCCCTGGAGCTGTCCGACGGCGTGGTGCGGCACGCGGAGCCGTACCGGGTGACGGAGGTGGACCCGGTCGGGGCCGGTGACGCGTTCGCGGCGGGCTGGCTGGCCGGCTGGCTGTCGGGCCACGACCCCGAGGAGCGGCTGCGCACGGCCTGCGCGGCGGGCGCGTTCGCGGTCACCTCGCAGGGCGACTGGGAGAGCCTGCCCCGCCCCTCCGACCTGCACCTCCTCCAGCGGCGCACGGACGGCGTCAGCCGGTAGGGGGCTGCGTCAGCCGTTCCCCCCGGGTGACGAGCCCTCAGGCCCCCGGCCGCCTGGAGTTGGACAGAGCCGCGGCGTCCCCCGCGTGCTCCTCGCGGGGCTGCGGCGTGGACAGCTCGGGCACGGCGCCCTCCGTCAGCGCGGGCGGCTCCTCCCCCTGCGGCACCTCCGCCTGCCCGCTCTCGTCCGGCAGCCCCTCGTCCCGTGGCGCCTCGACCTGGGGCGCCTCCATCTGGGGCGCCGCGGCCCCGCCCGCCGGCACGGCGCGGTCGAAGAAGCGCAGCAGCTCCACCGGCAGCGGCATGATCAGGGTGGAGTTCTTCTCGGCGGCGACCTCCACGACGGTCTGCAGCAGGCGCAGCTGCAACGCGCCGGGCGTCTTCGACATGATCTCGGAGGCGTCGGCGAGCTTCTGGGAGGCCCGCAGCTCCCCGTCCGCCACGATCACCCGGGAGCGCCGCTCGCGCTCGGCCTCCGCCTGGCGCGACATGGAGCGCTTCATGGTCTCCGGAAGCTGGACGTCCTTGATCTCGACCCGGTCGATGTGGATGCCCCACCCCAGCGCCGGGCTGTCGATCATCAGGGCGAGGCCCCTGTTCAGCTCCTCACGGTTGGTGAGCAGGTCGTCCAGCTCGCTCTTGCCGATGATCGAGCGCAGCGACGTCTGCGCCACCTGCTCCACCGCGTACAGGTAGTTCTGGACCTCGATGGAGGCCCGCAGCGGATCCTGGACCCTGAAGTAGGCGACCGCGTCGACGCGGACGGAGACGTTGTCGCGGGTGATGCCCTCCTGCGTGGGGACGGGCATCGTGACGATCTGGACGTTGACCTTCTTCATCCGTTCCGCGAACGGGATGAGCACTCTCAGTCCGGGCTCCCGGACCTCCTTCTGTGCCCGGCCGAAGCGGAAGACGATGCCCCGTTCGATCTGGTTGACGACCCGAACGCTGCTGAGCGCCACCACGACGACGAAGAAGGCGATCACGATGAGAATGATGTTGATGTCCATGACGGCATCCCTTCCATGTCGAGCCTAGGCCCAGAAGGACCGACATGGGAGGGAGCGCCCCACGTCACCGGAGACCGGCCGACCGTCAGCCCACCGGGGTCACGTCGATCCCGCCGCACACCGGACCTCCCGGGAGGCGGACGGTCACGCCGGGCCCTCCGCCCGGGGGCGTCGCGCGCAGCCCGGCCGGGCTGACGCATCCCGGCTCCACGACCGTCCAGTGCAGGACGGAGCGCACGCTCGCGCCCGGCTCCAGGGTCGCGGCCTCGCCCGGGCCCTCCAGGTTCCGCACCCTCACCGGCAGGTGGCCGCCGTCCGCGTCGAGCAGGGCGATGCCCGGATGGCCGGACAGGACGCAGGTGGCGCCGGACACGTTGGTGAAGGTCAGGGGGGCGTACCGGCTGCCCGCCCCGGCGTCCACCCGGCCGAGCCGTACCCGGAGGCCGCCGGAGGAGCAGCCGCCCGCGCCGGCCGGGCGCCCGGTGGTGGACGACCTGGGGCTGGACGGCGCTGCGGCGGAGGACGCGGGGCGTGTCTGGGTGCAGGCGGTGCCCGCCGTCAGCAGCAGGCCGCCGATGATCCCGGCAATTCCCAGCTTCCTCATCAACACCACTTATGCCCACCCAGAGACCACCCAACTCCGCCAATCAGTCACGTAAGTGCAGCTAACGGGCATCGTCTCGCGTCCACGCACAGGCGGCTGCTCAGGCTCGTCGCGGAGCCCCCGGGCCGCGGTTGAACCAGACCGCGACCACCCCGCACAGCACGGCCGCCAGCAGGAGCGAGAGCGCGGAGCCGGTCACCGTTCCCAGGCCGGCGAAGGCACCCATGAGGGCGACCCCGAGCGTGGCGCCCGTCTGGCGCACGGCGTTGAGCAGCCCTCCGGCGGCCCCGGCCGTTCCCTCGGGCGCGGCGGCGAGACGGCGGCCGTCATGCGAGCAGCGCCAGCCCCGCCAGGATCGGCGGGCGGGGGCCGACACGGGCGACGATCCGGCCGGTCAGCGGCGGGTTGACCGCGAACGGCAGCGTGAGCGGCAGGAACGCCAGGCCACTGGCCACCGCGCTGAGGTGACGACCCTGCTGGAGCAGCAACGGCAGGACGAAGAGGCTGCCGTTCAGGGTGAAGCTCACCGCCGCCCCGGCGGCCAGCCCGGCCCGTACGCCGCCGCTGGCCAGGAGCGGCCGGTTGAGGACGGGGGCGTCGCTGCGCCGTTCCAGGACCGCGAACGCGCGGGCGACGAGCGCCGTGGCGACGGCGGAGACGGCCGCGTGCGCCCAGGACCGCGAGCCCGCGGCGATGAGCGCGTCGGTCAGCAGCGCGAGCACCGCGCAGGCGGCGAGCTGGGCCGGCCAGTCGATCCGCCGCTCGCCGCGCGGGCACGCCAGGCCCCGCCCGGCGGTCAGCGCGAGCACCAGCAGGCCGATCGGCACGTTCACCAGGAAGATCGCCCGCTACCCGGCCAGGTCGCAGCAGCAGCGCGCCGAAGACCACGGTGTAGCCGGTGGTCGCCCACTGCAGACCGGCGATGGAGGTGCGCAGCGAGACGGCCAGGTCCGGCTCGGCGACCGAGAGCACGGTCATGTCGAGGAGCAGCATGAAGTAGCCGAGCGACACACCGAGCAGCGCCGCCGCATGCCCGCGACCCGGCGGGGCTGCGACGATGGAGGAGGAAGTCATGCGCCCCACTGTCCGGCCCGGCCCCGCCTGCCCTCCACCGGCGGTGCCGAAGCCCGCGTTCGGAATCTCCGAACGCTCCGGCTACACCAGGGGCGGCGGGTAGCGGTGGATCTCGGCTCGGTGACCCGTCGAACCGGCGAACTTGGCGTCGTCGGTGAGCAGCGGCACGCCCAGCGTCTCCGCGAGCGCCACGTACATACCGTCGTAGGCGGTGAGATTGTCACGCAGATCCAGCACGCGTGACTGGAGTGGCCGCATCGGATGGCGGACGATCCTGAGCTCGGCGTACCGCTCGAGCATGACGCGTCCACGCGCCTCGGAGATGCGCACCTCCGGCTTGCTGGTGATCACATGTCCACGCACCGCCGACGCGACCTCGACGTCGATCAACGCCGGCGCGTGCAGCGTGCGGGACAGACGCTGACGGAGGAGATCGTCGCCTTTCACGTTCGCCAGCAGGCGGAACACGATCGAGGCGTCGACGACCAGGCTCACCCGCGTCCCTCGCGCATCGTCTCCCGCACGAAGTCCGGGTCGTAGGGCACCGGCTCGTCGGCGGCGATCCTGGCCATCACCTCGTCCGGCGTCGGCGTGGCCGCTTCCTGGTTCAGGATGTCACGGAGGTAGGCCGTCAGTGACTTGCCCACGCGCTCGGCCCGCGTTTTGAGGGTCCGCTCGGTCTCCTCCGGGACATCACGGATCTGAATGACTCCCATGCCACCATGTTAGCATGCATTCTGCATGCAGAAGTTCCTCGGAATGCCGCAGCACGCCCTCGGCCTGGCCCCGTCCAGCGTCTCCGAGCAGATCCGCGTCCTGGAGAAGTCCCTCGGCGTGACGCTGTTCGACCGGACGCCGAAGGGGATGCTCCTGACCGGGGCCGGGCGGCGGCTGCAGGGCTGGGCACGGCACCTGCTCGACCAGGCCGAGCAGGCGCGCCGGGACGTGGCCGAGCGGCCGGAGGACGTCCGGCTCGGCGCGCTGGAGACGATCGTCGCCGCGTGCGTGCCGCGGGTGCTGGGCAGGCTGGCCGAGCGCCGTCCGGGGCTGCGGGTCGAGGTGCGTCCCAGTGTGAGCCGCGACGACCTTCTCGCCGACGTGACGTCCGGGCGGCTGGAGGCGGCGCTGTTCCTCGACACGGGCGAGGCGCTGGGCGATCTCGGGTTCGCCCCGCCGCCCGCGCCGCTGACCTTCCTGGACGTCGACTCCGTTCCCCTCGTCCTGGTCGCCGCTCCCGGCCATCCGCTGCTCGAACGCTCCCGGCTGTCCCCGGACGACCTGTCCGGCGAACGGCTCCTGGTGAACGCGCCGGCGTGCTCGTTCCTCATGGCCGCCGACTGGCTCATCGGCCCCGGGCCGGAACGGCTCCTGGTGGGCGGGGTGCCGGTGATGCGCGCCTGGGCCGAGCAGGGCCTGGGGGTCGCGCTGCTGCCGGACTTCGCGGTGTCCGCCGCGCTCGCGGCCGGCACGCTCGCCCGGCTGCCGTTCCCGGCGCCGGATCTGGAGCTTCGGCTCGTCTGGCACGCCGACCGCGTGCACCTCCCCGGGCTCCGCGGCGTCCTCTACGCGGCCGGCGCCCCGGGCTGAGCGCGGGTCCTGGACGGCGGTCTCAGCGGCCGAACCCGCCGCGCGCCACCACCTCGACGGTCACCACGGTCGCCACCGCCTCTGCGGCCAGCAGCGCCACCAGCACCACGAGCTGCACGATCCCGGCCTGTACGGGACTCGCCCCGCCCAGCAGCATGCCCACGAACGCGCCCGGAAGCGTGACCAGCCCCACGGTCCGCGTCTGGTCCAGGGCGGGCACCAGCGCCTGGGCGGCCGCCGGGCGGCAGATCTCCAGCGCCGCCTCCCTCGTGCCGAACCCCAGCGACAGGGCCGCCTCCACCTCTCCCCTGCGCTGGACCAGCTCGTCCATGGCACGCCGCCCGGCCAGCGTGGTGGCGGTCAGGCAGCCGCCGAGCAGGATCCCGGCGAGCGGGATGATCACGATCCCGGTCGTGGTGATCACCCGGCCGGCGGCCAGGACGCCCAGCACCGGCACGGTGCCCGCCGCGATGGGCACCGCCGCCCACCACCCGGCCCGGCCGGGGGTGATGCGCCGGCCCGCGGTGAACACGGCGACCCCGTACATGAGCAGGATGAAGCCCGCCACCGCGGCGGAGAAGGCGACCACCCAGGCGATCACCGCGGACACCGCGCCGAGCTGCGCGGCCGCGCGCAGGCAGGCGGTGACGACGGCGCGTCCGTGACCGAGCCGGCCCAGCCAGGCCACCAGCGTCGCCAGCACGACGAGGACGAGCAGCGCCACCGGCAGGAGCGGGGTGACGGTGATCAGCGATGAGGAGCGCACGACATTCAGTCTGTCGGAGAGGGCGCCTCGGTGCCGAAGCCGTCGAGCGAGCGGCGCTCCTCAAGGCCCATCGTCTCCTGGAACACCGTGATGTGCAGCCCGGCGGGGGCGTCGAGGCGCGCGTTCAGGGACTGCCACGGGGTCAGGGTGGGCGGCGCGACCTGCTCGGCGCCGGCCTCCACCAGCCGGTCCGTGGTGGCCTGGGCGTCGTCGACCTCGAACGCGACCCGGATTCTGGGCGCCACCTGGCGGCCCACCTCGACCTCGTCGATGAACTCCTTCTGGGCCGGGTTCGCGATCTCAAGGGTGGCGCGACCGGCGTCGAGGATCGCGACCCGGGCGTCCCCGTCGTTGGAGAACGCCGCCTGCTCGGGCAGCCCCAGCACGTCCCGGTAGAACGCCAGCGCGGCCTCGTAGTCCTCGGCCTCGACGACGAGGCGCAGCTGGCGGACGGGGGACGGCTTGTCCTCGGCTGTGGTCATGGGAGACTCCTGGTCTTCACGTGCTTCATGTGTCGTCCAGAGACAACCGCCGCGACGCCTGAGCCGTTCCCGTCATGCGGGTCCACGGTGCTCGGCCCTGTCCACCGTGCCGGATCACGGGCGGGCGGCTACCCGAGGGGCTCTGAGGTCCGGCCCGTTTCCAGACCGTTGAGCATGAGGGCGATCCCTCTGCGGAACCGTTCGTCGAGCGTGCGTGCCGTCAGTTCGTCGGCGACCGCCGTAAGGTGGGGAAAGTCCTCGGGCGGCAGCGCCTTCAGCTCCCGGTGCACCTGGTCGAGGGCCTGATCGGGGTCGGTCCCCGCTGCCTCGGCGGCGTTCATCGGCCGCAGCTCCTGCAGGACGAATCCGCTGACATAGCTGGTGAGCAGATAGGCGACCTGGGCGCTCTCGGCACGTCCGAGTCCGGTCGAGCGCAGGGTGGCGAGCAGGTTCTCCAGGGCGCGCAGCGTGTTGGGACCCAGCACCCAGCGTCCCGCCAGGATCCGCGCGGCGTCGCGATGGCGGAGCAACACCCCGCGGTAATCCAGCAGCAACGCCTCCACGCGCTCGCGCCACGGCAGACGGGGGTCCGGCGGGCGGACCTCACCGAGCAGGTCGTCGGCCAGCAGGTCCAGCAGGGCTTCCTTGCTGCGGACATGCCAATAGAGAGAGGAGACGTCCACATCCAGGCGCGCGGCCACGCGTCGCATGCTCAGCGTGTCGAGCCCCTGTTCGCCGAGCAGTTCGCGGGCAGCCGCGACCACCGCCGCAGCGGTCAGCTCGGAACCGGGCGCAGGCCGACCGCGCCGTGATGTGACCAATTCATCTCCTCTTGGTCTAAAGTACGAGCATACAAAACCAACACTGTTGGATTCAGGAGGGAACCGATGTTCGACACCCGTTTCGGCCTGCTCATCCCCCAGCGCGGTGCTCTCTTCGGTGTGGACTCGCTCCGAGGCCTGCTCGACCTTGGCGCGATGGCCGAACAGAGTGGCTGGTTCAGCTCTGTCTGGGTGGGCGACAGCCTCACCGCCCAGCCGCGCCCCGAGGCGCTCTCCCTGCTGGGCGCGCTGTCCGCGACCACCCAGCACGTACGGCTCGGCACTTCCTGCATGGCCAGTTTCGCCCTCCGCGATCCCGTGGTGCTCGCCTACCAGTGGGCCACCCTCGACCAGTTGTCGGGCGGGCGCATGGTCCTGGGCGCGTGTACCGGGCTGATCTCCGATGGAGTGAGCCGCCGGGAAGGGGAGCACTGGGGCGTACCAGACAAGGAGCGCGGCCCACGACTGGAGGAGAACATCACCCTGTGCCGCGAGCTCTGGACAGGAGAACCGGTCTACTTCGACGGGAGGTTCCGCTCCTATCAGGGGGTCAGCGTGTACCCGACTCCGGCGCAGGATCCGTGTCCGATCTTCATCGCCGCCAACCCCTGGGACCCCCGTTTCGCCGAGCGCGTCCTTCGCCGCGTCGCCACGCTGGGGGACGGGTGGATGAGCGCGAACAGCTGGCCAGGCCTGTTCGAAGGGCTCTGGCCCCGGCTGCGCGACCATCTGAAGCAGGAAGGACGCGATCCCGACACCTTCCCGGTGGCCCTCCTGCACAACGTCAACATCGGCGACTCCCGGGACGACTGCCTGGCCGAGACCGCCCGCTTCATCGCCGAGCACGAGGACGACGACGAGGTCGCCACTCCCATGCTCGAAGCGTGGACCGCAGCCGGATCGCCCCAGCGATGCGCGACCGATCTGCGGGCTCTGCTCGCCAAGGGCGCTACCCACCTCATCTTGCGCCTGGCGTCATGGGATCAGCGCGCCCAACTCCGGCGGCTGGTGGATGACGTGCTGCCCCTCGTGTGAATCGGGCCGTGAAAGCCGGCCGGCCGACCTTCATGCCTGATCCCCGAGCCACGGCCGTTGCCGCTGCCGCGAGCAGCCAGGAGGGGCCTGCATGATTCTCGTCAGCGCACCTTCTCGCCCGCCGCGAGCGTGGCGACCATTCTGCGCAGGCGGGCCGCCCGCGTCCCGGGCGTCCTCGCCGTCATGAGCCGCAGGATGACCGTGTACCGGTCCGTCTTGCCGAGGGTGTCGAAGAAGGTCCTGGCCCGCTCGTCGCCCTCCAGCGCCTCGGTCAGATCTTCGGGGACGGTGACGTTCCTCGGCGACTCGTACGCCGCGTCCCACCGCCCGTCCGCCTGGGCCGCCAGCACCGCCGCCAGGCCCGCCGGACGCATGCGGCCCTCGGCGACGAGCTCCCCGACCTTGGCGACGTTCACCTTCGACCACACGCTCCTGGGCCGGCGCGGCGAGAACCGCTGCAGGTAGGACGCCTCGTCGCACGATCGGGTGTGGCTGTCGATCCAGCCGTAGCAGAGGGCGACGTCCAGCGCGTCGCCACGCGTCACGGACACCGTGCCCGACCCCTTCTTCGCGATCTTCAGCCAGACGTCGGCCGCCGACCCGTGATGCTCGGCCAGCCACGCCTCCCACTCGGTGGCGCTCCGGAACGTCATGACGCCGGCGACGGGTCCTTGGGGCATCTGGGTGTTCCCTTCTCTGCTCGGGGCGGCGGCGTCCTGCCGTGCACAGGGAACGCTACGAGGCATTGCGGAACGCTGGTTTCCTCAAAAGAAGATGATCTCCTTGGTCATCCAGTACTTGATCATTTGTGGCCCGGTGGTCACCCGCAGGTCACCTGAGCTCATTACGTTGCCCTCACCTTTGTGCCGACGCGAGAGGCGGATTCGCCCGTGGGGGAGCCCTTTCAGCTGATGCTCGACGAGCTGACCGCGGAGTACGAGCAGCAGCTGAGTCGCGTCCGGGACGCCTACGGCAGGCTGGCCGAGCTGGAGGCCACCGCGCAGTCGGGCGACGGGATGGTCACGGTCAGAGTGGGACCACGCGGAGAGGTGCGGGCCATCGAGCTGAACCCCCGGGTCTACCGCAAGCTGTCTCCCTCGGAGCTCTCCCACGAGATCATGACGCAGATCGAGCAGGCCACCGCCTCCGTGACGGCGAGCTCGAAGGAGCTGATGGGCCCGCTGGTCCCTGACGACGTCCCGGTCGAGGAGCTGCTCGGCGAGGGGGCCGCTCTCGCCCTCCACCCACCCCGGCCGGGCCGGACATGAGCCGGGACGGTTACTCCGTCGCCTGGGAGGCGTTACGGCGTCAGAGCTCGGTCGTCAGGGACCACCGTGATCAGGTGGCGGAGGCCGCGCGGACGCTCCGGCAGGCGTTCGACAGGGATCGCGCCACCCTGGGCGACGACGCGTACGGAGCGGAGCTGGCCGGGCGACTCCCCGGGATCGAGAAGGGGATCTTCGCCTCCTTCGACGCGTACATCGCCGAGCTCGACGGCACGGATGAGGGCTTGGGCACGTCCGCGAACACGTACGACGCGGCCGAGCACGCCGCGTTGTCGAGGCGCGGCCGCGAGGACGATCCCTACTCTCGGACGATCTGACGGCGGTCGCGGGTGGAGTTCGACGGGTGCGTCGTGCCGGAGCCACTGCGGCCGTACGTGGACTGGGTGACCGGGACCGCCTGGCCGAAGGGGGAGGCGGAGGGCTGCTTCCGGATGGCCGACGCCTGCGTGGTCGCGGCGCACCGGATCGTGGCCGGCACCGCGGCGGCGGACCCGTTCACGGCGGAGCTGCTTGGAGATCGGTGGGACGGCGCGGCCCAGGAGGCGTTCGTCGGACACGTCCGGGAGAAGGTCGGCGGCCGGCAGGCCGAGCTCGTCAAGCGGCTGGTCGACGCGGCGATCGCGCTCAACGGCGTGGGCGTGGCGATCCAGCACGCCGAGCGACTGATCACTCTGGTCGTGCTGTTCCTGCTCGCGGTGCTGCCCGTGGTGATCTGGCGGGCGCCGTGGCTGCTCAGGCCGGTCCTGCAGGTCACCAGGATGACGGTGCTGCAGATCGCCCGGTACACCGCGATCCTGATCGCGGTGTTCGCCGCGTTCGGCACGGCACTCGATCTCGGGGCCCAGTACTCCGAGATCGTGGCGGGCGGACGGCGGGACGGCGTCGACTGGGACCAGCTGGCCACCACCGCGCGCGACGGCGCGATCAACGGCCTGCTGACCGGGCTGCTGGGCGGCGGCCTGGGCCGGCTGGCCACACCCGCGCTGCGGGCGGGGGTGTCGCGGGCGGAGGCCGCCCTGGGAGAGAAGGTGCTGACCTGTCTCACGGGCACCCTGCCCGGTCAGGCGATCCAGTACGGGGTCACGGGCGCGGCGACCACCGCCATCAGCCTGTCGCTGGACGGACGGCCGCTGGACTGGGAGCTGATCCTCAAGAGCGGCGTCGCCGCCGGCCTGGGCGCCGACGGCCAGCACCTGACCGCCCCGCGCCTCCGCCCGCAGAGCGCGGCCCCCGAGCCGGCACGCCTGAGCGGCGCCGAGGGTGCCGCGTACGACAGGGCCCGCGTCCCGTTCGCCTTCGAGGATTTCTTCACCGACCCCCGCTGGGCGGCCGACAGCGAACGGTTCGAGCTGCGGCTGGGCGCCCACTACTTCAACGACCCGCAGACCCTGGAGGCGGCGCGCACCGGGGTGCGCAGGATGCGGGACGTTCTCACGGCCCTCACCCTGCGGGCGCCGGACGAGAGCCCCGCCCAGCACACCCGGCGCGTCGAGCAGGCGTTCTTCCGCGACGACGCCCCCGACAGCGCCGGACAGGTCGGCACCCGGGTCACGCTCGACCACCTGCTCGCGCGCGGAAACGTCCGGGAGCTGATGACGGCCTTCTACAACGCCGCCTACTTCAACGACGGCCACCCGCACACCCTGTCCAACACGCTGCTCCATGTCCTCGACACGGAGCGGCAGGAGCGGGCACGCCTGGCCGGAGTGGACCTCGACCTGCTGGAACGCGCGCGGCAGCAACTCGACGGCAACCGCCACCGGGCCGTTCTCGGGAAGGTCGACGAATGGGTGATGGGCGGGTCGCGGTTCGCTCGCGACCCGCTGGAGACCGGCAACGTCATCATGATGTCCGATCGGAGCGTCCGTGACCTCGCCGAGGTGGTCCAGAGCCAGGTGCACCGGCGCGACCGCACCCTTGAGGAGCAGCAGCGGAACGGGTTCATCACGACTCCGGCCCACTACGAGAATCGGGGCACGCCTCTCGGCCGGTTCGAGCGGTCGTACATCGAGTCGGTCGGCGGCGGCCCCCTGCACGCGGACACCCCGCTGCCCTGGCGTGAGGGCCGGACCGCGCACCAGAACACCACCGGCCGGTGGGCCAGGCTGACCGCCGGCGACGGCCACTCCGTGATCGACGGCATCTCGGTGACGACCACCAAGATGATGGCGGCGGCCGGGTTCCTCGGCCTGGACAAGGTCACGACGGAGCGCTTCCTCGGTGGGCTGATGGGCTGGATGCTGCCGTGCCGGGACCATTCGCTGTTCGAGATCATGCGGGGCGCGCAGCTCGCCGGCCTCGAACACCTGGCACCCTGGCCGGCCGCGCACGCCAGCGCGGTGGACGTGTACCGCCACCTGCCGGGCATGGACCTGCGGACCTTACGCGCCGGCTTCCTCCGCGACGGGCTGTTCCCGCACGAGGCCATGTACCTGCGTCACGCCACCGATCCCGGCGGGTTCGCCGAGACGCAGTTCGAGGACGTACGGGACATCGCCCGGCGACTGGGAGAGCAGCTCGCCGGCGGGCGCGTCACCGATCCGACGCTGACCGGCTGGCTGCGCCGCAACGGCGTCGACCCGCTGGACCCGGCCGCTGTGCGGGCGATGGGCGAGCGGCTGTCGCCGGGACACATGATGGCGCTGACCGTGTACACGCGCCCCAGCCACGACCTGATCAACAACGTGACCCGGACGCAGCTGTGGACCGCCGGCATGTCCGAGACCGCCGTGCGGAAGGTCCTGAACGTGAAGGTCGAGAGGCGGCTGGCCGGCTATCTCGGAGAGCTCGCCGAAGGCGTGAAGGGGCGGGCGCTCTCGTTCCCGCTGCGGCCGTTGCTGCACGCGGGCGATGGGCCCCTGACCCCTCAGTCACCGCTGACGCCGGCTGCCCGGGTCTGGGTGGACGCCGCCCAGGCGATCGACCAGGCGAAATGCGAGCGGGAGGAGCACCGCGCGGCGGGCCGAAAGGCGGAGGCACGGCAGGCCGAGGACCGGATCCGGGAGGCCCGCAGGGAGCAGCGGAGCGCCTGGCGTGAGATCCGCGAGGACCTCGGCGGCGTCCTGCCGCGGCTGGCCACCGAGATGCGATGGCACGCCGACATGGCGCACGACGCGCTGATGCAGCTTCCTCCCGTCGGCTCGCCCGACCAGCCCGTGCTCGCGTTCCGGGGGGACTGGCTGACGCCGGTGCACTCGCCGATCTACGGGTCGAGGAGGTTCCCGCACGGGATGACCCGCGAGTTCCTGAGCCTGAGCCGGAGCCTGGAAGTGGCCGTGCAGTACGTTTCCAAGAACCTGGTGGGAGACCGGGGAGTGCTGGTCGTCTACGCGCTCACCGGCCGCAACGGACGGGACATCTCCATCTTCTCCACCCACCCGGAGCAGGAGGAGATCCTGCTGCCACCTCGCTCCCCCGGCCGGCGGCGGCACGACCCGGAGCTGGAGGCGCGGATCCGCGCCGCCCTGGAGCGGACCGCGGAGGACATGATCGAGCGAGGGAAGCTGGACAAGGTCCCGGACAGCTACGACATCCTGATCATGGACGAGGAATGACGGGGAGCGAGGTGCCCGCCGAGCCGCCCGACTCCGACGAGACGGTCGGGCGGATCCTGCAGGGTCTGCACCGCCTGCTGGTGCGGCTGGCCGGCCGCGTCCCCGACGAGCTCGTGTTCCATGCGCGGTGCATGCTGGCCGAGGGCGACCTGGCGTACCTTCCGGACACGCTGTCGGGCGCGGCGGCGGGCCTCGGGGTGTCGCTGACGGCGGCCGACGCCGGGATCCTGCGTGACGTGCTCGTGGCCCTCGGGGCCGGTGAGGAGCCGGTGGCGATGGACCGGGTGCCGATCTCCGACGTCGTCCCGGGGACGGGTCACGTCTTCGCCCCGGCCGTTCCGGACCTGACCGAGGAGGCGGACGACGGGCCCGCCGACCTCCTGGACGCCCTCGTGGTGGACGCCCTCACCGAGCATTCAGGCGTCGTCGCCGTGCGGCGCGCGTGGCGGTCCCGGCCGGGCGGGCCGCCGGAGGACGGGAGGCGGGTCTACCTCGCCGAGGTGGACCCGGGCGTCCCGGCCTGGGACCTGACCATGGACGCCCAGCGGGAGCTGGTCCAGATGGGGATGGACTCGCCACAGGTCGAGGTGTACTGGAGCGGCGACGACCTCCCGCCCTACCACCGGACGGCCCGAACGGGCGCCGCACTCCTGTGGCGACGACCGGAGGCCACGCCGTAGCCGCCGTTTCAGGGGCGGGGGATGGCGACGGCGTCGTACGGGGTGGTGGGGGTCGGGGTGGTGTCGAAGCGAGCGTTGGGGAGGTACAGCCGGTCCTCGAAGGCGGCCATCGTCGCCGGTACGTCGAAGCGGGGATCAGTCACCCGCCGCACGACGCGGCCGTCGGTGCCCGCCGCGTTCAGCCGCAGGACGGTCACGGCGTTGAGCCGGTTCTGCACCGCGTACAGCGTCCGGCCGCGCAGCAACAGGCCGTCGCCTTCCTTCAGCGACTCGCCGTGCAGGTTCACCCGGCGGGTGGCGCCGGAGCGGTCGACGCGGAACAGTCCGCCGGTGTTCGACTGGACGACGAGCAGGCCCCGGCCGTCCGGAGTGGGCGTGATGCCGTTGGCGTTGAAGCCGTCGCGATACACCAGATCCCCGGTGAGCGGGATCCGCACCGCGGCGGCGGGCAGCCGTCCGCCGCGCAGCGGCAGCTTGTAGAGCACCGGGTTGGTGGAGTCGGTGACCCACGCGGCGTCCTGAGTGAGGATGACGTCGTTGACGAAAGCCGGGCCGGTCGTCAGCCGGTAGGAGGCCAGCACCCGGCCGGTGCGGACGTCGAGGACGCGCAGGTCGCCGCCCGTGCCACCCGCCACGAACAGCCGTCCACGCGAGTCGATCTTCATCCCGAGGGACGGCGTGCCGGGCCCGTGGCTGAAGACCGCGCCGCGTCCGGTGCGCAGGTCGGCGCGGTAGATGGAGCCGTCGGCCATGGAGCTGACGAAGGCGAACGGGCCGGGGCCGATGGCGATGCCCTCGGGCTGGAAGCCGTCCGGCAACGAGATCGATCCGGGAAATCTCCCCGGTCCGCCGGGACCCGGCTGCCCGTCTGAGGCCGCTCCGGCGGGAGCGCCCATGACGATGACCAGTACGAGTGCGGCGAGGATCGCACCCAGGGACTTGATCGAGCGCATCATCGAGTGCCCTCGCCCTCGAACGCCGCGGCGTGGTCGCGCAGGAAGTCGGCGATGTCGCGCGGGGGCCGGCCGAGCAGGTCGGCGACCGTGCCGGTGGTGAAGTCGCCCCAGCCGGAGACGTACGCCTGCGCGTACTCCTCCAGCATGTCGACGATCCAGGCCGGAACGCCGTAGCCGAGCAGCGTCTTGCGCTTGGCGTCGTCGCTGACCGGCAGGTACGTGACGGGCCTGCCCAGAGCGTGACTCAGCCGGCCGGCGACCTCGTCGAACGTCAGCGAGCGCGGCCCGGTGAGGGTGTACGTCTCGCCGTGATGACGATCCGGGTCGTCGAGGAGCACGCGGGCAGCGCACTCGGCGATGTCGCGTACGTCGATCATGCCGATCCGCGCCGAGGCCATGTTCAGCGAGAACGTGCCGGTGGCGGCTATGTCGCCCGCCTCGTTCAGCAGGTTCTGCATGAACCAGTGCGGACGCAGAGTCGTCCAGCGCATGCCGCATCGTTCGGTCTCCTGGTCGGACAGGGCGTGCAGCCTGCCGCTGCGGTTCGGCGCGTCGTGCGCCGCGCCGACGACGGACAGGCGCACGACGCGCTCCACACCGGCCTGGCGGGCGGCCCACATGGCGTTCATGTTGTTCTCCGGCGCGCGCGGGCCGTTCGGGGTGAGCAGCCACACGTCCTGCACGCCCTCGAAGGCCGGTGGCAGCGACCGGGCGTCATCGAGGTCGCCGGTGAAGACCTCGGCGCCCTGCTCCCGCGGGCCGTCCGCCTTGGACGTGTCGCGGATGAGAGCGCGAAGGCGCACATCGGCCCCTCGCAGCGCGTTCATCAGTGCGGTGGAAACGGTTCCGGTGGCTCCGGTGATCAGCACGGTGCGCGACATGTTCATTCTCCTTCGGTGGTGACGGCTTCGGTGGTGACGGCGCCCTTGGCCGGTGCCGGGTCATGGCCTTGGTCGACCGGGGTCTTCGGGGGCTCTGCCGCCGCCCGGCCGGTGGTGATGCGCTCCAGGGCCCAGAGCACGACGGTCCCGGCCGAGAGGATGGCGCCCAGGACGCACACGCCGGTCCAGCCGCCGTTCATCCAGACCACCGAAGCCAGCGCGGAGCCCACCGCGCCGCCGACGAACAGGCACGTCATGAAGGCGGAGTTGATCCGGTTGCGGGCCTCGGGCCGGAGCGCGTAGAGGACGTTCTGGCTGCTGTTGAGCACCGCCTGATGCGCCAGGTCCAACACGATCACGCCGGCGAGCAGCCAGACCAGCGAGCGCGCGCCCGCCGCGAGCGCCGCCCAGGACGCCGCCAGCAGGACCGTGCCGGCGCCCGTCACGATCTGGACGAACCCGCGGTCGGCCAGCCGCCCGGCCACCATGGCGGTCAGCGCACCCACGGCGCCGACCAGCCCGAAGAGGCCGACAGCCGACTCCGACCAGCCGTACGGCGAGCCCACCAGCAGAAAGGTCAGCGCCGTCCACAGCACGCTGAACGACGCGAGGCTCAACGCGGCGATACCCGCCCGCCACCGCAGCAACGGCTCGTACCGGAACATCGCGACCGTCGAGCGCAGCAGCCCCAGGTAGAACCGGTGTCCGACGGCTCCCCCGAGCCGGGGCAGGAAGGTACGCAGCAGCACGGCCATCAGCGCCATCAGCACCGCGTTCACCCAGTAGACCGTCCGCCACCCGTCCAGCTCCGACAATGCCCCGGACGCGGTGCGCGCCAGCAACAGGCCGAGCATCAGCCCGGTCATCACCGTGCCGACCACCCGGCCACGCTCGGCCGGGTCCGCAAGCGTCGCCGCGAACGGCACCACGACCTGCGCTCCGACCGAGGTCAGCGCGGTCAGGGCCGTGCTGACCAGGAGCACCGTGCCGTTGGGGGCGGCGGCCGAGACCAGCAGGAAAACCGCGGTCACCGCGTAGAGCGACACCGCCAGCCGCCGCCGCTCCACCAGGTCGCCGAGCGGCACCAGCAGGATCAGCCCCAGCGCGTACCCGACCTGCGCGGCCGTCACCAACAGCGCCGCCCGCGACGGCCCGATCGCCAGCTCCCGGCCGATCAGGTCAAGCAGCGGCTGCGCGAAGTAGTTCCCCGCGACCGCCAACCCCGTCGCCACCGACATGAGCAGGAGCAGTCCGCGTGACAGGCCGCCGTCCGTGTGAGGTCTCATCGCTGTCATGCCCCCAGCCTGGTTGACCAGGGATCGATGAGTCCAACACATGCTTGTCATCGAAGCGATCTGACATCACGATTGATCCATGGAGCTCCAGCAAATGCGCTATGTCGTCGCTGTCGCGGAGACGAGCAATTTCACCCGCGCCGCCGAGCAGTGCCTGGTCGTCCAGTCCGCGCTGAGTCACCAGATCGCCCGCCTGGAACGCGAGCTGGGTGCCAAGCTGTTCGAGCGCACCAGCCGTCGCGTCCGGCTGACCCCCGCCGGCGAGGCGTTCCTCCCCGCGGCCCGCCAGGCCCTCGACGCCGCCGAACGAGCCCGCGCCGAGGTGGCGGCCGCCGCCGGCGAGATCCGCGGCCGGCTCGCCATCGGCGCCATCCCCACCGTCGCGGCGGTCGACCTCCCGACCGCGCTGAAGCATTTCCACCTGCGGCATCGGCAGGTGCGGATCAGCCTCCGCTCGGGCGCGAGCGAGGAGCTGACCGAACGCGTGCGGCAGGGCACCCTGGACGCCGCGTTCCTGGGGCTGCCGGTGGGCGTACGACCCGAAGGCGTCCGCGGCCGCGAGCTGGGGCGCGGCGAGCTCGTCGCCGTGGTGGCGCCCGGCCATCCGCTGGCCGACCAGGAACGCGTGGATCTGCACCAGTTGTCGGACGAGCTGTTCGTCGACTTCCCCCCGGGCTCCGCCGCGCGGGCCCAGTCGGACGAGGCGTTCGTCGCAGCCGGCGTCCGGCGCGAGGTCGCCTTCGAGGTGACGTCCGTGGACTTCATCGCTCGCCTGATCCGGCAGGGCCTCGGCATCGGGATGCTGCCCGCCGCCTTCGTGTCCGAACTCCCCGGCCTGCCCGTCCTCCAGCTTCGCGACGCCCCCGCCCGCATGGAGCACCTCATCTGGAGCCGTTTCCCGCCCTCCCCCGCGGCGGCGGCGTTCCTGTCCGGGCTCGGTGTCTCGGCAGGGGAATCCCCAGGATCGCCGGACCCGTGACTTCAGGCGTTTCCGGTCACGGCGCTGGAGCGGGTGGATCACCGTGCAGGCGGACCCGCGCTCATCCCGCAGGGGGACGACGGGCGTCATCGTGACGGCGACCATGGGTTCCGCTCACCGCAGGCTCTCGTCGAAGGACACGGACATGCTCAAGAAGTCTCTGCCGGCCGCGCTCGCGGCGGCGGCTGTCGCCGCCCTCACCTTGGTCCCCGCCGGCCCCGCCGCGGCCGCCACGATCGAGATCCGTCCCGGGCAGGTCTCGACCCTGAGACAGTCGAACAGCAAGTTCAGCTGCCCGACGAACGAAGTGCTCATCGGCCGCGAGCACCGCGGCGACGAGAACGGCGACACCACGTTCCGCTGCGGCCGCATCTACATCGACAACGTCCAGGTCACGGTGCTCAAGGCGGACTTCTGGGGCACCAGAACGGACGAGAACAGCCACGATTACCACACTCCGGCGAACCAGGCCATCACCGGGATTCGGCACGACGGGGACGAGAACGGCGACACCATCTACTACAGCGGCGCGCTGTTCCTGGGCGGCAAGGCGGTGCAGATCACCCCCAGGCAACTGGAAGGCTGGGTCAGGGAGAACAACCATGCCTCGATGGGCGGCGCCAGCCAGGTGATGACCGGCCGTAGGCACAGCGGGGACGAGAACGGCTGGACACAGTACGAGTACGGCTGGATCTCGTACAGCGGCTGATCACGGGAGCGGGAGGGGATCAGCTCCCTGGAGACGCCGCCGCCCAGCACCTCCACCCGGTCGCACTCGGCAATCTGACACAGCCCGATCGAACCGAAGTCCACGCCGATCCGTCCCCGGCTCGCACCGTCCGCCACCGAGGACGGCTCAACGCTTCTATCAACCCGGTCTGCCGCGCGAGCGGTACGAAGCGCTCGCTGGGCTTCATGAAGAAGTTGGTGATCAGCGACTCTGCCAGCGGAGCCGACCGGTCGGTCCTGTCCTCAGAGTGGTGTAAAAGCTCGATGGCCTTCCCCTCTTAACGTGGGAGACGGGACCGGATTAAGGATTCGATGCCTACATGTGGCGGCGGCTGTTCGCTGTGGCCTCCTGAGCGTTTTCCATCTCATGAACCGGCCCATTGCGGACGGGTTACCGGCACTACGGTGAGCAGGTGATCAAGGCCTTTGAAGTCCTTGGGATTGCAGGTGTACAGAGGAAGCCGATTCGCGATTGCCACACAGGCAATCATCAGATCTGCGGTGCGGGGACGTGGTTTGCGTCCTGAGGCGATCACGGCCGTCCACAACTGGCCGTACTCGCGGGCCGAGGTGTCGTCGAAGGGGAGCGGGTCGAATTCGGCTTCTGCGGTCTGAAGGATCTTCATTCGCTGGGCGAGCTCCTGCGGTCCTGTCGCCACCAAGACGCCGACCGAGAGCTCCGCGGTGGTGATGGCACTGATCATCATCTCATCGGGGAGTTCGTCCGGATCGATACCAGCACGCAGGATGAGGATGTTGGTGTCGAGCAGCCCGAGGCCATGGGTCATCCCTCGTCCTCCGCGAATTCGCGTCTGCCGTATGCGCGGTCGTACGGGTCGTAGAGATCGTCATCTACGTGGCGGTCCATGTCCTCGCGATATTCACGGTCGTCTAGTCGCGGCATGCCACGCGACACGGTGGCGAACTCGGCGCGCGACACGGCCCGGCGCCGGCGGCGGAGAGGGACCAGATCACCGATGTGATGGCCATTACGCGTAACGGCGTACCGCTCCCCACGTTCCAGGCCATCCATGATCTCCGCTGACCGATTACGCAGGTCGCGTTGAGAGATCTCATGGACGTAGTCAGGCTCGGGAGTGCTCACATCCCAAGTTTATAGCGTGGTGCCATTCGGTGCTACTAGGTAGCACGTCTTGGACACTCGTCATGCGCGAAGTATCCTGAGCCGGGTGGGAGTAACCGGGCGCGGGGTGAGAGCGCTTCCCGGACCGACGTAGAGGTAGCTGGTGGGGTCGGGCCAGGCGATTGCGACCCGTCTCCTCGGCGCACCTCTCGAACCGGACGGGCGACTTTCACCGCATCAGGCTCTCCGCAGATCTCCTTACGGGGATGGTTCGTCATGCCGTCAGCGGCCAGGGCGAGGGGATCGCAGTTCCGCGGTAGCAATATCGGGTGGTGCTGACCGTTGCCGGGTTGAACAGCGTCGCCTCGCTGATGGTGGGCCACCAGCTTCCTCGGCAATGCCAGTGTCGGAGCTGTCTCCAGGTGGTGCAGTCCCAGCGGGGGTCCGGGGGCCGGAGGCACCCGGCCAGGGGGTGTGGGGGAGCTCGGCTCCCCCACTGTCACAGCCCGAGCCGCGTCGCGCGAAGCGCGCCCCCGTGAGGACCTTGCCTTTGGGGCCCATCCCCCGCCAGGACCTTGTCTCCACGTACGCGGCCAGGGGTTACAGCAGGCCCGCCGTGGCCAGGTGTTTGCCGATGCGGCCGATCTCGTCGTCGTTCAGGGGGATCTGGGGCGGGGCCGTGACCGGGCAGGCGATGATGCCGCGCAGGTACAGCGCCGCCTTGAAGGCCCCGAGGCCCGACGAGCTGCCTCCCATGCGGGCTCCGCCCACCCGGACGATCTCGAAGAGCCGTACCAGGCGCTCCTGTTCCTGGCGGGCCGCCTCCCACTCGCCCCGGCCCGCGCAGGCGGCCAGCCGGACGTAGCCGTGGGGGTCGACGTTGCCGAGGCCGGGCACGACGCCGTCGGCGCCCATCCACAGGGCCGAGTCGACCGTCACCTCCGACCCCGTGAGCACGCTGAACCCCGGTCCGCGGCCCAGGATGACCTCCCGCAGGCCGCCGTCGTCGCCGCTGGAGTCCTTGACCCCGGCCAGCACCCCTTCGGCGGCCAGCTCCAGCAGCAGGGCGGCCGGGAGCTTGGTGTGGACCGACACCGGCAGGTCGTAGGCGTACAGCGGCAGCCCGGTCCGGCCGGCGATGAGCCGGAAGTGGGTGCGGATCTCCTCCAGGTGCGTACGCGTGTAGAAGGGCGCCGTGGCGACCAGGCCCGACACGCCCGCCTCGACGGCCACCCGCGCGTGGTCGAGGACGCGGGGCGTCGTCATGTCGATCACTCCGGCGAGCACCGGGACCTGCCCGGCCACGTGCCCCACCACCGTGTCCAGCACCACGCGCCGGTGGGCGTCCGGGAGATAGGCCACCTCGGAGGACGAGCCGAGCACGAACAGCGCGTCCACGCCGCCCTCGATCAGGTGGTCGACGAGCCGGGTGAGCGACCGGACGTCCACCTCGTGCTCGGGGGTCATCGGGGTGCACACCGGGGGGATCACCCCCGTCGCGGGCGCGGGTCCGGCGGGGTCGGGCATGGTCACGAGCGCTCCTGGATCAGGTCGAAGTCGGTCGCTCCCGCCGCCACCGGGTGGTGGCAGTGGAAGTGGTGGTCGTCGCCGTCGGCGGTCGCGGCGGGCCAGGCCGCCGCGCACGTGTCGTCCGCGCGCCAGCAGCGGGTGCGGAACGGGCAGCCGCTCGGCGGCCGGGTGGCCGAGGGCACGGCGCCGGTCAGGGGGATCGGGGTGATGGGCGAGATCAGGCCGGGCGTCGCGGAGAACAGGGCCCGGGTGTACGGGTGCCGGGCCCGCAGGGGTACGGCCCGCGCCGGCGCCTGCTCCACGATCCGCCCCAGGTACATGCTGACCACCCGGTCGCTCATCCGCCTGACCGTCTGGATGTCGTGCGAGACGAACACCATGGCCAGGCCGAGCCGTTCCTTGAGGTCGAGCAGCAGGTTGAGGATCTGCGCCCGCACGGACACGTCGAGGGCGCTGGTCGGCTCGTCGGCGACGAGCAGGGCGGGCTCCAGCGCCAGGGCGCGGGCGACGGCGACGCGCTGGCGCTGGCCGCCGGAGAGCTGGCCGGGCAGGGCGTCGGCGACGGCGGCGGGCAGCCCGACGAGGCCGAGCAGCTCCCGGACCCTGGCCTCGCGCTCGGCGGGCGTGCCGCGCCGGTGCACGTCGAGCGGGTCGCGCAGGACCTGCCGGACGGGCAGCCGCCGGTTGAGCGCCGTGGACGGGTCCTGGAACACCATGCCGACGCCGGTGCCGACGAGGGTGCGGCGCTCGGCGTCGTTCATGGCCCACAGGTCGCGGCCGTTCAGGGACACGGTGCCGGACGTGGGCCGTTGCAGCCCGACGAGGACCCTGGCCAGGGTGGACTTGCCGCAGCCGGACTCCCCGACCACGCCGACGGTCTCGCCGGGGGCGACGGTCAGGCTCGCGTCGGTCAGGGCGTGGACGCGGTCGCGGGAGAACAGCCCGCCGGTGCGCGCCTTGTGGACGACGTGGACGTCCTTGAGCTCAAGCAAGGTGCTCACTCCCCGCGGTCTCCAGGCCGGCCGGCTGCGTGGTCGCCGGGTGGTGGCAGGCGTACGCGTGCCGGTGCGCGTCGCCCTCCAGCGGTGGCGCGTCAGTCCAGCACTCGGCGGTCGCCATCGGGCACCGGTCGGCGAACCGGCATCCGGCGGGGAACCCCGAGGGCGGCGGCACGACGCCGCGGATCTGGGTGAGCCGCTCGGCCCCCGACTCCAGGGACAGCACGGAGCCCAGCAGCCCGCGGGCGTAGTGGTGGGCGGGCGCGCCGACGAGCGCCGCCGTGGCTCCGGTCTCGACGATCTGCCCGCCGTACATGACGACGACCCGGTCGGTGACGTCGGCGACCAGCGCGAGGTCGTGGGAGACGAGGATCAGCGCGAACCCCAGCTCCTCGCGCAGCCGCAGCAGCAGCTCGATCACCTGGGCCTGCACGGTCACGTCGAGCGCGGTGGTGGGCTCGTCGGCGACGATCAGCCTGGGCTCGCGCGACAGCGCCATCGCGATGAGCACCCGCTGCCGTTGCCCGCCGGACAGCTCGTGCGGGTACGCCGACAGGGTGCGGCCGGCGTCGAGGCCGACCAGCTCCAGCAGCTCGGCGGGCGAGCGGCGGCCGCCGCGGCGGGTGACCTGCTTGAGCTGGGCCTTGATGGTCATGGCGGGGTTCAGGGACGACAGCGCGTCCTGGTAGATCATGGCCATGTCGTGGCCGAGCAGCCGGCGGCGGGCCTTGCGCGGCAGGGCGAGCAGCTCCCGCTGGTCGAAGCGGACGTGCCCGCTGACGCGGGCCTCACGGGGTTGCAGGCCCATGATGGTCAGCGCGGTCAGCGACTTGCCGCATCCCGACTCGCCGACCAGGCCGAGCACCTCGCCGGGCCGTACGTCGAAGGCGACGCCGTCCACGATGTCCACGCCGTCGGTGAAGCCGATGCGCAGCCTTTCCACCGACAGGATCGGCGGCCCTGAGGGCAGGGGCCGGGCCCGCTCGGCGAGCCTGCGGGCGGCCTCGGCCAGGCCGGGCAGCTCGACGAGCTCCCCGGAGCCGGGCTCGGCGCGCTCCACCGGGTCGTCCTTGACGGGCACGGCCTTCTTGGCGGCGGGCGCGGCCCAGGCGTCGGAGACGCCCTCGGACAGGATGTTCAGGGCGAGCACGGTGAGCAGGATGAACAGGCCGGGGAAGACCGTCGCCCACCAGCCGCCGAGCAGCACGAGGTTCTTGCCGTCGGCGATGACGCTGCCCCAGGACGGGTTCGGGGGGCGGACGCCGGCGCCGATGAACGACAGCGACGCCTCCAGCACGATGGCGTCGGCCACCATCACCGTGCAGAACACGAGCACCGGCGCCGCGCAGTTGACGGCCACGTGCCGGAGCAGGATGTGCGGGGTGCGGGCGCCGATGACGCGCTCGGCCGCCACGTAGTCCTCCCCGTACTGGGCGAGGACGTTGGCCCGCACGACCCGGGCCACGGACGGCATGTAGAGGAACGCGATGGCCATGACCAGCACCGGGATGCTGCCGCCGAAGACGGCCACCAGCACCGCGGCCAGCGCGATGCCGGGGAAGGCCATGATGACGTCGAGCACCCGCATGATCGTCTCGTCCACGCCCCTGCGGGAGGTGGCCGCGACCGCGCCGACGAGCGCCCCGGCCACCAGGGCGAGGCCGGTCGCGCCGAGGCCGATGAGCAGGGACCAGCGGGCGCCGTACAGGAGCCTGGACAGGATGTCGCGGTTGGCGCTGTCGAGGCCCATCCAGTGCCCGGCGGACGGGCCGCCGCCGGCGGCCTCCTGCACGTACGGCGAGTGGGGCGCGATCCACGGCGCGAGCAGGGCGGCGAGCACGACGAGCGCGATGACGGCGAGGGCGGCCCACGACAGCGGGCGCAGCCGGCGGAAGCCGATGCCGGGCCGGGACAGGCGCTCCCCCAGGGCACGTCTCATGCGGCGCTCCTCAGGCGGGGGTTGACGAGCAGGTAGAGGATGTCGACGGCGAGGTTGACGACCATGAAGCCGACGGCGATGGTCAGCACCACGCCCTGCACCACGGCCGGGTCGCCGTCGCGCACCGCGTTGATCATGAGCTGGCCCATGCCGGGCAGGCCGTAGATCTGCTCGATGACGACCGTGCCGCCGATGAGGTAGCCGATGCGCAGACCGAGCACGGTCAGCGGGTTGATGAGGGCGTTGCGCAGCACGTTGCGGCCGACCACGACGACGGGCGGCAGGCCGCTGCCGATGGCGGTGCGGACGTAGTCGCGGTCCAGCTCCTCGACCATGGACGTACGGATGACGCGAGTGAGCTGGGCGGCGGCCGGCAGCGACAGCGACAGGGCCGGCAGCGTCATGGAGCGCAGCCAGCCGGAGAAGGAGTCGGCCGGGTTGATGTAGCCGCCCGTCGGGAACAGGCCCTCGCCGACGGCCAGCCACTGGATCATCAGCAGCGCCAGCCAGAACGCGGGCGCCGCGACCCCGACCAGCGAGACGACGCGGATGACCTGGTCCGGCCAGCGGTCGCGGAACAGCGCGGCGGTGACGCCGAGGACGAGCGCCAGCCCCACGGCCACGGCCAGGCCGAGGAACGTGAGCTGGAGCGTCAGCGGCAGCGCCGTCGTCACCGACTCGATGACCGGCTTGCGGGTGAGCACGCTGGTGCCCATGTCCCCGCGCACCAGGTCGGCGACGAAGCGCAGGTAGCGCAGCGGCAGCGGGTCGAGCAGGCCGTTCTCCAGCTGGAACTGGTGGATCTGCTCGGGGGTCGGGTTCGCGCCCTGGAAGTACGCGTACTCCGGCTTGCTGTTGGAGAAGCGCATCACGACGAACACGAACGCGACGACCCCGAGCACCAGCGGCACCAGGATGAGGACGCGCCGGACGAGCAGGCGGGCGATGAGGACCATGGCGGCTCAGACGCGCTTGGTCTGGAGCAGGTTGATGCCCGGGTACGGCTGCGCGCGCACGCCGGACAGCTTCTTCGGGTCCCACGCGGTCATCACCTCGGTGTGCACGACCGGGTAGACGACGGCCTGCTCGGCGATCAGGTCGAGGTACTTGTGGAGCAGCTCGGCCTTCTTCGTCCTGTCGGGCTCCTTGGTGGCCTCGTCCATCATGGGGAACAGCGCCTTGGCGGCCTTGCTGCCCTCGAAGTGGCTGTACTTCATCCACAGGCCGCCGGAGACGTAGTTGTAGCGCATGATCAGGTCGGCGTCCATGCCGAACTGGTTGGGGTTCGAGGCGGCGGCGACCACCTGGTACTCCTGGAACTGGTCCATCTTGGCGAACAGCGCGGCCGTGTCCTGCGGCTCCAGCGTGGTCTTTACGCCGATGGCCTCCCAGGAGGCGGCGATGGTGGGCAGGCAGTCCACGAGCCAGCTCACGTTCACCGACATGAGGTTGACCGTCAGGCCGCTCACCCCGGCCTCCTTGAGCAGCGCCTTGGCCTTGTCGGGGTCGTAGTCGTAGACGACCGCGGCCCGCTTGTGGTCGGGGTGGCCCTCGTTGAGGAAGGAGCTGGAGGCGGTGCCGTGGCCCTTGAGCGCGACGTCGATGAGCTTGCGCTTGTCGATCGCGTAGTGCAGGGCCTGGCGGACGCGGACGTCGTCGAACGGCTTCGCGCCGGTGTTGAACATGAGGAACAGGTGGTTCATGCCGGCGCCGCCCTCCACCGTGAGCCCCTGCTGCTTGAGCTGGTCCACGTTGGCGTACGGGATGTTGTCGGCGATCTGCGCCTCGGCGGACGAGCCGGAGATCTTGGCGACCCGGGCGGAGGCGTCCACGATGCTCAGCCAGTTCATCTTCTTGGCCGCGGCCGGGCGGGGCCCGTTGTAGCCGTCGAACGCCTCGAAGGTGGTGTTGGATTTGGGGTTGTGCGCGGTCAGTTTGTACGGCCCCGAGCCGACGGCCTTGCCGCCCTTGGCGGCGTCCCAGGCGCCCGGCTGGCCGAAGACGTGCTTGGGCATGATCTTGGCGATCGTGAGGCGGGGGGCGGCGTCGGGGAAGGGGAACTTGAAGACCAGCTCCACGGTCCGGTCGTCGACCTTCTTGACCTCCTGGAGCCAGCTCCGGAAGAAGTTGCCGACGAGGACGTTGGCCTCCGGGTCGAGGACCCGCTGGTAGGTGAAGACGACGTCGTCGGCGGTGACGGGCTGCCCGTCGTGCCACTTGGCGCCGTCGCGCAGGGTGAATTTCCAGGTGGTCGCGTTCAGGTCCGACGGCAGCGCGGTCGCCAGCGCCGGGTACGGCTCGCGGGTGATCGGGTCGGTGTCGAGCAGGCCCTCGTAGACGTGGGTGATGCCGGCCACGGCGAAGGCCGAGGCCGTCTGGGTGGGGTCCCAGCTCTGGTCGTTGCCGTACCCGATGACGGCGGTGATGAGGTCCTTGTTCGAGCCGGCCCCGACCGAGCCCGTGGAGGCGGGGCCTCCCGAGCAGGCGGCGAGGGTGGCCGCGATGAACGCCGCCGCCCCCGTTGCCCCGCTGTAACGCAGGAAGTCGCGGCGGCTGAGGTCAGAGCTCACAGATGCCTCCTGAATGGTAGAACATGGGACATCCCATGTCCTATCTTGTGCGTAACGTGGACGCTAGAGGCGGGGAGCGCTTGAGGTCAACAGGAGATTTCCGGAATGTTACCTAAGCGCCAACCAGAGAGGGATTCTTCATGACGACTGTCCCGCGCTCCCGGCTCAGCCGGGCCGTGGAGGCCCAAGAGGGCGTCAAGGAACTGATTCTCAGGCGCGGGCTGGTCGCGGGCGACCCGCTGCCGACCGAGTCGGAGCTGATGGAGGAGCTGGACATCAGCCGCAACTCCGTCCGGGAGGCACTGAAGGCTCTCCAGGCGGTCGGCATCGTGGAGATCCGCCACGGGTTCGGGATGTTCGTCGGGCGCATGTCGCTCGCGGGCCTGGTCGACGAGCTGGCCTTCCACAGCCGCATCACGCTCCAGGACGGCCGCAACCATCTCGGCCACCTGACCGAGATCCGGGAGGTCCTGGAGAGCGGCCTGGTGGTGCGTCTCATCGACCTCGGCGACGCGGCCGACCTCGCGCCGGTGACCGAGGTGATGGCCCGGATGGAGGCCGAGGCCCAGGTCGGGGCGGTCCCTCCCGAGACGGACCGGCTCTTCCACGACCTGCTCTACCGCCCGCTCGGCAATCCGCTGGTGAGCCAGCTCCTCGGAGCGTTCTGGGACGTCTACCACCAGCTCCGCGACGAGATCGGCACGCCGGACGAGGCGCCGGCGGACGTGGCCAGGCGGCACCGCGACATCCTGGCGGCGGTCACGGCGGGCGACCGGGCGGCGGCCACGGCGGCGGTCGAGGCCCACTTCGAGGGGGTCCGCAACCGCCTGGCCCGCCTCGGACCGCGTCCTGTCTGATGGGTCGTTCCGGAATTGAGCCGAAACGCGAGTGGGGCCGTATCTCCACGCGAAGGCGATCCCATCTCGGGGGCCGGGCAACCTCTCGGGCGAGGCGCCGGTCCCCGGGGGGTCGAGTCTTCGGGCGTTCGGTTCGGGTACACGCCGAGAAAGGAGCGGAACGGTGGCGGGATGGGCGTGGCTTCCCGGTGCGGAAGCGGCGCCCGTCCCCACCATCACACCGCCGGAGCCGACACGCCGGTCACGCGGCCGGCTCTGCGGGCCGTACGCGCCGGCGTCTTCGCGATGGTCTGCGTGCTGCTGTCCGCGGGCCTGCACACGCTCACCGCCGGCGCCGCCGTGGACGTCCCCACGCTGGCGACGGCCATGGTGGCGACGTGGTGCGGGGCGTTCGCGCTCACGAGCCGGCGACGCGATCCCGGCACGCTGATGACCGCCTGCTTGACCGCCCAGTACGGCATGCACCACCGGTTCTCCCCAGGCCCCTCGGTGAGTTCCCCCCATGGGGCCGTCCGCCACCGGCCTGACCTGGTCGAAGTACGCGGGCGAGAACGTGGACGAGTTGCGCACCGCGCTCGACTGGTCCACGCCCGGCCTGTCGGCGTTCTCGGGCGACCACGCCGCGCACACCTCCCAGAGCGGACGCCGCGGCCATGGCGGACACGGCGCGACGGCGGGCGACACGACGGTGGACGCCATCGCCCGGGCCGCGCGGCGCGCACCTGTCCGGCCCCCTGGAATTCGCCTGGCCAGGCAAGCCCGGGGACGGGCACCTGGTCAAGGAGGTCGACAACCAGTAGCCGCAACCGTACCCGATCAGGAGCATCAGCCCGGCGGTCAGAGCAGCCAGCACGATCTGGTTGGCCAGGCCGAACAGCCGTCCCATGTGCGCGTCGATGCCCCACCGGGCCAGCCTGGCGGCGAAGCGTCACACGGCTGGTCAAGGCATTCGAGGCCGACGGGACGGTCGCCCGGCGCCTGAACCCGCGGGACAACCGCTACCAGAATTGTCGGCAGTGCTCCGGGCTTCAGCTCGGGGGTGAGGCCGACCGTCTGGCGTGGCGGGGCAGGAGCAGCCGGTTCGCCGCCGGGCGGGCCGGTGTCCATCCGTTCAGGCGGGCTGGTTCTGCTGTTCGATGTACTGGTGCAGGACGCTGATCGGCGCGCCGCCCACCGAACCGGCGAAGTAGGAGCCCGACCACAGTTTGTTGGCCCGGTAGTAGTGGGGGGCCAGTTCGGGGAACTCCTGTCGCATGCGCCGCGAGGACACACCTTTGAGGCTGTTGACCAGTTTCGACAGGGCGATCTTGGGTGGGAAGTTGACCAGCAGGTGGACGTGGTTGTTGTCGCCGTTGAACTCGGCCAGGTCGGTCTCGAAGTCGGCGCAGACGGCCCGCATGATCTCTTCCAGGCGGGTCAGGTGCGCGTCGGTGAACACTGGATGCCGGAACTTCGTCACGAAAACCAAATGAGCGTGGAGCACGAAAAGGCAGTGTCTGCCGGTTCTGATATCGCTGGGCTCGGCCATAGCCCAACTGTATGATGGTCGGGTGCAGTTGCGGTACAGCTACCGGATCGATCCGACCCCCGCCCAGCGGATCGCGCTGGGCCGGGCGTTCGGGTGCGCCCGGACGGTGTTCAACGACGCACTGCGCATGCGCAACGACGCCCATGAGGGCGGGTTGCCGTTCGTGAGCGACGCTGAGCTGTCGCGCCGGGTCATCACCGAGGCGAAGAAACGCCCCGATCGGGCGTGGCTGGGCGAGGTGTCAGCCGTGGTGTTGCAGCAGGCGCTCGCCGACTGCACGACGGCGTTCCGCAACTTCTTCGCATCGGTGTCGGGCAAGCGCAGGGGCCCGAAACTGGCCCCGCCCCGGTTCCGGTCCAAGAAGGACAATCGGCAGGCGATCCGGTTCACCAGGAACGCCCGGTTCAAGGTGACGGCAGGTGGAAAGTTGCTGCTGCCGAAGATCGGTGAGGTCGCGGTGCGCTGGTCACGGGACCTGCCTGCCGACCCGTCCTCGGTCACGGTCGTCAAGGACGCGGCGGGCCGGTACTTCGCCTCGTTCGTGGTCGAGGTCACCGCGCGACCGCTGCCCGTCCTCGAAGCCGAGGCCGGGATCGACCTCGGGCTCGGGCACTTCGCCGTCCTGTCGGACGGAACGAAGATCGACTCTCCGCGCTTGCTGCGCCGGGCGGAGAAACGGCTGAAGAAAGCTCAACGCGCCCTGTCCCGCAAAGACAAGGGCAGCAAGAACCGCGACAAGGCCCGGCACAAGGTCGCCCGCGCGCACGCACGGGTCGCCGACGCGCGGCGCGAGTTCCACCACCAGGAATCCACCAGGATAGTTCGCGAGAACCAAGCGATCTTCGTGGAGGACCTGGCGGTGGGCGCACTGGCGCGCACGAGGCTGGCCAAGAGCGTGCACGATGCCGGGTGGTCGGCGTTGGTGAACATGCTGGAGTACACAGGAAGCCACGGAAGTGCCGCCGCGTGAACGGGGCGGCACAGGCCAGAATCTTCGGGCTTCAGCCCGGAGAGCGCGTCAAACCCTTGCCCGTCTCACCCCGGCCCCGGCGGGCGAGCGCGCGGCCGCCGGGCTGGCGGACGCGCACCGGCTTTACCAGGCGCGGCTCCTCGACGGCGTCCCTCCCCAGGACCAGGAGACCGTGCTGCGCGTGCTGGCCCGGCTGCGCGCCAACATACGCCGAGCATGACGACAGGAGTGGTGGAGATGACGGATCAGGTGCGCGCCGTCGCGCGGCGGATGTACGAGGCGTTCAACACCCGCGACCTGGACGCGGCCGACGCGGTCTTCGCCGCGGACTTCGTCAGCCACCCGCTGGGCACGATCGGCGTCGAGCACGTGAAGCGGGCCTGGTCGGGGATGCACTCCATGTTCCCCGGCATCAGAGTGGACGTCGAGGACATGATCGTGGACGGGGACCGGGCGGCCGTGCGCACGACGCTGCACGGCGTACCGGGCGGCGACGGGCAGCCGCCGCCCGCGATGCTGGAGATCTTCCACGTACGGGACGGGCGCATAGCCGAGTTGTGGGGCATGTCCACGCTGAGCCGTCCCGGCCGGTGAGCCGCCCTGGTCAGGAGGGAGAACCGATGCTGCACCTGCTCGTCCTGCGTTACCTCGGGACCGAGGAGGAGGCGGGCCCGCACGTCGCCGGGCACGTCGAATACCTCGAACGACATCACCGGGAGGGCGTCTTCCTGCTGTCGGGGCAGACGGTGCCCTCGGACGAGGGCGGGGTCATCCTGGCGCGCGGCGAGCGGGCGGCCGTGGAGCGGCTCGCGGCCGGGGACCCGTTCGTGCGGGCGGGGGTCGCGGCGTACACGATCACCACGGTCGATCCCGGGCGCGTGCACCCGGCGCTGGCCGGGCCGCTGGGCGTGGACGACGCACGGGTGCGCGCCGCCGCCCCGTGACGGTCACCCGTCCGGCGCGTGGGCCGGCCGTTCCGTGCGGAGCTTCGACGAGCAGCAGACGAGGAGCAGTGGAACGCCCACCGCTTCGACATCGTGGTCCGGGGCGACCTCGCCACGGCCGGACAGCCGGGGCACGGCCCGCATCACCCGAAACGGGAGCTCGGATCGACGCCGGTCAGGTCGCGGCTCGCGTCCCACACGCGGGCCGCGAGCTCGGTGTCGGCCAGGACTCCCCGTACGGGCTCGGGTCTGGGCAGGCCGCGGATCCCGAGCACCCGGGGTCCCCACAACTGGCCGCCCCGGACGGACGGGTCGAGGACCGCTCGGACGGCGGACCACGCGGCGGCCTCCTTGCCCTGAAGGAGGACGCCCAGGGGCAGGCCACGCAGCCGCTCTCCGGTGGTCCGGACACGGATCGGCGGGCGTGAAGGGGTGAGGGAGTCGAGCGCGCCACCGGGATGGACCACCACACTCAGCGTCGTGCTGCCGGCGGCGCGCAGCCGGCGATCGAGCTCGAAGCCGAAGAGCATCTGCGCGAGCTTCGACCGTGCGTAGGCGCGTTTCGGCTGGTAGCCGTGCGTGCTCTGGAGATCGTCGAGGTCCACGGACTTGGCCGTGAAGCTGCCGGTGGTGACGACCCGGCTCGCGGGCGCGGCCGTGAGCAGCGGCGCCAGCCACCAGGTCAGCGCGAAGTGCCCGAGATGGTTGGTCGCGAACATCAGCTCGTGACCGGCTCCGGTCTCACGGCGCTGCGGCTCGTCGAGCAGCACGCCGGCGTTGTGGACGACCGCGTCGAGACTGTGCGACTCCAGCGCGTCCACGGACGCCTTGAGCGAGGGCAGGTCGGCGAGGTCCAGCGGGATGCGGTTGACGCGGGCACCGGGGACGCGTGAGCGGATCGACGCCATCGCGGCCTCGGCCTTCGCACTGTCGCGGCTGCCGAGGACGACGGTGGCGCCGGTGCCGGCGAGCTGCTCGGCGACGAAGTACCCGATGCCCGCGTTGCCGCCGGTGACCAGGAAGGTCTTGCCCTCGGCGGGCGGCAGCCGATGGACGTCCCAGTGACCCTCGGCCGGGTCGGGGCTGTGGTGGGAGGACATGGAGGACGGCTTTCTGCTGGAGATGGAATCACTATAAAGTCATAATCACTCTAGTTTTAGAGCCATTCTAGTCCCATCTAGGATGAAGACATGGCGACGACGATGGGGCGACGCGAGCGCAAGAAGGCACAGACCCGTCAGGCGCTGGCCGACGCGGCGAGGCGGCTGTTCCTGGAGCACGGGTACGACAAGGTCACCGTGGCGCAGATCGCCGACGCGGCGGACGTCTCCATCGCCACCCTGTTCGCGCACGTGCCGGACGGCAAAGAAGCGCTGATCTTCGACGACGGCGCCGAACGGCGCGCCGGCCTGGTCGCCGCGGTCCGCGACCGGCCCGCCGGCCAGCCGATCCTGGCGGCCCTGCGCCGGTTCATGGCCGGCCGGGGCCCCTTCACCCCCGACATGCCTTCCGAGCGCCGGCGCCTGCGTGACCTGATCGTGAGCACACCCGCCCTGCGGGCCTACTCGCGCAAGCTCTGGATCGCCGGCGAGGAGCCCCTGGCCAAGGTGATCGCCGACGAGACCGGCCGGGACCCCTCGGACATGACCATCCGCGCCCTGGTGCGCTACGTGCTGGAGATCCCCGACCTCGCGGGCACGGAACCCGACCCCCTCACCGCCATGAACGCCGTCTTCGACCTCCTCGAGTCCGGCTGGCCCGGCCTGCCCGAGCGATTCTGACGACCACAGCCCGGCTGCGCCCCGCTCTGACGGTCCCGGCCGCACCTCCGCACTCCCCGCCCCGTGACGGTCACCCGTGCGGCGCGTGGGTCGGCCGTTCCGGTCGCGTCGCGCCCGTCACCCCCGGCGGCGGGCGGGGCGCATGCCGAACAGGAAGCGCGTCACCGCCGTGCGCCGCACCAACAGGTCGTACGCGGCCAGGATCAGCACCAGTGACATCGCCACGATGGCCACGAACTTGACCGGGCCCGGCACCGGCCAGCGCACCACCCAGAAGGCCACCACGACCACGATCGGCTGGTGCAGCACATACAGGGGAAGCACCCCCTCCGACAGGTAGGCGTACAGCCGCCTCCCACCGGCGCCCCCGGCCTCCTGGGACGGGCGGCGGCGGTCGAGGAGCGCCATGATGCCGACCAGCCAGCACCAGCCCGCGGCGCCGTACAGGGCGCGCGCGACCATCGCCGTCGGGTTCAGGTCCGTGAACGCGTCACCCTCCGCGACCAGGAACAGCGGCAGCCCGGCCATCGGCAGCAGCAGACCGCCCACCACGGCCGCGCGCCTGTCGCGGCGCAGGGCGTCCCGTAGCCGCTCGTCGGAGGCGAGCACCAGCCCGTAGAGGAAGAACAGCAGATACGCCCAGCGGCTCCAGCCGGCGTACTCCTCCTCAAGCCCCAGCACGGCGCTGACCAGGGCCAGCGGCAGGGCCGGCAGCAGCAGCACCGCGCCGGGCCGCCGCGCCAGCGCCGCGAGCCCGCCGCCGAGCGCCCGGGCGCACGCGGCGGGGACCCAGCGCACCACGGGCGCCAGCATGAGCGCGAACGCGAGCAGCAGGAGGAGGAACCACAGGTGACCCGTCTCGAAGCTGTCGCCCTGCAGCACGAACGGGAACTCCCACGGCTCCACCCGGATGTCGAAGAAGCGTGGCAGGAAGGCCAGGTACGACTCGTGGTAGGCGGGGTCGGCGCGCAGCCTCAGCCACTGCGGCACCGGCACGAGCACGGCCGTCCCGAACACGAGGGGGACGCCGATGCGGCGCAGCCGCTCCAGGGCGAACCCGCCGGGGCCGCGCCGGCGGAGGGAGTGCCAGGCGCCGAAGCCGGCGATGAGAAACAGCAGCGGCATCGCCCATAAAACGCCGAAACCAGCGAAAATTGTGGTTATGCCGGTGGTTTCCGCATTTTTCACATAAAAGTCGTCGTTGACGTCGAAGACCAGGGACGAATGGAACAGCACGAGGCCGACCACCACGAGCACCCGCACGAAGTCCAGCTCGGCAACCCGCCCGGGGCCTCCCCCGGCTCCCCCTGAGCGCCCGGGGACAAGCCCGTCCCCCGCACTCCCCTCTTCGGCCGGCCGGCCCTCGAAGGGGCGGGGGCCCTCGGCGCGTTCCGCTCCCGAGGGTCGCCCTCCGGCGCGGTCCTCTCCGCGTGGAGGGCGCGAGGACGACGCGGGGCGGGGTGCGGGGGCCGGGCGGGGTGCGGGCTTCGGGCGGGGAGCGGGGTCCGGGCGCGTGGCGCGGGCGGGACGGGACTGCGAAGCCTGGTCCGCGCGGGCCCGGCCCCGTCCCGGAGCGGGACGGGGGTCGAGGGGTCGTGGGTTCACGGGTCGTGGGTCCAAGGGTCAGCCCGCCGACGGGGGCGCGGAGCGGCGGCGCAGGATCACCGTCAGGACGGTCAGGACGACCGCCGGCCCCACCAGGCCGCCGGGCGAGAACTCCACCGGGCAGGGGTCCGACAGCGCCTCCACCACCCAGCTCGCGACGCTCACGACCAGGGCCACGCCCCAGACGGCCCACGCCACCTTGAGCCAGCCGGGTAAGGAGGCCCGTCCAGGCGGCGGGCCGGCCGGTTCCGGAGCGGGCAGGCCGGGGTCCGGGAGGTCGGCGACCAGCTCGGCCAGGTCGCGGCGCGTCACGGACTGGTACGCGAGCCCGACCCGCTCGTCGAACTCGCCGAAGTCGAGGCAGCCCTCCTCCACCGCCACCCGCAGCCGCTCGGCGGCCGCCTCCCGGTCACCGTCGGAGGCCCGTACCTCGCGCCGCTCGTCCATCTGCCTGCCTTCCCGGGTGTCGCCTGTCGTGCTGCCCGTCCACTCGCCTCAGGGGGCCTCGCGGGCCAGGAAGCGGTCGATCGCCGCCCGCTCCTCCGCCGAGACGTTGCCGTCCGCGCCGCGCCGCTCGCCCATCACCCTGAGGTACGGCCGCGCGGCCTCGGTGTCCGCGCCGTCTCGGAAGCCCTCCAGCAGCCCCTCTCGCCCCGCCTCCACGGCCGGATCGCCCACCGGCGCGGCGGCCAGGATGAGCCAGGTGCAGGCGGTGTCCGCGCCCGGGGCGCCGCGCGCGGCGTTGGCCCAGTCGATGACCCGGGGCCCGTCGGCGGTGAGCAGGACGTTGGCCGGGTGCAGGTCGAGGTGGAGCAGCCGGTTGCCGGGGCAGCCGTCGGCGGCCTGGAGCCAGCCGGGGGCACGCACGGCGGCGAGCGCGCGCAGCAGGTCGCCGAGGAGACGCCCGTGGGCGGGCATCCGCTCCGGCCGCTCGGCCGCCTCCTGCCGCATGCTCGTCCCCTCGACGTGCTCCATCAGGATGTCGGGACCGTCGGCGTCGAAGACCCGGGGCACGGGGAAGCCGTTGCGCCAGGCGTGCCGCATGACCGACGCCTCACGTTCGAGGCTGCGGCCCTCGCGGGCGCGCCGGATGATCTTACCGGGCCCCGCCTGGAAGATGTCGCAGTCGTAGCCGGCTGCGATCAACGAGCCTACGTGCATATCAGTCAGATTAGACGGTCAAATGGATTACACGAAGCATCTTGTAATTGGCCGGTTTTGCCGGTCATTACTGGCCACCAGGCGTCGGGATATTCGTCGCTATCGTGCTAGGGAACATAGGTTTGCCGCACTTATCCGCCTAACTCCATCAATTCGTGGGGTGGCTGAGGAGGTGACACGTTGCTGGTGGCAACCGATCTCGTCAAACGGTACGGCACCATCCAGGCCCTGGACGGGTTCAGTCTGAGCGTGGCCGCCGGCGAGATCGTCGGGCTCGTCGGGCACAACGGCGCGGGGAAGTCGACCTTCGTCGAGATCGTGTCGTACCTGATCCGCCCCGACAGCGGTCACGTGACCATCGACGGCAGGCCGCCCTCGGCCACCCGTGGCGAGGTGGGCGTCGCACCCCAGCACATCGCCCTCTACCCGTCGGCCACCGTCCGCGAGCACCTGGAGCTGTACGGCAGGCTCGCCGGCCTGCGGCGGGTCGCGCTGCGCGACGCCGTCGAGGACATGAGCACCGTGCTGCGCCTCGGCGGCATCATGGACCGGCGGGCCGGCAAGCTCTCCGGCGGTCAGCAGCGCCGCACCCAGGCCGCCAGCGCGCTCGTCCACCGGCCGGCCCTGCTCCTGCTCGACGAGCCGACCGCGGGCGCCGACCTGGAGACCCGGCAGGCCATGCTCGACGTGGTCAAGCAGCGCGCGGGCGAGGGCGCGGCCGTCGTCTACACCACCCACTACCTGCCCGAGCTGACCGAGATGCGGGCCACGATCGCGGTGGCGCGCGGCGGCCGGGTCATCGCCCGGGGCACGTCCGAGGAGCTGCTGAAGGACCTGCCGGGCGAGGTGCGCGTGACCCTGTCCAACGAGGAGGAGGTCAGCGTCTCCACCTCGGAGCCCACCGTCACCCTGATCGACCTGCTGCGCCGCATCGACCGCCCGATCAGCGCGGTGGACGTGCGCAACCCGTCCCTGGACGACCTCTATCGCTCCCTGGCGGTCCACGATGCTCCTTGACTCGGCCTCCCGCGACTCGGCCCACCACGCGGAGTCGCCGCCCCGTACATCCCGCCTGCTGGACGCCGCGTACCGGATCGGCGCGCTGGCCCGGCACAACACCACCCTGCGCCTGCGCGACCCCGGGCAGATGATCAGCTACGTCGTCATGCCCATGGTGCTGATGCTGGTGCTGAAGCCCCTGTACGTGCGGGCCGTGGACGGCGGCGCCACACAGGTCGCGACGGGCCTGATGGTGATGTTCTCGGTGTTCGCCATCTCCCTGGTCGGCAACTCGATCCTGTCGGAGCGCACCTGGCGCACCTGGGACCGGCTGCGCGTCAGCAGGGCGCCGGCCGCGGAGCTGGTCGTCGGCAAGACCCTGCCGCTGTTCGTGGTGATGGTCGTCCAGCAGACGCTCCTGCTCGTCTACGGCTGTCTCGTCATCGGCCTGCCCGTGCCGCCCAACCCGGTGTACGTCCTGCTCGCCATCATGGTGTGGGCGTTCGCGCTGCTGGCGATCGGCGCGGCCCTGGCCGCCGTGGTGCGCAGCCACGGCGAGCTGAGCGTGATCTCGGACGTGGGCGCGCTGACACTCAGCTCGCTGGGCGGGGCGCTCGTACCGCTGAGTCTCATGCCCGAGTGGGCCCAGATCGCCGCCCACGTCTCACCCGGCTACTGGGCGCTGAGCATGATGCAGGCCGCCGTCCGCGGCGACGTGGCGGGCGCGCTGCCGTCCGCCGGTGTCCTGCTGGTGATCGGCCTGGTGGCCGGCGCCTTCGCCGCCCGCCGGCTCGCCCGCGGCTGGGGCCGCGGCGGGCCCATGTGACGCGCGGCGGACCCCCATGAAGCGAACGGCAAGGCAACTCCAGTGAAGAGGGGCACCTTGATGGATCAGCAAAATCCGGCCGGCGACGCCGACATCGCCATCATCGGCATGTCCGGCCGGTTCCCCGGCGCGGCCGACGTCGAGACGTTCTGGCGCAACATCAGCACCGGCGTCGAGTCGTTCACGAGGTTCACCGACGACGAGCTGATCAGCGCCGGCGTGAGCCCCGCCACCTTCCAGCAGCCGAACTACGTGCGCTCGCGCCCCATCCTGGACGACATCCGGGGCTTCGACGCCGGCTTCTTCGGCTACAACCCGCGCGAGGCGACGCTCGCCGACCCGCAGCAGCGCATCTTCCTGGAGTGCGTGTGGGAGGTCCTGGAGTCCGCCGGGTACGCGGCTCCCGAGGGCCGGGGCAGCGTGGGCGTGTTCGCCGGCATGAACATCAGCGGTTACCTGCTGACCCGGCTCAGGGCGTTCGAGATGGGCATCGACACCTCCGCCCTGATGATCGGCAACGACAAGGACTCGCTGGCCACGAACGTCTCCTTCCGCTTCGACCTGAACGGCCCGAGCCTGTCCGTGCAGACGTTCTGCTCCACCTCGCTGGTGGCCGTCCACCTGGCGAGCGAGAGTCTGCGGCGCGGCGAGTGCGACATGGCGATCGCCGGCGGCGTGTCCGTACGCATCCCCGACCGGATCGGCTACCTGTGGGAGGAGGGCGGCCAGGAGTCGCCCGACGGGCACGTGCGCACGTTCGACGCCGAGGGCCGGGGCAGCATGTTCGGCGACGGCGCCGCCGTGGTGGCGCTCAAGCGGCTGCCGGACGCGCTGGCCGACCGCGACACGGTGCTCGCCGTCATCCGCGGCTCGGCGATCAACAACGACGGCGCGATGAAGTTCAGCTACCTCGCGCCCAGCGTCGACGGCCAGCGCCGCTGCGTCTCCGCCGCCATCAAGCGGGCGGGGGTCGACCCCACGCAGATCTCGTACGTCGAGGCGCACGGCACCGCCACCGAGGTCGGCGACCCGATGGAGGTGGCCGCGCTGACCCGCGCCTTCGGCGCCACCCCGGACAAGCAGTACTGCCTGCTCGGCTCGATCAAGCCGAACGTCGGCCACCTCGACCGCGCCTCCGGCGTCACCGGCCTGATCAAGGTGGTCCAGTCGCTGCGCAAGGAGCTGATCCCCGGCACCCTGCACTACCGCTCCCCCAACCCCGAGATCGACTTCGACAACAGCCCGTTCCGCGTGACCGCCGAGCCCACCCCGTGGCCGCGCACCGGCGAGCGGCCCCGCATCGCGGGTGTCAGCTCGCTCGGCATGGGCGGCACGAACGCGCACGTCATCGTGACGGAGGCGCCCGCGCCCGAGCCACGCCGGCCGCGCTCGCGCCGCTGGCAGATCCTGCCTGTGTCGGCCCGCTCGGCCGAGGCCGCCGACCGCTCCCTCGCCCGGCTGGCCGAGCGCCTCACGGACGCCGCCGACGACCTGGGCGACGTCGCGTACACGCTCCAGGTGGGGCGCAAGGTGTTCAACCACCGCAGGTTCGTCGTCGCCGGCACCACCGAGGAGGCCGCGGCCCGCCTGGCCGACCCCGCCGCGGCGCTCGGCCGCAACGACGCGACCGTGGGCCGCAGGACCGGCTTCCTCATCGCCGGGGTCGGCGAGCAGTACCCGGGCATGGTCGCCGACCTGTACGCGGACGAGCCCGGCTTCCGCGCGGATGTCAACGAGTGCCTGGCCGTGCTCGGGCTGACCGAGGCCGCGCAGCTCTCGGACGTGTTCACCCCGGCCGAGCGGGGCGCCGCCGGCGGCGACCTCGCCCGGATGCTGGGCCGTGCCGAGCCCGCCGCGCCCGTCTCCACCACCGAGGCGCACCTCGTCCAGCCGGCCGTCTTCGTCGCCGAGTACGCGCTGGCCCGCCAACTCATCCGCTGGGGCGTCACCCCGGAGATCATGGTCGGCTACAGCCTGGGCGAGTACGTGGCCGCCTGCCTGGCCGGCGTGCTGTCGCTGCCCGACGCGCTGCGGCTGGTCGCCTACCGGGCCAAGCTCATCACCTCCCAGCCGGAGGGCGCGATGCTCGCCGTCTCGGCCGACGAGCGGCGGCTGCGGACCGTCCTCGGCGGCCTGTACGAGGAGGAGCTGGACATCGCCGTGCGCACCGGCTCCCAGACGGTCCTCGCCGGCCCAGCCGAGGCGGTCGAGGCCGCCATGGCCGTGCTGCGCGAGCTGAAGATCGGCCACCGGCGGCTGGAGACCACGCACGCCTTCCACTCGCGGATGCTCAAGCCGATCGCCGCCGAGCTGACCGCCTGGATCAGTGACAACGTCACGCTGAACCCGCCGGCCCTGCCGTACCTGAGCAACGTGACCGGCGAGCTCGCCACCGCCGAGGTCGTCACCGACCCCGGCTACTGGGCGCGGCACATGTGCGAGACCGTCGAGTTCGGCGCGGCGCTGGAGAAGGTGCTCGGCATCGCCGACCTCGCGCTCGCCGAGATCGGCCCCGGCCAGTCGCTGGGCGCGCTGACCCGCGGCCACCCCGCCTGCGACCGCGCGCAGTGGCCGCTCATCGTCACCACGCTGCCCGGCGCCAACGACCAGCAGGACACGGGCGCGGCGCTGGCCACCGCCGTCGGCCGGCTCTGGCTCACCGGCGTGGCGGTCGACTGGGCCGCCCTGCACGAGGACACCGGCTGGGCTCCCGGCCGCGTGCCGCTGCCCTCCTACCCGTTCGAGCACCAGGAGTACTGGCTGGAGATCGACGAGTCGGCCCTCGGCGGCGGCGCCAGCACGCCGGTGTTCGACGAGAGCGACCCGACGAGCATCGCCAAGGCGTACCCCCGGCTGCCCGACACCCGCTGGATCCACACGCCCGTGTGGCGGCAGACCACGCTCCGCCCGCCCCGCGCCGACGAGGCCGCCCGCTGGCTCGTCTACACCGCCGAGGGCGTCGCCGACGCCGTCGCCGCGCCGCTGCTCGCGCACCTGCGCGCGACCGGCCGCGAGGTGGTGACGGTCCGGCCCGGCGACGCGTTCTCCTCCGGCGAGGACGGCATCACGGTACGGCCCGGCTCGCCCGAGGACGCGCTGGCCGTGCTGCGCGAGCTGGCGGCGAGCGACCGGGTGCCCGACCGGGTCGTCCACCTGTGGTGCGCCGACCCCGACCAGCCCGCCGCCGAATGCCTCCAGCGCGGCCTGCACACGCTGGTCGGCTTCGCCAAGGCGGCCGGCGACCTCGGCCTGCCCGGCTGGTCGCTGGACATCGTCGCCAGCGGCGGCCAGAAGGTCCACCCCGGCGACCGGGTCGTGTCCTCCCGCGGCACGCTGCTCGGCCCGACGCGTCTGATCCCCGTCGAGTACCCGCGCGTCACCACCCGCCTCGTCGACGTGGACCCGGGCGACCTCAACGCCGGCGCGCTGCTGGCCGAGCTGCGCGCCGAACCGGCCGACCAGGTCGTCGCGCTGCGCGGCGGCGGGCGCTGGATCCCCGACTACGAGGTCCTCGACGCCTCCGTCATCGAGCAGTCCCCGCCCGTGGCGCAGGTCAGGCCCGGCGGCGCGTACCTGGTCACCGGCGGGCTCGGCGGCATCGGCCTGGCCATGGCCGAGCGGCTGGCGGAGCAGTTCCAGGCCCGGCTCGTCCTGCTGGGCCGCACCCCCGTGCCGCCCCGCGACCAGTGGGACGCGATCCTCGCCTCCGAGGGCACGGTCAGTGAGGTGCGCAGGCGCCTGGAGGGGCTGCGCCGGCTGGAGGCGGCGGGCGCCGAGGTCGTCACCGTCGCCGGCGACGTGTCCCGCGTCGAGGACGTGCGCCGCGCGGTCGGGGCCGCGCTCGACCGGTTCGGCGAGCTGAACGGCGTCGTGCACTGCGCGGGCGTGCCCGCGGTCGGGCTCATGCAGTTCAAGACCGCCGCCGACATCGAGCGCGTGCTCGCCCCCAAGGTCGGCGGCACGCTCGCGCTGGCCGAGGTGCTGCGGGACGTGCCGGTCGACTTCCTGGCGCTGTACTCGTCCACCACCTCGGCGACGGGCGGCGGCGCCGGCCAGGTCGACTACTGCGCGGCCAACGCCTTCCTCGACGCGTTCGCGCTCAGCGACGAGCTGCCCGGCGTGACCGTCACCTCCGTCGACTGGTGCGAGTGGACGTGGAACGGCTGGACCGACGGCCTGGAGAACTACGACGAGGGCTCCAAGCAGTACTTCACCTGGTACCGGGAGAACTTCGGCCTCACCTTCGACCAGGGCTGGCAGACGCTGCTGCGGGTGCTGGCCAGCGGCGAGAAGCACGTGGTGGCCTCCACGCAGGACTTCGCCCCGCTCGTCGCGATGAGCCGCAAGTCGTCCATCGAGAGCCACCAGGCGACGGTCAAGAAGATCCGCGACGCGTTCGGCCGGCACCCCAGGCCCGACCTGTCCACCGCGTACGTCGAGCCGCAGTCGCCCACCGAGGAGACCATCGCCGGCGTGTGGGCGGAGGCGCTCGGCCTGGAGCAGGTCGGCGTGCACGACAACTTCTTCGAGCTGGGCGGCAACTCGCTGCTCGGCATGGAGATCATCGCCGAGGTCAGGCGGGCGCTGGAGCTGGCCTACCTTCCGCCGCACATCCTCTACCAGGCGCCCACCATCGCCTCCCTGGCGGAGGCGGCCCGCGCCGGCCAGGAGCCGGAGGAGCAACCGGCCGACGCCCGTGACCAGCAGCGCTCCCGCATCGCCCAGCGCCGCACCATGCTCAAGAGCGGAAGGACGTCATGACCGAGACCGATTACGACTCCGCGGTCGCGCTGATCGGCATGTCCGGGCGTTTCCCGGGCGCCGCCAGCGTCGGCGAGCTGTGGGGCAACCTGCTCGCCGGCGTGAAGGGCCTGCGCGCGATCACCGACGAGGAGCTGCGGGAGGCCGGGGTCGAGCCGGGCAAGCTGGCCGACCCGCGCTACGTGCGCGTCGGCGGGCCGCTCGACGGGCTCGACCGCTTCGACGCGACGGTCTTCGGCATCAACCCGCGCGAGGCCGAGACCATGGACCCGCAGCACCGGCTGTTCCTGGAGTGCTCGTGGGAGGCGCTGGAGGCGGCCGGCTACTGCCCGACCGACGTGCCCGGCCAGGTCGCCGTCTTCGGCGGCTGCGGCTTCCCCGACTACATCGTGCAGAACATCCAGCACCTCACCACCCAGCCGGGCGGCGCGCTGCTCATGGCCGTGGGCAACGAGCGCGACTCGCTGGCCTCGCTGGTGTCGTACAAGCTGGGGCTGCGCGGGCCGGCGGTGTCGGTGCAGACGTTCTGCTCGACCTCGCTGGTGTCGGTGCACCTGGCGTGCCAGAGCCTGCTGACGTACGAGTGCGACATCGCCGTGGCGGGCGGCGCGTTCACGCCGCTGCCGCAGCCGTCCGGCTACCTGTACGAGCAGGGCGGCATCATGTCGCCCGACGGCCGGGTGCGCAGCTTCGACGCCGAGGCGAGCGGCACCGTGATGGGCAGCGGCGCGGGGGTGGTGGCGCTCAAGCGCATGTCGGACGCGCTGGCCGACGGCGACGTGATCCACGCGGTCATCCTGGGCTCGGCGGCCAACAACGACGGCCGGCTGCGGGCCGGCTACACCGCGCCGGGCGTGGACGGGCAGGCGGAGGTGATCGAGTCGGCGCTCGGCGTGGCCGGGGTCAAGCCGGACACGGTCGGGTACGTGGAGTGCCACGCCACCGGCACGATGCTGGGCGACTCGATCGAGCTGGCGGCGATGAACCGGGTGTTCGCGCAGACGCGGGAGACGCCGTGCGTGCTGGGCTCGGTGAAGCCGAGCCTGGGCCACCTCGACCGCGCCTCCGGGGTGACCGGCCTGATGCGGGCCGCGATGACGCTGAAGCACGAGCTGCTGCCCGGCACCCCCGGCTACGAGACGCCGAACCCGGCGCTGGCCGGCGCGCAGGACCGGTTCACGGTGCTGACGGAGAACCGGCCGTGGACGGCGGGGCCGCATCCGCGCCGGGCCGGGGTGAGCTCGTTCGGGCTCGGCGGCACGAACGCGCACGTGGTGCTGGAGCAGGCGCCGCCCCGCCCGGCGCGGCCGGCGCGGCCGGGCCCGCACCTGCTGGTGCTCTCGGCGGCCGACGAGCAGGCTCTCACGGACGCGACCGAGCGGCTGCGCGCGCACCTCGCGGAGGAGGCGGGCGTGGAGGAGGGGGGCGTGGAGGAGGGAGGCGAGGACGTCGCGGACGTGGCGTTCACGCTCCAGGTGTCGCGGGGCGGCTTCGCGCTGCGGCGCGCGGTGGTGTGCCGTGACCGCGCCGACGCGGTGGCGGCGCTCGGCGACCCGTCGCGGTGGATCGGCGGCAAGACGCAGCGGCGCAACCCGAAGGTACGGCTGAGCGTCCCGGACGCCGGGGCGCCGGCCGCGTGGTGGGCGGAGCTGCGGGCCGCCGTGGACACGGTCCTGCGGCCGGGCGCGGGCGGTGAGAAGGTCCTGCCGCCGGGCTCCACCGGGCTTCAGGCGACGGGCGGGGACCGCGAGCAGGCGGTGGCCGCGCTGGCCGACGGGCTGGGCGGCGTCGGCGTGCACGTGGTGAAGGGCGAGCCGTCCGGACCGGCCACCGGGCAGGGCTCCGGGCCGGTCCCGGGGCAGGTCTCCGGGCAGGTCGAGGAAGTCGTGGTCGCGCCGGACGGTGACACCCCGGCCGCCGAGTGGCTGCTGGCCACGGTCGCGCGGCTGTGGCTGGCGGGCGCCGCCGTCGACTGGCCGGCGCTGCACGGCGGCCGGGGCCGCCGCGTGGAGCTGCCCACGTACCCGTTCCAGCGGCGCAGGTTCTGGATCAAGCCGAACCCGGCGGCGCAGGCCCAGGGGCAGCAGCAGGGCCCCGGGAAGAGCTTCGACCGCGGCCGGTGGACGTACCTGCCGACCTGGCGGCCGCACCCGCTGCCCCTCGCCGGCCTCGACGAGCGGCTGCGCCTGGCGGGCCCGTGGCTGGTGCTCGCCGGCGAGGAGCGGGGCGAGGCGCTGGTGGAGCGGCTCACGCGGGCGGGCGCCGAGGTGACGGCCGTGCGCGCGGGCGACCGGTTCGGCCAGGACGACAACGGTGACTTCACGATCCGGCCGGGCAAGGCCGACGACGTGGCGGAGTTGTTCTACTCGCTGGTGGCCGCGCCGCGCGCCATCGTCCACGGCTTCAGCCTGGCGAGCCCCGAGGCGGGGCCCGAGGCGGACCCGGTGGAGCACTTCACCGCCGAGCAGGCGCGCGGCTTCTACTCCGCGCTGGCCCTCGCGCGGGAGCTGGTCGACAACACCGGGTCGGCGCCCCGTGCCGAGCTGGTGCTGCTCACCTCGCACGCGGTGAGCGTGTCCGGCGCCGACCTGCGCCATCCGGAGCACTCCACGCTCGCCGCCCTCGCGCCCAGCCTCCAGCAGGAGAACCCGCGGCTGCGCTGCCGGCACGTGGACGTCGACAGCGTCTCCGACCCGGGCCGGGAGGCGCTGGCCGAGCAGGTGCTGGCCGCTGCGGTCTGCCCGCATGAGGGGCCGGTGGCGCTGCGCGCGGGCGAGACGTGGCTGCGGGACTACCGGCAGTACCCGGTGGAGGAGCCCGGCCCGGACGAGCGCGGCTTCCGCGACGGCGACACCGTGCTCGTCACCGGCGGTCTCGGCGACGTCGGCCTGGTGCTCGCGCGGCACCTGGCGAGCACGTACGGCTGCCGGCTGGTGCTGACGGCCCGCTCGGCGCTGCCGCCGCGCGAGGAGTGGGACGCGTTCCTCGCGGCGGCCCCGCCAGGGGCGGAGCGCACGGTCCGGCACATCCGCAACATCCGCGACCTGGAGAGCCGGGGCGCGACGGTGCTCGCCCTGTCGGCCGACGTGGCCGACGAGGAGGCGATGCGCGCCGTCGTGGCGGAGGCCGTGAGCCGGTTCGGCGGGATCGACGTGGTCGTCCACGGGGCGGGCGTGCAGGACGGCGCGTACTTCAACTTCGCGCACCTGATGGACCGGCAGCAGTGCGACGCGCACCTGGCGGCCAAGGTCACCGGCTTCCACGTGCTGCAGAAGGTGCTCGGCGAGCGCTGCCCGGACCGGCGCATCACGCTGTCGTCCATCGCGGCCGTGCTGGGCGGCATGACGCTCGCGCCGTACGCGGCGGCCAACGCGGCGCTGGACGCGTACGTCCGCGCGGCCCGCACGGCGGGCGCCGGCCGGTGGGTGACCGTCGACTGGGACACCTGGAACATCGATCCCGACCGGGTGGCCGGGCACAGCGGCGCGGTGATCGACTACGCGATGACCCCGGCCGAGGGCGTGGACGTGCTGGAGCGGGCGCTGTCGGCGGCCGACCGGGCCGGGCACTTCGTGATCTCGACCGGCCCGCTGGAGGCGCGGCTGGCGCAGTGGGTCACCGGCGACATCCACGAGGCCGGAGACGATGACGACGACCAGGAGCGGCATCCGCGGCCGGAGCTGAACAACGCGTACGTGGAGCCGCGCGAGGGCACCGAGGCGACGCTGGCCGCGATCTGGTCGCGGGTGCTCGGCATCGAGCCGATCGGCGCGCTGGACAACTTCTTCGAGCTGGGCGGTCACTCGCTGCTCGCGATCGAGCTCACCACCCGGGTCCGCAAGCAGCTGAACGCGTCCGTGCCGGTCACCGGCCTGCTGGAGTGCCCGACGGTGCGCCAGCTCGCCGAGCTTCTGGACACGCGCGACGGGCAGGAGTGAGGAGCCGATGAAACAGCCCGAGTACCTGCGCGCCGTCCAGGGCTTCGCCCGGCGCGAGCTGTCCGGGAACGACGCCTACCTCGACTCGCTGGCCGAGGCGCCGCTGCCCCTCTACGCGCGGTTCGCGGAGACGGGGCTGGCCAACTGGTGGCTGCCCAAGGAACACGGCGGGCTCGGCCTCGGGCTGGAGGAGAGCGTCCGCATCACCAGCGAGCTGGCCTACGCCGACGCCGGGGTGGCGTTCACGCTGTTCATCCCGGTGCTGACGACGAGCATGGTCGCCTGGTACGGCTCGGAGGAGCTGAGGGAGCGGTATCTCGGCCGGCTGGTGGCGGAGAACGGCTTCGCCGCCACGCTCGGCAGCGAGCACGCGGCCGGCAGCGAGCTGGCCCGCATGACGACGACCGCGCGGGTCGAGGGGGACACGGTCGTCCTCGACGGGCAGAAGGCGTTCTCCACGAACACGGACTTCGCCCAGTTCCTCGTGGTGGTCGCGCGCAGCCAGGAGGACCCGTCGGGCTACCTGGCGGTGCTCGTGCCGCGTGACACGCCGGGCGTCACCGTGGACAGGCGGTGGGACGTCATCGGGCTGCGCTCGTCGGCCACGTACCAGGTGTCGCTGTCGGGGGTGCGCGTGCCGGCGGCGAACGTGCTGCGCGGCAACGGGCTGCGCCTGCTGGAGGTGGGCCTGAACGCCAGCCGCATCCTCATCGCCACCACGGCCCTCGGCGTGGCCCGCCGGATCCGGGACGTGTGCATGGAGTACGGCAAGTCGAAGTCGGTGAAGGGGGCGCCGCTGACGGGCAACGCGGTGTTCGCCTCCCGGCTGGGGCAGTTCGAGATGCAGATCGAGGTGATGACCAACCAGTGCCTGGCCGCGGCGCGGGCGTACGACGCGATCGCGGCCCGGCCGGACGCGGGCGAGGAGTTCCTGCGCACGGGCACGCTGAAGCAGGCGCTGACGACGAAGATGTTCTGCGGGCAGACCGGCTGGCAGATCGCCTCGACGGCGTCGGAGATGTTCGGCGGGCTCGGCTACACGCACGAGTCGGTCATCGGCAAGCTGACGCGCGACATGCGGTACGTGTCGATCGTGGAGGGCGGCGACGACGTGCTGCGGGACCTGGTGTTCAGCCGGTACGTGGTGCCGGTGTCGAAGCGGTCGTGACCAGGGCGGCGGCGTAGCCGGGGGCCACGTCGAGCCACCGCACCGGCCACCCCTCACGCGGGGAGCGGGACGAGACCGTCCCGCTCCCCGTTCCCGTGTCGCGCACCAGGCAGGAGCGCAGGCCGGCGAGCCCGGCTCCGGTGGCCTTGACGTACGCCTCCTTGGCGGTCCACAGCCGGAAGTACTCCTCCAGACCGCGCTCGCGCACCCGCTCGGCCTCCTCCGGCTGGTACATGCGCCGGGCCAGCTCCACGTGGTCGAGGTCGGCGCGGACGCGCTCGACGTCCACGCCCACCCGCGTGCCGGGCGCCGCCACGGCGACCAGGGCCCAGCCGCCGGAGTGCGACAGGTTGAAGTCGGGCCCTCCGTCGCCGGGCTCCAGGCACGGCCGGCCGGACGCCTCGGCGGTGAGCCGGACGCGTCCCGGCGGCAGGCCGCACAGCTCGCCCAGCACGGACCGCAGCGCGGCGTGCGCCACCACGTACCGGCGGCGCTCCCCCGCGTCGGCGAAGCGGCCCGCCCGGTCCCGCTCGGCGGCGGACAGCCAGTCCCGCCACTCCGCCCGCTCGGGCCGGTCGAGCCGCACCTTCCACACCTCCGGCCACACCTCCGGCCGGGTCGCTGGCCCGTCCTCCACACGCGGACGGTGCGGGAGTGGCCGCCACTCCCGCACCGTCACCGGGCCGACCGTCACACCCACGGCCGCAGCGCCTCCGCCAGGATCCGGTGGGTCCGCTGCGCCTGCTCGAACACCGCGAAGTGCCCGCCGTCGAACCCGTGCAGCGTGAACTCGCGGGCTGTCTGGTCCAGCCATCTGGCCAGCTTCACCGGCGACACCCGCGGGTCGGTCTCCCCGCACAGCGCCGAGACGGGCACGTCGAGCGGCGGCTCGTCCTGGTAGACGTACGTCTCCTTGACGGTGAAGTCGGCCTGCACCGACGGGAGCACCATGTCGAGCGCCTCCGGGTCGGCCAGCAGCCACTCCGGTGTCCCGCCGAGCGCGCGCAGCAGGTGCACCAGCTCGGGCCTGCTCATCCGGCCGACCGGCGGCCCCGGCTCCTCGGTGACGTGCGGGGCGTCGGAGCCGGACACGAACAGGTGCACCGGCTCGGGACCACCCCGCCGCCGGATCTCCCGGACCAGCTCGAACGCCACGATCGCGCCCAGGCTGTGCCCGTACAGGGTGTACCTGCGGCCGGCCGCCGACAGCTCCACGTCGGCGAGCACGACGTCCGCGAGGTCCGACACCAGCGGCTCCATCCGCAGGTACGGCGGCTCCTTGTGCCGGGCCTCCCGTCCGGGCGGCTGCACCGGCTGCACCGCGACGCCGGGCAGCTTGCGCTGCCACACCCGGAAGGCCGAGGCGGCCCCGCCCGCGTGCGGCAGGCAGTACATCGGCAGCGCGCCCGGCTCGGCGCCGGTCTGCGTGCGGAACGGCAGCCAGCGCGCCAGCGTCTCGTCGCTCAGCAGCTCGCCGACGGTCATGCCGCCCTCACCTCCAGCCGCACGTACGACGGGGGCGGCTGGAGCGTGCTCAGGTCGGCCTGCAGCACCACGTGGGCGCCGTTCCTCTCGGCCTCCCTGAAGCCGGCGAACGCGTACGTCACCTGCATCATGCGGTTGCGGCCGGTCTCCACGAAGTCGGCGCGCAACGCCACGCCGGCCTCGGCGGCCAGCCGCATGATGTGGTTGAGCAGCACCATGCCGACGCCGCGCGACATCACCCGGCACGACATGAGCATCATGTTGAGCCGCCAGGTGTCCTCGCCCTTCTCCACCAGCGCCAGGCCGATCTTGCCGTAGCTGCCGAACCGGTCGGTGAGCGAGGCCACCAGCAGCAGGTGGTCGTCGGACTCGCGCAGCTCGTCCAGCTCGTCGTAGGAGTACGTGCGGCCGGTCGAGTTGAGCTGGTTGGTGCGGACGGTGAGCTCCTCGGCCCGCTGGAGGTCCTCGCGGGCGGCCGGGGCGATGGTGAACTCCATCTCCAGGCCGGCCAGGAACTCCTCGTTGGTGCCGACGAACTCCTCCTCCAGCTCGTCGCGGGCGATCTGCCCCCGGTACATGTGGCGCCGCTGCGCCGACTCGTCGGTGACGAACCGCGGCTGGAACTCCGGCCGGGCCAGCGCCTCCTCCAGGTCGAGGATGTCGACGCAGGTGACCTCCGGCACGCCGTGCGCCACCTCGGACCGCTCGAACTCCTGGTCGTCGACGAACGCGAACGCGTCCAGGCCCAGGTTGAGCGCCTTGGCGATGTTCCGGATCGACTCCGACTTGGGGTTCCAGCCGATCTGCGGGTGGAGGAACATCTCCTCCAGGCCGAGGGCGCGCAGCTTGGCCAGCGCGGTGTCCCGGTCGTTCTTGCTGGCCACGGAGTGCAGGATGCCCTTGCGGTCCAGCTCGTGGATGCGCTCGACGACGGCCGGGCGCACGGTCACCTCGCCGTCCTCCAGCAGCACGCCGTTCCAGAGGGTGTTGTCGAGGTCCCACACGATGCACTTGATGCGGCCCTGCACCGGCTTCCGTGGAAGCAGGGCGACGCCGGCGTCCGGGCTCTCGGCGGTCACGCTCATCCGGTCTTCTCCCGATCGGCCTGGCCAGCGATGGTCATCCGCTGGATCTCGTTGCTGCCTTCGATGATCTCCATCACCTTGGCGTCCCTGTAGTAGCGGGCCACGGGGTAGTCGGTGCTGCACCCGTTGGCGCCGTGGATCTGCACGGCCTCGGAGGCGTGCCGGGCGGCGGCGGTGGAGGCGAAGTACTTCGCCACCCACGTCGCCATGATCGTGGACGCCTCGCCGGCGTCCTTGAGGCGGCCGGCCTCGGCCAGCAGCAGCCGGGCCGCCCGCGCGTCGGTCACCATGTCGGAGAGCTTGGCCTGGATGAGCGGCAGCTTCGCCAGGGGCGTGCCGCCCACCTCGCGGCTCGCGGCGTAGGAGGCCGACGCCTCCAGGCACGCCTGGACGATGCCGACCGACCCGGCCGCCACGCTGTAGCGGCCGAGGTCGAGGGTGCCGGTGAGCACCATGCCGGCGGTGAAGCCGCTCGGGCCGAGCAGCGCGTCCCGGTCGAGGGCGACGTCGGTGAAGCTGATCTCGGCGAGCATGGAGGCGCGGGTGCCGAGCATGTCGTCGATCGGCCGCACCTCCACGCCCGGCGTGTCCCTCGGCACGAGGAACGCGCCGATGCTGGACGCGGTGCGGGCGAACACGAGGAACACGTCCGCCCGCTGACCGCCGGTCGTCCACTTCTTGACGCCGTTGAGCACCCAGCCGCCGCCGGACTCGGCGGCGGTCGTGGTGATGCCGGAGGTGTCGCTGCCGGCGCCCGGCTCGGAAAGGCAGAACGCGCCCAGGCTGTCGCCGGCGGCGAACGCGGGCGTCCACCGCTCGCGCTGCGCCGGGCTGCCCCACCGCTGCACGGTCCACGCCGCCATGGTGTGGACCGTGAGCAGGCTGCGCAGCGACGAGCAGCCGCGGCCCACCTCCTCGTGGACCGCGCCGAGCGTCACCCAGTCCATCCCGGCGCCGCCCGCCGCGGCCGGCAGGAACGGCGCCCACAGCCCCGCCTCCGCCACCCGCCGCAGCAGCTCCTCGGGCACGCGTCCCGCCCGGTCGTAGGCGTCGGCGTACGGCATCACGTGGGTGTCGACGAACGCCCGCGCGGTGCTCCGGTCGGTGACCCGCCCCACCGGCGGCGAAGCCGGTGGAGCGGCGGCGGGCGGCGCCACGCCGGTGACCGTCACGCGACGGCCGGCTCGGCCACGAGCCGGCTCACCAGCTCGGACATGGCGGTCGCGGTGCGGAAGTTGTCGATCCGCAGCTCCTCGTTCGGGATGGTCACGCCGAACGTCTTCTCGACGAACATCACCAGCTCCATCGCGAACAGCGAGTTCACGAAGCCGAGCGCGAAGATGTCCTGTGACTCGGTGATCTCCGCCTGCGGGTACCTGTCGCGGACGAAGCCGAGGATCTGGCCCTGGGTGTCGGTCATCGAATGGCTCCTTCAGTCGTTACTGGGCGTAGGTGTAAAAGCCGCGGCCGGACTTGCGGCCGTGCAGCCCGGCGTCGGTCATCTGCTTGAGCAGCGGGCAGGGGCGGTACTTGCTGTCGGCGTAGTGCTCGTAGAGCACCTCGACGCTGTAGAGGATCGTGTCGACGCCGATCAGGTCGGCGGTCTCCAGCGGGCCCATCGGGTGGCCGAAGCAGCTCCGGAAGACCTCGTCCACCGACTCGGCGTCGGCCACGCCCTCGTGCACGAGGTATGCGGCCTCGTTGACGGTGAGCATCAGCACCCGGTTGGAGATGAAGCCGCAGGAGTCCTTGACGTCCACGGCCTTCTTGCCCATGGCGCTCAGCAGGTCCCGGGTGCGCTGGATCGTCTCCGGCGAGGTGTGGAAGCCGGGGATCAGCTCCACGGCGGGCTTGGCCGGGACGGGGTTCATGAAGTGGACGCCGATCACCTTGTCGGGCCGCCCCGTGACGGCGCCGACCTTGGTGATGGGGATGGCGGAGGTGTTGACGACGAACACGGTGTCCGGGCCGCACTCGCGGTCCAGCGCCTCGTACACCTCCCGCTTGACGTCCCAGTTCTCGGTCACGTTCTCGATGACCACGTCCGCCTTGGCCGCGCCCGCGACGCCGACGGACGTGGAGATCCTGGACAGCACCTCGTCCGGGTCCAGGGCGGGGCCGCCCATGAGCCGGCTCATCCGGGTGTTGCGGGTGATGGTGGCCAGCGCGTCCGCCAGGATCTGCTCATCCTTGTCGACCAGCACCACGTCGTGTCCCGTCTGGGCGAGGTTCTGGGCGACTCCGACTCCCATGACGCCGGCGCCGATAACCCCGATAACGGTCATGTCCGCTCCGTTCCGCTCATCGTTGGTCTTTCATCCCTTGTCGGTCTTCTTGGTGGAATGTCGTCACCGTCCTCGCCTACGCGCCGCCGACGCCTCCAGGCCCGAACGGCGGAGCTGGGCCCGTACCTGGCTGCCGCCGCCCGCGCCGGCCAGCACCGGGGCCGCCCCCGAGGCCAGCGCCTCGACGGTCCGGCTGAGCGCGGCCACGGTCGGCGCCTCGTACAGGACGTGCGGCGGCAGCTCGTCCAGCTCGAACGCGCGGCGCACGGCGGCGACGATGGCGACGCCGAGCAGAGAGTTGCCGCCGAGCTCGAAGAAGTTGTCCAGCACCCCGACCCGGTCCAGCCGCAGCGACTCGCCCCAGATGGCGGCGATGGTCTCCTCGGCGTGGCCGTCCGGCTCCTGGTAGGCGGTGAGCAGCTCGGGCCTCGGGTGCCGCTCGCCGCTCGTGCCGCCCATCGCCGGGGAGGTCACCACGTCCACGGTGAACTCCGCGCTGCCGCGCACCAGCGTCGGGAAGTCCTGGGTGGAGACGACGACCCGCGGCTCGCCGGTGGCCAGGGCCCGCAGCAGCGAGCGCCAGCCGTCGTCGAACGCGATGCCGACGCGGGCCCGGTTCTGCCGGAAGAAGTCGCGCAGCGCCTCCTCGTACCCGGCCAGCCCGGCCTCCCAGGCGTTCCACGTCCACTCGCCCCAGCCGACGGACACCACGCGGCGGCCCGTCGCGGCGAGCCGGTGCGCGTAGGCGTCGAGGAAGGCGTTGGCGGCGCAGTAGTCGACCTGGCCGGGGCCGCCGCCCGTGGCCGAGGTGATCGAGGAGAACAGCACGAGGAAGTCCAGCTCGACCTCGTCCGGCCCGCCCAGGCGCAGCGCCTCGGCCAGCGCGAGCGTGCCGGCCACCTTGGGCGCCAGCACCTCGTCCAGCTCCTCGGGCCGCTTGAACTGCATGAGGCCCATGGCCGGGACGCCGGCCGCGTGCAGGACGCCGTGCAGGGCGCCGAACCGGGCCACGGCCGTGTCCACGGCCCGGCGCACGTCCTCCGGGCGGGCGACGTCGCCGGTGACGACCTCGACCTCGCCGCCCAGCGCCTCCAGCCCGGCGACGGCGGCGACGCGCCTGCGGGTGACCTCACCGGCGGCGATGTCGCCCGACAGGACGCCGGGCCAGTCGGCGCGCGGCGGCAGGCCGTGCCGGGCCAGCAGGACCAGCCGGCCCCGGCACTCGCGGACCAGGTGCTCGGCCAGGCCCAGCGCGATGCCGCCCAGGCCGCCGGTGACCAGGTACACGCCGCCTTCGCGCAGCGCCGCCCGCTCCTCGACAGGCGGGGCCGGGAGGGGGTCGTAGCCGGGCACCCAGCGGCGGCCCCGGCGCAGCGCCACGGTCCGGTCGGTCTGCGGCCGGGCCAGCTCGGCGACCAGGGCGGTCAGGTCCCGCGCGCCGGGCTCGGCCGGCAGGTCCACCAGGCGGGTGGTCACGCCGGGGTACTCCAGCGGGATCACCGCGCACGGCCCGAGCAGCGTCGCGCCGTACGGGTCGGCCACCTCCTCGCCGAGCACCGGCTGCGTCCCGGCCACGGCCACGTCCAGCGACCACGCGCCGATGCCGGACTCCCCGGCGGCTCGGGCGAGCGCCACGAGCGTCCGCAGCCCGAGGTCCACGGCGTCCTTCCCGGGGGCCCGCGTGCCGCCGGGTTCCGGAGTCGGGGCGTCCGGAGTCGAGGCGTCCAGGGCCGGGGCGTCCAGGGTCCAGAGGTGGACGACGCGGTCGAGGGGGCGGCCGGTAAGGCGCAGGTCGCGGAGCAGGGCGAGCGTGTCGGTCACGTCCCCCGGCCGGATCGTGTAGCCGTCGCCGGTGGCGGCATAGGCGTCGCCCGGCCGTACCAGCGTGACGGGCGCGCCCGTGGACGCGACGGCGGCGCGCAGCCGGGCCACGGCCTCCCCGGCGGCCCCGTCGTCCCCGGCGAACACCAGCCACGAGTCCGGCCGGCGCTCGGCCGCCGCCGGGGGCGCGGTCTGCCGCCACACCGGCAGGTACAGCCACTGCTCCTCGGGCAGCTTGGGCAGGCTCGTGATGGCCTCGAACAGGTCGGCGGGCACGTCCGGGGCGGACTCGGCGGCCTGCCTGCGCGTCGCGGGCGGGTCGATCCAGTAGCGCTGCCGCTGGAACGGGTACGTCGGCAGCGGCACCCGCCCCGGCAGGCCGGGGCCTGACTCGCCCGGGTCGCCGGTCCGGCCGTGGTAGGCGTTCCAGTCGAGGGTGACGCCGCACAGCCACAGCCGCGCCAGGCAGCCGGCCAGCACCTCGTCACCGGGCCGGGCGTCGCTCGCGGCGGGCAGCGTGTGCGTGACGAGCGGCCACCGCTCGGGCGGGCAGCCCGCGCCGCGCACCATCGCGCCCAGCGACTGCCCCGGACCGATCTCCACCACGGCCAGGCCCGGGTCGGCCAGCAGCGTGCCGATCCCGTCGGCGAAGCGGACCGTGCCGCACATGTGCCGCGCCCAGTAGCCGGGGTCGCGCACCAGCTCGGCGTCCGCCACGGCGCCGGTCAGGTTCGACACGTACGGCAGGGCCGGGGGGTTGAGCCGGATGTTGGCCTTGACCCACTGGGTGAGCTCGTCGGCCAGGGGCTCCAGCATGCGGGAGTGGAAGGCGTGGGTGGTCTCCAGCGGGCGGCACGGCACCTCCGCGGCGCGCAGCTCCTCCGCCAGCCGGTCGACGTCCTCGGCCGGGCCGGCGACGACGGTGACCTGCGGGCCGTTCACGGCGGCCACGTCGAGCCCCCGCTCCTCCAGCCGGAACCGGCGGCGCAGCCGGTCGGCGGGCAGCGAGACGGCGAGCATGGAGCCGGCCGGCATCCGGGCGATGAGCCGGGCCCGGTGCGCGACCAGAGCGACGGCGTCGGGCAGGGACAGCACGCCGGCCAGGCACGCGGCGACGTACTCGCCGAGGCTGTAGCCGAGCATGAGCCGGGGCCGCAACCCCCAGGCCATGAGCGTGCGCGCGAGGGCGTACTCGACGGCGAACAGCGCGGGCTGCACCACCTCGGTCCGCCGCAGCGCCGCCTCCCGCCCGCCCGTGCCGGTTCCGGCTCTTCCCAGCAGAGCGGCCAGGCCGGTGGCCTCGCCGCGTTCGCCGGTCAGCAGGTCGGCGAGCTCGGCGGGGTCCACGACGCCGTCCAGCGCCTCGCCCAGGTGGCGCAGGCACTCGTCCAGCTCGGCGCGGAACACCGGCTCGTGCCGGTAGAGCTCGCCCGCCAGGCCCGGGTACTGCTCGCCGACGCCCCCGAACAGGAAGGCCACCGGCCGGCCGCGCACGGTCTCGACGCGGCCCAGCAGGTCGTCCGCGCGCCGCCCGTCCAGCGCCGCGGCGGCGGTCGCGAGGTCGCCGGCGACGATCGCCCTGCGGTGCTCGAACGTCTTGCGTCCCACCTGGAGCGTGTACGCGACGTCGGCCAGCCGCGGGCCCGGCCCGTCCGCGAGGTGCCCGCCGAGCCGCCGGCACGCCTCGTCCGCCGCGTCTGCCGTACGGGCCGAGACCGTCACCACCTGGTACCGGCGGCCCGGCCCGGGGGCCTCGTCGCGGGCGGGGGGCTCCTCGATCACCATGTGCACGTTCGTGCCGCCCATTCCCAGGGAGTTGAGCCCCGCGATGCGCGGCCGGCCGTCACGGGTGCGCCACGGGGACAGCTCGGCGTTGACGTAGAAGGGGCTGCCGTCGAAGTCGATCTCCGGGTTGGGGCTGGTGTAGTGAAGGCTCGCCGGGATGATCCCGTGGTGCGCCGCGAGCGACGTCTTGATGAGCCCGCTCGCCCCGGCGGCCCGGTCGAGGTGGCCGACGTTGGTCTTGACCGACCCGATCGGGCAGTACCGCCGCTCCCGCGTCGTGCCGAACGCCCGGGTCAGCGCGGCCACCTCGATGGGGTCACCCAGCTCGGTGGCCGTGCCGTGCGCCTCCACGTAGCTGATGTCCTCGCCGGTGACGCCCGCGTCGGCCATCGCGTCGGCGATCACCCGGGACTGGCCGACGACGCTGGGCGCCGTGTAGCCCACCTTGAGCGCGCCGTCGTTGTTCATGGCCGAGCCGCGGATGACGGCCCAGATGTGGTCGCCGTCGCGGATCGCGTCGGGCAGCCGCTTCAGCAGCACCGCGGCGGCCCCGTCGCCGAACATGCTGCCCTTGGCCCCGGCGTCGAACGCCCGCACATGGCCGTCGGGCGACTCCTGGCCGCCGGGCCCGTACAGGTGACCGACCCGGTCGGGGACGCGGATCGACACGCCGCCCGCCAGCGCCAGCTCGCAGTCGCCGGCCCGCAGGCTCTGCACGGCCAGGTGCGCGGCCACCAGCGACGTGGAGCAGAACGTCTGCACCGCGACACTCGGCCCGTACAGGTCGAACAGGTACGACACGGTGGTGGTCAGGGCGTCCTTGTCGTTGCCCATGATCACCTCGAAACCGCTGAACTCCTTCTGGCCGCCGCCGAGCAGGTGGTCGGCCATCCTGAGCAGGTACGTGCTGATGTTGGCGCCGCCGAACACGCCCACCCGGCCCCGGTGCTCCGGAGCCGCGTAACCGCCCTGTTCGAGGGCCTCCCAGCACACTTCGAGGAAGGCGCGCTGCTGCGGGTCGGTGATGGCCGCCATGCGGGGGCTCATGCCGAAGAACGCCGCGTCGAACCCGCTCACGTCGTCCAGGACGGGCCTGGCCGGCACGTACGCGGGGTCCTTGATCTGCTCGGGATCGGCCCCGGCGGCCAGCAGCTCCTCCTCGGAGAAGAAGCTGATGGACTCGACGCCGTCGTTGAGGTTCCGCCAGAACGCGGCGACGTCGGCGGCGCCGGGGAAGCGGCCCGCCATGCCGACGATCGCGATCCGCCGGTCGTCGTCGGCCGCGGTCGTCCTCGCCCGCTCCCCCACGACCCGCACGCCCTCCGGCGCCTGCTGCGGCTGGGGCTCGGGAGTGGTCGTGGCGCCGCGCTCGTCGAGGATGACGGCCAGCGTGCCTACCGTGGGCGCCTCGAACAGCGCCACCGTCGGCACCGCGACCCCGAACCGCTGCTTCACCAGGGAGAGCATCTGCAGCGCCACCAGCGAGTTGCCGCCCAGGTCGAAGAAGTTGTCCCGGGTCCCGACCGGCTCGACGCCCAGCACCTCGGACCAGAGCTCCGCCAGGCCGCGCTCGGCCGCCGACTGCGGCGGGCTGTACGGCTGGGGAAGCTCGGGACGCGGAAACCGGTCCCCCGCCCCGCCGGGCGGCCCCTCTCCGCCGGCCGCTTCTGAGCCGTCCGGCGCGGCCGCCGCGAGCAGGGCCGTCGCCGCGGGCACGGACCGGGGCAGCCGGTCGTCGAGCCCGCCCGCCGCGACCACCAGCCCGGGACGGGTGGTGGCCGTCAGCCGGTCGAACGCCGCCAGCGACTCCGAAGCGCTCATCGAGTGGGCGGCCATCGCCGCGCCCATGCCGCCTTCCAGCCGGTCGAGCGTGACGGCCCAGGTGTCCCAGCTCGCGGCCACCCACCGGGTGGGGGTACGGCCGGCGAGGTGCGCGGCGTGGCCGCGGTGGGCGAGCGCGGCGAGGGCGGCGTTGGCGGCGGCGTAGCTGCCGAAGGTGATGCCGCCGAGGACGGCGGAGGTGGACGAGAACACGAGGCAGAACCGGGGCGCGAGGCCGGCCGGGAGCTCGCCGAGCACCTCCTCCAGCACGAGCGCGCCGGTCACCTTGGCGGCGAAGTGGCGGCCCACGGCCTCGGCGTCGAGGTCACGCAACGGCCGGAACCCGTCGGCCCGCGTCTCGGCCGCGGCATGCACCACCCCGTCGAGCCGGCGCCTCCCACCGGCGGGTGTTTCGGTGAGGAGGTCGGCGAGCATGGCGCGCATGGCGGTGGTGTCCGTGACGTCCACGGCTGGGGTGAGCACCTCGGCGCCCAGGGCACGCAGGCGCTCCACCTCCTGCCGGCGCGGGTCGCCGGCCTCGGCGGGGAGGCCGCCGCGGCTGGTGAGGACGAGGCGCGCGGCACCGGCGCGGGCGAGGTGCCCGGCGAGCTGCAGCCCGACGTCGCCCAGCCCGCCGGTGATCAGGTACGTCCCTCCCGCCCGCACGGTGTCCTCGCCGCCGGACACGGAGCCGCCCGGCACGGAGTCGTCGGTCGCGGAGCCGTCGGTCGCGGAGCCGTCGGTGAGGGTGTCGTCGGTCGGGGTGAAGGTGCGGAGGAGGCGGGCTCCGGCGCGGTAGGCGACGAAGACCTCGCCCGCCGGGGCCAGGATCTCGCCGGTCAGCGCGTCGGCAACGGCCTGGGCGCCGGCGCCGGGGTCGAGGTCCACGGCGGAGCAGTCGAGGCTGAGGTACTCCTGGTTGGCGACCATCGGCAGGGTGGCCGCGGCGGCCTGGGCGGCGTCGGGCGCCTCACCGTCGGCCACCGCCTGCCCGCCGCGCGTGACCAGCAGGACCCGGGTCCCGTCACCGCCCTCCTCACCGAGAGCCGCCAGCAGCCCCGCCACGGGCACGAGCGCGTCCCCGATCCCGGCAGAGGCGGTCTCGCGCGCGGAGGCGGTCCGAGGCGCGGCGTCCAGGAGGCGGAGGTCCACGACCGTGGCCGGGGCGGCGGCGTCGGGGCTCCGGGTGAGCGCCGCGAGGTCGTCCGAGTCGGTGACCGTGACGGCGTCGACGCCGTGGGCGCGCAGTGACCGGCCCAGCGACTCGGCGACCTCCCCGTCCGGACGGCCCGCCACCAGAACGCACCGGCCCACCCGTAGGTCCGGCTCGGCGGCCTTGGTCGCGGGGGCGTCCGTGCCGGGGGGATTCGCGCGGGTCCAGCCCGGGACGAGCAGCTCCACATGGGGCCGCCCCGCATCCGCCGGGGAGGGTCCGCTGTTACGGTCCGCGCCGTTGACGGAGGCGCTCCCGTTGAGGGAGACGGCTAGGTCGAGAGGGGCGGTCCCGCTGGAAGAGGCGGACTCGCTGGAGGAGGCGACCCCGTGCGGGGCGGCCTGGGGCGCGGTGCCGTTCGAGGCCGTTCCCCGCGTCGCCGGGGCGGACGGCGGGTCGATCCAGTAGCGCTCGCGCTGGAACGGGTACGTCGGCAGCCCGACCTTGGCCACCGGCCGGTCCTGCCGGTAGCCGGACCAGTCGATCGGCACCCCGGCCAGCCACAGCCGCCCCGCCGCCTCCGCCAGCACCTCGCCGGCCGGACGCGGGTCGTCCGCCCCGGGAAGCGTGGCGACGACCAGCGGCCAGCGGTCCGGCGGGCAGTCGCGGTGGCCGCGCGCCATCGCGCCCAGCGACTGCCCCGGCCCGATCTCCAGCAGCACCGCGTCGCCGTCCAGGCGCAGCAGCGTGCTCAGCACGCCGTCGAAGCGCACGGGCGCGCACATGTGCTCGGCCCAGTACGCCGGGTCCGTGAGCTGGGCGGCGGTGGCGAGCTCGCCGGTGACGTTGGAGACGCAGGGGACGCGGGGCGCGTGGAGGGGGACGTTCTCGGCGATCCAGGCGGTCAGCCGCTCACGCAGCGGCTCCATCATCCCGGAGTGGAAGGCGTGGCTCGTGGCCAGCGGCCGGCAGGGCACCCCGTCCGCCTCCAGCAGCGCCCTGGCCGCCGCCATCGCCGCGGGCTCGCCCGCCAGCACGGTCAGCTGGGGGCCGCTGATCGCGGCGACGTCCACACCGGCGACGCCGGCCAGGCGCTCGCGCAGGTCCGCGGCGGCGAGCGGCACCGCGCACATCCCGCCAGGAGGCAGCTCGTCGATGAGGCTCGCCCGGTGGGCGACCAGCGCGATGGCCGACTCCAGGGACATCACTCCGGCCAGGCAGGCCGCGACGTACTCGCCGAGGCTGTAGCCGGCCAGGGCGGCGGGCTCGACGCCCCACGACTGGACGAGCCGCGCGAGCGCGTACTCGACGGCGAACAGCGCGGGCTGGAGCACCCGGGTGGGGGGCGCCGCGGCGGGAGCGGAGGCGCGACCGAGCAGCCGGCCGAGCGCGTCCCCCTCACCGTCCCGCCGCGGCCCGATCATCTCGGCGAGCGGGTCGTCGCCCGTCCGCCGGCGCAGCTCGGCGCGGCACCGGTCGAGCGCCGCGCGGAACACCGGCTCGGTCTCGTACAGCTCGGCGGCCATCCCCGGGTACTGCTCGCCGGTGCCGGCGATGAGGAAGGCGACGGGCCGGTCCGCGCGGCTCTCGGCGCGGCCGAGCGCGGCGCCGGACCGGATCCTCTCGGCGGCCTCGGCCGCGGAGGAGGCCACCACCGTCCGGCGGTGGGCGAAGACCTGCCGCCCGGTCTGGAGGGTGTGGGCGACGTCGGCCAGCCGGTGTCCGGAGCCGCCACCGGCCAGATCGGCCACTGCCTGTCCGACCGGGTGCCCAGCCGGGCGTTCCGTCTCCGCCTGGTGTCCGGCCAGGTGTTCCGCCAGGCGTTCGGTCATCGCGTCGGCGGCGGCGGCCGTACGGGCGGACCAGACGAGCAGCTCAGGGCGGGGCGGCTCCTCGGTGCGCGGCACGAGCGGGGCCTCCTCGACCACGACGTGCGCGTTGGTGCCGCCGATGCCGAAAGCGCTGACCCCGGCGCGGCGGGTACGGCCCGCCTCGCGCGGCCAGCCGCGCAGCCCGGTGACGATCTCCAGCCCGGCCTGGCCGGAGGCGAGCTGCGGGTTGGGGTCGGTCAGGTTGATGGTGGGCGGGATCTCGTCGTGGCGCAGGGAGAGGGCGACCTTGATGAGGTTGGTGACGCCGGCGGCGCGGTCGAGGTGGCCGAGGTTCGTCTTGACGGAGCCGATGAGCACCGACTCGTCCCGGAACACCTGCTGCAGCGCCGCCAGCTCGGCCGCGTCGCCCAGGGCGGTGCCGGTGCCGTGCGCCTCGACGTAGTCGATGTCGGCGGGCGTCAGCCCGGCGCTCGCCAGCGCCTCCGCCATGACCGCGGCCTGCCCCTGCACGCCGGGGGCGGTGAAGCCGGCCTTGCGACCGGCGTCGTTGTTGACCGCCCAGCCGCGCAGCACGGCGTAGATCTGGTCGCCGTCGGCGAGCGCGTCCTCCAGCCGCCGCAGCGCGACCACGCCGACGCCGCTGCCGAGGGGTGCGCCCATCCCGGCCGCGTCGAACGCGCGGCACTCGCCGTCGGGCGGGGCGATGCCGCCCTGCTGGTAGAGGTAGCCGACGCGGTGCGGCACGTTCACCGCGACGCCGCCGGCCAGGGCCAGGTCGCACTCGAAGGCCGCCAGGCTGGTGGCGGCGGCGCACACCGCGACCAGCGACGTCGAGCAGTAGCTCTGCACGCCGTAGCTGGGGCCGGACAGCCCGAGCGTGTGCGCGACGCGGGTGGTGAGGGAGTCCTTGTCGTTGGCCAGCCCGACCGCGAGGTCGCCCATGACGGCGCCGACGCCGCTCGGCAGCAGGTTGTTCTGCATGTACGAGCTGTGCGCGCACCCGGCGAACACGCCGATGGCCCCGTCGAACCTCGTCGGGTCGCACCCGGCGTCCTCCAGCGCGGTCCACCCGTGCTCCAGGAACAGCCGGTGCTGCGGGTCGAGGATCTGCGCCTCCTTCGGGCCGATCCCGAAGAAGCCCGCGTCGAACAGCTCGACGCCGTCGATCACCGGGCTCGCCTTCACGTACGACGGGTCGGCGATCAGCTCCTCCGGGACCCCGGCGGCGCGCAGCTCCGCGTCGGTGAACCGGGTGACGCCGGACGCGCCGGACCGGATCGCGGACCACAGCTCGGCCACGTCGGACGCCCCGGGGAAGCGCCCGGACATGCCGACGATCGCGATGTCGGTCCCGGAGCCTTCGCCGTCGATCTCGTCGATGTCGTCGATCACGTCTACCGTCCTCGTGTCGGGCCTGCTGTCGGGCCGCGTCGGGGGCCGCTGGTCCACGGACTCGCCTCCCCCGCTCATCTCCGTCTGCCGGAACGGGCCCTGCGCCGCCGTTCCCCCCGTGCCGAACTGCCGGCCAGCGGCTCCTGGCCGTTCGCGCCGCCGCCCTCCGCCGCTCCGAGCGCCGCCGTGAACTCCGCGACGGTCGCGTGCTCGAACAGCAGCGCGGGCGGCACCGGCCGGCCGAGCTCCTTCTCGATGGCGAGCACCATGGCCATGCCGACCAGGGAGTTGCCGCCGAGGTCGAAGAACGGGTCGTGGACGCCGACGCCGTCGATGCCGAGGAACGCGCCCCACAGGTCGGCCATCCGGGCCTCGGCGTCGGTCCGCGGCGGCGCGTAGTCGGCGCGCAGCCGGGGGCGCGGGAACCGCTCCCCCTTCGGCCCGGCCGCCACCGCCGCGCCGACGAGGTCGTCCAGGTCGAGCATGCTCGACCAGGCGTTCAGGACCTCCCGCAGCGGCTGCCGTACGGCCATGACGCCGCCGTGGCCGCCGGCCAGGATGCGGTCGAGCAGCGCGCAACCGGCCTCGTCGCGGAAGCCGTGCGCGTCGCGGTAGGCGGCCACCCGCTCGGCCAGGCCGCCGGTCGCCTTCAGCCCCTCGGACTGCCACACGTCGTGCCGCCACGGGCCCCACGCCACCGACACGACCCGGGTCGACGGGGCGGTGGCGGCCAGCGCCTGGCCGTACGCGTCGAGGACGGTGTTGGCGGCGCAGTAGTCGGCCTCGCCGATGCCGCCGAACGCGGTGACGGCGGAGGAGTACAGGACCAGCAGCTCGGGCCGCTCGGCAGCGGGTGTGCCCGCGCCGACCAGCTCGGCGAGCGGGCCCATGGCGAGGACCTTGGGGGCGAGCACCGCGGTGGCGTCGGCGACCGTGCGGCGCTGGGTCAGGCCGCCGGCGGGGAGGCCGGCGGCGTGGACGACGCCGTGCAGCCGGCCGAAGCGCTCGCGGGCCCGTCGCAGGGCGTCGCGCAACTGGTCGGGGACGCCGGTGTCGGCGGCGAGCAGCAGCACCTCGGCCCCGGCGGCCTCCAGCTCGGCCACGTCCCGGAGGGTCGCGGCCACCCGGGCGTCGATCTCACCGGTCGCGGCCTGCGTGGGGATGGGGGTTCGGCCGACGAGGGCGAGGCGGCGGACGCCGGCGCGGACGAGGTGCTTGGCGAGCGCCATGCCGAGTCCGCGCGTGCCGCCGGTGATGAGGTACGCGCCGTCGGGCCGCCACACGGCTTCGGCCGTGCCGTCGCCGCTCGCAGGCCGCTCGGTCGCCGTTCCCGCGCCGCTCGCCGTTGCTTCGGGGCTCGTGGCCGGTGCCTGGGCCCATCCGCGGATCCAGCGGCGGCCACGCCGCCATCCCGTGAGTGCGTCGCGGGCGTCGGGGTCGGCTCCGTCGGGCGGCGCGGCCGTCAGCTCCGTCATCAGCACGGCAGCCAGCTCGGCCATCCGCCCGGTCGTCCCCCCGGAGATCGGTGCGGAGATCTGCCCGGTGGTCGGTCCGGTGGTCGGTGCGGAGGCGGGCTGGTGGGGCGGACGTGCCGGTGCCTGGACGCCGGATTCCGGGTCGAGGTCGACGCCGCTCCAGGTCAGGCCCGGGTACTCGTGCCGCACCGCGCGGCCGAGCCCGTGGGCGAGCGCCTGGTGGGGGGCCGGCGCGTCCCGGCCGAGGATCTCGGTGGCGCCGCTGGTGACGGTCAGCAGCCGTACGCCTTGGCGGGCGGGCAGGTCGCCGAGCGCCTGGACGGCCAGGAGGAGCCCGGTGAAGCCGTGCTCGACGGCGGCACGCAGCTCCGCGTCCCCGGCGAACGCCGCCGGAGCCGCCCCGGAGGCGTCCGACGGGGCGGGGCCGCCGCCGAGTCCCCACAGGTACGCCACGTGGACGGGCCCGTCGCCGAGACCGGCGAAGACCTCGGCGTGGTGCTCGGGCACGGCCGGGTCGACGGTCAGGCGGCGCCCTTCTCGTCGCGGCCCGGTCGTCCCGGAGCCGGGCGGGGCGGCGACCACCTCCACGACGGGCGTTCCCGCCGCCTCGGCGAGGTCGGCCAGGGCGGTGCCGGCGCCGCCGGGGTCGACGAAGACCACGAGCGGGCCGGGCAGCCGCACGGACCCCGGAAGCGGCGCGCGGGCCGGGTCCTGCCGCCAGTCCGGGACGAACACGAAGTCGCCGTCCGACTCACCGGCCGGGATCGCGCCCGCCGCCTCGCAAGCACCCGAGCGGTCCGGCCGTCCGACGGCCGCCGTGGTGGAGTCGGCGCTCTCCGGCCGGCGCGACCCGATGCCGGCCCCGGAAGCGAGGCCGGTCCCGATGCCGGCCCCGGCAGAGAGGCGGGGCCTGAGGTCGGGGCCGAAGCCCGAGCTGTGATCAGGGCCGGCGTCGGGCCAGAAGCGGGTGCGCTGGAACGGGTACGTCGGCAGGCTGAGCACCTGGCCGTCGCCGGGCCGGGTGAGGTCCCAGGTGACGGCCACGCCCAGCTCCCACAGCGCGGCGCAGGCGGCCAGCAGCTCCTGGTGCGCGTCGCGGCGCTCCCCCGCGGTCCAGCGGGGCGGCAGCGTGCCGAGGACGGCCGGGGCCGCCCCGCCGGTGAGGTTCTGCCGTACCAGACCGCCGAGGGTCTGCCCCGGCCCGAGCTCCACGAACGCCGCCACGTCCTGCTCGACGCAGTGCCGCACGCCGTCCGCGAAGCGGACCGTGCCGACGAGCTGGTCGGCCCAGTACGAGGTGCTGGTGGCCTGCTCGGCGGTGAGCGGCCGGCCGGTGAGGTTGGAGACGATGGTGACGGCGGGTGCCCGGCGCGGCACCGACTCCAGCACCGCGGCGAGCTTCTCGCGGGCGGGCTGGAGCAGCGCCGAGTGGAAGGCGTGGGCCGAGCGCAGCGGGCGGCACGCGATGCCGGCTCCCGTCAGCGCGGCCGTGGCGGCCTCGATGTCGGCGGGCAGGCCGCTGAGCACGGTCATCGCGGGGCCGTTGCGGGCCGCGACGTCCACCTCGATCCCCGCGCCGGTCAGCGCGGCGGTGACGCGCTCCTCCGGGGCGGCGACCGCGACCATGCGGCCGGCGGGCACCGCGCTGATCAGGTGGGCGCGCTCGACGACCACGTGCAGCGCGTCCTCCAGGGTGAAGACGCCGGCCAGGCAGGCGGCCACGTACTCGCCGAGGCTGTAGCCGACGAGCACGTCGGGGGTGACGCCCCAGTGCTGGAGCAGCCTGGCCAGCGCGTACTCGACGGTGAACAGGAACGGGTGGGCGATGGCGGCCTGGTCCAGCGGGTCGTGCCCGGTGGACGCGTCGCCGGGCGCGGGGCGGCGGCCGAGCAGGGCGGCCAGGTCGTCGCCCGCGGGCTCGGGGCCGGCGTCGCCCTCGGGGAAGAACAGGGGGCGCAGGTCCACTCCGGAGCGCCGGGACACCAGCTCGACGCAGGTGTCCACGGCCCGCGCGTACACGGGCTCCCTGGCGTACAGCTCCCTGCCCAGGCCCGCGTACTGGTCGCCGACCCCCTGGAGCAGGAACGCGACCCGTGGGCGGCCCTTCACCCGGTGCCCGCTGTCCTGCCGGGCGGTGGCGTGCAGGCGCTCCACCGCGTCGCCGGGGCCGGAGCAGAGGAGGGCGCGGCGGTGGTCCAGCTCGGCGCGCCCGGCCTGGAGGGTGCGGGCGAGGTCGGCGAGCGGCGTCTCGGGACGCTCGTCGAGCCACGCGGCGAGCCGGTCGGCCTGCTCGCGCAGCGCCTCCTGGCCGGCCGCCGACACCGGCAGCACGTACGCGGGGACCGGTCCGGCCGGGACCGCGGGGTCGGGCGGCGCGGGGTCCGGGGCCGCCTCCACGATCACGTGGGCGTTCGTGCCCGACAGGCCGAAGGAGCTGACGCCCGCGAGCCGGGGCCGGTCCTGGCGGGGCAGCGGCACGGGGTCGTTGACCGGCTGGACGCTGCCGTCCTCGGGGATGGCCGTCGCGGGGGTGGTCAGGTGGAGGTTCGGCGGGATGACCCCGTTCTCCAGGATGAGCGCCGTCTTGATGAGGCCGGCGATGCCCGCGGCGGCCTGGGTGTGACCGATGTTGGTCTTGACGGCGCCGACCCGGAGCGGCCGGTCGGGTCCGCGTCCGCCGAAGACGTCGTGCAGGGCGGACAGCTCGATGGCGTCGCCGAGGTGGGTGCCGGAGCCGTGCGCCTCGACGTAGTCGATGTCGTCGGGGGTGACGCGGGCCGCCGCGAGCGCCCGGCCGATGACGTCGGCCTGCGCGCGGCGGCTGGGCGCGGTCAGCCCGTTGCTGCGGCCGTCCTGGTTGACCGCCGAGCCGCGCAGGACGGCGCGGACGCGGCGGCCGTTGGCGAGCGCCTTCGACAGCGGCTCCAGCACGACCAGGCCGCCGCCCTCGCCCATGACGTAGCCGTCGGCCCCCTCGTCGAACGTCTTGCACCGCCCGTCGGCGCTCATCATCAGGCCCGCGCACGCCTGCACGAACGTGGTGGGGTGCAGGGTCAGTGACGCGCCCGCCGCGATGGCGAGGTCGCACTCGCCTCTGCGCAGGCTCTCCATGGCCAGGTGGACCGCGATGAGCGAGGAGGAGCAGGCCGTGTCGATCGTCATCGTGGGGCCGATCAGGTCGAGCTGGTAGGCGATCCGCCCGGCCGCCACGCTCGACACCGCGCCCTGCCCCAGGTACGGGTCCGAGACGGCGTCGGCGCCCTGCCGCTCCATCTGCAGCCGGCCGTACTGGAGGGTGTCCATGTAGCCGACCATCACGCCGGTGCGGCTGCCCGCCAGCCGGGACGGCGAGATGCCGGAGTTCTCCAGGCCCTCCCAGGCCAGCTCCAGCAGCAGCCGCTGGTGCGGGTCCATGCGGAGCGCCTCGCGCGGCGACAGGCCGAAGAACTCGGCGTCCCACCCGGAGACGTCGTCCAGCCATGCCCCGTACCTGGTGTACATGGCGCCCGGCACGCCCGGCTCGGGGTGGTAGTAGGCGTCGACGTCCCAGCGGGAGGGCGGCACCTCGCGGACGACGTTCCTGCTGTCGCACAGCAGGCGCCAGAAGTCCTCGACCGTGTCACCGCCGGGGTAGCGGCAGGCCATGCCGATGACGGCGATGGGTTCGTGGCGGCGCTCCTCGGCCTCGGTGAGGCGGTGGCGGGCCTGGGCGAGTTCGACGGTGGCGCGCTTGAGGTAGGTGCGGAGCTTGTCCTCGGTCCCCATCGGGCGAGCCTTTCCGGTCGTGGGCTTCACGGGTCACAGTTCGTTGTCGATGAGGGCGAAGATCTCTTCGTCGGAAGCCGAGTCGATCTTGTCGGCGACGTCCCCGACGCCGTCGGCGCCGGGGCCGAGCCGGTCGAGGGTGCTCTGCAGGAGCGACACGAACCGGTCGCGCAGGGCCTCCCCCTCGCCGTTCGCCGCGGCGATCATGTCGTCGACCCGGTCGAGGACGGCGCGCAGCGTGTCCTCCGGCGAGGGTGACGGGGGTGCGAGGGTGCGGAAGAGGTAGTCGGCCAGGGAGTTGACCGTCGGGTGGTCGAAGACGAGGGTCGCGGGCAGGCGCAGGCCGGTGTCGGCGTTGAGCCGGTTGCGCAGCTCGACGGCGGTCAGGGAGTCGAAGCCGAGCTGGTTGAAGGCCCGGTCGACCTCGATGTGCTCGGCGCTGCCGTGCGCCAGGACGGCCGCCACGTGGGCGCGCACGGTGTCGGTGAGCAGCCGCTGGGCGTCCGGGCGGGGCAGGTCCGCCAGGCGCCGGGTGAGCGCCGCGGGTCCGGCTCCGCCGGCTGCCCCGGCGTTCCCAGCGGTACGGCGGGGCGCCCGGACGAGGCCGCGCAGCAGGGCCGGCAGGTCGCCCGCCTCGGCGCGGGCCCGCAGCCCGGCGGTGTCCCAGCGGGCGGCCACCACCTGCGGCTCGGCGCCGGTCAGAGCGCCGTCGAACAGCTCCAGGCCCTGCTCCACGCTCAGCGGGGCGATGCCGGCCCTGGCCAGCCGGGCGTGGTCGGCCCCGGTCAGCCCGCCGGTCATCCCGGAGTCGGTGTCCCAGAGTCCCCAGGCGACGGACACGGCCGGCAGGCCCAGCGCGTTCCGGTGCCCGGCCAGGGTGTCGAGGAAGGCGTTGGCCGCGGCGTAGTTGCCCTGGCCCGCGTTGCCGAGCACCCCGGCGAGGGACGAGAAGAGCGCGAAGACCGACAGGGGCCGGTCGAGGGTCAGCTCGTGCAGGTGCCAGGCGGCGTCCGCCTTGGGCGCCAGCACGGCGGCCATCCGGTCCGGCGTCAGCCCTTCGACGACCGCGTCGTCCAGCACACCGGCCGTGTGGACGACTCCCGCGAGTGACGGCACCTCGGCCAGCAGCGCGGCCAGCGCCGCCCGGTCGGCCACGTCGCAGGCCGCCACCCTGACGCTCGCGCCCAGCGCGGAGAGCTCCTCGACGAGCGCGCCGGCCCCCGGAGCCTCGGGCCCCCGGCGCGAGACCAGCACCAGGTCCCGTACGCCGTGCCGCTCCACCAGCCGCCGCGCCACCAGCGCGCCCAGCCCTCCGGTGCCGCCGGTCACCAGCACCGTCCCGGACACCTCCGGTCCTTCGGGGGAGGAGGGCCGGGAGGGGCGGCGGATCAGGCGCGGCACGAGGACCTCGCCCCCGGCCACCCGTACCTGCGGCTCCCCGAGGGCCACCAGCCGGGCCCAGTCGGAGAAGCCGTCCTCCACCTCCGCCAGCACGAACCGGCCCGGCTGCTCCGACTGCACCGACCGCACCAGCCCGTGCACCGCCCCGGCCGCCAGGTCACCGGGCCGGGTCGCGAACACCACCACGCCGTCGGCCGGAGCGGCGGCCACCGCCTCCAGCACCCGCCCGGTCAGCGCCCGCACCGACGACGGCACGTCCTGGCCCTCCGAGACGCACCACACCACCGAGGGCACCCCGCCCAGGGCGCCGGCCGCCGGAGCCTCCACCCACTCCACCCCGTACGAGGACGGAGCGGACGGGGCGACGGACCGGGGAGCGGCGGCGCGGACGCGTAACCCGTCGATGGACAGCACCCGGTCGCCCGCAGGGTCCGCGGCCTCGACGACCACGTCGTCACCGGACCCGGACACCCGGACCCGGAGCGCCGACGCCTCGCCGGCGTGCAGCCGCACCCCGCTGAAGGCGAACGGCAGCCGCAGCTCGTCGCCGTCGCCGCCGGCCAGCACGACCGGGTGGAAGGCGGCGTCCAGGAGGGCCGGGTGGATGCCGTACCCGGCGACCTCGACCCCCTCCGGAGCAGCGACCTCCGCGAACAGCTCGTCCCCGCGCCGCCACAACGCCCGCAACCCCTGGAACGCCGGACCGTACTCGTAACCCCGCTCCGCCGACCGCTCGTAACCACCCTCCACCTCCACCGCCACCGCGTCCGCGGGCGGCCACGCCACCGCCCACGAAGCGGCGTCCTCGGCGGGGGCGGAGTCGGCGAGCACGCCCGAGGCGTGCCGCCGCCAGCCCTCCGAGGAGTCCGGGGAGCGGGAGAACACGCCGACGGCGCGGCGGCCGTCGGCGCCGGGACGTTCCACGGTGACCTGGACGGTGACGGCCCCGGCGTCGGGCAGGTACAGGGGCGCCTCGATGACCAGCTCCTCCAGCACGGGTGAGCCGGCGTGGACGCCGCCCTCCAGCGCCAGCTCGACGAAGGCCGCGCCCGGCAGCAGCACGCCGCCCTGGACGGCGTGGTCGGCCAGCCAGGGGGCACCTCTGAGCGAGAGCTGCCCGGTCAGGACGTAGCCGTCGCCGGCCACCGGGACGACCGCCGTGAGCAGCGGGTGCCGGGCGTCGTCGATGCCCGCGCCGGCGGGCCGGCCGACGCGCTCGCGGTCGCCGAGCCAGAACCGGCGCCGCTCGAACGGGTAGGTGGGCGGGTCGACGCGGGGGTGCGGCGCGGGTCCGAGCGCGTCGGACCAGGCGACGTCGGCGCCGAGCACCCACGCCTGGGCGAGCGCGGCGAGGAAGCGGCTCCAGTCGCCCGCGCCGCGGCGCAGGCTCGCGCAGACGCCCGCGGTGACTCCGGCGTCGTCGCAGATGTCGCCGGTGTCGCCGCCGAGCACGGGGTGCGGGCTGACCTCGACGAACAGCGGCGTCCCGGTGAACGCCCTGATCGCCTCCTCGAACAGCACGGGGTTGCGCAGGTTGTCGTACCAGTAGCGGGTGGTCAGGCGGGCGGGCTCGACGACCGCGCCGGCCAGCGAGGAGCAGAAGACGGTCTCGGTCGGCCGCGGCCGGACGCCGTCGAGCGCGGCCAGCAGCTCGTCGCGCAGCGCCTCCACGTGCGGGGTGTGCGAGGCGTAGTCCACCGCGATGCGGCGCACCCGCACGGTGTCCCCGCAGACGGCGGCGAACTCGTCCAGCGCGCCGTCCTCGCCCGCGATCACGCACCCGGCGGGGCCGCTGTGCACGGCCACCCACAGCCGGCCGGCCCACGGCGCGATCCGCTCCTCGGCCTGTACGGCGGGCAGCGCGACGGCGAGCATCCCGCCGGTGCCGCTGAGCCCGGTCAGGGAGCGGCTGCGCAGCGCGACGACCTTGGCCGCGTCCTCCAGCGACAGGGCGCCCGCGACGCAGGCCGCCGCGATCTCGCCCTGCGAGTGGCCCACGACGGCGCCGGGGTGGACGCCGTACGAGCGCCACAGGGCGGCCAGCGACACCATGACGGCGAACAGCACCGGCTGGATGACGTCGGTTCCCTCCAGCTCGGGCGCGCCGCCGGTGCCGCGCAGCACGTCCTCGACGGCCCAGCCGGTGTACGGCCGCAGGGCGGTGTCGCACTCGCGCAGGCGGGTCCGGAACACGTCGCTGGAGTCCAGCAGATCGACGGCCATGCCGGCCCACTGCGTCCCCTGGCCGGGGAAGAGGAACACCGGCCGCGGCTCGGCGAGCGCCTCCCCCGTCACGGCGGCGGCGTGCGGAGCGCCGGCGGCGACGGCCTCCAGGGCCTCGGCCAGCTCCTCACGGTTCGCGGCGACGACCACGGCGCGGTGCGGGAACCGGGCCCGGCTCGCCAGCGCCCGGCCGGTCGCGGCCACGTCCGCGCCGGTGACGCGGCCGGCGTGCTCGCGCAGCCGGCCGGCCTGGGCGCGCAGCGCCGCGGCGGACTTGGCGGAGAACGCCCACACGATCGGGCCGTCCAGGCCGGGGGTCTCCTCCGCGGGGCGGGGCCCGGGCGCGCTCTCCAGGATGACGTGCGCGTTCGTGCCGCTGACGCCGAAGCTGGAGACGCCCGCCCGCACCGGCCCGTCGGCGGGCAGCTCGACCGCCTCGGTGAGGACGCGCACCCCTCCGGACTTCCAGTCGACGTGCGGGGTCGGCTCCTCGACGTGCAGGGTGGGCGGCAGGAGACGGTGTTCGAGGGCCTTGACCATCTTGATGACCCCGGCCACGCCGGCCGCGGCCTGGGTGTGGCCGATGTTGGACTTGACGGAGCCGAGCCAGACCGGCCGGTCGCCGGCGCGGGCCCGTCCGTAGGTGGCCAGCAGCGCCTGGGCCTCGATCGGGTCGCCCAGCGTCGTGCCGGTGCCGTGCGCCTCGACGACGTCCACGTCCCGGGTGTCGAGGAGGGCGTCGGCGAGCGCCTGCTGGATGACCCGCTCCTGGGCCGGCCCGCTGGGGGCCGTCATGCCGTTGCTGGCGCCGTCCTGGTTGACGGCCGAGCCGCGGATCACCGCGAGCACGCGGCGGCCGTTGCGCTGGGCGTCGGAGAGGCGTTCCAGGGTGAGCACGCCGACGCCCTCGGACCAGGCGGCCCCGTCGGCGGTCGAGGAGAACGACTTGCACCGCCCGTCGGGTGCGAGCGCCCGCTGCCGGCAGAACTCGATGAACGGCACCGGCGACGCCATGACCGAGACCCCGCCCGCGAGGGCCAGCGAGCACTCGCCGCGGCGCAGCGCCTGCACGGCCAGGTGCAGGGCGACCAGCGACGAGGAGCACGCGGTGTCGACCGAGATCGAGGGGCCCTCCAGGCCGAGGGTGTAGGAGACGCGGCCGGACATGACGCTGGAGGCGCTGGAGGTGAACAGGGTGCCCTCGACCGCCTCGGGGGTGACCTCCAGGAACCGGGTCGAGTAGTGCTCGTACATGTTGCCCGCGTACACGCCGGTGCGGCTGCCGCGCAGGGTCGACGGGTCGATGCCCGCCCGCTCCAGCGCCTCCCAGCACGACTCCAGGAACAGCCGGTGCTGCGGATCGGTGGCCAGCGCGCTGCGCGGGCTCATCCCGAAGAACGCGGCGTCGAAGTCGGCCACGGCGCCCACGAACCCGCCGTGCCGCGTGTACGACTTGCCCCACGCCTCGGGGTCCGGGTCGAACAGCCCCTCCAGGTCCCAGCCGCGGTCGGCGGGGAAGTCCCCGATGGCGTCGCCGCCCGTGGCCACCAGGTCCCACAGGTCGTCAGGGCCCCACACCCCGCCGGGATACCGGCACGCCATGCCCACGATCGCCACCGGCTCGTGCCGCCGGCCCACGTCCTCGGCGAGGCGCTGGCGGGTCTCCGCCAGCTCGACGGTCGCGCGCCTCAGATAGTCGCGGAGCTTGTCCTCGGTCCCCATCGGTGAACCCTTCGGTCGCGGGAGTCAGGCGTCACAGTTCGTTGTCGATGAGGGCGAAGATCTCCTCGTCGGAAGCCGAGTCGATCTTGTCCACCACCGTTTCGGCGGGCCCGGAGCCGTCCGGCTCCGCCCCGAACCGGGCCAGGCTGCTCTGCAGCACGGCGACGAGTTTGCTGCGGACGGCGTCCGCGTCTTCCCTGGCGCCGGCCAGCATGGAGCCGACGTGCTCCAGGGCGGTGCGCAGCGTGTCCTCCGGCGACGGCGCCTGGGGCGCGAGCGTGCGGAAGAGGTACTCGGCCAGCGAGTTGACCGTCGGGTGGTCGAAGACCAGGGTCGCGGGCAGGCGCAGGCCGGTGTCGGCGTTGAGCCGGTTGCGCAGCTCGACGGCGGTCAGGGAGTCGAAGCCGAGGCGGTTGAAGGCCCGGTCGACCTCGATGTGCTCGGCGCTGCCGTGGGCGAGGACCGCGGCGACGTGCGTCCGGACTCGGTCAGTGAGCAGCCGCACGGCCTCGTCCCTGGTCATCACGGCGAGCTTGGACACCAGTCCGGCGACGCCGCCGCCCTGCTCTCCGGCGCTGCGGCGCGGTGTCCGTACGAGGCCGCGCAGCAGGGCCGGCAGGTCACCGGCCTCGGCGCGGGCCCGCAGCCCGGCGGTGTCCCAGCGGGCGGCCACGACCAGCGGCTCGGCGTCCTCGAAGTCCTCCACGGCGCGGTCGAACGCCTCCAGGCCCTCCTCCACGCTCAGCGGGGCGACGCCCGCGCGGGCGAGCCTGGCCACGTCGGCGGCGTCGAGGCCGCCGCCCATGCCGGTCGCGCCGGTGTCCCAGAGTCCCCAGGCGACGGACACGGCCGGCAGGCCCAGGCCACGCCGGTGCCCGGCCAGGGCGTCCAGGAAGGCGTTGGCCGCGGCGTAGTTGCCCTGACCCGCGTTGCCGAGCACCCCGGCCAGCGACGAGAACAGCACGAACGGTCCCACGGGCCGGTCGAGGGTCAGCTCGTGCAGGTGCCAGGCGGCGTCCGCCTTGGGCGCCAGCACGGCGGCCATCCGGTCCGGCGTCAGCCCTTCGACGACCGCGTCGTCCAGCACACCGGCCGTGTGGACGACTCCGGCCAGTGACGGCACCTCGGCCAGCAGCGCGGCCAGCGCCGCCCGGTCGGCCACGTCGCAGGCCGCCACCCTGACGCTCGCGCCCAGCCCGGAGAGCTCCTCGACGAGCGCGCCGGCCCCCGGAGCCTCGGGCCCCCGGCGCGAGACCAGCACCAGGTCCCGTACCCCGTGCCGCTCCACCAGCCGCCGCGCCACCAGCGCGCCCAGCCCTCCGGTGCCGCCGGTCACCAGCACCGTCCCGGACACCTCGCGGGGCGAGGCGGCCGGCGGCGTGCGGCGGGCCAGGCGCGGCACGAGTACCTCGCCCCCGGCCACCCGCACCTGCGGCTCCCCCGCGACCACCAGCCGGGCCCAGTCCGAGAACCCCTCCTCCACCTCCGCCAGCACGAACCGGTCCGGCTGCTCCGACTGGACGGTGCGCACCAGACCCTGCACCGCGCCCGCCGCCACGTCACCGGGCCGGGTCGCGAACACCACCACCCCGTCGGCCGGAGCCGAAGCCACCGCCTCCAGCACCCGCCCGGTCAGCGCCCGCACCGACGACGGCACGTCCTGGCCCTCCGAGACGCACCACACCACCGGCGGCACCCCGGCCGCGGCACCGGCCGCGGGGGCCTCCACCCACTCCACCCCGTACGACACCGGAACGGCGGACGGCCCGCCCAGCGCGCCCGCAGGCACCGGCCGCACCCGCAGGGAGCCCAGCGACAGCACGGGCCGCCCGGACGGGTCGGCGGCCTCGACGGCGCACCCGTCGGAGCCGAGCTCCCTCAGCCGCACCCGCAGGTCCGTGGCCCCGGCCGCGTGCAGCCGCGCGCCCCGCAGCTCGAACGGCAACCGCAGCTCCCCGTCGGGCGCCACCACCACCAGCGGGTGGAACACCGCGTCGAACAGCGCCGGATGGACGCCGTACCCGGCGACCTCGACCCCCTCCGGAGCAGCGACCTCCGCGAACAGCTCGTCCCCGCGCCGCCACAACGCCCGCAACCCCTGGAACGCCGGACCGTACTCGTAACCCCGCTCCGCCGACCGCTCGTAACCACCCTCCACCTCCACCGCCACCGCGCCGGCGGGCGGCCACGCCACCGCCCACGAAGCGGCGTCCTGGCTGAGGGAAGCCCTGCCGGTGATCGTGCCGGACAGGTGCCGGGTCCACCCCGCCTCGGGGTCTCCGGCGGGCCGGGAGTGGAGCCGCACCGGCCGGGCGCCGGAGGCGTCGGGGCGCTCCACGACCACCTGGACGACGACGCCGCCCCGGGCGGGCAGCACCAGCGGCGCCTCGAACATCAGCTCCTCGACCAGCTCGCAGCCGGTCCGCGCGCCCGCCTCCAGGACGAGGTCGGCCATGGCCGCCCCGGGCAGGACGACCGTGCCGCCCACCCGGTGGTCGGCCAGCCACGGCGCGGCGTCCACCGACAGGCGGCCGGTCAGCACGGTCGGCCCGTCCTCCGCCAGGTCCACGACCGCGCCCAGCAGCGGGTGAGAGGCCTCGGCCAGCCCGGCCGAGGGCAGCGCCTCGGACAGGGCCGCGGCGCGGGCGTGCGGGTCGAGCCAGTAGCGCCGCTTGTCGAAGGCGTACGTGGGCAGGTCCGTACGGGTGCCGCGGCGGAACAGCGCGGGCCAGTCGACCGGGAGTCCGGCGACCCAGGCGCGGGCCAGGCAGGCGGTCAGCGCGTCCGGCTCCGGGGTGTCACGCCGGTGCAGCGGGATGACGACGGTGTCCTCGCGGGTGACGCAGTCGTGCGCCATGCCGGACAGCACGGCCTTCGGCCCGACCTCGACGAGGACGCCGATGCCCTCGCTCTCCAGCCGCTCCACCATGGCCTGGAACATGACCGGCAGCCGGATCTGCTCCAGCCAGTAGCCCGGCGAGGTCCAGGGGGTGCCGGCCAGGCCGGTCAGGCCGGTGACGTACGCGAGGCGGGGCTCGCCGAACCGGACGGCGGCCAGCTCGGCGGCGAACGCGTCGAGCATCGGCTCCATGAGCGGCGAGTGGAAGGCGTGGCTGACGTCGAGCCTGCGGGTGCGACGGCCCCGGTCCCGCCACTGGCCGGCCACGGCCAGGCAGGCGTCGGCGTCGCCGGACAGGACCACGCTCGCGGGCCCGTTGACGGCCGCGACGGAGACCAGGTGCTCCAGCCCGTCGAGCGTGGGCCGGACCTCGTCCGCGCTCGCCGCCACGGCTGCCATCGCGCCGGGCGCGGTCAGCCGCTGCATCAGCCGGCCGCGGGCCGCGACGAGCCGGGCGGCGTCGGCCAGCGACCAGAGGCCCGCCACGTGCGCGGCGGCGAACTCGCCGACCGAGTGCCCGGCGACCGCCGCGGGCGCCGGGCCCAGCGACTCCAGCAGCCGGAACGCGGCCACCTCGAAGGCGAACAGCGCGGGCTGCGTGTAGGCGGTCTCGTCGAGCAGCGCCGCCTCGGGCGTGCCGGGCGCGGCCCACATCACCTCGCGCAGCGGCCGGTCGAGGTACGGGTCGAGCGCGGCGCACGCCTCGTCCAGGGCGGCGGCGAACACCGGCGAGACCCCGGCCAGCTCCCGTCCCATGCCGGGCCGCTGGCCGCCCTGGCCGGTGAACAGGAACGCGGCACGCGGGTGCTCGGGGGCGACGCCCTCGATCACGGCGGGGGCCGGCTCCCGGCGGGCGTACGCGCCGAGGGCGGCGGCCAGCTCGTCACCGTCGCGGCCGAGGACGACGGCGCGGTGCGGGAAGAGGGCCCGGGTGGTGACGAGCGAGTGCGCCACGTCGGCGGCGTCCGGGCGCTGACCCGTCGCGCCGTCGGCGGCCGTGACGCGGGTGCTCAGGCGGGCGGCCTGGCCGCGCAGGGCGGCGGCGCTGTGCGCGCTGACCGGCCATGCCAGCGGCCCACCGGCCTCCGGGATGCGGTCCGGCCCGGCCTCTGTCTCTGTCTCGGTCTCGGTCTCGGTCTCGGTCTCGGTCTCGGTCTCGGGGACGTACTCCTCGATGATGGCGTGCGCGTTCGTGCCGCTGATGCCGAAGCTGGAGACGGCCGCGCGGCGCGGGCGCTCGCCGCGCGGCCAGGCGCGGCCGGCGGTCAGCAGCCGGACGCCGCCGGAGTCCCAGTCGGCGTGCGGCGTCGGCTCCTGGATGTGCAGGGTGGGCGGCAGCGTCTCGTGTTCGAGGGCCTTGACCATCTTGATGACCCCGGCCACACCCGCGGCGGCCTGGGTGTGGCCGAGGTTCGACTTGACCGATCCCAGCCAGAGCGGCCGGTCCGCGCCGCGCTCCCGGCCGTACGTGGCCAGCAGCGCCTGTGCCTCGATCGGGTCGCCCAGCGTCGTGCCTGTGCCGTGCGCCTCCACGACGTCCACCTCGTCGGCGCCGAGCCGGGCGTCCGCCAGCGCCTGCTCGATGACCCGCTCCTGGGCCGGTCCGCTGGGCGCCGTCATGCCGTTGCTGGCGCCGTCCTGGTTGACGGCCGAGCCGCGGACCACCGCGAGCACGCGGTGCCCGTTGCGGCGGGCGTCGGACAGCCGCTCCAGGACGAGGACGCCGACGCCCTCCGACCAGGCGGCCCCGTCGGCGGTCGAGGAGAACGACTTGCACCGCCCGTCCGGCGACAGCGCCCGCTGCCGGCTGAACTCCACGAACGCGTCCGGCGATACCAGCAGCGTGACGCCGCCGGCCAGCGCCAGCGAGCAGTCCTCCTGGCGCAGCGCCCGCACGGCCAGGTGCAGGGTGACCAGCGACGACGAGCAGGCCGTGTCGACCGTCAGCGACGGGCCCTCCAGGCCCAGCGTGTACGAGACGCGGCCCGACATGACGCTCGGCGTGCTGGAGGACAGCAGCGTGCCCTCGACCGACGAAGGGATCGAGCCGTGCACGAAGCGCGAGGAGTAGTCGTTGTACATGTTGCCCGCGTAGACGCCGGTGCGGCTGCCGCGCAGGGTCGACGGGTCGATCCCGGCGTGCTCCAGCGCCTCCCAGCACGACTCCAGGAACAGCCGGTGCTGCGGGTCCGTGGCCAGCGCGCTGCGCGGGCTGATCCCGAAGAACGCGGCGTCGAAGTCGGCCGCCCCCTCCAGGAATCCCCCGTGCCGCGTGTAGGTCTTGCCGAGCGCCTCCGGGTCGGGGTCGAACAGGTCCGTGTCCCAGCCGCGGTCGGCGGGGAACTCGCTGATCGCGTCACGTCCGGAGGCCACCAGCTCCCACAGCTCGTCGGGGCCGGAGACGCCGCCGGGGTACCGGCACGCCATGCCCACGATCGCCACCGGCTCGTGCCGGCGGCCGGCTTCCTCGGCCAGGCGCCGCCGCGTCTCCGCCAGCTCGACGGTGACGCGCTTCAGGTACGCGCGGAGCTTGTCCTCACTCGCCATGGCCAGGCCTTTCCACCGCGGGCTTCAGGGGGGCCGTCATGGCCCGGTTGTCGATCAAGGCGAAGATCTCCTCGTCGGAGGCGGTGACGATCTCCTCGGCGGCCCCGCCGGGCCGGCTCCGCGTGGCGGCCGGCGCGGCGGCGGGGGCGGTCCCGATGCGGCCGAGCGCGCTCTGCAGGATGGCGACGAGCTGGCCGCGCAGCGCGTCCGCCCCGCCGTTGGCGGCCAGCAGCACCGACTCGGCCTGGTCCACCGCCGTTCGCAGGGCGTCCTCGGGTGACGGGGTGTCGGGCGCGAGGGTGCGGTAGAGGTAGCCGGCGAGCGCGGTGACGGTCGGGTGGTCGAAGACGAGGGTCGCCGGCAGCCGCAGGGCGGTCTCGGCGTTGAGCCGGTTGCGCAGCTCCACGGCGGTCAGCGAGTCGAACCCCAGCTCGTTGAACGCGCGGTCCACGTCCACCTGCTCGGGACTGCTGTGCGCGAGGACGGTGGCGACGTGCGAGCGGACCAGCGCGGTCAGGTGGGCGTGGGCCTCCGGCTCGGTCAGCGCGGCCAGGCGCTCGCCGAGCCCCTGCCCGGCCGCGGCCGGCTGCGCGGACGCCGCGCTCCGGACGGTACGGCGGGAGCCGCGGACCAGCCCGCGCAGCACGGGCGGCAGGTCGCCGGCCTCGGCCCGGTCGCGCAGCCCGGCCCGGTCCCAGCGGGCCGCCACGAGCAGCGGATCGGCCTGGCCGGGCAGCGCCAGGTCGAACAGGTCCAGGCCCTCCTCGACGGTCAGCGGCGCGATGCCGCCCCGTGCCAGGCGGGCCACGTCGGCGCCGCCGAGAGCGCCCGCCATGCCGTGGGCGCCGGTGTCCCACAGCCCCCAGGCGATGGACACGGCGGGCAGGCCGTGCTCGCGCCGGTGCCGCGCGAGCGCGTCGAGGAAGGCGTTGGCGGCGGCGTAGTTGCCCTGCCCGGGGTTGCCGAGCAGGCCGGCGACGGACGAGAACAGCACGAACGACGTCAGCGGCAGGTCACGGGTCAGCTCGTGCAGGTGCCAGGCGGCGTCCGCCTTCGGGGCCAGGGCGGCGTCGAGCCGCTGCGCCGACAGGCCCTCGACGACCGCGTCGTCCAGCACGCCGGCGGTGTGGACCACTCCCGTCAGGGACGGGAACCGCTCCAGCAGGGCGGCCAGCGCCCGCCGGTCGGACACGTCGCAGGCCACCACCTGGGCGCTCGCGCCCAGCTCGGCCAGCTCGGCCGCCAGCGCTTCGGCTCCCGGGGCGTCCGGGCCGCGGCGGGAGGCCAGGACCAGCTCGCGCACGCCGTGCCGCTCCACCAGCCGCCGCGCCACCAGCGCGCCCAGCCCTCCGGTGCCACCGGTCACGAGCACACAGCCGTCCCGCTCCTCCGGGGAAGCGGACTCTGCGGAGACATCCCGGGAAGCGGGGCCTTCCGGAGAGGCGGGGGCCGGGACGCGGCGGACCAGGCGGGGCGCCAGCAGGCCGTCCTCGCCCGTGGCGAGCTGCGTCTCGCCCGCCGCGATCCCGCCCGCCAGCGCGTCCCACGCGGAGAAGCCCTCCGGCAGCTCCGCCAGCGTGAACCGTTCCGGATGCTCCGACTGCGCCGACCGCACCAGCCCCCACACCGCGGCCCCCGCCGCGTCGCCGGGCCGGGTGACGAACACCAGCCGCGACCCGGCGAACCGCTCGTCGCCGAGCCAGCTCTGCACCAGGTCGAGCGCCTGGTGCAGAGTGTCGTGCGCGGAGTACGGCAGGTCGGCGGCGTCGCCCCGGCAGGGGGCGAGCACCAGGCCGGGGATCTCCCCCGTGCTCATGTCGGCCACGGAGGCCAGGTCGTAGTAGCGGGGCGCGCCGATCCCGGCCGCCGCCAGCTCGGCGTCGATCTCGTCGGCCAGGTCGTCGACGCCGACGACGGCCCACCGCTGCCCGGCCGGGTCCGCCGGGGTGACCGGCACGGGCGTCCAGTCGAGGGCGTAGGAGGCGGCGCCGTTCCCGGCTCGGGCGGCGTCGCCGGTGCGGGGCACCCGGCGCAGCGCCAGGCCGGCGGCCTCGCCGACCGGTCGGCCGGCCGCGTCGTGGGCGGCCAGGGAGATCGTGTCGCCGTCGCCGTCGGTGACGCGGACGCGCAGCGTGCTCGCGCCCCCGGCAGTCACCCGTACCCCGTTCCAGGAGAACGGCAGCAGCACGGTCGCCGGGTCCCCGGCCCGCTCCAGCACCACCAGGTGCAGGGCGGCGTCCAGGAGCGCGGGGTGCAGGGTGTAGCGCTCCGCGTCGTCGCGCACCGGCTCGGGCAGCTCCACCTCGACGTACGCGACGCCGTCCCCGCGCCAGGCGGCGCGCAGCCCCTGGAACGCGGGCCCGTAGTCGTAGCCGCGCTCGGCGAGCCGGCCGTACAGGTCGTCCAGGTCCACCGGCTCGGCGCCGGGCGGCGGCCAGGCCGCGTTCGCGCCCGGCAGGACGGTCGGGGTGGTCAGGGTCGGGGTGAGGAGGCCGGTGGCGTGGCGTGTCCAGGGCGCGTCCGGGTCGTCCGCCGGGCGGGCGTGGACGGCGAGCGTGCGCCGCCCCTCCGCGTCGGGCCCGCCCACGGCGACCTGCGCGTGAACGGTGCCCGTCTCCGGCAGGTACAGCGGCGCCTCCAGCGTCAGGTCCTCGACCGTCTCGCACCCGGCCGTGGCGGCGGCCTCCAGCGCCAGCTCGACGAACGCGGTGCCCGGAAGCAGCACCGCGCCGTCCACGGCGTGGTCGGACAGCCACGGGGCGGCGGCCCGCGACAGCCGGCCCGCCAGCAGGAAGCCGTCGTCGGCCGCCAGCGGCACGGCCGTGCCCAGCAGCGGGTGGCGGGAGGTCGAGGAGTCGCCGGCGGGGCCGGGGTCGAGCCAGAACCTCTGGCGCTCGAACGGGTAGGTCGGCAGTCCCGCGTCGTGGCGGGGCGCGGGCCCGAGGGCCGCCGTCCAGTCGAGGCTCGCGCCGAGCACCCACGCCTGGCCGAGCGCCCGCAGCAGGCTCTGCCGGCCGCCGTCGCCGCGCCGCAGCGTGCCGGTGGCGCCGCCGGGCAGCCCGGCGGCGGCCAGGGTGTCCTGGATGTGGCCGACCAGCGTCGGATGCGGGCTGGCCTCGACGAACAGGGTCGTGCCCGTCCCGGCGACCGTCTCGACGGCCTGCCGGAACAGCACGGGGTTGCGCAGGCTGGTGAACCAGTACTCGGCGGTCAGGCCCTCCGTGTCGAGGAAGTCACCGGCGTACGAGGAGCAGAAGGCCGTGTCGGCCGGGCCGGGACGCACGTCCGCGAGCGTGGTCAGCAGCTCCTCGCGCAGCTCCTCGACGTGCGGGGTGTGGGCGGCGTACCCGACCGCGACGCGGCGCATCCGCACGCCGTCGGGGCAGGCGGCGACGAGCTCCTCCACCGCGTCCGCGTCGCCGGCGACCACCGAGCTGGCGGGACCGCTGTGGACGGCGGGCCACAGCCGGCCGCTCCACGGCCCCAGCAGCTCCGCGGCCCGCTCGGCCGGCAGGGACACGGCCACCATGCCGCCGCGGTCGCCGAGCCGGAGGAGCGCGCGGCTGCGCAGCACGACCACCCGGGCGGCCTCCTCCAGGGGCAGCACGCCGGCGACGCACGCCGCGGTGATCTCGCCCTGCGAGTGGCCGAGCACGGCGGCGGGGTTCACGCCGAGCGAGCGCCACAGCCCGGCCAGCGACACCATGACGGCGAACAGCGCGGGCTGGATGACGTCCGTCCCTTCCAGCGGGGGCGCGCCGTCCGCGCCACGCAGCACGTCCACGACGGACCAGCCGCTGTACGCGGCCAGCGCCCGGTCGCAGTGCTCCAGCCGCTCGCGGAAGCGGGGGTCGGCGTCGAGCAGGTCCACGGCCATGCCGGCCCACTGGGAGCCCTGACCAGGGAAGACGAACACGGGGCGGGGGTCGTCGAGGGCCGTTCCGGTGGTGAGCGCGGCGTGCGGGGCGTCCGCGGCGAGGGCGTCCAGGGCGGCGAGCAGCTCGTCACGGTCCCGGGCGACGACCACGGCGCGGTGCGCGAACCCGGCCCTGCGCGCCAGTGCCCTCCCGGCCGCGCCCAGCTCCTCCTCGGCGAGGCGCGCCGCGTGGCCGCGCAGCCGTACGGCCTGCGCCCGCAGCGCGGCCTCGCTCTTCGCCGAGAACGCCCACACCAGCGGGTCGTCACCGGCGGGGGTACCGGGGTCACCGGCGCCGGGGGCGCTTTCCAGGATGAGGTGCGCGTTCGTGCCGCTGATGCCGAAACTGGACACCCCTGCGCGTACCGGCCGGGGGCCGTCCGGCAGCTCGACGGGCTCGGCCAGCAGCCGCACCCCGGAGGCGTCCCAGTCCACGTGCGGGGTCGGCTCGTCCACGTGCAGGGTGCGCGGCAGCGTCCGGTGCTCCAGCGCCTTGACCATCTTGATCACGCCGCCGACGCCGGCCGCGGCCTGGGTGTGCCCGATGTTCGACTTCAACGACCCCAGCCAGACGGGACCGCTTGCCTGATGCCCCTCGCGGGCGGAGCCGTACGCGGCGATCAGCGACTCGGCCTCGATGGAGTCGCCCAGCCTGGTGCCGGTGCCGTGCGCCTCGACCACGTCCACGTCGGCCGCGGACAGGCGGGCGTCGGCCAGCGCGAGGCGGATGACGTCCTGCTGCGCCTGGCCGTTCGGGGCGGTCAGGCCGTTGCTGGCGCCGTCCTGGTTGACCGCGCCGCCCCTGATCACGGCCAGGACCGGGTGCCCGAGGCGGCGGGCGTCGGACAGCCGTTCCAGCAGCAGCATCCCCGCGCCCTCGGCCCAGCCGGTGCCGTCGGCCGCGGCCGAGAACGCCTTGCACCGGCCGTCGGGCGAAAGTCCGCCCTGCCTGCTGAACTCCACGAACATCCCGGGCCGTGACATCACCGTCGCCCCGCCGGCCAGCGCCAGCGCGCAGTCGCCGCGCCGCAGCGCCTGCACCGCGAGGACGATCGAGACGAGCGAGGAGGAGCAGGCGGTGTCGGTCGTCATGGCCGGGCCGCGCAGGCCCAGCAGGTACGAGATGCGGCCGGAGACCACGCTGAGCGCGGTGCCGGTCAGCAGATGCCCCTCGGCGGCGCTGTCGGGCTGGTCCAGGCGGGGGCCGTAGTCGGGGGCCATCGCGCCGACGAACACGCCGGTCGCCGAGCCGCGCAGCGCGGCCGGGTCCAGGCCGGCGCGTTCGAGAGTCTCCCAGCAGACCTCCAGCAGCAGGCGCTGCTGCGGGTCCATGGCCAGCGCCTCACGGGGGCTGATGCCGAAGAACGCGGCGTCGAACCGGTCGGCGTCGTGCAGGAAGCCGCCCAGCCGGGTGTCGCTGGTGCCGGACCGGTCGGAGCCGGTGGCGAACAGGGCGCCCAGGTCCCATCCGCGGTTGGCGGGGAAGTCACCGATGGCGTCGATCCCGCTGCTGACCAGCCGCCAGAGGTCGTCGGGCGACGCCACGCCACCGGGGTAGCGACACCCCATCCCGACCACGGCGACCAGCTCGTCATCGGCCGGGTCGTCCGCGGTCGGGACGTCCGCGGTCGGGGCGTCGGGGACCGGGCCGGTGCCGGCCGCCTGGCCTGTTCCGGGCGTTCCGGTCGAGGCGAGAAGGGTGTGCAGGTGGTCGGTGAGGCGTTCCGGGGTGGGGTGGTCGAACAGGACACCGGCCGGCAGCCGCAGGCCGGTCGCGGCGCGCAGCCGGTCGCGCAGCTCCACCGCCGCCACCGAGTCGAACCCGAGGTCCTTGAACGTCCTGCCCGCCTCGATCCCGCCCGGGTCGCGGTGCCCGAGCACGCGGGCGGCCGCACCCAGCACCAGCTCCCGCGCCTCGGCCCGGGACCCGCCCGCGCCGCCGCTTCCCGCGACGGCTCCCCCTGCTTCAGCAACGGGAACGGCGCGCCCGCCAGGAGAGGCGGCGTGGTCGACGCGCGTGGCGGGGCGGAGGGGGACGATGGCGGGGCCGCAGGGCTCGCGCTGGAACGGGTACGTCGGCAGGTCCACCGGCCGCGCGCCCGGCGTGGCGCACGGACCCGACCAGTCCACCGGCGCGCCCTGCGTGAACGCCTGCGCCAGCGACCGCAGCACCCGCTCCGGCCCGCCCTCGCCGCGCCGCAGGGTCCCGGTGACCGCCACGTCCCGCCCGGCGGCCTCGGCCGTCTCCTCGGTGCCGGTGACCAGTACGGGATGCGGGCTGCACTCCACGAACAGCGAGCAGCCGCCCGCCAGCGCCGTCTCCACCGCCTGGGCGAAGCGCACCTGGTGGCGCAGGCTGCGGTACCAGTAGCCAGCGTCGAGTCCGGCCGTGTCCATCGGCTCGCCCGTGAGCGTGGAGACGAAGGTCGTGGCGACGCTCACCGGCCGTACCGGGGCCAGGGCCGCGAGCACCTCGTCGCGTACCTCCTCGACCTCGGCGGAGTGGGAGGCGTAGTCGACGGGGACGAGCTTGGCCCGGTGCTCCGAGAGCCGGTCGGCGAGCACGGCGAGCGCGTCGCTCGGGCCGGAGACCACCACGGATCGGGGGCCGTTGACGGCGGCCACCGACACGGGGGCCTCGACCTCGGCGATCACCCGCCGTACGAGGTCGAGAGGGGCGGCCACCGACAGCATGCCGCCGCGGCCGGTGATGCCGGCGATGGCGCGGCTGCGCAGGGCGACGACACGGGCGGCGTCGGCCAGGGTGAGGGCCCCGGCGACCGTGGCCGCCGCGATCTCGCCCTGGGAGTGGCCGATGACGACGCCGGGCTCGACGCCGTGGGAGCGCCACACCTCGGCCAGCGACACCATGACGGCCCACAGGGCGGGCTGGACCACGTCCACCCGCTCCAGGCCCGGGGCGCCGGGGGCCTCCTGGAGGACGTCCATGAGGGAGAAGCCGGTGAAGGGGGCCAGGGCGGCGGCGCACTCGGCCAGGCGCGCGGCGAAGACGGGCGAGGAGGCCAGGAGCTCGCGGGCCATGCCGGGCCACTGGGACCCCTGACCGGGGAAGACGAAGGCGACTTCTCCGCTCGAACCGGTCCCGGTTGCGTCTCCACGCGCGGCGCTCCCCTTCACGCCGTTCGCGGCGGTTCCGACCACGACGTCGTCGTGCGGCTGCCCGGCGGCCAGGGCGCGCAGCGCGGCCAGTCGGGTGGGACGGTCGGGGGTCAGGACGACGGCGCGCCGCTCGAAGATCGCCCGGCTGCGTACCAGGCTGAGGGCGACGTCGCCGGGGGCGACGGCGGCGTCCTCGGCGAGAGGCAGCAGCCGGCGCGCCTGCTCCCGCAGGGCCGCCCCGTCACGCGCCGACACCACCCACGGCGCCCCCGCGTCCTCCGCGTCGGCGATCCTCCGCGCTTCGGTGCCGGGCGTCGAGGTGCCGGGCGTCGCGGTGCCCGACGCGGTGGCCGACGCGGTGGTGGCGGGCGTCGTGGGCGTTGTCGGGCTGGGCGTTGCCGGGCTGGGCGGGCGTGGGACGGCGAAGGGGTCGGGGCCCACCGGGGCGGCGGGCGCGCACGGGTCGGCGATGGCCGGGACCGAAGCGGAGGGCAGGGGCGAGGAGGAGGACAGAGGAGAGGGAGGGGTGGTGGACGACGCGCCAGAGGAGGCCGGAGGTTCGGTCAGGAGGAGGTGGCAGTTGGTGCCGCCCATGCCGAACGAGCTGACCCCCGCCACCGCCGCCCGCCCGTCCCCCGGCCAGTCGCGGCGCGCCCGCGCCACCTCCAGCCGCAGCTCCCCCAGCGGGATCTCCGGCGGCGCCGCCTCGAAGTGCAGGCTGGCGGGCACCGTGCGGTGCTTCAGCGCCAGCACCACCTTGAGCAGCCCGGCGATCCCCGCCGCGCCCTCCAGATGGCCGATGTTGGTCTTGGCCGACCCGACCAGCAGCGGGTCGTCCGCCGGGCGGGCGGCGCCGTAGGCGGCGCCGAGCGCCGCGGCCTCCACCGCGTCGCCGACCTTGGTGCCCGTGCCGTGCAGCTCGACGTACCGGACGTCGGCGGGGTCCACCCCGGCCCGCGCGCACGCCAGGCGGATGACCTCCGCCTGCGCGTCCCGGCTGGGCACGGTCAGGCCCTCGCCGCCGCCGTCGTTGTTGACCGCCCCGCCGAGGATCACGGCGTGTACGGCGTCGCCGGCGGTGAGCGCGTCGGACAGCCGCTTGAGGACGACCAGCCCGCCGCCCTCGCCCCGCACGTAGCCGTTGGCGCGGCTGTCGAAGACGTGGCACCGGCCGTCGGGCGACAGGGCGCCGAGCCCGGCGATGGCGTCGGTGGTCTCGGCGAGGAGGTTGAGGTTGACGCCGCCGGCCAGCGCGAGCGCGGTCTCCCCCCGGCGCAGGCTCTCGCAGGCCATCTCCACGGCGACGAGCGACGAGGACTGACCGGTGTCGAGGGTGAGGCTGGGACCGCGCAGGCCGAGGAAGTAGGACACCCGGTTGGCGATCATGGCGCGGTTGGCGCCGACGTACGCGTGCCGGCCGCGCTCCTCGGCGCCGAGCCTGGCCTGGAGCGCGGCGTAGTCGTTCGAGATGGCGCCCAGGAAGACGCCGGCGGCGCTGCCGCGCAGGCCCGTGGGGACGGCGCGGGCGTTCTCCAGCGCCTCCCAGGCCAGCTCCAGCACGAGGCGCTGGTGCGGGTCCATGGCCGCGGCCTCGTTCGGCGAGATGCCGAAGAACGCGGCGTCGAACCCGTCCACGGACTCCAGGAACCCGCCCCGCCGGTGACCGGCTCCGGGCCAGCGCTCCTCGGGGGCGGCGGTGACCGCGTCCACGCCCTCGCTCAGGAGCCGCCAGAACTCCGCCGGACCGGCGGCGCGCGGCAGCCGACACGCCATGCCGACGACGGCGATCGCGTCCGGCCCGCCGGTCCCCGCCCGCTGTGTCGACTCACCAGCCATCAATGCGCCACCTCAAGCCTCGGGCGCCATTCGACATGGCGCCGCCGGTTTATTCGGACCGCGCGGACAATTAATCCGCGGCGTTCTGGTCTAGCGGCTTTCGCATAGTTGTCGATAAGACACTAAGGGCGTGCACAATTCGGGGACACGGTCGCCGACTGGCACCTTGTGGCCGCCATTAGTGGCCAGCGCCGGCCACCCCCGCCGGCCTTGACCCCGGGCGTTCGCCCGCGCAATGAATGTCGGACGGAGAAAGCCGCCGGGAGGAGACCACATGTCCGTCGAGGCGCCTCTCAGCAACGGCCAGCTCTTCAGCTGGCGGGAGATCGAGCGGTATCCGGAGGACTGGCTGCACGAGGCGAACCTGGCGACGACCTGGGACCTGCGCGGCCTGTCGAACGGGCAGGTCACGACCGCTCTGCGGCGGCTGGCCGACCGGCACGAGGCGCTGCGGACGACCTACCGTCCGCGCGGCGACCGGCCGGTCCAGGTGGTCCACGACGACGTGCCCCTGCCCGTCGAGACGGTGGACCGGGTCGTCACCGACCCCGCCGAGCACGAGCAGACGAAGGCGGAGCTGGTGGCGCGGCCGTTCGCCATGAGCGGCGACCTGAACTGGCGGGGCCGGCTGGTCCGCTCCCCCGACGGCGCGCCCCTGTACATCAGCCTGGCCTTCTCCCATCTCATCCTCGATCTGTGGTCGATCCACCACCTGCAGGACCAGTTCAAGGCGCTGGTGGCCGACCCGGACGCGACGGCCGTGACGGGCCTGGCCCCGCGCGAGCTGGCACGGCGGCAGCGAGATGAGGCGTGGCGGCCCCGGCAGGAGAGCTCCGAGCGGTACTGGCAGGACGTGCTGGCCGAGGGGCTCATGGACCGGCTGCCCACGCTGCCGGCACGCGTCAAGCGCAACCGGCTGGAGCTCACGCTGCACTCGCGGCGGCTCGGCGGGCTCGCGGCGGAGGCGGGCCGCCGGCACGGGGTCACCGCGCCGGCCGTGGTCATGGCGTTCGTCGCCGCCGGGCTGGCCCGCCACCTGGGCACCGACCGGGTGACGATGAGCCTGATGTCCTCCAACCGGTTCGCCCAGGAGGACCAGCACAACGTGGGCACGATGAACCAGCTCATCCCCTTCGTCACCGGCGTGGACCCCGGCGCCACGCTCGCCGAGCACATCAGGCGGCTGCACTGGGCGGGCGCGAAGTCGTACCGGTACTCCTGCTACGACTTCGACCGCGTCGCCGAGCTGGCCGCGGGCGACGCGGCCAGGACCGGCCGGGACCCGGGGCACGACTGCTGGGTCAACCACCTGTTCCGGGCGTGGTTCAACTACATCCAGGTGGACCGCCGTCCCTCGGACCCGGCCGACCAGAGCCCGGCGGAGCTGGCCTGGACGCCGCTGGCGCAGCAGTACGGGCAGGCGTTCCGGGTGCGGGTGGCGGTGCAGGGCGGCCGTACCAGCGTGCTCATGCTGGCGGACCCGGAGGTGCTGCCCGCGGAGGCGATGGTGGACATCATGCGGACGCTCGCCCTGGGCACGCAGCTCGCCGTCGCCGACCCTGACCGGCGTCTGGCCGACCTGTGGGAGGGCTCCGGCCGGTCCGGGCAGGATCTCCCGCCGTCGCTCTTCCCCCGCGACCTCCCCGACCCGCCGCGGCACCCCGGGTAGTGCCGCAGGCCCGGGAAGACCGTGGAGACGACCGTGAAGACGACCGTGAAGACGACGTGGAGACGACGTGGAGACGACTGTGGAACGCACCCTTCACCAGTGGTTCGCCGGCTCGGTGGCGCGCTTCGGCGACCGGGTGGCGTTGGAGGCGGGCGGCGTCCGCCACACCTACGCCGAGCTGGACGACCTGGCGGCGCGCCTGGCCGCGCGGATCCTGGCGTCCTGCCCCGGCGGGCGCCCGTCGCGGGTCGGCCTGTACGCGGCCCGCGACACCCTGGCCTACGCCGGGTACCTGGCCGTCCAGCGGATCGGCGCCACCGCGGTCCCCCTCAACCCCGCCATGCCCGCGGCGCGCAACCTCGCCGTCGCCGGGGCCGCCCGCCTGGACGTCGTCCTGGCCGACGCCGCCCGCGGCCCCCTGCCGCCGTTCCCCTCGCGAACGCTAGCCGTCACCCTGGACGACCCGGGCGGCGACCGGGCGGAGCCGCTGGCGCCGCCGGACGGGGTGGACGGGCTCGCCTATGTCCTGTTCACCTCGGGCTCGACCGGCGCGCCCAAGGGCGTGCCGCTGCGGCACCGCTCCGTCGGCGCGTACCTGTCGCACGTCGTCCCCCGCTACGGGCTGGGGCCGGGCGACCGGACGTCGCAGACGTTCGACCTGACCTTCGACCTGTCGGTCTTCGACATGTTCGCCACCTGGGGCGGCGGGGCGACGCTTGTCGTCCCGAGCCGGTACGACCTGCTCAAGCCGGTGGCGTTCGTGGCCAGGGAGCGGCTGACGCACTGGTTCTCGGTGCCGTCGGTGGTCTCGCTGGCCCTGCGCCTGCGCCGGCTGGCCCCGGGCTCGATGCCGTCGCTGCGCTGGAGCCTGTTCTGCGGCGAGCCGCTGACGCTGCGGCAGGCGGACGCGTGGCGGGAGGCGGCGCCGCACAGCGTGCTGGAGAACCTGTACGGCCCGACGGAGCTGACCATCTCCTGCGCCGAGTACCGCCTGCCCGCCGACCGGGCCCGCTGGCCGGAGACGGCCAACGGCACCGTGCCGATCGGCCTGCCGTACCGGGGGGTGGAGCACGTGGTGCTGGGCGCGGACGGGCGGCCGGCGGCGGAGGGCGAGCTGTGCCTGCGCGGCCCGCAGCGCTTCCCGGGGTACACGGACCCGGCGGTCAACGAGGGCCGCTTCGTCGCCTTCGACGGCGGCCGGGCCGTGCCCGCCCCGGCCGCCGCCACCATGGCCGGCGACCTCTGGTACCGCACCGGCGACCGGGTCGCCTGGCGCGACGGGCTGCTCGTCCACCTCGGGCGGCTGGACCAGCAGGTGAAGATCTCGGGGCACCGGGTCGAGCTGGGCGAGGTGGAGGCCGCCCTGCGGGCCAGGCCCGGAGTGGACGAGGCCGTGGTCCTGGCGCTGCCCGGGGCGGACGGCGAGCTGGAGCTGGAGGCCGCCTGCACCGGGACGGCGCTCGACCCGGTGGCGCTGGTCAAGGGCGTCGCCGAGGTGCTGCCGGGGTACATGGTGCCGCGCGCGGTGACCGTGCTGGGCGAGCTGCCGCTCAACGCCAACGGGAAGGTGGACCGCCGCGCGCTGGCCACGACCCTCAAGCCCTGACGTCCGGGGAAAGGAGAGGGCGGGGGCCGGCGAACCGGCCCCCGCCCTTCTGACGTCCGTGCGTCAGTGGACCGGCGGGAACGCCGGGAGCATGGTGAGCGCCTGCCAGAGCGAGCCGACCGTGGCGAACGTCGACTCGTCCAGCATCTCGTCGGGCAGCTCGACCGCGTAGCCGTTCTCGATGTCGACCAGCAGCCGCACGACGCCCATCGAGTCGAGGCCGAGACCGGCGAGCTCGTCCCGGGCGGAGAGCTCCGCCGCGTCCGCGTACGGCAGGTGCGCGCGCAGAAGGCTCTGGAACTGGCTCGGAATTTCAGACATCGTCATCCGCCAATCTGCCAGAAATATCCATTCATACAAAGCTTCAGGGAATGGCGGAGCAGCGGTCAAGAAGACCGGGAAAGAGCACGCTGGCAGCTTGTCGCACGCCCAACCTGCCAGCGCGGGCTGCTTGTCACGGTCCCGGGAAAAGCCAATCCTCGGTGTTATCCGAAAGTCTGACGCGTCATCCCGAAAACCATCGCCGGCGGTGGAGGCCGAGTTGTCCGCTGTGAGATCCGCGAACCTGTGCTGGGGGCAGCGCTACATGTGGCTGCGCGTCCACCAGCTCCCGCCCGGACACCAGCACGAGACGCACGTCGTCCTCACCTTCGACGTGCCGCCCGGTGTCACGCTCGCCCACTGCCGCGCGATGTTCACCTCTCTGGTCCGCCGGCACGAGACGCTGCGCACCACGTACCACCTCGACGCCGGCGAGCCCGGGACCGGGCCCGTGCAGCGGATCCACCCGCCGGGCGCCCTGAAGGTCCCGGAGGTCACCGCGGAGCGGGACGGCACCGCCGCGCCCGCCGAGGTGATCGAGGAGCTCAGCACGCGGCCGTTCGACCTGGCCGGCGAGTGGCCCATCCGGGCGGTCGTCATCACGGCGGGCGGCGTGGCCAAGCGCGCCGTCGTGGTGCTCAACCACCTGGCGGTGGACGTGTGGACGCTGGGCGAGCTGAAGCGGGAGCTGCGCACGCAGGGCGCCGGTCTGGCCGCGCGCCGGCCCGCCACGCTCATGCCGGTCCGCCACCGGCCGTCGGACCTGGCCCGTCACGAGACGTCGGCCGACGCCACCGTGGTGGCCGCCCGCTCCGTCGCGTACTGGCAGGAGCAGGTCGCCGCGCTGCCCGCGGACCCCTTCGCCGCCCGCCGCCGGGAGGGTACGGGTGCGGCCGATGAGCAGCCGGCCGGGCACGCGACGCTGACCTCTCCCGCCCTCCTGGAGGCCACCCGGCGGGTCGCCGCCCGGTACGGCGTGTGGCCGTCGCTGGTCCACCTGGCCGCCCACACCGCGCTGACCGCCGCCTACACCGGCCTGGACTCGGCCGGCTTCCTGTCGTTCGTCAGCAACCGCGAGTCCCACCCGTACCCGGACGTCCTGACCTGCATGTTCTCGCCGACGCTGGTGCGTGTGGACTGCTCCGGCGCTCCCACGTTCGCCGAGTTGCTCGCCCGGGTGGCGGCCGCCTTCGAGCGGGCCAAGGAGCACTCCTACCTCCCGTACGACGAGGTGACCGAGCTGGTGTCGCGCGAGGGCTCGCGGCGCGGCCAGGTGGTGCGGCTCGGCTCGGAGGTCAACTTCATCAAGCAGCGCACCAAGGACTACGGGGGCCGGCGCACCGCCGTCACCTGGCATCCGGTGCCGGAGGCGTGGGCGCACGCCGGGTCCGAGACGTACCTGCGGGTGGACGAGTGGCGCGACGCGGTCGCCGTGTCCCTCCAGGCGTCGTCCGCGGTCATGGACGGCGCGGCCGTGGAGGCGTTCCTGCGCGGCCACGAGGCCCTCATCCTCGCCTGCGACACCAGCGCGACGGCAGGTCCCCGCCTCGGTGACGTGGCCCGGCTGGCCGGGCTGCCCGATCCGCCCCGGACGGCCGCTCCGGCCGCGCTCCCCTCCTGGGACGGCGCTCCGGCCGGCGAGGCCGCCCGCGCCCTCGCCTGCGCCGTGCGACTCGTCCACGGGCTGCCCCCTCTCGACCTCTCCGACAGCTACACCCTCGCCGGAGGGCGCGCCCTGCGCATCCCCAGGGTGCTGGCCGAGCTCCGCGAGAGCGGCTGGGAGGGCCTGACCCTCCAGCAGCTCGCCGGGCCGGTCCCGCTCGGCGTCCTCGCCGGCCTGCTCGTACCGATCCGGCCGCCCGCGGATGACCACCGTCCATCAGATCTCACGCGCTCGGAGTGCAGTCTTGACTTTTTCCCCATACCTAACGGCGGGGGATTCCGACCTTCACAGGTTGGGGTTCCTGCTTCACGGGCGACTGCACCTGGGGGGACCCGGAATGTCTGACGTCACCTCCACAGGCGGACACGGCAAGACCTGCCGCCAGGATGTTCTTCGCGACGTTGACGTCCCGGTCGTGCCGGGTGCCGCAGGACGGGCACTGCCACGTCCGGGTGCTGAGCGGGAGTTGGGTGAGCAGGTGCCCGCAGGCCGAGCAGGTCTTGGAGCTGGGCAGCCAGCGGTCGACCACGATGAGGTGACGCCCGTATCTGGTTGTTTTGTATTCCAGCATGCGGCGGAAGGTGCCCCACCCGCAGTCGGAGATCGCCTTGGCCAGCGTGCGGTTACGAACCATGTTGGCCACGGCCAAGTCCTCGACCACGATCACGTCGTGGTCGAGGACCAGCCGCGTGCTGGTCTTGTGCAGGAAATCCGCTCGGGACGCGCGCACCTTCCGGTGGGCGCGGGCGACCTTGGCCTTCGCCTTCCTGCGGTTGTTCGACCCCTTGACCTTCCGCGCGTGGCGGCGCTGGTAGCGAGCCAGATTGCGTTCCCGCTGGACCAGATGACGCGGATTCGGGATCTTCTCGCCGTCGGAGGTGACGGCGAAGTCCTTCACCCCCAGATCGACGCCGACCACGGCATGCGTCGGTGGAAGCCGGTCAGGGGCGGCGACATCGACGGCGAAGGAGACGTACCACCGCCCGCACGGATCCCGGGAGACGGTCACCGTGCTCGGGTTGATCGACGCCGGATCCACCTCCGGCCAGGACCAGACGAATGCCAGCGGCATGTCCATCTTCGCCAGGAACAGCCGCCCGTCGCGGTAGCGAAACCCGGAACGGGTGTACTCGGCCGACTGCCGCCCGGTGCGGGACTTGTAGCGCGGGTGCCGGGCGCGTCCGGCGAAGAAGTTCGTGAACGCCGCCTGCTGGTGCCGGATCGCCTGCTACAACGGCACCGAGGACACCTCGTTCAGCCACGCCAGCGCCTCGGTGGCCTTCATCGCGGTGAGGTAGGCGTTGGCCTGCCTGAAACCGGTCTTCGCCCGCTCGGTGCGGTATCGGCCCTGCCGCCAGGCCAGGATGCGGTTCCAGACGACGCGCACGCAGCCGAACGTGCGATTCAACACGTTGGCCTGCTCAGGCGTCGGGTACGCCCGGCACCTGTACGCCGTCCTCATAGATCAATCCTAAGAGAATCACACACCGTGGATATATCAATCACGGATAGTGTCCGGCTTTCCCCACAGCACTGAAGCCCCGGGTCTCCAGCCTCAAGGAGTTTCGATGAACCACGCCGTCACCGACCGAGTGAGCAAGACCCACAGGCTGGTCGCCTCGGAGCAGGAGCTCCGCGACGCGATCGCCCGCGAGCTGCCCGCCTCCGAGCTCGGCGACCTCGTCGTCATGGGCGGGCACTTCATGCTGTTCGAGGACGAGGCGTCCGGACGGCTCGTGCCGGGCGTCGTCGAGGAGCAGAAGGACGAGACCATGCGCCGCCGCGTCGCCGGCCGCGTCGGCATCTTCCCCGGCTACACCTGGGAGCTGTCGCTCGACCTGCTCGGCGAGTACGCCGAGGCGGGGGTCTCCGGCCGGCTGCTGCTGCTGATCAACGACTGGCAGTACGTGCCGGCCCACGACCGCCCGGCGAGCGAGCTGCGGGCCGAGTTCTTCCAGGGCTTCACCACGCTGCCGACCTCGTACGAGAAGGCGCTGTGCGACTACGGCCTGCCGGCGGAGCTGGTGCTGCCGAGCCGCAAGCACCAGCTCGCCTTCCCCGAGACCTGGCTGAAGTACCGCTTCCAGAAGGCCGCCGACAAGTTCGTCAAGCAGGGCCTGCTGGAGAAGCGCTACCTCGACTCCGCCGGCGAGACCGGGCGACGCGACGCCGAGGTGGCGTTCGTGGACGCCGACGGCAACTACCGCACGCTGATCAGCTGCGGCATCACCGGCTGCGCGGGCGAGATCACCGAGATGGTGTCGGAGGTCCACAAGGCCGGCTACCGCAACCTGCTGATCTTCGCGCCCGGCGAGTGCCTCATGCCGGTCCAGACGGGCGTGGACATCGCGCTCAACCTGTACGGCCTGCCGGACATGCGCGTGGTCATCGCCGACCCGGGCGGCAGCGGCGAGACGTCCACCGACGAGATCTACGCCAAGCTCGTCACGGTCAGCACCCTGAGGAGCTGACACGCCATGAAGGTCATCTACCTGGACGGCTGCGCCACGACCCGCGTCGACGACGAGGTGCTGGACGCGATGCTGCCGTACCTGCGTGAGGAGTTCGGCAACCCGTCGTCGCCGCACGTGCTCGGCAAGCGGGCCCGCCGGGCCGTGGACGCGGCGGCCGAGTCGGTGGCGCTGCTGATCGGGGCCGACCCGGACGCGGTGCTGTTCACCTCCGGCGCGACCGAGAGCAACAACATCGCGCTGCTGGGCGCGTTCGGCCACGACGACCGGGCACCGGTCAACGGGGTGTTCTGCCCGACCGACCACAAGTCGTCGCTGTCGATCGGCCGCGCGCTGGCGGCGCGCGGCGTGGACGCGCGGACCGTGCGGGTCGGCCGGGACGGCCAGGTGGACCTGGTGCACCTGGCCGAGCTGCTCGACCTGCACACGCGCGTGGCCACCGCCGCGTGGGTGAACAGCGAGATCGGCACCGTGCAGCCGGTCCACGCGATGGCGTCGATCTGCCACGACGTGGGCGCCCTGCTGCACGTGGACGCGGCGCAGGCGGCCGGCCGGGTGCCGGTCGCCGTACGCGAGGCGGAGATCGACCTGCTGTCGCTGTCGGCGCACAAGCTGCGCGGCCCGAAGGGCGTCGGCGCCCTGTACGTCCGGCCGGAGATCCGGCACCGGCTGCGGCCGGTGATGTTCGGCGGCGGGCAGTACGAGCTGCGCAGCGGCACGATCCCCACCCACCTCGTGGTGGGCATGGGCAAGGCGGCGGAGCTGGCGCTGGCGCGGGCCGAGGCGGATCTGCTGCGGGTGCGCGAGCTGCGCGCGACGGCGCTGGACATCCTCCGCGCGGGCATCCCGGGCCTGCGGCTCAACGGCGATCCCCGGGGCGGCGTGCCGCACGTGCTCAACGTGGTCCTGCCGGGGGTACGCGGCGAAAGCCTGGTCTCCGGTCTGACCACGGTCGCGCTGTCGACCGGGTCGGCGTGCAACTCCGGCTCCCAGGAGCCCTCGTACGTGCTGACCGCCATCGGGGTGGAGGCGGAGGACGCCAACAGCTCGGTCCGGATCTGCCTGGACCCGCGGATGGCGTACGAGGACCTGGTGGCCGGCGTCGAGACGGTCGTCGAGCGGGCCCGGGGGCTGGCCGGGGTGGCCGCCGCGATGCGCGGTCACCAGGTCGTCTGATGTTCCTTCCACGGGGTGGCGGTCAGCCGGCGTTGCGCAGGAAGCTCCTGGCCGCCGCCACCCCCGCCTGGAACCTGCTCGTCGCCTCCAGGTCGCGCATCAGCGTGGCGATGTGCCGGCGGCAGCTCCGGACCGACATGCCGAGCTTCCTGGCCACCACCTCGTCGGTGTAGCCCTTGGCCATCAGCGCGGCGATGGCCTGCTGGAGGTCGTCGGCCACGTCGGCGTAGCCGAACTCGATGCCCTCCAGCGGCGTGGCCATCTCCCACAGGTGGTTGAACAGGTCGAGGAAGAACTGCGCGATGCCGTGGTCGCGCACCCGCGCCACGTTCGCCTCCTCGCCGTTCGACCCGAACATGACGACCAGCGACCGGTCGAAGACGACCGCCGAGCGCGGGATGTGGCTCAGCGTGTAGACGACGGCGCCGGCATCGGTCAGCCGCTTCATCCGCATCCGGGTGGACACGTCCCCGCGGTTTCGGTGCTGGCAGATGATGCGCACCACCACTCCCCGCGCCAGCAGCGTGAGGAACGTCTCCGACAGGTCGCCGGTCACGCCGCCGCCCGCCTGGAGCACCAGCACTTCGTCGCGGCAGGCGTCGCCGGCCGTCTTCAGGAAGCCGCGCACCTCCATCGAGCCCACCAGGTAGTCCACGGCGCGCGGCGCGGCGCCCGCCTCCACCGCGGTGTAGTCCTGCTGGAACACCCCGATCCGCTCCCGGATCTGGTCGATCAGCTCGCGCCGCTGGTAGATCTCCCGCTCGACCGAGGACACCAGCGAGGCCGCGGCCAGCTCCGGGTCCACGGGCACGAACCGCAGGCCCGCGTTGTCGTCGATGCGGAGGAGCCGACTCTCCACCAGGTGCTCCACCGCCTCGCGCACCTCGCGCACGGCCAGGCCGAGGTCCTCGGCCGCCGCCTCGACCGTCTCGATCGCGCCCTTGCGGGCGGCGTAGCGGTACACGTCCGTCACATGGTCGCCGCCGGCCGCCGAACGGCCGGTGAACAGTGCTGTCATGGTCATGGGTTGCCTCCTTGCTCACGAGTCACCGGGCGGCGAACTGCTCCGCCACGGAGATCACGTACTGGCCGTAGGCCGACTTCTCCAGCTCGACGCCCAGCCGGTGGCAGGCCTCCGCGTCGATGTAGCCCATCCGCAGGGCGATCTCCTCCAGGCACGCGATCCGGACGCCCTGCCGCTGCTCCAGGAGCTGGACGTACTGCCCGGCCTGGAGCAGCGACTCCGGGGTGCCGGCGTCGAGCCAGGCGAAGCCCCGGCCGAGGTCGACCAGCTTGGCCCGGCCCCGCTCCAGGTAGGCGCGGTTGACGTCGGTGATCTCCAGCTCGCCGCGCGCCGACGGCGAGAGGTTCTTGGCGATGTCGACCGCCTCGTTGTCGTAGAGGTAGAAGCCGACGACCGCCCGGTTGGAGCGGGGCGCCGCGGGCTTCTCCTCGACGGACAGCAGCCGGCCGGCCGCGTCGGTCTCGGCGATGCCGTACCTCTCGGGGTCGCGCACCGGGTAGCCGAACAGCACGCAGCCGTCGATGTCGCGGCACTCCTGGCGGAGGATCTCCTGGAAGGAGTAGCCGTGGAAGACGTTGTCACCGAGGATGAGCGCCACCGAGTCGTCGCCGATGTGGTCGGCCCCGAGGACGAGCGCCTCGGCGATGCCGTTCGGCTCGTCCTGCTCGGTGTAGGTGATGCGCAGCCCGAGGCGGGAGCCGTCGCCGAGCAGTCGGCGGATCTGCGGCAGGTCCTCGGGCGTGGAGATGACCAGGATGTCCCGGATCTCGGCCAGCATCAGCACCGAGAGCGGGAAGTAGATGAGCGGCTTGTCGTTGACGGGCAGCAACTGCTTGGACACCGCCAGCGTCGTGGGCAGCAGCCGCGTGCCCCTGCCCCCGGCGAGCAAGATGCCCTTCATGTGACCCCCTCTTGTCTGGTGCGGTACCACGCGACGGTCTCGGCCAGCCCTTCGGCGAAGGGCACCCGCGGGCGGTAGCCGAGGCCGCGGAGCTTGGAGTCGTCCAGGGAGTACCTCCGGTCGTGACCGGGCCGGTCGGCGACGCGGCGGACCAGGTCCGGCCCGGCGCCGCACTCCCGCAGCAGCATCGCGGTGAGCTCCCTGTTGGTCAGCTCGGTGCCGCCGCCGACGTGGTAGACCTCGCCGGCCACGCCCTTCTCGACGACCTGGTGGACGCCCCGGCAGTGGTCGTCCACGTGGATCCACTCGCGGACGTTGCCGCCGTCGCCGTACAGCGGCACGGGCCGGCCGGCCAGCAGGTTCGTGACGAACAGCGGGATGAGCTTCTCGGGGTACTGGCGCGGGCCGTAGGTGTTGCCGCAGCGGGTGACGCGCACGTCCATGCCGTGGGTGCGGGCGTACGCGAGCGCCATCAGGTCGCCGGCGGCCTTCGAGGCGGCGTACGGCGAGTTCGGCCGGAGCGGGCTGTCCTCGCCCCACGAGCCGGTCTCGACGGAGCCGTACACCTCGTCGGTGGAGACCTGGACGAACGTGGGCACGTCCGCGTCGAGGGCGGCCCGCAGCAGCGTCTCGACGCCGGCGACGTTGGTGCGCACGAACCGGTCGGCGGCGGCGATCGAACGGTCCACGTGGCTCTCGGCGGCGAAGTTGACGACGAGGTCGTGGCCCGGCATGAGCGACGAGACGAGCGCGGCGTCGGCGATGTCGCCGCGGACGAACGTCAGCCGCGGCCCGCCCAGCACCGGCGCCAGGTTGGCGACGTCGCCGGCGTAGGTGAGCGCGTCCAGCACGGTCACCTCGGCGTCGTCCCAGCCGGGGTAGGCGCCGCCGAGCAGGTTCGCGACGTACGCGGAGCCGACGAAGCCGGCCGCTCCCGTGACGAGGACCCGCATGGCGCTCACCCCAGGGCCCGGGTGCGGCGGCTGAACAGGACGAGGGAGGCGCCCAGTAGCAGGACGGCCATCCCGGCGAGCACGGCGAGCTGCGGCAGCACCGCGGCGACGCCCGTGCCGGGCACGGCCAGCGCCAGCAGCGCGTCCATGCCCCACGCGTGCGGGAAGACGTGGCCGACTGCGTTGATCAGGTCGCCGGAGGACTCGCGCGGCCACAGGCAGCCGCCCAGCATGCCGAGAACGACGCCGAGCGGCGGGCCGATGGCCGGGGCCTGGTCGGGGGTGCGCAGCAGCGTGCCGACGAGGATCGCCGCGCCGGTCGCGACCAGCGCGAACGTCCCCACGACCGCCGCCACCCCGAGCGGGTCGCCCCAGCGGACACCGAACGCGAGCGAGCTCACCACCATGATGAGCGTGGCCTGCGCGATGGCCACGAGGAACCGGCTCAGCGCCTCGCCGAGCAGCACCGACCGCCGCCGCACGGGGGCGGTCAGCGCCCGCTGGAGCATGCCGAGCCGGCGGCTCTCCACCAGCGCGGCGGCCACGGCCATGGAGTTGATGAAGGTGAACAGCAGCAGGTTCGCGGGGGCGGTGTAGGCGAAGCCGCGGGGGTCGCCGGCCGAGGTGGAGCTGTCGGTCACGGCGACGCGGCCGGACTCGGCCTGCGCCTGCCGTACGTAGCGGGCGGCCTGCTCCGGGGTGGCGCCCGCGGTCCTGGCGGCGCGGGTGGCCTCCTCGACGGCGGCGACCTTGCCCACGGCGACGTCGATGGCGCTGCGGGCCGCCAGGCCGCTGCCGTTGGTCTCGGTGACGACCAGGTCCAGCTTCGTGGAGCCGGCCGGGATGACCAGGCCCGCCGCGAGCGAGCCCTCCCGCACGCCGGAGCGCAGGTCCGCGGCCGAGGTCATGACGGTGACCTCCAGGTCGGGGTGGCGGCGCAGCTCGGCGAGCAGCGCGGTCGTCGTAGGCCCGGAGTCCTGGGCGACCACGCCGACCGGCAGGCGGGACGAGCCCGCCGTGCCGCCGCCGAGCGCCATGCCGACGAAGACGATGGAGACGAACGGCATGACGACCATGAAGAACAGGCCGACGCGGTCGCGGGTGTGGCGGCGCAGGTTCGCGGCCACGAGCGCCAGCACGGGCCGCGGCCGCAGCTTCTCGGCCTCCACGGGCACGTCCACGGGCACCTCCACTGGGGTCATAACAGCAGTCCTCTCCGGAAGCCGAGGACGGCGAGGCCGCCCGCCACCAGCGCGATCCCGCACAGCACGCCCACCGGGAGGGCCACGGCCGCGAGGCCCGCGCCCGAGCCGGCCAGCTCGGTCAGCGCCTTGGACGTCCAGCCGTTCGGGGTGAGCAGCGCGACCGCCTGGAGCGCGCCGGGCAGGTTGTAGATCGGCACCAGGCTGCCGCCGAAGAACGCCATCACGAACGACACGACCATGATCACGCCGTCGGCCTGGGCGTCGGTCCTGACCCGGCTGGTCACCAGCATGGTGATCGCCGCGGCGGCCAGCACGTGCGTGACCAGCACCACGGCCACGGCCGCCGGGTCGCCCCACGTGGAGCCGAAGATGAGCACCGAGGCGCCCCAGTTGAGGAACACCCCGACGACGGCCAGCGCGAAGCCGACCACGGCCTTGCCGGCGACCGGCACCCAGGCCGCGACCGGGGCCGCGCGGATCCGGTCGAGCGTGCCGAGCTTCCGCTCGGTCAGCAGCCCCCGGAACGACGCCCCCACGACGAAGAACGCGAACAGCGCCGCCATGCCGGAGCCGTAGTAGACCGACAGGTCGATCTTGCCGCCGGCCAGCGGGTCGTCGGCCAGGCTGAGGGCGGGACCGGCCGCGCCGTTCCGCTCCACCAACTCCTTGACCTGGTCACCGGGCACCCCGGCGCGCAGCACGGCCCGTACGGCGAGGGTGCGGGCGTCCACCACGGCGGAGATGCGGTCCACGATGGCCCCCGCCACCACCCCGGCCAGCGGCGACTCGGGCGTCTTCAGCACCGCCACGTCGCCTCCCTTGCCGGCGCCCACGCTCCGGCTGAACCCGGCCGGGAACACGATCGCCGACCCGATGGCGCCCGAGTCCAGCGCCCGCCGGGCCTCGTCCCTGCTCGGCAGGTCGCGCAGCGTCACGGAGCCCTTCAGCTCCTCGGCGGCCAGCACCTCGCGCCGCACGCTCGCCGGGAACTCGCCGCCGTCCAGGTCCACGAAGCCCACCGTGGCCTTCAGCGGCGGGTCGTCGCCGCCCAGGGCGAGGCCGAACAGGGTCGCCAGCGTCACCGGCACGATCAGCGCGATCACGATCGCCGTGCCGTCGCGCAACCGGGCGCGCAGCTCCAGCGCGCTCACCGTCCACATCGCCCGCCACATCGCCCGTCCCATGGTCAGTCCCTGAGTGTGCTGCCGGTGAGGTGCAGGAATGTGGCCTCCAGGTCGGGCTCGATGACCTGGGTGGCCGTGACGGTGGCGCTGCCCTCCACCGCGGTGATCAGGGCCGGCAGCAGGTACCTGCCGCCCTCGGCGATCAGCCGCACCGACGAGGAGCCCGTCCGGGCAGCCTCCACCACGCCCTCGACGGCGCGCAGCTTGGCGAAGGCCGTCTCCACGTCCCCGTCGAGCACCAGCTCCACCTTGTCGGCGCTGCCGACCAGGGAGACCAGCTCGTGGCGGGTGCCGTCGGCGATGATCCGGCCGTGGTCGATGATCGCCGCGCGGTCGCAGACGCGCTCGATCTCCTCCATGTAGTGGGAGGTGTACAGCAGCGCCATGCCGTCCTGGACCAGGCGCTCCACGCCGTCGAGGATGGCCTTGCGGCTCTGCGGGTCGACGCCGACGGTCGGCTCGTCCAGGATCAGCACCTCGGGCCGGTGCAGCAGCGCGGCGCCGATGTTGATGCGACGCTTCATGCCTCCGGAGTACGTGCTGAGCCTCGTGTCGGCCCGGTCGGTCAGGCCGATGAGGGCGAGCACCTCGTCGATGCGCGCCGCCAGCCGCCGGCGCGACAGGCCGAACAGGCGGCCGAAGAAGCGCAGGTTCTCCCGGCCGGTCAGCTCCGGGTAGAGGGCGATCTCCTGGGGGACGTACCCGATCCTCGCCTTGGCGCGGGTCGGTTCGGCCGCCAGGTCCACGCCGCCGACCAGCACGGTGCCGGAGTCGGGGCGCAGCAGGCCGACGAGCATGGAGATCGTGGTGGTCTTGCCGGCGCCGTTGGGGCCGAGCAGCCCGTACGCCTGGCCGGGCGCGACGGCGAAGCCGACGTCCTCGACGGCGAGGACGTCGCCGTAGCGCTTGCTCAACCCCTGGCAGGACAGGGCGGCGGCCGGCGCGCTCATCGGCGCCACCCCCCGGCGGCGTCGTCGCGGTCCAGGAGCTCGGCCGGGTCGCCCTTGCCGGCCACGTTCCCGGCGCAGGTCTGCCGGGCCGGGTCCGCGCCGAGCTGGAAGTCGAGCGGGGTGTTGCCGGTGATCCGGTTCCACAGGACGTGGTTGTCCAGGGCGTCGTCGCCGCCCCAGTCCTTGGAGGAGCCGATGACGAAGCCCGCGCCCATGACGGACTCGCCGCTCGGGTGGTTGTCGTGGATGTGGTTGTCGACGACGGTGACCCGGTGCGTGCCGATGAGCGCGAGGCCGACGCCGGAGATGGGCGGCCCGGCCGCGCCCAGCCCGTCGGGCTCCGCCCCGGCGGCCAGGTCGTTGCCGTGCAGGTCGTTGCCCGCCACCAGGCAGTCCCGGACGCCGCCCGCCGGCTCGCCCTCGTACACCTGGTTGAGCAGGAGCATGCCGATCGCGTTGCCGTGGCAGTCGTTGCGCACCACCCGGGCGCCCGAGGAGTTGTCGATGAAGATCCCGAAGGCGTTGGCGGTCGTCTCGTTGTCCGCGACCAGGCCGTCCGAATCGGGGCAGAAGCTCAGCGCGACGCCGCCGTACTGGCTGCCGGAGGCGCGGCAGCCGGCCACCTCGCAGCCGCTGGACTCCCGCAGGTAGACGCCCCAGACGGCGTTGCCGCGGGCCTCCACGTCGCGGACACTCACCCCGGCCACCGAGTGGGCGTAGATCCCGGCGCCGGAGAAGCCGGTGACGGTCAGCCCCTCGACGCGCACGCCCGCGACCGCGCCACCGAAGACGGTGACGCCGCTGACGACGTCCTCGGAGGCGTCGTGCAGTTTCGGCACGTCCGCCGGGGCGCCCTCGCCGGGCGCCAGCACGGTCCGGCCGGGGCCGGCGCCGGTCAGCGACACACCGCCGTGCCGGATCCACACGCCCTCGGTGTACGTGCCCTCCGTCAGCACGATCCTCGCTCCCGAACCGGCCTCGTCCAGCGCCCGCTGGATCGACTCCCCCGGTCGTACCGTCATCACCTGGGACATCGGGTACTTCCCTTCCTGTCGACGTAGACGATCGCCAGCGCTGCGGACAACCCGCCCCCGTTCCCCCACCGAGCCGCCCCGGCCACCTCGGCGGGGTCGCCCGGGTGGAGGCGCTTCAGGGCCGCGTCGCGGGAGGCGCCGCGGACCGCGTACGCGGCGCACCCGTCCAGCCGGACGCCGGTCGAGGCGGCCAGCTCGGCGGCGGCCTCGTCCAGCAGGCGGAGCGCCCAGGCGTCCGGCGCCGCGGCCACCGCCTCGAAGTCGTGCCACGCGAACCCCGGCGCCCGCCCGCCGACCGCCTTGATCAGGCACTCCTTGACGGAGAACGCCGGGGCTTCGGGGACGAGCTCCCGCTCGGCCGCGGTGGTGACGTGCCGCGCGAGCACCTCGCCGCCCCGCTCCACCGCCCGCGCCAGCCGCCCGGCCTCCACGATGTCCACGCCGACGAGCACGGCCGGGGTGTCCACGCCGACGAGCACGGCCGGGACGTCCGCGCCGAAGGGCACGGCCGGCTCGCCGGGAGCGGACGCGGCGGCCCGGGAAAGGGCGGCGGGGGCGACGACGGCGCTCATGCCAGGGCACCCGCGCAGCGCGTCACGAAGGACTCCAAGGCCCCGGTGTACTCCTCCGCCCGCTCGACCATCGGGATGTGCCCGCTGCCCTCCACGACCAGCACCTCGTTGCCCGGGTAGTCGGCCAGCAGCTCCAGCCACGGGTCCACGGGCGTCATCCGGTCGTGCCGCCCCCAGGCGTACAGGGACGGGCACCGCACCTTGTCCATCGCGGGCCGCACCGAGTAGCGGCGGGTGGCCTTGAGGCTGCGCGCCATGCTCACCATGGCCTCGGGTCGGCGCAGCATCTCGCCCACCTCGGCCATCCGCTCGTCGGAGAACAGGCTGCGCCCGCTGTGGAAGAGCGCGGCCACCATCCGCTCGCCGAACTCGTCGCCGAACGGCCGCACGCTGCCCCGCCGGTCGAAGCTGAGCCCGACGTCGGGGTCGGCGGTGAGGCCGGGCGCTCCGCTGACGACGATGCCCCGGACCCGGTCGGGGTACCGGCCCGCCAGGTCGATGGCGACGAGACCGCCGAGGGAGTTGGCGCAGACGATGACGTCGTCCGCCCCGGCCGCGTCGCAGGCGCGCAGCAGCGCGTCGCCGAGCTGCTCGATCGACCCGGCCACCCGCCGGTCGAGCGCGCAGATCGCCTCGTGGGTACGGATCACCGGCCATCCGGCCGCCCCGAGGCGCCGGTACGGGTGCTCCCAGATCCAGCCGCCCGCGAACAGCGCGGACATGAACGCCACCGCGGGCCTGCCCTCGCCGCCGCTCCCCAGCCCGCCGGAGGCGTGCCCGGCGTCGCCGGGCGGCCCCGGGACGGAGCCGGTCCTGTCGCCGATCCTGTACTCGGCGGTGAAGTCGATCATCAGGTGCTCCCGTGGTTCGCGAGGGTGGATCACAGCGTGGACGCGTCCTCCGGCGCCCATCCGCACGCGCAGGCCGCGTCCTTGCCCGCCGCCACGACCGTGCCGCAGGAGGGGCAGCGGGCGTAGTCGCGGATGGTGGCGGGGTACCAGACGCTGGTGTGCACCCGTGTGCACAGCCCGCCCTTGAAGAAGCGGCGCATGGCCCGCTGGTGCGGCCGGGCGTGGACCGCGCGCAGCGACTCGGGCCGGTCGAAGGCGCTCAGCGTGAACTTGCGGGCGCCGACGTCGAACGTGGTCACGCCGAGGAACCCCTTCGAGGACCGCAGCGACTTGACGATCTCGACGCTCAACAGGTCCACGTCGGCGGCCTCGGCGTCGTCGCGGATCTCCAGCCAGGTCAGCACGAGCGCGCCCGGCTTGTCGGTACGGCCGGTGGCGGCGCGGGCGCTGACCCCGAACTCCCGGGCCTCGTCCGCCCCGGGCACGAACCGGGCCGTGTAGCCGAGCGCCTCGGCCAGGGCGAGCCGGTCGAAGAGGCGGCGCACGTGGACCCCGCGCTCGTCCCGGGTGACCAGGTCGGTGCCGCTCACGGCGACGGCGCCGCCGGTGGCGGGCATGCCGAGGTAGGACTCGCGGTGGTCGGCCAGCAGCGTCCAGGAGACGGTGGCCGCGTCGGCGTCGCCGGTCACGCGGTCCACGGCGAAGCGCGCGTTACGGAAGCGGGCCGTCGTCCGGGTCACGTGCTCGGCGAGCGCCGCGCCGGCCAGCGCGCCGCCGGAGTCGGGGTCCTCGTACGTGGCCACCGCCGCCGCCACGGCCCCGGCGTCACCGGCCCGCCACGCGTCCAGGTGCGCCTCCGCCGCCTTCCGCACGTCCGCGTCGGCTCCATGAGCAGGAGTGGGGGGTTGGGCGGTCATGTCAGGTCTCCTCGTCCTCGGGGAGGCGGGTGGAGCAGATCGCCACGGCCAGCGCGCGCCGGTCCGTGTGGCTGATGGAGACGCGGACGCGGCCGTCCGGACGCACCAGCTCGGCCAGCTCCGGGGCCAGGCGTACGGCGGGCGGATGGCCGTCGAGGCAGGCGGCCGTCGCGCGGCAGGCCGCGGTGGGCCGGGGCAGCACCTCGACCTGGCCGAGCCGCGCCGCCGTGGGCGCCAGGCCGAGCAGACGCAGGACCGCCCGCTTGCCCGCCAGCCGGCCCGCCCAGTGCTGCACGGTGGCGCCGCCGGACCGGACGCGCTCGGCGGCCGTGTAGACCTCGTCCAGCGGCATCGCGCCGACGAGCTCCTGCGGCCGGGCCAGCCCCGCGAAGCAGACCAGCGCGCTCCCCCACCGGTTCACCCGCCCACCCCTCCGCACGCCGTCACCCGTCACGCCGCCACCGCCTTGGCCAGGCGGCGCAGGGTGGCCGGGTCGGCCATGCTGAGGCAGCGCGCCTCCGCGCGCCGCGACAGGCCCGTGAGGACCTTGCTGTCGCCGACCTCCACGCCCGAGGCCGTGGCGTCCACCGCGGCGATCGTGCGCGTCCACCGCACCCGCCCCGTGAGCTGGGCGACCAGCGCCTCCCGCAGCGTGCCGAGGTCCGTGGTGGGCTCGCCCGTGACGTTGGGGACGACGGGCACCCGCGGCTCCCGCATCGGCACGGCCGCCACCGCCGCCGCCCACCCCGCCACCGCGGGCCCCATGAGCGGCGAGTGGAAGGCGTTGCCCACCGACAGCGGCACGATCTTGCTGGCCGCCGTGGCGAGTTCCGTGAGCCGGTCGAGCGCCGGCAGCGCGCCCGAGACCACGACGTGGCCCGGGGCGTTCTCCAGCCCGACGACGGCCGGCTCGCCCGGCGAGGAGGCGGCTGCGGCGAGCGCCTCGACGTCCTCCACGGGCAGGCCCATCACGGCCCGCATCCCGCCGATGACGCCGACCGAGGCCATGAGCCGTGACCGGGTCTCCACCAGGCGGACCGTGTCGGCCAGCCCCAGGACGCCGGCCGCGTGCAGCGCGGTCAGCTCGCCGACGCTGTGCCCGGCCACGATCGCGGGCTCGTACCCCTCCTCCTCCAGGACGGCGAGCGCCGCGAGGTTGCAGGCCGTGACCGCGATCTGCGCGTGCTCCGTGGCGACCAGCCGGTCGAGCGGCCCCCGCGCGCACAGCGGCGAGACGGGGCGCGACAGCAGCGCGTCCACCTCGTCCAGCCGGTCGCGCGCGGCCGGCCGGCGGCGCAGCCACGCGCCCATGCCGACTCGCACCGTCCCCTGCCCGGGGAAGAGGTAGCCCAGCATGCGTCGCTCCCTTCACAGGCCGGCCGTTCCGCCGGCCGGCCACATCGACAGGCCGGTCGCTCCACGAGCCGGCCGCTCCGACAAGCCGGTCCCGGCTACAACCGGCGCCGGGGCCGCCGTTCCTGGTGGGCGGGCCGCTCCGTGCCGAGGAAGCCGAGCAGCAGCTTGTTCACCTCGTCGGGCGCGTCGAGCGGCAGCCAGTGCCCGGCGTCCTCGACGCGCTCGTAGCGCCACGGCCCCTTGACGAACTTGCCGGAGCCCGTCATGCCCTCCTCCAGCAGCGCCTTGTCGCCGGCGCCCCAGATGCCCAGGGTCGGCGCGAGCACCGGCGGGAACGGGCGGGCGGGCCGCAGCTCGGAGGCGGGCGAGCGGTTGGCGCGGTACCAGTTGAGCCCGGCGGTCAGCGCGCCGGGCCGGGCCAGGTCACGCAGGTAGCGGTCGTAGTCGCCGTCCCGCCCCATGATCTCCTTGAACAGCCGCCAGCCGTTGCGGCGCAGCAGCTCCTCGCTGACCCCGGGGAACTGGTAGAAGAGCATGTACCAGGACGCCGCCCGCTGCTCGATCGACGGGGTGGCGAAGACACCTGGGTGCCCGACGGACAGCACGACGAGGTGGTCGAGCCGGCGCGGCATCATGAAGGCGTACATCCAGGCGATGGCCGCGCCCCAGTCGTGGCCGACGATGTGCGGGCGCTTGACGCCGAGCTGCATGGTGAGGGCGACGACGTCGTTGACGATCGTCTGCATGCCGTACGCCTCGATCTCCTGCGGCTTGCCGGAGTCGCCGAAGCCGCGCAGGTCGGGCGCGATGACCCGGAACCCGCCCTCGACCAGCGCCGGGATCTGATGCCGCCACAGGTAGGAGGAGTCGGGGAAGCCGTGCAGCAGGATGACGGGGTCGCCCTCGCCCTCGTCGACGTAGGCGATGTCGACACCGTTGATGTGGACGGTCTTCTTCTCGGTCACGCTGTCTCCCTGAACAACCGCTCAGCGAAGAACTCGCTGAAGCCGAACTCCGGTACGTCCTCCGGGGCGACCATGTTGAGCAGCCCCGTCACCTGGGCGGCGAAGTTCTTCGCCATCAGCCTGCGGACGCGGCGGCGCCGCTCGACGGCCGCGGGCCCGAACTCGACGTGCAGCCTGCTGATGATGGAGGCGCCGAAGTCCAGCCGTTCCAGCCGGAACTCGCGCTCCTTCACGTACGGGGCGAACGCCTCGTGCGACCAGTCGTCGGAGGCGAGCAGGATCTCGCAGACGGTCCGCGAGTCGCGCATGGCGCACGACAGGCCGGTGCCGAGGACCGTGTCGGCGTTGCCGGCCTCGTCGCCGATGAGCACGACGCCCTCGGCCAGCGGCGGCCCCTCGGGCACGCTGGACACGGACGGCCACACCGACAGCGGTCCGGCCGGGGTCGCCTCGGTGACGGCCTTGCCGCGGTCGGGCAGGCAGTTCAGCTCGAACGCGGCGAGGAACCGCTCGACGCCGCCCGGCCCCCGGTAGCGGTGCTTGTTGACCGTGGGGAAGTTCAGGTAGAGGCGGGCCCGGCCGTAGCCCTGGGGGAACACCATGAACATGACGTCGCCCTCGGTGCCCATGGCCTGCACGTCGGGCGGCCAACCCGCCATGCCCTCCACCATCATGCCGCCGCCCCAGTGGTGCATGGAGTTGCTCATGGTGATGCCGACCTGGCGGCCGACGGTGCAGCCGCGGCCGGTGGCGCCGATCACCAGGCGGGGCCGCAGCTCGTGGTCGCCGTCGGGCGTCCGGTACGTCACCACGGGCGGCGTGCCGGCGGTGACGCCGATGCGGGAGGCGTCCATCACCAGCCGGGCGCCGCTCGCCACGGCCTGCTCGGCCATCAGCTCGCACACCGCGTGGTGCGGGAACGACATCGGCCCGCCGATGCCGGGGATGAACCTGGTCATGTCCACGGCCTCGACCTCGTCGTCGGTCACGGCCTCGTCCCAGGTCATCCACTCGCGGATCTCCCAGGCGCCGCCGGCCGAGAAGCAGTCGTAGACGCCGAGGCGCTGGGCCTCCCGGATGCCCCAGGGCGCGAGCCACTCGCCGCGCACGAGGTCCTTGTAGGCGTCCTGCTTCTCCAGCAGCACCACGGACAGGCCGCCCGCGGCGAGCCTGCACGCCGCGGACGCCCCGGAGATGCCGCCTCCGACGATGACGACGTCGGGCTGCTCGGGTCGTACGGTCACGTCCCCCACCTCTCCCAGTAGGTGCGTTCCTTGGCGCTGTAGCGCTCTGCGGGGCGGAAGTCGGTGCCCACGGTGTACGCGACGGGGATCATGCACACCTGGGTCACCCCCGAGGGGATGCCGAGCATCCGCGCGACCTGCCGCTCGTGCGGGACGTGCAGGCAGGTGATCGTGCTGCCGAGCCCGCGGCTGCGCAGCGCGAGCTGGAAGGACCAGATGGCCGGGAAGATCGAGCCGTAGAAGATGCTGGCCCGCGTCTCGCCGTGCTGCACCTGGTGGCCCGGGTCCTCGGCGACCTTGTCGGACATCCGCCGGCGCCAGGCCTCGTTGATGGCCGTGATGTCGGGCGGGCGGCCGAGGACGCACGGGATGACCAGGATCGGCACCGCCGCGATGGTCTCGGTCAGCGCCTGCGCGGAGGCGTAGTTGCGGCGCGCCTGGGCGTCGTTGCGGCGGCGGCCGGCGTTGGTCCACATGTCGTTGCGGTGGAACGTCCAGGACGACTGGATCATCCCGGCCAGCTCCTGCTTGACGGCGGCGTCGCTGATGACCAGCCACCGCCAGTTCTGGTGGTTGTTGGCGGTGGGCGCCTGCACGGCGACCTCCAGCGCCTCCTGCACCACCTCGCGGGGCACGGGCCGCTCCACGTCGAGGCGGCGGCGCACGGACCGGGTGGTGGTCAGCAGCCGGTCGGTCTCGGCGACGTCGAACGGCAGGCCGGTCAGACCGGCCGGAGCGGCGGCGGGCGGGCCGTTCACGCCGGCCCCAGGAGAACCGCGCCGCGGACCGAGCCGGGCGCCGCCGTGAGCGCCAGCGCCCGCTCCACCGGACCGTCCAGGCCCGGTTTGGTCACGTACGCGGTGAGGTCGCCGGCGAGCGGGTCGGCGAGGCCGGTCAGCGCGGGGGCGACGCCGTCGCGGACGGCGAGGGCGCCGAGGGCGATGTTCATGGCGCCGGTGGCGGCCTGGCAGTCGCCGGCCAGCGCGGTGGAGGCGGTCAGCCGCCCGCCGGGCACGCCGGCCAGCACCGCCGCGGCCTCCGCGCCGTCGTCCGCCGTCCCGTTCGCGGCCCCGACCACCAGCCCGGCACCCGGACCGGCGTCCGTGCCCGTGGCCACGCCGGGCGAGCCGGACGAGCCGCGCGAGCCGTACGAGTCGGCGAGCCGGGCGATGCTGCGGGCCACCGAGCCGGCGTCGCCGCCGCTCGCGTGCCCCGTCCCCAGCACCTTCGCGTACGGCCGGCCGCCCCGGGCGGCGCAGTGCCCGGCCGACTCGACGACGAACGCCACCGCCGCCGACCCCCGCACCGCCCCGCCGGAGCCCGCGTCGTACGGCGACGGCACCGGGCCGTCACCGTCGAGACCCGGCAGGCCGGCCGCGCCGGGGCTCTCGTCGGCCGCCACCACGAGCACCACTTCGGCCTTGCCCGACCGGATGAGCTCCAGCGCGCAGTCCAGCGCGATCGAGGCCGAGGCGCCGCCGTTGCAGATCGTGGTGGTCGGCCCGCGCAGCCCCAGGGTCTGGCAGACCGCGCCGCCGGTTGCGTTGAGCACGACGTTGGAGAAGCTGAGCACGGCCGGCTTGTTGGGGTTGACCGCGATGCTCTCGTCGAAGCCGCCGGTGCTCTCGGCCGAGCCGGCGCCGGTGGCGAAGACCAGGCCGACGTCGTCCAGGTCCTTGCGCGGCAGCTTGAGCCCGGCGTCCTCCCAGGCGAGCCGGGAGGCGGCGATGGCCAGGCGCGACAGGTGGTTCATGTGCCGCCACAGCGAGCGCGGCGCGAACGTCCGGCCCTCCAGCGACGGGGCCCGCCCGGCGCCCTGGCGGCCGGCCAGGATGGCCTCGGTCACCTCGGCGACACCCGTGCCGGCTCCGGTGACGGGCCCGAGCCCGGTGATCACGGCTTCGCGGCGCGGCAGCTCCTCGTACGGGCGCGGCTCGCCGGGCCGGGTCAGCACGAGGGAGACGTTGTTGCCGCCGAACGCGTAGTTGTTGGACACGACGGTGCCGATGCGCATCGGCCTGGCCACGTTCGGCACGAAGTCGAGGTCCCCGGCCCGGCCCTGGCCGTCCTCGTCGAAGCCGATCGTCGGCGGGGCCACCGCGTGCCGCAGCGCGAGCACGCTCGCCACCGCCTCGACCGCGCCCGCCGCGCCGAGCGTGTGGCCGACGAACGACTTGATGCTGCTGGTCGGCACCTGACCGGCCCGCTCACCGAAGACCAGGCGCATGACCTTGGCCTCCATGGCGTCGTTGGCCGGGGTGCCGGTGCCGTGCCCGCTGACGTAGTGGACGTCGTCCGGGGTGAGCCCGGCGTCGGCCAGGGCCCGCCGTACGGCGCTGGCGCCGCCGCGGCCGGTCGGGTCGGGCGCGGTCGCGTGATAGGCGTCGGCCGACAGGCCGTAGCCGGCGACCTCGGCGAGCGGCACCGCGCCCCGCGCGAGCGCCAGGTCCAGCGGCTCCAGCAGCAGGAACGCGGCTCCCTCGCCGAGGTTCAGGCCGTCGGAGTGGCTGTAGGGGCGGCACGGGCCGGTGCTGAGGGCCTGGAGCCCGGCGAAGCCCGCGTACGTGCCGAACAGCAGGGGGTCCACCCCGCCCGCGAGGACGGCGTCGGCCTCGCCGGTGAGGATCTTGTCCTTGGCCAGTCCGACGGCGTTGCCGCCGGCGGCGCAGGCGGTGGACACGAGGACGCGCGGCCCGCGCAGGCCGAGCCGCTCGGCCACCACGTCCTGGGTGCGGTGCATCGGCTGGTACCGGCCGGCCGCGTCGGGCGTGGCCTGGCACTTGCCGAGGATGATGCCGAACCGCTCGTCCCCCGCCCCGGAGGCCGTCAGGCCGGCCATCTCGACCGCCTGGCGGGCCGCGACGAGCGCGAGCCGGGCCGTCCGGTCGAGGGCGGCGTCGGAGTCGGGGAGCTGACCGGCGATCCACTCGTCGGGCACCTGGCCCGCGTGCCGGGCCGTGAACACGGCGAACGCCTCGTCCTCGACCGGCGTGAGTCCGCCCTGACCTGTGGTGAGCCGCTGCCAGAACTCGGCTGGGTCGCGGCCGGCCGCGCAGATGATGCCCAGGCCGGTGACGACGACGGGCCGCAGCGCCATGCTTGTCTCCTTCTCAGCGCACCGGCCGATCAGATGATCGGGATGCTCCAGCTCTTGGGCACGATGTACGGGCTGGTCAGCGTGGTGACCTCGGCCCCGCCGACGGTCAGCTCCAGCCCGGCGGCGGCCAGGTCCTGGTCCACCCGGGCGAGGCCGAGCGTGGTGCCGAGACCGACGCTGTGGACGGCGTGGACGACCTCGCCGATGTCCTGCCCGTTCACCCAGACGCGGGTGCCGGCCGCGGGCACGCCCTCTCCGCCGGTGAAGCCGACGGTGCGCCGCCCGCCGCCCGACTCGAACGCCTCCAGCACCGCGTCCCGGCCGAGGAACTCGTCCTTGGTGACGTCGACCAGCCAGTTGGCGCCGATCTCGATGACCGTGGCGCCGTCGGTGACCTCGTGGCGCGGGATGGGCTGGCGCACCTCCAGCATGGCCAGCTCCAGCGCCTCCTGCCCGGCGGCCTGGGCGTGCTCCAGCGCCTGGCCCCACAGGTCGGCGGCGTGCTCGATGGGCACGATCATCTGGTAGCCGTACTCGCCGGTGAAGCCGGTCCTGGCGAAGACGATGTCGGCGCCGTTCCAGGTGGTGTCCACGACCGACTCGAACGGCAGCGACGCCAGCTCGGCGTCGATGAGCCGGCCGACGACGCCCCAGGCGTACGGGCCCTCCAGCCCGAGGACGGTCAGGTCCCCGGAGCGGTCGGTGATCTCGACACCCTCGTCGTTGTGCGCCCTGAGGTGCTCCAGCAGGCGCGCGCCGGCGCCGCACGAGCTCTCCAGCAGGATGCCGTCCTCCCGGCCGAAGGCGAGGACCTGGTCCACGACCCCGCCCTCGGCGTCGAGGAGGAGAGACATCATGCAGCGGTCGGACGTCAGGTACTCGACGTCGCGGGCCAGGAGGCGCTGGGCGAAGGCCACCGCGTCGGGGCCGGTGATCTCGATGAGGCCGTGGCCGCCCAGGTCGAGGACCGCGGCGCGCTCCCTGAGCACCTTGTACTCCTCCGCCAGGGAGGAGAAGCGCAGCGCGACGGTGGCGTCGCCGACCTGACCGTAGACGGTCTCCTGGGGATGCGCGGACGCGAGGACGCTTGCCATCAGAACCTCCCTAGGGGGCCGGCGGCTTCAGCCGTCGGGGAAATCGGGAGCGGGAGGGCCGCCAAAGCCCGGGCGTGCCCTGAACTGCCAGATCTGCGCATCACAGATGTCCTTCCGACTTTTGTCGCCGCCCGGCGATATCGTGGTCTTGTCGTCACAGAACGTGGGAGGTGGGCGTGCACAGGTCGGTCAAATTCCTGCTCCGTCCCACCAGCAAGCAGGCCGCCGCGCTCACCCAGTGCCTGGAGAACCACCGGGAGCTGTACAACGCCGCGTTGGAGCACCGCCGCACCGCCTACCGCAAAGCCGGCGTGACCGTCGGCTACGGCGAGCAATCGGCGGAGCTGAAGGAGATCCGCAAGGCCGACCCCCACGGTCAGGGCCGCTGGTCCGCAGGCTCCCAGCAGCAGACCCTGCGTTGTCTGGACAGGGCGTTCGCAGCGTTCTTCCGCAGGATCAAGGCCGGGCACAAAGCCGGGTACCCGCGGTTCAAGGGCCGGGGCCGGTTCGACACCGTGCAGTGGCCCGCCCTCAAGAACGGGGCGGCGTGGGACTCCCAACCGCGTGATCCGGTGACGCGCGTCTACCTGCTCGGCATCGGGCATGTGCGGGTCCACCAGCACCGGCGTGTGTCCGGCACGGTCAAGACGATCAGCGTCAAGCGGGAGGGCGCCCGCTGGTTCGTCGTGCTGTCGTGCGATGAGGTGCCGGCCGAGCCGCTGCCCGCGACGGGTGTCGTGGCCGGGATCGACCTGGGCGTCGTCTCGCTGGCCACCACCAGCGACGGCGAGCACATCGACAACCGGCGGCACCTGGCCGCCTGCGCCGACCGGCTCGCGGCGGCTCAACGCGATCTGGCCCGCAAGCAGCGCGGGTCCAGGCGGCGTCGTAAGGCGGTGGCCCGGGTGGCCGCGCTGCACGCCAAGGTGCGGCGTGGGCGCCTGGACGGCGCGCACAAAGCCGCGCTCGCGCTGGTGCGCGCCTACGACGTGATCGTGCACGAAGATTTGCGGATCACCGGTATGACCCGCTCGGCATCCGGCACGGTCGAGCACCCCGGCCGCAACGTCGCCCAGAAGGCCGGGCTGAACCGGAGCATCCTGGACGCGGGTTGGGGGGTGTTCCTGACGATCCTTGCGGACAAGGCTGAAAGCGCCGGTCGCGAGCTGATCGCGGTCGAGCCCCGCAACACTTCCCGCACCTGCTCGCGATGCGGGCACTGCGCGAAGGAGAATCGCGTCACCCAGGCCGAGTTCCGATGCCAGGGGTGCGGGCATGCCGCGCACGCCGACGTGAATGCGGCGGTCAACATCTTGAGGGCAGGGCTTGCCCTTCGCCAGGCTGCGGAAGCGGCCTAGCGAGAAGCCGCTCCCTTCAGCGAGCGGAGGAGTCACGTTCACACCTTTCGCACGGGACGTTGACGGGCCGGGTCGGCGATCGTCAGGTTTCCTTCGGCGGCGACCTGGCCGTCCACCCGGGCCGAGACCCGGTACTCGGCGAAGCCGGCGCCGCCGCCCGTCCGCTCGGCCGTCAGCGTGAGCTGGTCGCCGGGGACGACGGGGCGCCGGAACCGCATCGACCTGACCCCCGCCAGGTAGCTGATCTCGCTGGCCCCGGCCAGGGCGAAGACCACGCCCGCGAGCTGGGCCAGCGCCTCGGTGATCACGATGCCGGGGAGCACGGCCTCGCCCGGGAAGTGGCCCTGGAACCACAGCTCGGTGCCGGCGACGTTCTTGACGGCCGTGCCCTTGACGCCGGGCTCGACCTTGCCGACCCGGTCGAGCAGCAGCATCGGCCAGCGGTGCGGCAGGACGGCGCGCACCTGGTCGTGGGTCAGCCCGCTGACCGTCCCGGCCGTCGGGGGCGCCTCGGCGACCGTCATGCCGACGCCCGCAGCGCGGGGTTGACCTCTTCGGCCAGCCGCGACACCGAGCCGAAGACGGCCATCTCGCTGTCGTACAGGGCGACGCCGAACTCCGCCTCGATGGCCACGTACAGCTCCAGCACGTCGAGGCTGTCGAGCTCCAGGCCGCGGCCGAACAGCGGCTGGTCGTCGGTGATCCAGTCAGGGTCGATCTCCAGGTCCAGCCGCGACACGATCATCTTCTTGATCTGGCTGCAGGTCTGCTGCCGCTCCGCGGCCCGCGCGCGCAGCTCGTCGATCGTCATCTGGTCCTCCTTGAACCGGGGGGAAGGGGGGACGGCTCAGCCGAGGCCGCCGCCGTGGGCGACCACCACGGAGCCGGACATGTACGACGCCTTGTCGGAGGCGAGGAAGCTCACGATCGACGCGATCTCCTCGGGGCGGCCCATCCGGCCGAGCATGATCCGCGACTCGTACTGCTTCTTGATGCCGGAGGGCACCTTGCGGGTCATGTCGGTCTCGACGAACCCGGGTGCGACGACGTTGGCCCGCACGCCGTGCGGCGCGGCCTCGTTGGACAGCGCGTGGGTGAAGGCGATGATCGCGCCCTTGGAGGCCACGTAGTTGGTCTGGCCGGGGAAGCCCCCGTCGAGCCCGCTGGAGGACGACAGGGTCACGATCGCCCCGCGGCGCTGGTGCTGCATGAGCTTGAGCGCCTCGCGGCAGGCGAGGAACGTGCCGACGAGGTTGGTGTCCACGGGGGCGCGGAACTGGTCGAGGCTCATCGTGAGGAGGTAGCGGTCCAGGGTGATGCCGGCGCTGGTCACGAGGACGTCGAGCCGGCCGTGGTCGGTGCGCACGCCGCGGAAGAGCCGCCGTACGGACTCCTCGTCCGTCACGTCGGCCTGCACGGCGGTGGCGCTGCCGCCCTCCTCCTCGATCCGGGCGACGACCTCCTTGGCGTCGCTCTCGGAGCGGGAGTAGTTGACCACGACGTGGGCGCCCTCACGGGCCAGGTCCAGCGCGACGGCCCGGCCGATGCCGCGTGAGCCGCCCGTCACCACGGCCACGGAGCCCTGTGCGAAAAGCATCATCCGTCTCCAGGAATTGAGACAATCGCGGATCGGCTTATCCGGATCTTCAGTCAGTAAGCTACTAAGCGCTGACATCACGCCTGTATCACTCGGTTATCCGCGCATTGACTGGAACAATGGCGATGAATGACTCTGGCGCCATGAAGGTGGTTGACACAGAAATACGGGAGGTGGAAGTTCTGATTGTCGGCGGCGGCCCGGTCGGCCTGTCCGCCGCCATCGAGCTCTCCCGGCACGGAATATCGACGCTGCTCGTCGAAAAACATGAGGGCACGTCAATCTTCCCGAAGGCCCGGCTCGTGACCACGAGGACGATGGAGCTCTTCCGCGCCTGGGGCATCCAGCAGGAGGTGGAGCGGGCCGGCATGCCGCGCGAGGAGTTCCTCGCCGTGGGAGTCGGCAGCTCCCTGACGGCGGACGACTTCGTCAGGTCCGCCGCCGCGCTGCGCCGGGACGCCCCGCAGAGCCCCACCTACATGTTCCTGTGCTCGCAGGACCTGCTGGAGGTCATCCTGCGCCGGCTGGCCGAGTCGCGGCCCGGCACCGAGGTCAGGTACGGCGCCGCCATGACGGGCTTCCGCGCGACGCCGGACGGCGTCGAGGCGGTCGTGTCGGAGGCGTCCGGCGAGACGCTGGTGCGCTGCTCGTACTTGGTGGCGGCGGACGGCAGCCGCAGCGGCATCCGCGAGGAGCTGGGCATCGCCACCGAGGGGCCGCCGCCGCTCGGCCACATGATCAGCATCATGTTCGAGGCCGACCTGGGCTTCCTGCCGCCCGAGCGGCGGGCCGCGCTGTCCTTCCTCACCGATCCGCCGTGCGCGGTGGAGGCCGTCGACCACCGGCGGCGGTGGATGGTGCAGACCGGCTACGAGCCCGAGGAGGGCGGCAGCCCGGACGACTTCACCGAGGACGTCTGCCTGGCCGCCGTGCGCGCCGCCGTCGGCGTGCCCGACCTGCCGGTCACCATCCTGGGCGTGCTGCCCTGGCTCCAGCAGGCCAAGGTGGCGGCCTCGTTCCGCGCGGGGCGGGTGTTCCTCGCGGGTGACGCCGCGCACGTGGCCACGCCGCAGGGCGGTTTCGGGATGAACTGCGGCATCCAGGATGCCCACAACCTCGCCTGGAAGCTCGCTGCCGTCCTGCGCGGCGCCGCCGGCCCGGCCCTGCTCGACACCTACGCGCCCGAGCGCCGTCCCATCGGCGCCCGCACGGTGGACGAGAGCCTGCACAACGCGTTCATCACCTTCCAGATGATGGAGGGGCGGCTGTCCATGCGGGAGGCCATCGAGCAGCAGGCCGGGCGGCGCAGCTCGGAGGGGCTGGTGCTGGGCTTCCACTACGACTCGGCGGCCGTGGTCCCGGACGGGACGCCCGCCCCGGCGCCCGACGACCCCTACCGCACGTACGTGCCCACGGCGCGGCCGGGCCACCGGGCTCCGCACGTCTGGCTGTCGAGCCCGTACGGCCCGGTCTCGACCCTCGACCTGCTGGGGCCGTGCTTCACGCTGCTGGCCACGGCGGACGCCGGCTGGCCGGCCGCCGCGTCGGAGGCGTCCTCGCGGGCGGGCGTGCCGGTCACGGCGGTGGAGGTCACCACCACGGATGTCTCCACCACGGGCGCCTCCACCCGCCCTGCCCCCGCCTCCGAAGGTCACGTGTCCGGCCCGTTCACCTCGCCGACGTGGGCCAAGGAGTACGGCCTGGAGGCCGGCGGCGCGGTCCTGGTGCGGCCGGACGGGCACGTCGGCTGGCGCTGCCCCGGCGGCCCGGCCTCCCCCGACGCCCTGGCCGCCGCTCTCGCCGCCATCCTGGCCCGCACCCCCTGACCGCCCCGAACCGTACGGCGAAGGCACGCCGCGGTCACGAGACCGTGGCGCGCCCCCGGAACCCGGCCGGTGGACCGTCAGCCGAAGCCGCTGCGCGCCGGGCGGCGGGACTGGAGGCGGGCGGCGCCCAGCCGCAGCGACAAGGGGCTCCCGCAGGACGTGGCCACCAGCTCCGACACCGCCTGCGCCCCCACCGCCGTGTCCACCAGCAGGTCGGCCAGCTCCCGCGCCTCGTCCTCCGGCAGCGGCCGCAGGAACTCCCGGTGCGCCCCCTGCCGGGCCACCAGGTCGTCCAGGGGGTCCGTGCTGGTGATGACCACGCGGCAGTTGGCGCCTCCGGGCAGCAGCGCCCGCGCCTGGTCGCCGTCGCGGACGTCGTCCAGCACCACGAGCAGCCGCCGCCGCGCCGTACAGCTGCGGTAGAGCGCGAGCTTCTCCGCGCGCCCGGCCGGGAGGTCGGCCCCCGCCACGCCGAGCGCCCGCAGGAAGCGGTCGAGCACCGCGTCCAGGCCGCCGCCTGGCCCGTCACCCCCCGCGCCCACCTCGGCCATGTCGGCGTGCAGCTGCCCGTCGGGGAACCAGTCGATCCGGCTGTGCGCCCAGCGCAGCGCCAGCGTGCTCTTGCCCACCCCGGCCGGCCCGCTCAGCACCATCACGCCCGGCACCGCCACACCCGGATCGGGCCGCAGGGCGGTGTTGAGCGCGTCCAGCTCCTCCTCGCGTCCCACGAACGGCAGCACCTGCGGCGGGAGCTGGCACGGCACGACGTGCCCCGGCGCGGGCCGCTGGGCGGGCGCCCGCATCAGCGCGGACTCGTCCCGCAGGATCTGCTCGTGCAGCCGCCGCAGCGCTGGCCCGGGCTCCAGGCCGATCTGCTCCAGCAGGTAGCGGCGCGTCTCCTGGTAGGTGCGCAGCGCCTCGGCGCGGCGACCGGCGCGGTACTGCGCCAGCATGAGCTGGGCGCGCACCCGCTCACGGAACGGCGACTCGGCGACCAGGGCCAGCAGCTCGGGGATCACCTGGTGGTGACGCCCGAGCTCGATCTCCAGCTCCAGGCACGTCTCCAGCGCCTCCAGCCGCGACTCGGCCATCCGGGCCACGTCGTAGCGCAGCCCCCTGATGTCCTCGAACGGGGTGCCCTGCCACAGGGCGAGCGCCTCGCGCAGCACCTGGACGGCCTGCTCGCGCAGCCCGGCGGCGGCGTGGCCGCGCGCCTGCGCCACCAGCGCCTTGAACCTGACCCAGTCGATGCTGTCCGGGGCGGCCCGCAGCAGGTAGCCGGGGCTGGAGGTCTCGATCAGGCCCGCGCCGAGGTTCCGGCGCAGCCGGGAGACGCAGATGGCGACCTGCCGCCAGGCGCTGCGCGGCGCCGAGCCGGCCCAGACGGCCTCGATCAGGCGCTCGACGCTCATGACGCGGTTGGCGTTCAGCAGCAGGCTGGCCAGGATGGCCAGCTCCCGGTTGGCGCTCATGGGCAGCTCGGCGCCGTCCTTCAGCACCGTGAGCGGCCCGAGCACCCGGAACTCGAACGACGGCGACCCCATCAGGCCATCACCTCCGTCAGGCGGCCTTCGAGCAGGTCGGCGGCTCGCCCGGTGCCGCCCGCCCGCCGGATGTCGCGCCGCATGGCCTGCGCGCCGTGCCGTACGCGCTCGTCGCCCGCGACCGCGAGGACCGCCTCGACGAGCCCCTCGGGGGTGAGCGTGTCCGGGTCGATGGCCCGGCCGAGGCCCAGCTCCTCCACGCGGCGCGCGGCCACCCGGTCGATGGGGGTGGCGGGGACGACGACCATGGGGCAGCCCCAGTGCAGGGCCTCCATGGCGGTGCCCAGGCCGCCGTGGGTGACCGCGACGGTGGCGTGCCGGAGCACGCTCACGTGCGAGACCCAGCGCCGGACCTCGATGGTGGGCGGCAGCGGCCCGAGGTAGCCGGGGTCCATGCCCGGGGGCAGGGTGACCACGCCGCGCCAGGGCAGCTCGGCGAAGGCCCGCACGCAGGTCCGGAACAGCTCGGGCCGGCCCGCGGCGACGGTGCCGAAGGTCAGCAGCGCGACCGGCAGCCCGTCGTCCGGCGGCTCCCACCCGGCCAGGAAGCCGCGCTCGCCCAGGCAGGGCCCGACGAACGCGAACCGCTCGTCGAAGGTGTCCCCGGACGGCTGGAACGAGCGCGGCAGGCTGACCAGGTTGGAGTCCTGGACCTCCCACCACAGCTCGGCCGGGTCGGCCTCGACGCCGTGGTCGGAGGCCAGGGCCCGGGTCCTGGCCAGCATGCCGTCCACCCATCCGGGCAGGTCCGGGCCGGAGCGCTCGCCGGCGTAGACGGAGCCGAGGAAGGAGTAGTGCTCGTTGGAGGCGAAGATCGGGATGAGCTGCGTCGCCGGGACTCCGAGCTTCCTGGCCAGGAGGCGTCCGGCGTGCAGCACCGTCAGGTCGTAGACCACCAGGTCCGGGCGGTCGGTGAGCAGCCGGTCGGCGGCGTCGAGCATCGCCCGGCTCTCGTCGAGGAAGAGCGAGACGAGGGCCAGCGGGTCGCTCTCCAGCGCCCGCAGGTCGGCCCCCGCGTAGATCGAGTCGTAGCAGAGCAGGCCGGCGCCCGTCTCCTCCACCAGCGGCGCCATGCCGCCCCCCGTGAGGTACGTGACCCTGTGCCCTCTGCGAACCAATTCTGCGACCACGGCGAGACTGGGAATGACATGGCCGTGATCGGGCTGACACATGAAGAGATAATGCCGCGTCATGTGAATTCTCTCGGCTTGGTGCGCGTGAGGATTTCTCCACCGCAAAGCTAAAGGACCGCCGGCGAGCCGCGTCACCCCTAGGCGCCCCCTCAACCGGCCCCCTTTTCTAGGGGTTCCACCGGCCTGGAGGAGGGTGTTTATCCTGGGCCGACCCTTGGAGGAGGACCGCCGATGCCCACCCGCGTCTGGGATTATCTGCCGGAATACGCAGCCGAACGGGACGACATCATGGACGCGGTCGAGACCGTGTTCCGCTCGGGGCAGCTCGTCCTCGGTGAGAGCGTGCGCCGCTTCGAGGAGGAGTTCGCCGCCAGCCACGGCGCGCGCCACTGCGTGGGTGTGGACAACGGCACCAACGCCGTCAAGCTGGGGTTGCAGGCGCTCGGCGTGGGGCCCGGCGACGAGGTGGTGACGGTGTCCAACACCGCCGCGCCGACCGTGGTGGCCATCGACGCCGTCGGCGCGACGCCGGTCTTCGTGGACGTCGACGCGGGGACGTACCTGATGGACGTGTCGCAGGTGGAGGCGGCCGTCACGCCGCGCACGCGCTGCCTGCTGCCGGTCCACCTGTACGGGCAGTGCGTGGGCATGGACCCGCTCCTCCGGCTGGCGGAGGAGCGCGGCCTGGCGGTGCTGGAGGACTGCGCGCAGGCGCACGGGGCGCTGCACCACGGGCGGCACGCCGGCTCGATGGGCCACGCGGCGGCCTTCTCGTTCTATCCGACGAAGGTGCTGGGCGCGTACGGCGACGGCGGGGCGACGATCACCTCGGACGAGGCGGTGGACGCGGCACTGCGGCGGCTGCGCTACTACGGCATGGAGCGGACGTACTACGTCGTGGAGACGCCCGGCCACAACGCGCGGCTGGACGAGGTGCAGGCGGAGATCCTGCGCCGCAAGCTGCGCCGCCTCGGCCGCTACGTCGAGGACCGGCGGGCGGTGGCGGCCCGCTACGAGGAGGGCCTGGCGGGCACCGGCCTGGTGCTGCCGGTCACCGCGCCGGGCAACGAGCACGTCCACTACGTGTACGTGGTCCGCCACCCGCGCCGCGACGAGATCATCGAGGCGCTGCGGGCGTACGACATCCACCTCAACATCAGCTATCCGTGGCCGGTGCACACCATGTCGGGCTTCGCCCACCTCGGCTACGGGCCGGGCAGCCTGCCGGTGACGGAGGAGCTGGCCGGGCAGATCTTCTCGCTGCCGATGTACCCGTCGCTGCCGCGGGGCGTCCAGGACAAGGTCATCGACGCCCTGCGCGAGGTCCTCCGGCGCTGGTCCTGATCAGAGCGTGGCTGGTCAGAGGGTGCCTGGTCAGAGGGTGTAGGTGCGCGTGACGGCGACGAGGTCGCCGTCCTCCCGCGTGGCCGCCACCAGCCCCGGGGGCCTGGGGACGAAGCCGGGCACCGTGGACAGCCCGTCGGACTCGCCGATCGCGGTGAGCCGGAGCCGGCCACCGCCCGGCACCCGCAGCGTGATCCGCGCCCCCGTCGCGGGGATCCCCCGGAAGCGGATCTTGGCGGGCCAGGTGCCGGCCCGCGTGCCCGTGACGGGGACGGTCACCGGGCGGGCCCCGCCGGCGGACGCCGTGGCCTCGCTGATCGGCCGGTCGGCCCGCAGCGTCACGGAGCGCGTCCCCCGCTCGCCGGTCACGCGCAGCCGGATCGTGTCACCGTCGCGGCCCAGCACGGACACCCGTGGGCCGTCGGCCCTGATCGCCGGTGCGGCGCCGGTCCACAGGGTGCCCCGGGCGTAGCCGGGCGGCAGCGCCGTGACGTCGCGCCCGGACAGGTACCGTCTGGTCCAGGCGGCGGGCTCCTCGTCGGCGCTGACCCACCGGGCGGTCCCGGTGCCGGCGTCCATGACGTACGCCAGGTGCGTGCGGCGCGGATGGTCCGCGTCGAACCCGTCCACCGCCAGCCCGCAGCCCACCAGCGCCACGGCCAGCCCGGCGGCGGTCAGGGGCACGGCGGCGGCGGCGCCGCGCCGCAGCCCCCGGTCGAGGCCGGGCAGGAACAGCTCCGCGACCGGCAGCACCGTCATCCCGAAGATCGTCAGCACCAGCGCGCCGGCTCCGCCGAGCGCGAGCCCCATCCCGTCGAACGCGTTGCCGGCCAGGACGGGCAGCAGCGCCACGGCCGTCACCATGCCCAGGGTCGTCGCGGCGACCCGCGCCCAGGCGGGTCCGGGGAGCAGGAGGGCCGCCAGCCCGCCGAGCGCGCAGAGCAGCGCGGGCAGCGTGAAGACGTAGGAGGCCCCGGGCGCCACCTGGGCGCACAGCAGGCCGAGCCCGGCCGGCCACGCCAGCGCCCCGACGGCCAGTGCGGCGGGCCCGAGCCTGCGCCGCAGCGGCAGGTACCAGCCCAGCAACGCCAGGCCCGACAGCACCGCGACGGCTGCCTCGAACGCCTCCGGCCGATGCAGCAGCCCGCCCATCCCGTCGTACGCCGGGCGCCAGGCCACGAGCAGCTCCCACAGCCCCTGCGCGGCGATCACCGACACGACCGGCGGCACGGCGGCCGACGCCGCGGCGGCGAGCAGCCGCGGCAGGCTGAGCAGCCGCCTGCGGCGGGCCACCAGCGCGCACCCGGACATACCTGTGGTTTTCCGCAGGTCATCCCAGGCGGGCGCCGGCCTGGTCAGCGCGTGTACTCGGGGAGCAGTCCGCGCGCCGCCGCCTCGGCGAGGGTGGGCGCGAGCCGGTCGCGCTCGGACAGCACCAGGGGCCCCAGTCCGGACGGCAGCCGCAGCCCGAGCTCCTCGTCGAAGACCGACAGCGTCAGCTCGTGCTCCTTGCGGTACTCCCTGGACAGCAGGTAGCTGACCACCGAGCCGTCCTCCAGCGCGGCGAACGCGTGGCCGACCCCCGGCGGGACGTACACCGCGCGGGCGGTGTCGGCGGCCAGCTCGACCGCCTCCCACCGGGCGAACGTGGGCGAGCCCACGCGCAGGTCCACCACCATGTCGAGCACCCGGCCCGCCGCGCAGTAGACGTACTTGGCGGTGCCGGGCGGCACCAGCGTGTAGTGGACGCCGCGCACGACGCCGCGCCGCGACACGTTCCGGCTGACCTGCGCCACGGGGAAGAGCGGGCGCCCGACGGCGCCCGCGAAGACGTGCTCCTCGTACGGCGAGGCGAAGTCGCCCCGCTCGTCGTGGAACACCTCGGGGACGAACTCGACCGCCCCCTCCACCGCGAGCCGCCGGTGCCTCATGCCGTTGCTCGTCAGGGCGCTCATCAGGCGCGGACCAGCCGGACCTCGGGCACGTAGAGGATCCACGTGCCGCCCGCCTCGCGGAACCCCTCCTCCTTGGCCATGATCTCCTCGGCGTGGTTCCAGGCGAACAGCAGCGCGTAGTCCGGATAGGGGTCGGCGAACGCCTCGGGACCGCGCACGGGGATGTGCGAGCCGGGCGTGAGCCTGCCCTGCTTGGCCGGGGTGGTGTCGGACACGAACGACACGAGGTCCGGGCCGATGCCGCAGTAGTTGAGCACGGTCGCGCTCTTGGCCGTGGCGCCGTAGCCGTACACGCGGGCGCCCTCGTCGCGCAGGCGGGTGAGCAGCGCCACGAGCCGGTCGCGGCTGTCGGCCACGCGGGCGGCGAAGGCCGTCAGCGTGGCGAGGTCGCTGACGCCGGCGGCGTCCTCGGCCGCGAGCAGCTCGGCCACGGCCGGGCTCGGCGTCCGCGCCCCCCGCCGGGCCAGCGTGTAGCGGACCTCGCCGCCGTGGACCGGCAGCCGCTCCACGTCGACCAGCTCGAAGCCGTGCCGCCGCGCCATGCCGCGCACCGAGCGGGCGGAGAAGAAGTAGAAGTGCTCGTCGTAGATCTGGTCGTAGGAGGCGCGCTCGACGATGTCGCCGAGGTAGGGGTCCTCGAAGACGAACACGCCGTCCGGGCGCAGCAGCGTGGCGACGCCGCCGAGGATCGAGTCCATGTACGGGATGTGGCACAGGGTGTTGGCCGCGTAGATCACATCGGCCGGCCCGTCCTCGGCGAGCACGGCGGCGGCCGTGGCGGCCTCGAAGAAGTCCTTGCGCACCCGCACGCCCTTGGCCGCGGCCAGGTCGGCGACCCCGCCGGACGGCTCCACGCCGAGGTGCCGCACCCCGGCCTCGGCCACGCGCTGGAGCATGGTGCCGTCGTTGCAGCCCAGCTCGACGATGAACGGGTCGTCGCCGGCCAGGTCGGTGGCGAGGAACCGCTCGGCGAGGCTCCAGAAGTGCTCGCGCATCACGGCGGAGCCGGAGGACAGGTAGGGGTAGCCGTCGTGGAACATGCGCTCCCGGGGCACTTCCTCCAGGAGCTGCACCATGGAGCAGTCCTCGCAGACGCCCACGGCCAGCCGGAACACGTACTCCTCCCGCGGGTCCCCGGGGGTGACGAAGGCGTCCGAGACCGGCTGGCTTCCGAAGTCGGCGAACTGGTGGAGACGGCCCGAACAGATCCGGCACGCCATGCGTTCCTCCTCAGGTTGCGGGCGGCCGTCACGTGGCCGGCCGGCGGTACCTCACCCAGACGTCTCCCGTCTGCACGTAGCCCGTGAGCCGTACGGTGACGCCGTCCGGCGCGAGGGGCGCCGGGGGGCGGTTGTGGACGGCGCCCATCCATCGCCGGACGACCTGCTCGTCACGGACCTGCCAGCCGCGTGGGACCGCGACCACGATGTCGCCGAACCACGAGGTGATCTCCACGTCGAGATGGACCTCCGGGTGCGGGCAATCGGCGAGGGTGAAGTCGATCCGCACCGTGCCCCATCGGCCCGCCTTCGCGCTGATGTGCCGGGGCACCGCCCAGCGGCCCACCTGCGCGACCTTGCCGCTGCCCGTGTGGAGCTGGAGCTCGGCGGGCCCGGGTAAGCCCTGGAGCGGGGCGGTGGTGACGACCGCGGGCAGCGCGCCGTCCCGCGGCAGGTCGGCCACGACCTCGTCGAGCTCCCCGAGCGTGCGCGCCCGGTAGGTCCGGTCGATCCGCTCGTCCAGCTCCTCCAGCGTGATCCGTCCGTCGCCGACCGCGACGCGAAGCGTCTCCGCCACCCGTTCGCGGTCCTGGTCACTGGCTCGCACGTCCCGATGATCGGTCATGGCGTCCACCCTAGAAGGCTACGAAGGGGCCGCCCACCGAAGAACCCCTATCCTGCCGGGGCTCCCGGGCCGTGCCCGCGCCTGGGGTGGGGGACGGGGCGGGCAGGGGTTGAGCGGCGCCGCGGGGCGTGACAGCTTCGGCCACGGACGGTTGGAACGGCCCGCCGTGACGGGACCGCCGTGGTGAGGAGCCTGCCATCATCGACGTTCACGACTGGCTCCAGGAGGTCGCCGGGCACACCTTCATGGACGTGGCGCGGCTGCCGCTGGAGGAGCTGCCCGGCTGGCACGCGGACCCGGCGACGGGCAATCTGCGGCACGACAGCGGCGGCTTCTTCACCGTCGAGGGCCTCGACGTCCACCGCCCCGCCGGTCCGGTGCCGGCCTGGACGCAGCCCATCATCAACCAGCCCGAGACGGGCATCCTGGGCATCCTGCTCAAGCGGGTGGACGGGGTGCCGTACGCGCTGATGCAGGCCAAGAACGAGCCGGGCAACCCCGACGGGCCGCAGGTGTCGCCGACGGTGCAGGCCACGCGGAGCAACTACACGCGGGTGCACCAGGGGCGGGCGGTGCCGTACCTGGACCTCTTCCGGGAGCCGCGCGGCCGGGTGCTCGCCGACACGCGCCAGTCGGAGCAGGGCGCGTGGTTCTACCGCAAGCGCAACCGCAACATGGTCGTGGAGGCCCCGGGGCACGTGGAGGCCGCCGAGGGGTTCCGCTGGCTGCCGCTGGCGCGGGTGTACGGGCTGCTCGGGGTGCCGGACCGGGTCAACATGGACGCCAGGACCGTGCTGTCCTGCCTGCCGCCCCAGCGGGTGGCGGAGGGCGCCGGACAGGCCGGCTTCGCCGGCGCGGTGGCGCGCTCCCGCGACGCCTCGCGCGGGGCCCGCCACGAGCTGGGCGAGATCCTGAGCTGGCTCAGCGGGCTGCGCTCCACGGCCGACGTCCGCGCCGCGCTCGTCCCGCTCGACCGGGTGCGCGGCTGGCGCCGCTCCGGCGGGCGCATCTCCCACGAGACGGGCCGGTTCTTCGACGTCATCGGGGTGCGGGTGGAGGCGCGCGGCCGGGAGGTGGCCGGCTGGTCGCAGCCGATGCTCGCGCCGGTGGGCACGGGCCTGGTGGCGTTCCTGGTCAGGAGGATCGGCGGCGTGGTGCACGCCCTGGTGCAGGCACGCGTCGACCCGGGCTACACCGACGTGGTCGAGCTGGCGCCGACCGTGCAGTGCACGCCGGGTAACTACGACCACCTGCCGGCCGCCGCCCGCCCGCCGCTGGTGGACGTCGTGCTGGACGCCGTACGGGGCTCCTCGCGGGCCCGGCTCCGGTTCGACACCGTGCTGTCGGAGGAGGGCGGCCGGTTCTACCACGCGCGCAATCGCTACGTCGTGGCCGAGACGGACGAGGACCCGCTGCCGGACCACCCGGGGTTCCGCTGGCTCGCGCTGCACCAGATCGACGAGCTGCTGCGGCACAGCTACTACCTCAACGTGGAGGCCCGCAGCCTGACGGCCTGCCTGCACGGCCTGGCCCACGGCCCCTCGTACGGGGTGCCGGGTGGCCGGCCGCCCGCGACGCCGTACGAGCCGCGCGTGCCGCTGCTCAGCGGAGGAGCTCGATGACCTTCCCGAAGTCGTCCATGGCCGGTTCCATGACCGTGAAGTAGGTGAAGCCGAACGTCTTCTCGTGCCGGCGCACCTGCTCGGCGATGTCCTCCGGCGTGCCGGCGAACAGCGTCGGCACCTCCAGGAGCTGCTCGGTGGTCAGGTCGGGGGCGTAGCGCCGCAGGCTCTCCACGCCCGCCCGGCGGTCGCGGGTCAGCACCGTGGCCTTGGACAGCACGTTCAGCTCCAGGCCCGCGGCGCGCGGCCCGGCCGCCTCCCGGGTGAAGACGACGCGCCGCGTCAGCTCGGCCGCGTCCACGAGCGCCGTCCTGCCGTACTCGGGGCGGAACGGCGCGCCGGTGAAGCTGACGATCTCGGCCCGCCGCGCGGCCAGGCGCAGCACGCGGTCGCCGTGGCCGCCGATCATGAGCGGCGGCGTCCGGCCGCCCAGGAGCCCGTCCAGCTCGCCGGCCAGCCGCTCCAGCGCCCGTACGCGGTGACCCGCGCCGAACGGCAGGCCGGCCGCCTCGAACTCCTCCCGCACGTACCCGGTGCCGAGCCCCAGCTCCAGCCGGCCGCCGATGAGCAGATCCACGGTGGCCACCTCCCGGGCGAGCAGCGCGGGCCGGTGGAAGGAGGCGTTGAGCACGTACGTGCCGATGACCGGCCGCTCGGTGGCCTCGGCGGCGAGCACGGCGGTGGGGAACGGCGCCATCAGGTTGAGATGGTCGGGCACGGCGATGACGTCGTAACCCAGGGCCTCGGCCCGGCGGCACGTGGCCGTCCACCGGGCGCGCGTGCCGCCCTCGCTGATGAGCACCACCCCGAACCTCATGACCGGGCCTCCACCCGGCGCGAGCCCGCCGCGGCGGCGGCCCGGGGGACGCCCACCACGGCGATGGCGGTGAGGAGCAGGCCGCGGCCGGCCGTCCAGCGCCCGGTGAAGCCGGTCAGCCGCTCCCCCTGCCAGCGCGGCCCCGACACCATGAGGTGCGCGGTGAACGTGCCGCGCAGCGGGTCCACGGTGACGGCGGCGTCCTGGAAGTCCAGCCACCGCCCCGCCAGCGGGAACCATGCCTTGTAGACCGACTCCTTGGTGCTGAACAGCAGGCGGTCCCAGGCGGTGCCCGGGTGCCGCTCGCCCAGCCGGCGCACCATGTCCCGCTCCTTGGGCACCGAGACGGCCTCCAGCACGCCGGGCGGCAGCGGGGCGTCCGGCTCGGCGTCGATGCCGATGAGCGCCGGGTACGCGCCGACGGCCGCGGCCCGGTAGCCGGCGCAGTGGGTGATGCTGCCGGTGGTGCCGTGCGGCCAGCACGGCTCGCCGTGGGCGCCGCTGAGCACCGGGACGGGGCGCAGCCCGAGCCGTTCCATGGCCTTGCGGGCGCAGTGGCGGCCGGTGGTGAACTCGCGGCGGCGCTTGTCCGCGGCCCGCCGCACCAGCTCGGCCTCCTCGGGAAAGAGGGCGGCCTCCGGTGGATCGTTGAAGGCGTCGAATGCCTTGACGGTCGCGGGCAGGATCTTCTCGATCACACGACCTCCTCACGCCCGTCAGCACGGAACACCCGCACAGTAGCTAATCCCACCGATAACCCAAAAGGCCGACAAAACTCTTTATGGGTCCATGCTGACAATTAGGGGGTGAATAGGGGGTGGTGCCGTTGCTTCTGCTTCAGCTTCCCCTACCATTGGGTAACACTGAAGCTCGCTAATCGACAGCCGCGCCTGGTCTCTCGCGCAAGACCGCATTCGCTGCCCGATTTCCCCGGTCCCCGTCGGCTCCGGTGATCGGGAAAGGCGCACGGAGGGATTTCGGTGCGTTACACGAGGTTGGGCCGGACGGGGCCGGTCGTCTCTTCCATCGGGCTGGGCTCGCTGGCCCTGGCCGGCGCGTACGGCCAGGTGCACGACGGCGAGGCCGACCGGCTGATCCGCAGGGCGCTCGACGCGGGGGTGACCTTCGTCGACACGTCCGCCTTCTACGCGGCGGGCCGGGTCGAGCGGCTCATCGGGCGGGCCGTCGCCAGGCGCAGGCACGAGGTGGTGCTGTGCACGCGCGGCGGCGTGCGGGCCGTGGAGGCGGGCGGCCGGGTCCGCTACGACGACGACCCCGGCGCGCTGGAGCGCGACTGCGACGCCTCACTCCAACGGCTCGGCGCCGACCGCATCGACCTGTACTACCTGCACTGCCGCGACGGCCGCGTGCCGGTCGAGGAGAGCATGGGCCGCCTGGCCGAGCTGGTGCGAGCCGGCAAGATCCGCTACGTCGGGCTGACCAACGGCACGCTGCGGCAGCTCCGCGAGGCCCACGCCGTCCACCCGGTCACCGCGCTGAGCGCCGAGTACTCCGTCTGGGGCCGGTACGCCGACCCCGCGCTGCTCGCCGCGGTGCGCGAGCTGGGCATCGCGCTGGTGGCGGCGCGCCCCCTCGGCCGCGGCTTCCTCACCGGCCGGGTCAGGGTGGACGCCCGCTTCGAGCCGGGCGACTGGCGGCTCGCGGACCCGCGCTTCGGGCCCGGGCAGAGCGGGCGCTGCACCGGTCTGCAGGCGCTGGAGGCCGTGGCCGCGCGGCTCGACCTGAGCGCGGGGCGGCTGGCGCTGGCCTGGCTGCTGGCGCAGGGCGAGTACACCGTCCCGGTGCCGAGCACGCGCAGCCAGGTCCACCTGGAGATGAACCTCGCCGCCTGCGCGGTCGAGCTGCCGTCCGAGGCCCGCGACGAGCTGGCCGGCGTCTTCCCCCTCGACGGCTGGGATCAGTCGCCGTCCCCCCTGGTCTGAGGCATGATGAGCGAGCCGGCGAGCGCCTTGTTGACCGCGTCGATGCGCGAGACCGCGTTCAGCTTCAGGAAGATGTTGCGCATGTGGCGCTTCACCGTCGCCTCGGCCAGCCCCAGGCGGCGGGCGATCTGGTTGTTGCTCAGCGCCTGCGCGGCGAGCTGGAGCACCTCCAGCTCCTTGTCCGACAGCACCCCGGCGGTCGGCGCCTCCACGTGGGCCAGGCTGTTGCGCGACACCGCGAGCACCAGCCTGGACTGGTCGTCGTACACGCTGCGCACGGCCGCGATCAGCTCGTCCCGGTGGACGCTCTTGTGCAGGTAACCCCGGATGCCGGCGGCGAGCAGCCGGGTGAGGAGCTGCGGCCCGTCGTACATGCTGAGGATGATGATCCGCGTCTCCGGCGACAGCCGCCGGATCCGGGCCACGGTCTCGGTGACCTCGTCCCCGGGGATCTCCACGTCGAGCAGCACGACGTCCGGCTCCGTCGCCTCGACCAGGGCGACCGCAGCCCCCGAGTCGCCGGCCTCGCCCACGACGTCCATGCCGCCGAAGGTCTCGAGGATCTCGCGCAGGCCCTCCCTGAACAGCGTGTGATCGTCCACCAAGGCGACGGAGATGGGCTTAGGCGTCGTCCGGTCCACCGGCCTGTCCTCTGAGTGGGATGTACAGCTCGACGAGGCATCCGCCGCCGGGCTCACTGGAGACCGTCACCGTACCGCCGAGCAGCTCCGCGCGCTCGCGCATGGAGGTGAGGCCCACGCCGCCGCGCTCGCGCGCGTTCGCCGGGTCGAAGCCCCGCCCGTTGTCGCGGGCCGACGCGACGAGCTCGTGCGGGGCGATGTCCACCTTGAGCAGGATGATCGTCGGGTCGCCGTGGGTGAGCGCGTTGCGCACGGCCTCGCGCAGGATGAGGAACGCCTCGTCCAGCACGTGGGGGCCCACCCACGACTCGTCGCCGTTGACGTCGAACGCGATGGAGACGGAGTCGTCGCCCACCGCCTCCAGGAAGTCCAGCAGCGACTTCTCCAGGTTCTTCACCGGGGTCTGCGGGTGCAGCTCGGAGGTCATCTGGCGCAGGTTCTCCATGGTCTCCTGGATGGCCTGCTGCACGACCACGATCTTGGCGGAGGCGCGGGCGGGATCGGTCGCGCGGTACGCCTCCGACAGGGCGAGCTGCTGGTGGGCGACGCTCGTGCCGTGGCCGATGCGGTCGTGCAGCTCACGGGCGATCCGGCGGCGCTCGTCCTCCTGGGCCTCGTGCACCTGGTTGAGCAGGAAGCCGTGGTAGCTGTCGGCGGCCTCGCGGATGCGGCGCGACAGGCTCGCCTCCAGGCCGGTCGCGGCCAGCACGAATCCCTCGGCCGGCGAGACGCATTCAGCGGTGATACACCGGGTGAGGTGCGAAAGCGCTATCCGGAAGAAAAGTGAGCCCGCCTCAAGTGACGTTTTCGGATGCACACCGCTGGCCGCCCGGGCGTTCCCGACCTCCCATGCATGCAATTTGGAAAGACTACTTATCTGTATCTTTCCGGCGCGTAGCGTAGCCGCGACGTCGTCGAGCACGTATCGAGCCGTGGACAGCGCCTGGCCCCTGGCGACCGGATCGGTGAAGAGGGCGTTTCCGCTGGTCCGAAGTGCGATTTCGAATTCCGTCAGAACTTCTTCGCGACATGCTTCGACGAATCTCGCCGGATCCTCCGCCGCCCCGTGTGCCGCGTCCAAGGTCCACCCTCCGCCATGGGGAGTGCACGAGTGACCCTAGCATCGCGCAGCGGGCACACTAATGCAACACTTATGGCCATATATTAGTCAGAAGAGGGGTAATGTGTAGTAGATGCTGCGTTAACATGAATGCCCGGTAAGGGCGGCGTCGAGCGCCACGACCGGCACTACCTGTACGCTTTCCGGCAGCAAGTGTTCCGGCCATCCTTCCGGTCACCGTTCCGGCCACCGCGACGGCCGCGACCCCGGCAGCCATGACCGCCAGCACCGCCACCAGGGGCACCTCCAGGAGTACCACCGCGAGCCCGAACGCGGCCAGGACCGCCAGCGCCGCCGCGATCATCACCTGCCGCGACCTCCGCTCACCGATCAGCACCCCGAGCGTCCGCCGGCCCGCCGCCGTGTCCCCCGGGATGTCCGACAGGTCCTTGGCGGGCACGCCCACCAGCACCATCCAGCAGGTCGCCGCCGCGGCGAAGACCAGCAGCGACGGCGACACGGGAACGACGCGCACCATGGCCGAGCCCGCCACGACCTCATACGTGGCCGAGCCCGCCACGACCTCATACGTGGCCGAGCCCGCCACGACTGCTCCCCCCGCGTACGACAGCAGCCCCGACAGGCACAGGACCGCGACCGTGCCGCCGCAACTGTCCTTCAGCGGCAGCGGCGGCCCCGAGTACAGGAATCCCAGCACGAGGTTGCCCGCGATGATCCACACCATCGGGTGCGGCAGGCCGGCCGTCACCGCGAGCGACAGCGCGCCCGCCGCCGCGGCCACCACCGCCGCGACCCGCGGATCGAGGTCGCCCCGCGCGATGGGCCGGCCGGACCCGTTGATGCGATCCTCGGCCACGTCCGTGACGCCGTTGAACAGGTAGACCGCGAAGATCGACAGGACCCACGCGATCGCGCCCTGCACGACCTTCGCAGGTTCGGGAGCCGGGACGGCGGGCAGTACGAGCGCCATTCCGGACAGGTAGCGCAGCGCCGACACGGCGAGCACTCCGGGCCGGGCCTCGGCGACGCACAGCAGGAGCACGCGAACGCCGACGGGAAAGAGAAGGGGACGGGGGGCCGGAGGTGTCCAAGGAGCGGCCATAGCCCGGATTGTGACCTCAGGACCGGGCAGCGGTTAAGGGAGTAACCCGAAAGGTGTAGGCCGGGATGCGCCTTTCGATACCCGGTCGTACTCCCCCTGGATATCGCCCCTGAACTCCTGGTCCACCTTCTTGCCGGGCCCCGGCGACCCCTATAGCTTCAGGGCCATCACACGAGATTATGACCGGCCCCTCTCCCCCAGTGGCACCGAACATCAACACCGTGTTATTCCGGAATTTGCACTCTAGCTCCAGGGCCGGCGAAAGCGGAAGACCCGCGACCACGCACGCGATTGTCCCGTTGCGATCCTCCTGGCGAAGCCGTGTTCCCGGAAAGGAAATCCGACGATGCAGGGTGCAGAACGTTATACCGGATTCACCCCTCTCGACCTCACCGACCGCACCTGGCCGAGCAGGCGGATCGGCTCGGCGCCGCGCTGGCTGTCCACCGACCTGCGCGACGGCAACCAGTCCCTGGCCCGCCCGATGAGCCCCGAGCGCAAGCTCATGATGTTCGACCTCCTCGTGTCCATGGGCTACAAGGAGATCGAGGTCGGCTTCCCGGTGGCCAGCCAGGACGACCACGACTTCGTCCGCCTGCTCATCGAGCAGGAGCACATCCCGGACGACGTGCGGATCACCGTGCTCACCCAGGCCCGCGAGGAGCTGATCACGGCCACCCTCGACTGCCTCAGGGGCGCGCCCCGCGCCATGATCCACATCTACAACGCGACGTCGCCGCAGTTCCGCCAGGTGGTCTTCGACCTCGACCGGGCCGGCTGCAAGGAGCTGGCGGTCCGGGCGACACAGGTGATGATGGACCACGCCGAGCGGACCCTGCGCGACTGCGACCTCGGCTACCAGTACTCCCCCGAGCTGTTCAACGAGACCGAGCTGGACTTCTCGCTGGAGGTCTGCGAGGCCGTCATGGACGTCTGGCAGCCCGCCGCCGGCCGGGGCATCATCCTCAACTTCCCGACGACGGTCGAGCGGTCCCTGCCGAACGTCTTCGCCGACCAGATCGAGTGGCTCGGCCGGCACCTGTCGCGCCGCGAGCACGTGTGCCTGTCGGTCCACCCGCACAACGATCGCGGCACCGGCGTCGCCTCCGCCGAGCTCGCGCTGCTCGCCGGCGCCGAGCGGATCGAGGGCTGCCTGTTCGGCAACGGCGAGCGGGCCGGCAACGTCTGCCTGGTGACGCTCGGCATGAACATGTACGCCCACGGCATCGACCCGGGCATCGACTTCTCCGACATCAACGCCGTCCGGCGCACCGTCGAGCTGTGCAACCAGCTCCCCGTCCACCCCCGCCACCCCTACGGCGGTGACCTGGTCTACACCGCCTTCTCCGGGTCGCACCAGGACGCCATCAACAAGGGCTTCGAGGACCGGGAGCGCCGCGCCGCCGAGGACGGCGTCACCGCCGCCGGCCTGCCCTGGCGGATGCCGTACCTGCCGGTGGACCCCGCCGACGTGGGCCGCACGTACGAGGCGGTCGTGCGGATCAACAGCCAGTCCGGCAAGGGCGGCGTCGCGTACGTGATGAGCGCCTGGCACGGCCTGCACCTGCCCCGCGGCCTGCAGGCCGACCTGGCGGCCCGCGTCCAGGCCACGGCCGAGGACGGCGGCGGCGAGCTGTCGCCGAGCCGGATCGGCGCGCTGTTCGAGGAGGAGTACCTGCGCCGCGGCGACCCGGCCGAGCCGCTGCCGGCCGGCGGCGAGCCGGTGACGGCGACGCTGTACGTCGACGGCGGGTTCGAGGTGAGCGGGGCGCGCGCGGACGCGGTCCGCACGATCGGGTCGGTGCTCGCGCCGTGGGGCATCGAGGTGCGCGCGGTCCACCGCACCGCGCCGGCGCTGGACGACCAGCACCTGACGCCCCACCGGCCCGCGCTGGGCGGCCGGGCGCCGGAGGAGGTCGTGATCTACGCCGAGTGCGGAGCGGGCGGCGCCGTGGCGTGGGGGGCGGGCATCGGCCGCGACGTCGCCGCCGCCGCGTACGCCGCGGTCCGCGCCGCCGGCGCCCGCCTGCTCGCGACCACCGAGCGCCACACCGCCGAGTCCCACATCTGCGAGCACCACACCCACGACCATCACACCGCCGACCACCACGCGGGCGACCACCACGCCGCCGAGGGCCGCCTCACCGACAACGGAGCCTTCGCTGACGGCGCCTTCGCGGACCGGACGGCCGCCGCCCCGGCGAGCGGCGCCGCCCCGGCCCGCCCCACCCGGCGGCGCCCGCTGGAACCGGCCGGTCACTGACCGGCCGCGAGCCCCACCACCGACGACACCGAGGAGGGCCATCATGGCCGTGGACGACGAACGGCAGGCCATGGCCCTGCTGCACGGGCTCCTGGCGGAGGCGGTGGCCGGCCGCGGCCGGATCGCCCTGGTCACGGGCGCCATCGCCACCGGCAAGAGCCGGCTGCTGTACGGCTTCGCCGACGACGCGTTCGAGCACGGCGCGCTGCCGCTGAGCGCCATGGGCTCGCGGGCCGAGCGCGACCTGCCCCTCGGCGTGCTGTCGCAGCTCCTCCACAACGCGCCGATGACCGAGGAGCACCGCGCCACCACGCTGCGCCTGCTGCAGGAGGGCGCCCGCGCGCACATCTCCAGCGACCCGCGCGCCGACTCGATCGAGCACGTGGACGTGCAGATCGTGGACGCGCTCTGCACGGTGCTGCTGGAGCTGTCGGAGCGCTGCCCGCTGGTCATCGCGGTCGACGACATGCACCACGCCGACCGCGCCTCCCAGCTCTGTCTGTCGTACCTGGCGCGGCGGGTGAAGTACGCGCGGATCATGCTGGTGTTCGGCACGCCCGGACACCAGGCCCGCCTCCCGAACCTCCTGCACACCGAGGTCCTCAGGCAGCCGCACTGCCGGCAGGTGCGGCTCGGCCACCTGACGGAGCAGGGCGTCGCCGAGCGGGTGGCGCGGCTGGCGGGCGAGGAGGCGGCGGCCCGGTTCGCGGCGCGCTGCCACGAGGTGAGCGGGGGCAACCGGCTGCTCGTGGACGCCGCGCTGGAGGACCTCCAGGACACCGGCGCCCCGGGCGACAGGTACGGCGAGGCCGTCGTCGCCTGCCTGCACCGCGCCGGCCCGGAGGCCCTGCTCATGGCCCGCGCGCTGGCCGTGGCCGGGACCACCGCCGCCGCGGCCCGCCTCCTCGGCCGCGCCGACACCGGGGACACGACCGGACGCGCGGAGACGACCGCAGCTGGGGAGACGGCTGGGCGTGGGGACACGACCGCACGTGCGGAGACGGCTGGGCGTGGAGACACGACCGCACGTGTGGAGACGGACCGGCTGTACGGGGGTGAGCCGGACCGGCTGGAGGGCGAGTTGGACGCGGCGCGGGCGGAGCAGGCGCTGACCGGCGCCGGGCTGCTCGACGGCGGCCGGTTCCGGCACGAGGCGGCCAGGGCCGCGGTGCTGGCCGGGCTGGACGGCGCCGAGCGCGCTCTCCTGCACCGCCGCGCCGCCGAGCTGGCCTACCACGACGGCGCCCCCGTGGCGGCCGTGGCCGACCACCTCATCCGGGGCGGCCACGCCGGTCACCCGTGGGCGCTGCCCGTCCTGGAGGAGGCCGCCGAGCAGGCGCTGCGCGACGGCGACGTGGAGCCCGCGATCGAGTACCTCAAGCTGGCCTGGCAGGCGTGCGCCGACGAGCGGCGGCGCGCCCGGATCACCACCACGCTGGTCCGCGCCAAGTGGCGCATCAACCCGAGCACCCCCGCCGGCCACCTCGCCGAGCTGACCACCGCGCTGCGCAACGGCCACCTGGGCGGCGGCGACGCCGTGGTGCTGGCCAAGGCGCTGCTGTGGCACGGCCACGACACCGACGCCAAGGACGTGCTCGCCCGCCTCGGCGAGCTGGCGGAGCCGGACCGCGAGACCGTGGCCGAGCTGGCGGCCGCCCGCGCCTGGTTCCGCAGCAGCTACCCGTCGTTCCTGCCGCACCTGCCGAAGCTCAGCGACGAGCAGGCCAGCGGCGCGGCGCACTCGCTCAGCGTCGGCCGCCGCCTGGAGTCGGCGGGGGCGCTGGCCCGCGCGCTGGCCGACGAGTGCCCCGACGAGCCGGCGGCCACGGCCGAGCGGGTGCTGCGCGGCTGCCGCCTGGACGAGATGTCCATGGACACCGTCGAGAGCGCACTGCTCACCCTCACCTACACAGGCCGGGCGGATCGGGCCGCGCCGTGGTGCGACGCGTTCATCGCCGAGGCCGCCTCCCGCCACGCCCCCAGCCGACAGGCCCGGCTGTCCGCGATCCGCGCGGAGATCCACCTGCGGCGGGGCGACCTCGCGGGCGCGGTGGACGACGCGCGGCGCGCTCTGGAGATCATCCCGCCGGGGAGCTGGGGCGTGGCCGTCGGCGGCCCGATCGGCAGCCTGCTGCTGGCGGGCGCGGCCATGGGCAGGTTCGAGGAGTTCCTGCCCCAGGCGGACCGGCCGGTGCCGGAGGCGATGCTGGAGACCCGGTTCGGCCTGCACTACCTGTACGGCAGGGGCCGCTTCCACCTGATGGCCGGCCAGCCCCGGCAGGCGCTGCGCGACCTGCGGCTGTGCGGCGAGCTCATGAGGGCGTGGGGGCTGGACGCGCCGGGGTTCATCGCGTGGCGGCTGGACGTGGCCGAGGCGCTGATCCGGCTGGAGGAGCCGGAGGAGGCGCGGGTGCTCGTGGAGGACCAGCTCGCCCGCTGCGACCGCCGCTCCGCTCGCGTCCACGGGGCGGGGTTGCGGCTGCTGGCCGCCGTCGGCGAGCCGCGCCACCGCGTCATGATGCTGCGCCAGTCGGCCGAGCTGCTCCAGTCGAGCGGCGACCGGTACGAGCTGGCCAGGACGCTCGGCGAGCTCACGGAGGCGTACCGGGCGATGGGCGAGTTCCGGCGCGCGTGGATGGTGGGACGGCGGGCGCGCGCCCTGGCCGACGAGTGCCGGATCACGGTCCTGGACCCGGACCTCGCGCCGGGCGAGGACGAGGACGGCGAGGCGGAGCAGGGCGGCGTGCGGCCCGTGCTCAGCGACGCCGAGCGGCGCGTCGCGGCGCTGGCCGCCGACGGCTACTCCAACCGGGAGATCTCCGGCAAGCTGTTCATCACGGTCAGCACAGTGGAGCAGCACCTGACCCGTATCTACCGCAAGCTCAACGTCACCCGCCGGACCGAGCTGCCCGCCGACCTGATGAGCCGCCAGGCCTGACGCGGCCGGACCCCGGCCCCCGGAGGGGCCGGGGAGGCGGCGGGTCACTCCGCGATGGCCGTGTGCATGACCCACTGGAAGACGAGGGCGTCCACGCCGTCGACCGTGGTGCTCTCGCCGTGGTGCCGGAAGTGCTCGTACCCGGCGCCGTGCGGCAGCTTGAGCGTGTCGGTGCCGGCGCTGACCCGCTGGACGCGCCGGTCCCCCGGCAGGTGGTCGGGTCCGCCCACGAGGACGGCGGTGACCTGTTGCGTGAAAGAAGCCTGGGCCGGGGCGGGATGGGACGGGGCGAGATGGGACATGGTGCCTCCTGTTGGACGGCAGGGTTCACAGCGGGATGTCGGAGCGGCTCCCGCGGCGCGCGGGCCGGCGCCTGGGCGGGACGGTCATCGCGGGATCTCCTCCGGCTGGGTGCGACACAGGGGCCTCCTGCGAATGTGCCAACGACCCCGGGCGCGCGCCAACCCCTATTCGAGCCGCGGACGGCCCCCGCCGATGGCAGGCTCTGCCCGCCGTTTCTGCTCGTTGACCGCCTCCGGTGATCGGCGTTTCGATGCTGCAAACCGCCTTCTGGAGGCCCGCCATGTCCCCATGGTCCTTACCTACCGTCACCGTTCTGCTGGCAGCCCTGGCCCTGCCGCCCGGCGCCCCGCCCCCCGTGACCGCCGCCGCCGAGGTGGGCGTCGACGTCAGCCCGACCGAGCTGGTCAACGTCTTCCACGGCACGAAGGAGGCGGCCACCGACTTCGGCCACGGCGGGGGCGGCGGCATGACGTTCCCCGGCGCCGTTCTCCCGTTCGGCATGATGCAGTGGAGTCCCGACACGGTCGAGGACGCCGGAGGCGGCTACCAGTACGAGGACAACCGGCTGCGCGGCTTCTCCCTGACGCACATCTCCGGGCCCGGCTGCAACGGCGCCCAGGACTTCCCGGTCATGCCGTTCTCCGGGAAGATCGCCCGCTCGCCCGCCACCCACGGCATGGACTACGTCCAGACGTTCAAGCACGAGAACGAGAAGGCCGCGCCCGGCTACTACAGCAGCACGCTCGACACCGGAATCTCCACGGAGATCTCGGTCAGCGCCCGCGCCGGCGTCGCCCGCTTCGCCTTCCCGCAGGGCAAGCCCGCCACGCTGCTGCTCAACACCAGCGGCTCCATCAACGGCATCGACGACGGCGAGACCCGCATCGGCCAGAACACGGTCGAGGGCTGGGTGAAGACGGGCGGCTTCTGCGGCCCGCCCCTCCGGTACAAGGTGTACTTCCACGCCACGTTCGACCAGCCGTTCACCGGCTACGGCACGTGGAAGAACGACGAGGTGCGGCCGGGGACGCAGACCATCTCCAACGACGCCTCCAAGGCCCGCGTCCGGGCCGACCTGGTCACCGGCACCGACGTCACCGTCAACGGGCCCGGCTCCGGGGCGTACCTGGAGTTCGACCCCGCCAAGCCGGTGCAGATGCGCGTCGGCCTGTCGTACGTGAGCATCGACGGCGCGCGGAACAACCTGGACAAGGAGATCGGCGACAAGGCCCTCGACCAGGTGCGCCAGGAGGCCACCGCCGTCTGGGACAAGCGCCTCGGCCAGATCCGGGTCGCCGGCGGCACCGAGGACCAGCGCCGCACGTTCTACAGCAACCTGTACCACACGCTGCTCCAGCCGTACGTCTTCGAGGACGTGGACGGCACCTACACCGGCTTCGACGGCAAGCCCAGGACCGTGCGCGCGGGGCACCACCAGTACGCCACGTTCTCCGGCTGGGACATCTACCGGACCGAGGTGCAGCTCCTGGCGCTGCTCGTGCCGGACGTGGCCGCCGACATCGCCCAGTCGATGTACGACAACGCCCAGGCCCTGGGCAACGTCTGGGACCGCTGGTCGCACCAGACGGCCGTCACCGGGGTCATGGTCGGCGACCCGTACCACTCCATCCTGTCCACGATGTACGCCTTCGGGGCGCGCGGCTTCGACTCGGCGGCGGCGCTGAAGGCGATGGCCGCCGCCGCCCGGCGCGTCGGTCCGCAGGACATCGGCCACCCGGAGGCCCAGTACGACGAGCGCCCCGGCAACGCCGACTACATGGCCAAGGGCTTCGTCCCGTCCGACCCGTCCTCCACGCTGGAGTACGCCGTGGCCGACTTCGGGATCGCGCAGCTCGCCACCCGGCTCGGCGACCAGGCGACGGCCACGGAGTTCATGAAGCGCGCCCAGTCGTGGCAGAACCTCTACAACCCGGGCAACGGCTGGATCCAGCCGCGCATGGGTGAGGGGTCGTTCATCGCGCCGTTCGACCCGGCCGCGCCCAGCGTCTACATGGAGGGCAACGGCGCCCAGTACCACTGGATGGTGCCGCACAACCCGCAGGGCCTGTTCACCGCGATGGGCGGCCTGAGCAAGGTCATCCCGCGGCTCGACGGCTACTTCAAGAAGCTCAACGCCGGCCCGGCCGAGGCGTACGCGTACCTGGGCAACGAGGTCGCGCTGCCGTCGCCGTGGCTGTACGCGTGGGCGGGGCAGCCGTACAAGACGCAGAACGTGGTGCGCCGGGTGCAGCAGGAGCTGTTCACCTCCGGCGCGGACGGGCTCGTCGGCAACGACGACCTCGGCACCATGGGCGCGTGGTACGTGTGGTCGGCCATGGGCCTGTTCCCGGCCATCCCCGGCCGGGCCGAGCTGCTGGTCAGCACACCGCTGTTCGACAAGGTCACGGTCTCCCGGCCGGCGGGCGACATCGTGGTCAGCGCGCCCAACCCGGCCAACCGCTACATCCAGACGCTACGGGTCAACGGCGTGGCTACCGGTAAGGCGTGGCTGCCGGAGTCGTTCGCGACCCAGGGCGGGCGGCTCGACTTCACGCTCGGCTCGTCGCCGAACCTGACCTTCGGGGCCGACCCGCGCAACGCCCCGCCCTCGTTCGGCCAGGGCTCCAAGCCGTACGTCGCCGGCCTCACCCCCGGCGCCGCGCCCGTCGAGCCCGGCGGCGCGGTCGACGCGGAGCTGTCGGTGCAGTCGCTCGGCGCGGCGGCCACCGTGACATGGCAGGCCAAGCCGCCTGCGGGCATCATCGTGTCACCGGGGAGCGGGACGCTGAGCGTGCCGGCCGGCGGCAGGGCCGCCGTGAAGGTGCGGATCTCCGTGGCCGCGGGCACCGCGCTGAACCTGGTGACCGTGCCCATCAGTGTGGACAACCCGGCGGGGAGCAGCAGCAGCGGAGTGACCGCGAGTACCCGGCTCAACGTGGCCAAGCGCGGCACGATCGCCTGGTACCACAACAACTCCGGCATCGGCGACGCCGCCGTGCCCGACGAGGCCAACATCGACGGCCCCGGCTTCAGCTACCCGGCGCAGTCCCTGGCCGACGCCGGGCTCAAGCCGGGCGGCACGTTCGCCTGGAAGGGCTTCACGTTCACCTGGCCGAGCCGCAAGCCCGGCCAGTGGGACAACCTGCGGCCCGGCACCCAGCCGATCGAGATGGCCGCGCCCGCCGGGGCCACCAAGCTCGCCTTCCTCGGGGCCGGGGTCAACGGCTGGCCCGAGTCGGAGGTGACCGTCACCTACACCGACGGCTCGACCGGCACCGGGAAGCTCGGCTTCAGCGAGTGGATCCTCGACTTCGGCGGAGAGCAGCCCGCGTTCGGCAACGAGATCGTGGCCAGCGCGCCGTACCGGCTGTTCTGGGGGTCGTGGGCGCTGCAGCCGATCGGCGCGCACGTCTTCGCGGCGCAGCCGATCGCGCTGGACCCGGCCAAGACGGTGAAGAGCGTGACGTTCTCCACCCCTGAGGACGGGGAGATCCACCTGTTCGCGTGGGCGTTCGCCTAGCCTGCCGGGACGTCTTTCAGGAGCTCGCCCACACCGGGCGGGCTCCTCTGACGCTCAGCAGGATCGAGTACACGGACGTCGTCGCGGTGATGAACAGCCTGTTGCGCTTGAGGCCGCCGAAGACGAGGTTGGAGGCGGCCTCCGGCAGGATCATCCGGCCGAGGAGCGTGCCGTCGGGGTCGTAGCAGTGGATCGCCCTGCCGACGGCCGCCCACACCCGGCCCGCGTCGTCGAGCCGCAGCCCGTCGAAGCCGCCCTTGCCGGTGTGCTCGGCGAACACCTTGCCGCCCGACAGGCTGCCGTCGTCGTCGACGTCGAAGACCCGCACGTGGTCGCGCTCGGTGTCGGCGATGTAGACGCGGCTCTCGTCCGGGGAGAACGCCAGCCCGTTCGGCCGGGCGAAGTCGTCGGCCACGACGCGGGGCTCGCCGGTGACCGGGTCGATCCGGTACACGTGGCAGCCGTCGATCTCCTGGTCGGCGCGGTGTCCCTCGTAGTCGCTGAGAATCCCGTACGGCGGGTCGGTGAACCAGACGGACCCGTCGGAGCGGACCACCACGTCGTTGGGGCTGTTGAGCCGTTTGCCCCGCCATCGGTCGGCCAGCACGGTGATGGAGCCGTCGTGCTCGGTCCTGGTCACGCGGCGGGCGCCGTGCTCGCAGGAGACCAGGCGACCCTCGCGGTCGAGCGTGTTGCCGTTGGTGTAGCCGGCCGGCTCGCGGAACGGGCCGACGGCGCCGGTCAGCTCGTCCCAGCGCAGCATGCGGTCGTTCGGGATGTCGCTCCAGACGAGGAAGCGGCCCGCCGGGAAGTAGACGGGGCCCTCGGTCCAGCGGGCGCCCCGGTGAAGGCGTTCGAGCCACCTGTCGCCGCCGACAACGGCGACCCGGGGGTCCAGCGCTTCGAGTTCGAGCGGTACGAGATCCATGCGCGGACCCTCCTCAGCGTGGATCATTCTTACCAGATCACCCGGGCCGCTTGAACCCCTTCCGACCAGCGCCCATACCCCTTACCCGGCGCGAGGCCCCCTTAGCCCGCCCCACCCCATGTTCCGACATTTCGCCACATGATCATTGGTCTCCTGTGATAGTGGGGGCTCCGTTATTGCATCGCCCGAAAGGACGAATACATGCGGTTGTTAACCCGCGTGCTGGCGATCACCGCCTCGGCCGCGACGGTGGCCACGGCCACCGTCACCACACCCGCCTCCGCGGCGACCGAGCTCGTGGTCAACGGCACCTTCGCCGGCGGCACCACACCCTGGTGGGGCTCCGCCGGCACCTCGATGGCCGTCAGCGGCGGCCGGCTCCAGGTCAAGGTGACCGGCGGCACGGCCAACCCCTGGGACGCCATGATCGGCCAGAACGCCATCACGCTGGCCAAGGACAAGGCCTACACGCTCTCCTTCGACGCCTCCGCCTCGGCGCCGGTCAGCGCCGTCACCACCGTGCAGCTCGCCGCCTCGCCGTACACGCGGACGCTCACCAAGACCTTCTCGCTCGGCACCACGAGCAAGCGTTACAGCTTCCCCTTCACCTCCACCCTCGCCACGACCGGCGGGCAGGTGTCCTTCCAGCTCGGCAAGAACGCCGGGTTCACCTTCTCCGTGGACAACATCTCCCTCACCGCGACGTCCTCCGCCACCCCGGCTCCTACGCCGACTTCTACGCCGACCGGGAGCCCCAAGCCGACGAGCACGCCGAAGCCGACGCCCACGTCCACGGCGACCACCACCCCGAAGCCCGGCTCCGGCCCGCTCGCCCAGACCGACGGCTTCTACGTGGACCCCGGCTCCAACCCGGCCATCTGGGTGCGCGACAACTCCGGTGACTCCCGCGCCGCCCGCATCAAGTCCGCCATCGCGTCCAAGCCGATGGCCCGCTGGTTCGGCAACTGGAACAGCGACATCGGCTCGGCCGTGTCCTCCTACGTTGCCGCCGCCGACAAGGCCGGCAAGCTGCCCGTCCTCGTGGCGTACAACATCCCCGGGCGTGACGCCTGCGGCGGCCACTCCGGCGGCGGCGCCGGGAGCGAGGCCGCGTACAAGACGTGGATCTCCGCCTTCGCCTCGGCCGTCGGCAGCCGCCCCGCGGTCGTCGTCATCGAGCCCGACAGCCTCGGCGACTTCAACTGCATGAGCGACGCGGCCGTCCAGGAGCGCAACCGCATGCTCACGTACGCCACCCAGCAGTTCCGCGACAAGGCCGCCAACACGTGGGCCTACCTCGACGGCGGCAACTCCGGCTGGGTGGCGGCGGGCACCATGGCCACGCGCCTGGCCAACGCGGGAGTGCGCAACATCCGCGGCTTCTCGGTGAACGTCTCGAACTACTACACCACCAGCGAGTCGGCGACCTACGCCAAGGCCGTCAACTCCGCGCTCGGCGGCACCGCCAAGTACGTCATCGACACCAGCCGCAACGGCAACGGCTCCAACGGCGAGTGGTGCAACCCGGCCGGCCGCAAGCTCGGCGTCCCGGCCCAGGCGGGCGGGGCGGCCGAGATGCTGCTGTGGGTGAAGGTGCCCGGCGACTCGGACGGCAACTGCGGCATCGCGTCCGGCGTCCCGGCCGGCCAGTTCAGCCCGGCCATCGCCATCCGCCTCATCGACGGCACCTGACGCCGCTTCTCGCCTCACGACGAGCGACGCCCCCACCTCCGGCGCAGCCACCCGACCGCGGCCGCGCGCGACCACTCACGACGGTCCCGGAGGTGCGGGGTGTGCTCCCCCTTCACCAACGAAATATCCCTCGACCGTGGACGCGCGCCTGTGCCACGGTGATCCCCATGTCCAGCTCCCTCCCCCTCCCGCTCAGCCTCGACGAGGCCGTCGCCGCCGAGCAGGCCGGTCGCACCCTGCGCTACCTCTACTTCTGGGGCCACCGCCCGGCTCGCGACGGCGGCGTCGGCCCCGGCTGCCTGTCGCAGTGGTGGCCGGCCGCCTTCACCTGCGACGGGCACACGTTCGCCTCGGCCGAGCACTACATGATGGCCGGCAAGGCGTGGCTGTTCGGCGACGACGAGACGGCGGAGGCGATCCTCGCCGCGAGCCACCCGGGCGAGGCCAAGAAGCTCGGCCGTACCGTGCGGAACTTCGACGAGGAGCAGTGGAACGCCCGCCGCTTCGACATCGTGGTCCGGGGCAACCTCGCCAAGTTCGGCCAGGACGCGGAGCTGGGCGGCTTCCTTGCGGGCACGGCCGGGCGCGTCCTGGTGGAGGCGGCCCCGAACGACCGGGTGTGGGGCATCGGCCTCACGGCCACGGACGAACGCGCCGCCCGCCCCTCGACGTGGCGGGGCACCAACCTGCTCGGCTTCGCCCTGATGACCGTCCGCGCCACCCTCGCCGCCGGCGTCCAGCCGCCCGGCACGACCAGCTAGCCTTCGCGGGTGCGACAACGTGGTGGCTCGACGGGCAACCGCAGTACCTCGGCGTCGGCGTCCTCCCGCGCCCCCGTGGACCCGGCCCACAGCCGCCGGCACCGGTACCGCCACCGATCCTCCTCGGCGAGGGCGACGAGGGTCTGCGGTTGCCGGGATCGGGCCGTTGACCAGAGCCCGCGGGAAGGTCGATCAGGTAGTCAGGAGCCGCTGCCACCGATTGGGGAGGCGCGGAGAGTATCCGTTCGCCGAGAAAGCATTGTTCGCCTGCCCGATGAGGGATGCCGAACAATCTTGCCGCCACGATCCTGGTGGCACAGGCCTCGGCGGGCAAGCGGTCACGGGACCGCTTGCCGCTGAGAACCGCCAGGGGGCCAAGTCACACGCACGTGTGACCTGGCCGCCGCCGGGCCCGGCGGGGCATACGTCAACGGCGCGAGCGACATGTGCCTGGCCATCGGGCGCGGCGAGAGGCACAGGAGAAGAAGGCGAACCGGAAGGGTCGCTCCCTTCGGGGTCCACCGGCCTCAACACGGACTCAACGCCGTCTCAACAGCCCGGAACGCACGATGTCACCACGAACTCAAGCAGGAGGTCAACCATGAAGACACTCAAGGCCCTCGTCGCGGCCGGCGCCATCACCGCCACCGCCCTCGTCGCCGCCCCCGCCGCGAGCGCCACCACCACCGAGCTCGGCTGCCCGCATCCCCGGGTGGCCAACCGGGACCCCGGCTACGTGACCATGACCGGCTCGTTCAACCTCAAGGCCGGGCCCTACCAGGGCAGCAGGTGCGCCACCATCAGGAACGTCCCCAAAGGCACCAAGCTGTGGGTTCACTGCTGGGTGATCAACAGCTACGGCACACCGTGGGGCTACATGCAGATCAAGGGCACCCGCACGTGGGGCTGGATGTCGGCCGCGAATGTCAAGTACGGACCCGGCATCAACTTCGCGAAGTGCCCCGGCAGCGAGCTCTAGAAGGACTGCTCCTCAGACCGGTAGTACGGCAGCCAGAACCCGGCCCGGCCCCCCAACGCGGCCGGCAACCGCCCGGCGTCCGGCGAGAGGAACCATAGCCCGCTACGTCCCTGGGCCTCGTGGACATACGTCCGGACGTTGGTCTCGGGAAACTCGGAGACCCACGGCAGAGCCGGCACGCCAGGCACCCGCACGTCCTTCATCAGGGACGGCGGGAGCCCGACATACGCGGCCCCGTCGTAGGTCTCCACCGTTAGCGCTGGAGAGACAGATCTTGCATCCGGGCGCAAATGCCGTCCTGGTAGCGGCCCTGGAGGACTGTACCGGGGCGCGGCCGCGTCGGTGGACGCCCGTCGGCCCTGGACACCCACGGCGCGGGAAGCATGGCGCCGGTCCGAAATCGGCCAGCGGGAGCTTGATCGCCTGTGGCGGCTGTCACAGGGAACTGGACCCGACGTGCGGACACAGACCTGGCGTGAGCACTGATCTCGAATTATGGTCCCGCGCGGCCGAGGGGAACAGCGATGCCTTCGGGGCCTTGTTCGACAAGTACGCGCGCGACGTCTACAACCACTGCTTCCGCCGTACCGCGGACTGGTCGGCCGCCGAAGATCTCACCTCGGTGGTGTTCCTGGAGGCGTGGCGGCGGCGGGGCGAGGTGCGGATCCGCCACGAAAGCGCGCTCCCCTGGCTGCTCGGCGTGGCCAACAACGTTCTGCGCAACCGGCACCGGTCGCTGCGCCGCCACAAGGCGGCACTGGAACAGCTCCCGCCCCAGGCGTACGAACCCGACCCTGCCGAGGACATCGCCGGGCGAATCGACGACGAGCACCGGATGCGCGAGATCCTGGCGCTGATGGACCGGCTGCCGCCGGCGGACCAGGAAGTCCTCGCCCTTTGCGTCTGGTCGGAGTTGACCTACGAGGAAGCGGCCGTCGCCCTGGGCGTCCCGGTGGGCACGGTGCGCTCGCGGCTGTCCCGGGCTCGAAGCCGCCTGAAAAGGCTCCTGGAAAAGGAACCCGAACCACGGCCCGGACACAGATGGAGTGAGCGCTTCTCAGCGCTCCGCAAGAAGGGAGAGGAGCTGTGACTGACCACGAGCTTCCGGAAGAACGCGACCTTCCTGCCGCCCGGCACTCACTCCGAAAGGCACACCTCATGGCCATGATCGAGCAGAAGCCCGCAGCTGCACCGGTAAGCCCGCGCCGTCGCTGGCTGGGCTTGGCCGTCCTGGGGACCGCAGCCGCCGCCGCACTGGCGATCGGCGTCCCCGTGCTGCTGGGCCAGGGTGCCGCCCCGGCGAACGCGGTGATCCGCGAATCGGACGGGTCCATCAAGATCTACGTCAGGGACTACAAGCGACCCGAGGTGATCGAACACCAGTTGCGCAACCTCGGCGTGCAGGCGAGCGTGACCTTCCTGCCGGCCGGCAAGCAATGCAAGGAGCCCCGGGGCACGTACCTGCCGGACAATCCGGCCCTGCTCACCACCGAACCACCGGCTGAAGGGGAGGATGACTACTGGAGGCTGCATCCGGAGCAGATCAAGCCGGAGCAGACCTTCGTCTACACCATGTGGTACGAGGAAGATGGGGACAACAGCATGGCCAGTGCCCGCTACCGGGTCGCGACCGGCCCGGTGACGCCATGCGAGGTCGTTCCCGGCGGCCCCGTGATGCGGGAGGGCCCCGACGGCGGCGTCGGCGGCTGATCCCGCACGCCGGTGAAGCACTCGGTGTGGACCTGCAACCGAACCATAAGCGCCTTGTCGCAGGTCCACCCCGCGGCCGCCTGGCGGTCGCCGAAGGGCCGGTAGGTGCGGCCGGTCAGGGAGCGGCCGGCCGGAAGGTGCTGTCGGCGCGGAAGGCGGAGGTGTCCTGGTCCTTGTCGAGCCAGAGCTGGTGGTGGCGATGGCGGACGAAGCGGCCCGGATAGTTGGCCGACTCCAGCCGCACCCTCCCTGAGCCCGCCGCCGCGCGGGCGTGGAAGGTCGCGTCCCGCTCGAAGAGCGCGCTGCCGTCGTCGCCGTCGAACCTCAGCCGGAAGTCCTTGTGCCGCAGGAAGCGCCCGTCCCCGTCCACGAACGAGTAGCCCTTGGCGTCGGCCAGGCCCGGCACGACCTGGAGGGGCGCGGCCGCGCCCAGGACGCCGAGCGCCCCGGAGGCGCCGATCCCCTCGTCCCAGAAGTTGATCGACAGGAGCCGCCGGGTCGTCCCCGTCTGGAGGAGGGCCCCGCCGGTGGTGGCGGCGGGGCGGGTGAACAGCAGCGTGCCGAAGCCGAGCTGGTCGAACCCTCCGCTGTTGGGCCCGTAGTCGCCGCCGCCGCCCTCGGCGCGCACCCGCTCGGCGTACGCCTTGGTGTACGGCACCGCCAGGCCCCGGCGGTTGGCGTAGTGGTTGTACAGCAGCTCCCACACCGGCCGGTCCTGGCCGCGTCCGGCGTCCGAGATCACGGTCTGCTCGCGGCGGGCGCAGTTCGTGCCGGTGCCCCAGGTGTAGGTGGTGAACGGCACGGACTGGCCCAGGTTGTACCGGGCGATGTACTCGGCGGCCTTCATGATCCGGTTGTCGGCGTGGCCGTACAGGTCGAGGCCCTGGTTCCAGGCCATCTCGGCGATCGTGCCGATCAGGCCGACGCCCATCATGGTGTGCCCCTGGTCGCGTCCGCTCTCCTGCCACTGGGCGAGGCCGCCGGGGTGCAGGAACGGGATCGCGTTCATGATCGAGCCGTTGCCCTTGCCGTTCCTGACGTAGTCGGCGGCCCGGTCGAACATCGCCCGATCGTCGCAGAAGACGCCGATGGCCATGACCGAGGCGATGGCGCACAGGTCCCAGTTGGCCCAGTAGTTGGTGATGCAGGCGCCGTTGTGCCGGGTCAGGAAGTCCTCGTTCAGCGGGTGGAAGACCGTGCGCAGCATCGTGCGGAACCGCGCGACCTCGAAGCCGGGGTAGTCGCGCATCAGCTCGGCGGCGTTGGCGAACTGGTAGCCGTAGATGCCGGCGGCGAGGAACCGGTCGGCGTTGCCGGTGACCGTCTTGAGCGTGGCGGACCAGGCGTTGAGGATGGCGCTCGCGGTGTCGGCGTGCGCCTTGTCGCCGCTGATCCGCCAGCGCAGCGCGTTCTGGTACGCCGCGTGGATGTCGTTGTAGAGCTGCGGGTAGTTCTGCCCGTCGCCGCCGCGCACCACGGTCGCCAGCGGGCGCGGCTTCCAGGTGCTCGCCGAGCGCCCGTTGGCCACCAGCCTCTCCCACCCCGCCTTGTACGGCTGAGCCCCGGCCCGCACGGCCGCGGCGATCCGGTCGAAGTCGGCCTGGGTGTGCAGCAGCCCGGGATGCCGGAACGGCGCCGCCACCCGCTCCGCCGCCCATGCCCGGCCCGCGAGGGCGGGGAGCACGGCCACCCCTGCCGCCGCCTTCAACACGTCACGCCGGCTGGCCTGGAGACCCATGTCAGTCCTCTCGTCAGGAAACTCGTCAGGAGACACTCTTCACCAGGCGAGGGGACACGACATGCGACATAGCCCTTTTTCGGGCGACATGAACGACGGGACGGCGGGTGACGAAAGAAGCCCCGGCTCACTCAAGGTGAGCCGGGGCTTCCTCATCGAGGTGCGCCGCCAGGGACTCGAACCCCGGACCCGCTGATTAAGAGTCAGCTGCTCTAACCAACTGAGCTAGCGGCGCCCGCAACAGGTGTAACTGTAGCAGCCGCCACGGACCACCCGCACACTCAGCCGAGGCGGGCGGCCAGCCCGGCGTACGCGTCCAGGACCACGTCCCAGAACCTCTTGACGTCCAGCGACGTCGCGACCAGGGCGTTCGACCGGCGGTCGCCCACCTTGAAATCCGTCACGGTCATCCCGGACGTGTACCGGCCGGCCGTCTCCACCTGGACCACGGCCGGCACGCAGGTGAACAGCGACGGGTCCAGGACGTAGGCGATCGCGCAGGCGTCGTGGATGGCCGGGCCGCCGTCGGCCGTGACCATGCCGTACGCCGTGGCGGCCGGCACCACCAGCAGCTCGGCGAGCCGGCCCAAGGGGCGCACGCGGTCCAGGACGTCGGTGGTGACCAGGGCGGTGAGCGTGACGTCCAGGCCGAGCATCGTGACCGTCCAGCCGGCGTCGAAGACGATGGCGGCGGCCTCGGGGTCGGCGAGGATGTTGAACTCGGCCGCCGGGTTGGTGTTGCCCCGCGTGTACGAGCCACCCATGATCACGAAGTCGCGGGCCCACTCCACCACGCGCGGCTCCTTGCGCACTGCGAGCGCGATGTTGGTGAGCGGGCCGATGGCCACGAGCGTGATCTCGCCGGGGGCCGCGCGCAGGGTCTCCACGATGAAGTCGACCGCGTGCCCGTCCCCGGCGGGGCGGGTGGCCGGGGGCAGGACGGCGTCGCCGAGGCCGGAGCTGCCGTGGACCCGGTCGGCGCGGATGACGTTCCGCAGCAGCGCGCCGGGGCTGCCCGGCACGACCGGCACCTCCCCGAGATCGAGGAACTCCCTCAGGGCCAGCGCGTTGGCGGTGGTGAGGGCGAGGTCCACGTTCCCGCCGACCGTGGTGACGCCGGCGAGCTCCAGGGAGGGGGAGCCGGCCACGAGGGCGAGGGCCAGGGCGTCGTCGATGCCGGGGTCACAGTCGATGAGGAGTTTTGTCACGGATGAACCTTATGAGCTCACGGGACGGCCGTGACGCCTGGCTCCGGGCATGAATCGGGGCCGGGCAGTTCCCCCAAAACCTGCCCGGCCCCGATCGAAGGCGGTCCAGGCCGACGCTTCCCCCAAAACGCCGGCGGTCCCGCACTTGCGGACCACGGTCCCCCTCCGCGTCCGCTCGGTAAAAGCCTGTTCCGGCCAGTCGGCGTACCTTCTGACCTGCCTCGACACTACCGAGCGGAATGCAACGGACGCGTCATAACGGGGTCGAATATCGCCCTAATCCGGCTATGAAAGCTCCAACCGGACCTCCGTGCCCTCCTGGAGGGACCGGCTCACCGTGCAGTACTTCTCGTGCACCCGCTCCGCCACGGCCCGGTAAACCTCGCCGGCCTCCTCCGACGGCAGCTCGACGTCGTAGGTGATCGTCACGGGACCGAGGCGGTTCGGCTCCGCCTTCTCGGCCGCCACCGTCATCGCCAGGCGCACCAGCCGGTGCCCTCTCTGAGCGGTCAGCGGCTCCACCGTGACGATGTTGCAGCCGCCCACGGCGGCCAGCAACAGCTCGACCGGCGTGAAGACCCCGTCCTCGTCGCCGCCGCCCATCCGGACCTCGGCGCCGCGGGCGTTGGTCGCCCTGAATCCGCCGTCATCGGTCCGCTCAACACGCACGTTAGCCATGATTTAGACCCTACTCAGATACCTCTCATGTTCGGCACGCATCGTTAATGTCATGGTTGGTAAGGCGAAAACGGATCAGTGGCCCGTCCTCTTCTGGTGCGGGGTCGCCGTGGCGGAGTTCGGTGCGATCCAGCCCGGCTTCGGGTACCCGTGGCGTCCCACGGCCTACGCGATGGCGGCCTTACTCGTCACCCTCGGGTTACTGTCGGTCAAGGCCGCGGACCTGCTGCGCTCCGAGGCGGCCCGGCAGCGGCTGCGGCTGGCGACGTACCTGGCGGGCGTGCTCGTGCCGGTGCACCAGCTCAGCTCCACCGCGTACGTGACGGGTCTCAGCCGCACCGGCTCCCTCATCCTGTACGGCATGGCGGCCGTGATGGCCGTCTGGCACCACACCACGCCGCCCCCGGCGCAGGGCGTCCTGGTCGTCGCGTCCGGCCTCGTCCCGGCCCGGCTGCGGGAGCTGCTGGCGAGCCGCGCGGACGACACCGTGGTCATCTACCGGGCCGACCGGCTGACCCCCGAGCTGCGCGATCTCCAGGCCGAGTACGGCCTGCTGGTGGTCGTCGGCGACGAGCACGACCCCCGCGTCAAGGAGCGGGTGAGCGCCTCGGGACTACGGCGCCAGGTGCCCGACATCGCCACCCGCGAGGTGGTCGTGGCCGGCCCGCGCCCCTTCCGGAGGTACGTCCGCGGGGCCCTGTCCCGCCTGGCCGTGCCCGGCGCGCGGATCAGGACCGCCGACGCCGAAGCCGGCCTCTTCCGCCTCACCCCGCGCCGGGTCGAGGACACCCAGAGCGCCTAGCGCCCGGCCGAGGACACCCGGAGCGCCCACCGCGGGGCCGAGGACGCCCGGAGCCGCCCAGCCGCGAACGGGACTCAGCCCTCCGCCGAATGCGGGTACCGGAAGGCCGCCTGGACCCCGGCCTGGAACCGGGTGTGGGCGCCGAGCCTGCTCATCAGGTCGGCGATGCGGCGCTCCGCGGTGCGGTAGCCGATGCCCAGCTGGCGGGCGATGGCCTCGTCGGTGAGGCCCGCCACCAGGAGGGCGATCAGGCGCTCGTCGTCGGGCGAGGCCGGAGACGTGCGGGAGGGCGCCTGGCCGGGGGCCGCCGAGCGCAGGCCCAGCGGCAGCGCTCGCTGCCACAGCCCTTCGAAGAGCCTGCTCAGCGCCTCCAGCAGGCCGGAGGGGTGAACGACCAGTGCGGCGTCGGCGTCCGGATCGTCCGGCTGGTGCCGCAGGAGCAGCAGGGCCAGCCGGTCGTCCATGAGGTAGAGCTTCATCGGCAGGGCGGGCAGCACGCGCGCCTGCTGGCCCGCCCCGATCATGGTTTCGATCTGGCGCAGCGCCCCGGGCCGGTCGACGAACTCCCGCTCGTAGATCATGCGGGTGGCGACACCCCGGCCGAGCAGCTCGCGCTGCGCCGCCATGCTGCCCGACGGGTCGAAGTACGGCGGCTTGGACAGGCAGCGCAGCCGGTGGCGGGCCGCGCGCTGGATCTGCGCGTACCGCTGGTGCACCGCCCGCCTCCCCGTCACGACCTCGACGATGACCGGAGGCGTGTTCCGGGTGTTGCGGCGCTGGAAGGCCCGGTCCAGCTCGGCGGCGTGCTCGCGGGCCCGCAGGAGCTGCCGTTCGGTGGTCACCAGGAGCACGTCGAGGGCGACCTCCGGCGCGACCGCGGCGTAGCGGGCCTGCTCGCCGGACGACGATCTGGTGACCAGCCCCTTGGCCTCCAGGGAGCCGAGCACGGTCAGGAGCAGATCCGGGCGCAGGCCGGCCGCCGCGCACAGCGCCGCGAGGGTCGCCGGGGAGCGGTCGACGAGCAGCTCGTACACCGCCTCCTCCTCCGGGCCGAGTCCGGCCGGGCCCAGAGCCCCCGGTTGCCCGGCCGCGCCCAGGGCTCGGGGCGGCCGGTCGCCGGGCGCGTCAGGCCGGGTCATCCTGGGAGCCCTTCTGGTCGGCGAGCCAGCCCCGCCGGACGGCCTGGTAACCGGCCTGGAAGCGGGTCCGGGCGTCCAGCCGGATCATCATGGCGTGGACGTGGCGGCGTACCGTGCGGTCGCTCCAGCCGAGATGGGCGGCGATCGCCTTGTCCGTCTGGCCTGCCACGAGGCGGGCCAGCAGGTCCCGCTGCGTGCCGGTCGGGCTCGTCGTCTCGGCCAGCCGGGCGCGGCCGTGGCTGACGTGCAGGGGGACCGCGCGTTCCCAGTACATCTCGAACAGCGCCGCCAGGGCATCGAGCAGGACCGACTCGTGCACGACCAGTGCCGACTCGACCATGTGCAGGTCGTGGCGCAGCGGCACCAGCGCCATGGGGTAGTCGCTGAGCACCAGCTTCATCGGCACGTCGCCGACACGCGCCTGCTCGCCCGCGGCGACGTAGTCCGCGATGGCCCGCAGGGTTCCGCGCACCTCGATGGCCCGCCGGTCGTAGACCACGCGGTAGTCGACTCCCCGCCGCAACAGGTCGAACTCCTGGCTGTTGCCTCCTACGACGCCGACGTACGGCGGCGCGTCGAAGACGCGGATCTCCCCGCGCGTGCCGCGCTGGAGCTGTTCGAACCGGTCCAGCACCGCCTCCCGCCCGATCACCACCTCGACCAGGCCGCCCGCGCCCTGGGCGGCCGTGCTCCGGTGATAGCGGGCGGCGAGCTGGGCCACGCGCAGCCGGGCGTCGGCGAGCTCGCGGGCCCGCTCGCTGATCAGCGCCTCCAGCCCCATCTCCGGCGGTACGACGGCGAACCGCGGCGGGTCCTCGGGCAGGCGGGCGATCAGGCCGAGGTCCTCCAGCCTGACGGCGACGGTGCCGGCCAGCCCGGGCGGCGCGTGCGCGGCGGCGAGCCGGTCCAGCTCCTCGACGGTGACGGGGGCGTGCTCCACCAGCGCCTCGTAGAGGGCCTGCTCCGACGCTGACAGGCCGAGGATGCGCAGCATGCATCCATGATCAGCCACAGCGAGGCGCTCACGCCGTCCTTTTCCCGTCATTGGCGGGAAAAGGACAACAGGTCGTCTTTTCAAGATATTTATGGGCCTGTCATGGTGCGGGGAGTCGATCACGCCTGCCACCCCCGCGAGGAGAACCATGACTCGTCACCGCTGGCGACAACCAACCACCGGGCTGACGGCGCTGGGGCTGGTGCTGACCACCGCCATGGCCGTGCCCCCGACGCCGTCGCCGTCTCCCGGCCCGTCCGCCTCCAGCCGGACCGCTCTCCCGTCCCCACCGGCCGGGCTGCCGGGTCAGGAGCCGGAGAAGGTCACCTTGATCACCGGCGACGTGGTCTCCTACAGCACCGCGGCCGACGGCAGCCCGCGCACCCAGGTGAAACCCGCCAGGCGTGCGGACGGCGCTCCGGTGGCCTTCATCTCCGTACGGGAGCGGGACGCCTCCTACGTGTTCCCCGCCGATGTGATGGGGCTGGTGGCGGCCGGCCGGCTGGACAAGAGCCTGTTCGACGTCGCGTACCTGGCGAAGAACGGCTACACCGACCGGGAGAGCGCCGGTCTGCCGCTGATCGTGCGGTACGGCCACGCCAGGCAGGCCGCGGGCGCCCTGTCGGCGCAGGCGGACGCCCTCCCGGCCACCTCCGCTCCGCGCGGGCTGCCCAGCGTGGACGGCGCGGCGGTGCGGGTCGACAAGAAGGCGGCCGGGCAGTTCTGGTCGGCCGTCGACTCCCCGCAGACGGCCAGGAGCGGCGCGGCCACGTTCGACCGCGGCGTGTCGTCGATCTGGCTGGACCGCAGGATCCGGGTCGCGCTCGACCGGAGCGTGCCGCAGATCGGCGCGCCGGAGGTGTGGGCCACCGGGCAGAAGGGGGCGGGCGTCAAGGTCGCGGTGCTCGACACCGGTGTCGACCTCGCCCACCCGGACGTCGCCGGCCACGTCAAGGCAACCGCGAACTTCACCGACGAGACGAGCGTGCAGGACGGGCAGGGACACGGAACCCACGTCGCCTCGATCATCGCGGGCACCGGCGCCGCCTCCGGCGGCAAGTACACCGGCGTCGCGCCGGAGGCCTCGCTGCTCGTCGGCAAGGTGCTCGACAACTCCGGGACGGGCACCGCCTCGGCGATCATCGCCGGCATGGAGTGGGCGGTCGCCCAGCAGGCCCGAGTGATCAGCATCAGTGTCGGCGGCTGCTGTCCGAGCCGGGACGATCCGATGAACCAGGCGGTCGACAACCTCAGCGCGCAGTCGACGTCGCTGTTCGTCATCGCCGCGGGCAACGACGGCGAGAGCCGGACGATCAACACGCCGGGCGCGGCCGCGTCGGCCCTGACCGTCGGCGCCGTCGACGGGTCGGACGAGCTCGCCGACTTCTCCAGCAGAGGCCCCGTACCGGGCGACTACGGCCTCAAGCCCGACATCGTCGCCCCCGGCGTGAGCATCGTGGCGGCCCGCGCCGCGGGAACCAGGATGGGCACGCCCGTGGACGACAGGTACACGAGCGCGTCGGGCACCTCGATGGCCACCCCGCACGTCGCGGGCGCCGCGGCGCTGCTCGCCGGAGCGCATCCGGACTGGACCGGCGCCCGGCTCAAGGCCGCCCTCATCGGCACCGCCCGCGACACCGGCCGCTCCGCCTACGAGCAGGGCGCCGGCCGGGTCGACGTGGCCCGTGCCGTACGCCAGTCCGTCCACGGGCCGGGCAACCTCGACTTCGGATTCCTGCCGTACCCGCAGACCGGGCCGGTCACCAGGACGCTCACGTACACCAACGACGGCGACCAGCCGGTGACGCTGACCCTGCGCGCCGGCGTCACCGCCCACCAGGGAACCGCACCCGCACGCGCGCTCTCCCTGGACCGCGACACCGTCACCGTCCCGGCCCACGGCAGCGCGCCCGTGACCGTCACCTTCGATCCGTCGGGCCCCGCCACGTGGTACGAGGGCTTCGTGCACGCGTCGGACGAGAGCGGCGACGTGCGGGTGAACGCTGCGGTGGGCGCGTTCGTCGAGCCCAGGAAGGTCACCGTGCGGACGCGGATGGTGCTCCCGGACGGGGCGACCGACGTGACGACGATCCCCTGGGCGATCCTGCGGACCGACGAGCGCGACGACCTCGACATCGAGCACTACCCCGAGCCCGGCCCCGAGGCCGAGGTGAAGGTCTACCCCGGCACCTACAGCGTGAACTCGGCGGTCGCGTGGCGGGGCGGCGACGGGGAGTGGAACATCTCCCTGCCGACGGATCCGCAGTTCGAGGTCACGAAGGACACCACGGTCACCCTTGACCTGCGGCGCGCGCGGCGGGTCACCCAGCGCACGCCACGGCCCTCCGAGATCTACACCTCGCAGTACTCCTACGAGCGGAGAGCGGCGAACGGCATCGGCTGGGTGCGGGTGGACAGTTCCTACCCCGCGTACGGACTCCACAACTACTGGCTGCTGCCCACGCGCAAGATCACTCAGGGCACCTTCCACGTCGCGGGCCAGTTCATGCGCGGCGCCCCCGTCATCAGCATGACCGTGCGGGAGGGCGACAGGCGCACCCTGCATCCGCGCTACCAGGACCTGGAGCCGCAACGGCCCAAGCTCGACGGGCGCCGCACCATCCCTCTGGCGTACGCGGGCCACGGCCAGGCCGCGGACCTGGCCGGCGTGGACGTCCGCGGGAAACTCGTCCTGCTCGACCTCGGCGACCTGTGCCCCACCATGATCTGCACCGGCGACGGCCTCGACCGGATCCAGGCCGCCGCCGCCGCGGGCGCCGTCGGGGTGCTCGGCTACGGGGCGGTCAACCGGGCCTTCCTCGACCCGGCCGGGTACTGGCCGACCTATCCGATCCCGACCATGAGCCTGCCCGCGGAGGAGGGCCGCGCGCTGGCCGGCCTGCTCGCCCGGCGGCCGGCGACCGTCCAGGCCGAGGGCGTCACGAACAGCCCGTACGTCTACTCGCTGCTCTTCCACGAGCGCGACCGCATCCCCGCCCGGCTCGACTACGAGGTCGGCAGGCGGAACCTGTACGAGATCGCGAACCGCATCCACGCCGACCGGCCGGGCACGGCCGCCCTGACCTGGTCGACGACCGTCCTGACCCGTCCCGGGCTGCTGCTCGGATCGTGGGGCCTGTCCAACACCCGGCGCGCGCAGAGCGAGCTGACCGAGTACGTGGGCCCCGTCTCACCTGACGTGGCGTGGACCCGGGAGACCCAGGTCGGTTACGACGAGGGAGGCGACGACTACGACCGCCGCAGGGCGCTGTGGGCGACCGCCGTCGACATCTTCCCGTCCGCGGGCGCGAAGACCGAGAGCTGGGGGGCCCAGCCGCGCGTGCCCGGCACCCCGGTGTTCACGGACCAGGTGAACAACAGCGGCACGACCACCTGTTTCCCCTGCCGTACCGGTGACCTCTTCCTGGCGGCGCTGCCGGTCATGGACCCGGAGCGCAACCATCAGGAGGCGTTCACCTGGAACGCGAACTTCTACTCCGCGGTCGGCGGCAAGGACGAACTCCACCTCTCCCGTGACGGGCAGGAGATCCCGCTCCAGACCGGCGATATCAGCGGGCCCGTGATGATCACCATGCCGAGGTACGCCCTGCCGGAGGGGGAGGCCGAGTACCGGCTCACCGACACCTTCCACACGCCCAACCCGTTGCAGCGCTACGCGACCGATGTGGCGACGACCTGGACGTTCCGCTCGAAGCGCCCGACGGGCGGGATGCAGACACCCGCGGACGGCCTGTGCGTCGGCTGGTTCTACTCGAGCGCGCTGACCCCGTGCGAGCCGGTCCGCAAGCTCAACCTCCGCTACGACGCGGGGCTCGGACTGGACAACCGGGCCCCGGCGGCCAGGCCGCAGCGGATCACGATCACCGGCTATCACGGGTCCTACGACCGGCCCGACGCGAAGCTCACCGGCCTCAAGCTCTGGGCCACCTTCGACGACGGTGCCCACTGGCAGCCGGTCGCCACGGCCCGCAAGAACGCCACCTCCTACACCGCGGTCATCGTCCATCCCCCGCTGGCCGGCAGCACCGGCACCGTCGGTCTCCGCGTCCAGGCGACCGACACCGAGGGCAACACCACCGACCAGACCGTCGCCCGCGCCTACGGGCTCGGCTAGCACCACACGGATCGGGCACGTCGCCGGCCGCGGTGCCGGCGACGTGCCCGTCTCCATGTCCAGGCCTGCGCCGGTCACCTGGGTTTAGCGCCGCATTACGCACGATATGGGAGGGTTACAGCCCGGCAGGCGGTTTAGGAGGCAAGGTGACGACTTTTCCCGGTAGCACCCGCGTCGAGATGATCGCCGGCATGCGGGTCAAGGTGGACATCCGCACCCCGCTGCCGACCCGGGAGCTCGCGCCCCTGCTCGACAACGCGTTCGCCTGGCTGCGCTGGGTGGGGGACACGTTCGACCCGCGCCACGAGGGCAGCCAGATCGCGCGGCTGAACCGCGGCCGGACCATCGAGCAGATCCCCGAGCTGATCGAGGTGCTGCACCGCTGCGACGAGCTGAGCGCCGCCACCGACGGCTGGTTCGAGCCCCGCATCAACGGCGTCATCGACCCGTCGGGCTACGTCAAGGGCTGGGCGCTGGAGCGCCTGTCGCGCGCCCTGGCCAACACCGGCGCGGGCGACCACCGCATCGACGCGGGCGACGACATCAGGCTGCGCGGCTCGGCCGCGCCCGGCCGCCGCTGGGAGGTCGGCGTCCGCGACCCGCGCACCGGCCTGGTGCGCGCGGTGGTGGCCGCGCACGACCTCGGGATCGCCACCTCGGGCGCCTCACCGGTCGTCGATCCCCGTACGGGAGCGCGGCTCGCCACCCTCAACTCCGTCACCGTGATCGGCCCCGATCTGGGCGTCGCCGACGCCTACGCCACCGCCATGTACGCCATGGGGCCGGTCCGCGCCCGGCGCTTCGCCGCCGAGACCGCCTCGCGGGGGCCGTACCAGACCATGATCATCGAGCGGGACGGGCAGGAGTACGTCACCCCGGGCTTCGCCGCGCAGACCGTGGAGACCCGTCTCGCCGGATGACGGCCGGCCACCCCGGGCGGGCCGGCGCTAGGCGTCCGGGTGCCTGGTCAGGTACTCGATGTAGATGGGGCGGAGCGCGTCGCCGAGCTCACCCTCGCCGGCCGCCAGGGCGTCGCTGAGCAGGGCGGAGACGCGGCTGAGGTCGGCGGCCGTCTCTGGCTCGTTCCCGGTGCTCGCCTCCGCCGCGGGGATGACCTTCAGTAGGTTCCACAGGAACCCCAGATCCCCGTGGCGCACGGCGTAACGGACGGCGCGATCGTGCAGCTCGCTGGCGGGCAACGACTCCAGGCCCTCGGTGTTCATCTGATCTCCTCCCAGGGCCCTCATTCCCTCCGAGAGCACGCGATAACGGGCGGCCACCACCCCGGCCGCCCCGCCCTGTCCCCGGAGTCCGTAAAGACCGCGACGGCGCGGCGTGATCGCCGACCGCGTAGTGTCGAAGCCCCTCGCCCCCTATCGGCCCACCTGCCGGAATGGGAGGATCTCCCAGCGTGAGATTCATCATCAGGACCCTGGCGGCCGCGGTCGCCCTGTGGGTCGCCATCCAGTTCCTCGACGGCATCCGGGTCACCACCGCCGAGAACTCCCCCACGTACTGGGGCACGCTGCTCGTCGTGGCGCTGATCTTCGGGATCGTCAACGCCATCGTGAAGCCGATCGTCAAGACACTCGGCTGCGCGATCATCGTTCTGACGCTCGGGGTGTTCCTGCTCATCATCAACGCGGCGATGCTGCTGCTGACGAGCTGGATCGCGGGGCAGCTCGACATCCCCTTCCACGTGGACGACTTCTACCCGGCCGCGTTCTGGGGCGCGATCATCATCAGCGTCGTGAGCTGGGTGCTCGGGATGATCATCCCGGACGGCGACTGACGACGTGGACCGGCTGACCCTCGACGGCACCGGGCTGAGCTGCGCCGGCGTCCACGCGGCCGCGCACCGCCGCGTGGAGGTCGTCGCCGGCCCGGCCGGACTGGCGCGCGCCGCGTGGGCCACCGCCCGGGAGCTGACCGGGCCGGTGTACGGCCGGGGCACGGGCGTCGGCGCCAACAAGGACGTGGTGGTCGAGCACGGCGGCCACGACCTGCTGCGCAGCCACGCGTGCGGGGCCGGGCCGCCCGTGCCGCCCGAACGGGCCAGGGCCATGCTGGCGGTACGGCTCAACCAGCTCCTGGCGGGCGGAGCGGGGGTGGACCCCGAGGTGCTGCCGGTGCTCGCGTACGCGATCAACGCCGGGTTCACGCCGCCGGTCCGCACGTACGGCGCCATCGGCACCGGCGACCTGACGGCCCTGGCCACCACGGCGCTGTGCCTGGTCGGCGAGCTCCCCTGGCACCACTCACAGACGCGGTCCGCTGCGGACGCCCCGGCCGTCACGGCTGGGCCGCCCCTCTTCGCGCTGGCTCCCGAGGACGCGCTGCCGTTCATCAGCTCGGGCGCCGCCACGCTGGCTGACGCCGCCATCGCCTGCCACCGGCTGCGCGAGCTGCTCGACGCCGCCGTCGGCGTGGCCGCCCTGTCGTTCGCGGCGGCCGGCGCCTCGGCTGAGCCGCTGGCGGCCGCCGTGCAGGAGGCCCGCCCGCACCCGGGGCAGGCCGCCGTCGCCGAGCGCCTGCGCGCGCTGCACGCCCCCGGCCCGCCCGCGCGCGTCCAGGACCCGTACGGCTACCGGGCGTTCGCCCAGGTCCACGGGGCCGTGCTGGACGTCCTGGGCCGGGCCGAGCAGACGGTCGAAACCGACCTGAACGCCGCCACCGAGAACCCCCTGATCTCCGGCTCCCTCGCCTGGCACAACGGCAACTTCCACTCGGCCCCGGTCGCCCTCGCGCTCGACGCGCTGCGCGCCGCCCTGGTCCAGACGGCGCAGCTCGGCACGGCCCGGCTGGCCACGCTGATGGACCCCGCCCACACGGGCGGGCTGCCGTTCCTGGCCGACCGTCCGGGGGCGTCCGGGGCGATGATCCTGGAGTACGTCGCCCAGGACGCCCTCGCCGAGCTGCGCCACCTGGCGGCCCCGGTGACGACCGGCACGGCGGTGATCTCCCTGGGCACGGAGGACCACGCGGGCTTCGCCACCCAGGCGGCCCGGCAGGCGCTGCGGTGCGTGGAGCCGTACGAGATCGTGCTGGCCTGCGAACGCGTCGCCGCGACCCGAGCCCTGCACGGTCCGGCCCCGGACCGCCCCCTGACGCAGGACCTCGACGCCGCCCTGTCCGCCCTCCGCACGCCCGCCGCCTTGTGAGCTCCCCTGGGCGGCTCGGTCTTCAGTCGGTCAGGAAGTCGCGGAGGGACTCCACCAGCGCCTCGGGCCGGTCCTCCGGGATGAGCGTGTAGCTGTCGCCGATCTCCACCAGCCGGGCGTCCGGGAACAGCGCGGCCAGCCTGCGGCCGTGCTCGCGTGGCATCAGCCGGTCCTCCGCGGCCCACACCACCAGCACCGGCCGGTCGAAGGCGCGCATCCGCTCCGCCCATTCGAGCAGCACCGCCTTCGGCGGGGTGGAGCGGACGTACGCGGCCAGGTCGCGGCGGATCGCCGGGTCGGTCGTGGCCGGCCGGAACCAGCCGTCCATGATCTCGTCCGGGATCGGCCGCTTGCTCATCCATCCCCATCCGCCGGGCGCCCGGCGCGCCGCCCGAAGCCGCAACGCCCGCATGGTCAGCCACAGCCCGCCGGGGATCTTCGCGGCGGTGGCGATGGCGCGGCCCGGCAGGCCCGGCGGGTAGTTGTCGAACGCCTCGCACGCTGTGAGCACCAGCCGCCCGACCCGCTCGGCCCGGCCCTCGGAGACGAGCACCTGCGCGCCGCCCCAGTCGTTCAGCACCAGGGTCACCTCCCGCAGGTCGAGCCGTTCCAGGAACTCGCCCACGAGCGACGCGAGGCCGCGCAGCGACAGGTCGGCGCCGGGCCGCATCGGCCGCCGGTGGCTGCCCAGCGGCAGGGTGGGCAGCACGCACCGGTACTCCCCCGCCAGCCCGGGGACGACCTTCCGCCAGACCGTGGAGTCGATGGTCAGCCCGTGCAGGAAGACGACGACCGGCCCCTCTCCCCCGGTGTCCTCGTACTCGATGACTCCCGCGCTCAGCTCGATCTCCGGCACTCCCGCCTCCGTTCCGTACACGACACATGATCGTTTTTGATAGATCGCTCTAGCGATAGAGTAGCGACCATGAACGCAGGCCCCGCGACGGGCAGACCGTCCACCAAGGAGCGCATCATGGCCGCCGGCGCCGAGCTGTTCCGGCGTCAGGGCTACACCGGCACCGGGCTCAAGCAGATCGTGGCCGAGGCCGAAGCGCCGTTCGGCTCCGTCTACCACTTCTTCCCCGGCGGCAAGGAGCAGCTCGGGGCCGAGGTCGTGCGCAGTTCGGGAGCCGGGTACGGGCGACTGTTCACCGCCGTCATGGAGGAAGCGCCCGATCCGGCGACGGGGGTCCGCGACTTCTTCGCGGGCGCGGCGCGCACCCTGGTGGAGACCGGCTACGCCGACGCCTGCCCGATCGCCACCGTGGCCCTGGAGGTGGCGAGCACCAGCGAGCCGCTGCGCCAGGCCACCGCCGACGTCTTCACCGAGTGGATCGCCCTGGGCACGGGCTTCTTCACCCGGGCGGGGGCCGGCGAGCGGGAGGCCCGCGAGCTGGTGATCACGTTGCTGTCTGCGCTGGAGGGCGCGTTCGTGCTGAGCCGGGCGCTGCGCACCACCGAGCCTCTGGAGGTCGCGGGCGAGTCGGTCGCCGCCCGCGCCGCCGCCCTCTTCACCCCCGCCACCGCCACCTGACGCCAGGCCCGCTCAGGTAAGGCCACGGAACCAGCCGCATTCCTTCCCGCTCAGGCAAGGCCACGGAACCAGCCGCGCTCCCTCCCGATCAGGTCAGGTCGCGGACCGAGCCACGCTCCTTGAGGGTCGGGCGCTGGACGACGCGGCGGCGGCGCGCGCCCCCGTCGGCCGCCGCGGACACCAGCCGCACGGCCGCCTTGACGATGCCGTCGATGTTCCAGTCCACCGTGGTGAGCCCCGGCGTGAGCAGCCCGGACATCGGGTGGTCGTCGTATCCCATGACCGAGATGTCGCCGGGCACCGACAGGCCGAGATCCCGGGCCGCCGCGTAGACCCCGTACGCGATCGAGTCGGAGAAGCAGAACACCGCCGAGGGGCCGCCCGGACGCAGCGCGTGGTGCGCGGCCTCGGTGGCGGCGGTCAGGCCGTGGGCGGAGATGACCACCTCGATGTCGAGCCCCAGCCGCTCGGCCTCGGCCGTGACGTGCACGTCGGCGGGGCGGTCGGGGGTGCTGTCGCGGGTCGGGGTCAGCACGGTGACCCGGTGGTGCCCCAGCTCGCGCAGGTGCTCCAGGGCCAGCGTGACGCCGCTGCGGTTGTCGAAGACGACCTCGGCGGCCGTGCCCGCCAGCGAGTCGCCGATCGCCACGACCGGCACGGTCTCGCACAGCTCCGGCCAGAACGGCGCCGCCGGGTCGAGCGGCTGCACGATCATGCCGTCGACCCGCTGGTCGCGCAGCTGCTGGGCGAGCGCCCGCTCGCGGGCCGGGTCGCCGACGGCGTCGAGGATGAGGGCGTAGCGGTCTTTCTCGCGCAGCCCTCTGCTGATGCCGACGGCCAGCGACTGCTGCCAGAGGTCTTCGAGGGAGCCGCACAGCAGCCCGATCATGCCGGTGCGCCCGCTGGCCAGGGCGCGGGCGATGGGATCGGCCTCGTAGCCGAGCTCGTCGGCGGCGGCGCGCACCCGCTCCATGGTCTCCTCGGAGACCTGCAGGCCACGTAGCGCGTAGGAAACGGCCGCCGGCGACAGGCCGGTCGCCTTGGCCACTTCCCGGATCGTCGCTCTCTTCCGGGGCATTGAATCAGCCTATTGCGTGGCGCCGACAGAAACCCGCATCCGCGGAGAGTCGCGGTCCTCACCCGTTGACATGTCGCGGGTGAAGCGGTTCACTGAACCGTATCACTGAAACGGTTCACCACCCTTCGTGGCGTTCCGGTCGATCAGTAACCTATATTATCAGTAGGAAATGCCGGGAGGAGGTGATCAAGCGTGACCATCGACGTGCACCAGCACCTGTGGACGCCCGAGTTCATCGAGGCTCTGCGCGCCCGCACGGCCCCTCCCCGCCTCGACGGCTGGACCCTGCACCTCGACGGCGAGCCTCCCTACGAGGTGAACCCGGCCGATCACGGGCCCCGCGACACCACGGGGCTGGAGCTGGCGCTGGTGTCGCTGTCGAGCCCGCTCGGCATCGAGCTCCTGCCGCCGGAGGAGTCCTGGCCGCTGATCGAGGCCTACCACGAGGGCGCGCTCGGCCTGGGCGAGCCGTTCGGCGCGTGGGCCGCCACCTGCCACGCCGACCCCGACCCCGGCCGCCTGGCGCGCGACCTCGACCGGGGGTTCGCCGGGCTGCAGATCCCGGCCACGGCGGTTCCGGACGACCGGCTCCTGAAGGTCCTCACCGACCGCGACCTGCCCCTCTTCGTCCACCCGGGCCCCGCTGTCCCGCCCCAGCCGGGCGGCCCGGTGCAGCCGCAGGCGGGCGAGACGCCGCCGTGGTGGCCGGCCGTCGTGCCGTACGTGCAGCAGATGCACGCGGCCTGGCACCACTTCCACGCCGTCGTCCGCCCCCGCCACCCCGCGCTGCGCGTGTGCTTCGCGCTGCTCGCGGGCCTCGCGCCGCTCCACTCCGAGCGCCTGATCGCCCGGGGCGGCGGCGGGCGCGGCCGGGTCGATCCCGGCATCTTCGTGGAGACCTCCTCGTACGGCCCGAGGGCGATCGACGCGATCGTCCGTGAACTGGGCGTCGACGTCGTCGTCAACGGCTCCGACGCCCCCTACGCCACCGCACCCGACCCGGGCCTCGGCGAGGCCGCCGCGCACGCCATCCGGGTCACCAACCCCCGTCGTCTACTCGCCAGAAAGGAGACTCGTACGTGAACGAGGGCACTCGACCCACCGGCACCATCAGCGACCTGGCCGTCGACACCGCCAGTGGCCCGGCCATCGACCACGGCAGCGCGCGCCAGCCCCAGGACGGGGGCGTCTGTGCCGACCTGCCGGAGCGGACGCTCGACCGGCGGGAGCTGCGCGGCCTGGTCGACACGCTGGCCGCCCACCCGGAGGAGTGGGAGCACGAGGTGGACTTCCCCGCCGACGGCGGCCGGCACTACGCCTCGCTCTACCGGGACGCGTACGTGGACGTGTGGCTGCTGTGCTGGCGGCCCGAGGACGACACGGGCTGGCACGACCACGACGTGTCGTCCGGGGCCGTGCACGTGGTGCGGGGCGCGCTGCTGGAGTGCAACCCGCGCATCGGCGGAGAGCACCTGGAGACGGTGGTGCCCGAGGGGCGCTCGTTCTCGTTCGGTCCTGACCACATCCACCGGCTGACGGGCGCGACGGACGGCAGCGTCTCCATCCACGCGTACTCGCCGCCGCTGTGGCGGCTCGGGCAGTACTCGATCGACGGCACCGGCGTGATGCGCCGCGTCTCGGTCAGCTACGCGGACGAGCTGCGGCCCCTCGACGACATGGCGCCGCCGGCCGACGAGGCCGTCGCCCGGAGCGGCGCGGGCACACAGACGTCGCCGGAGCCGGAGCTGGGGGACGCGGCCGTCGCCTGAGGCGACGGCCCTCTCCTTCCGTGGCCGACTGAGAAGACAGCCGGCCACGGAAGGAGAGGCTACGGACGCGGGCGGAGCACGCAGCAGCTTCCGCACGCCTCGGCGTCGGGCAGGGTCACCCACAGGCAGCAGGTCCTGCGGAAGTACGCGTCGCCGGCGGGCTCGACGAGCCCGTCGACCGGCCGCCCGATCGCGCGCAGCAGCGCCATGTAGTCGCCGGGCACCATGAGGGTCAGCGGGTGGGCGAACGCCTCGGCGGTCGAGCCCCACAGGGTGCGCTCGCCCACCTTCGCCATCCCGCTGAGAATCCGCACCAGCGGCGCCTGCGACTCGGCGAGCGCCTCGCGGATCGCCTCCGGCCCGGAGCCGTGGCGCACCCGCGTGGCCCCGATCGTCACCCCGGCCTCGGAGACCTTGAAGTACGTCTCGGCGAGCGGCATGACCGGGATGGGCGCGCCGAGCGCCCAGGCCAGCGCCATCGGCATGGTGTGCCAGTAGCCGTACGTCTTCCAGAGCAGCGCCGCGCCGACGTGGCGCGGGGCGTTCCAGCGGGCGGCGGTCTGCTCCACGAGCTCGTCCAGCAGTGTGTACGGCGGGCGGAGCAGCTCGGTGGCGGGCGTCCACGTCTCGTCGGGCGTGACGAGGAGGCCCGGCGGGACGCCGATCACCCCGCCCCGCTCGGCCGCGACGCGCTCCAGCACCTCGGTGACATCGCGTACCTCGGTCGTCACCACGCCGTCGCACCCCCGCCTCGATAGGTAAGCCTTACCTAAGGTATCAGCAGTCTGCACTCCAAGGTCAACCGTGCCGGCCGAGGTGACAACGTTGTCCACATCGCCGGCATGGGAAATGATCCAGGCGTGAGACCGACGATGAAGGACGTGGCCTCGGCCGCCGGCGTGGCGCTCAAGACCGTGTCACGGGTGGTAAACGGCGAGCCCGGCGTCCACCCCGGCACGGCCGAGCGGGTGCGCGAGGCCATCGACCGCCTCGGCTACAGCCGCAACGAGAGCGCCCGCGTGCTCCGGAGGGGTCACACGTCCACCGTCGGCCTGGTCATCGAGGACCTCGCGGACCCCTTCTACGCGGCGCTCGGCCGGGCCGTCGAGGACGTCGTCATCGGCCGGGGCTGCCTGCTGCTGAGCGCGTCGTCGAGCGAGGACCCGGCCAGGGAGCGGGAGCTGGTGCGCACGTTCTGCGCGCGCCGGGTCGACGGGCTCATTGTGGTGCCGGCCGGGCACGACCACTCCTACCTGCGGCAGGAGCTGGAGGCGGGCACGCCGGCGGTGTTCGCGGACCGGCCGCCGGGGCCCGGGATCGACGTGGACACCGTTCTGTGCGACAACGCGGGCGGCGCGGCTCTGGCGACCCGGCACCTGCTCGCGCACGGGCACCGCAGGATCGCCTTCCTCGGCGACGACCCGTCCATCTTCACGGCCGCGCGGCGGCTGCACGGCTACCGCTCCGCGCTGGGCCACCTGTACGACGAGCGGCTGGTGTCGATGCGGACGCCCTCGCCGGACGGCGTGCGGGCCGACCTGGACCGCATGCTGGCCCTGGACCGGCCGCCCACGGCGCTGTTCACGGGCAACGGAAGGCTCACGGTGACGGCGCTGCGCGCACTGGAGGGCCGGGTGGCGGCGCACGGAACGACGGCAGGAGGGACGGGAGCGACGACGGGGCGGCCGGTCGCGATGGCCGGGTTCGACGACTTCGAGCTGGCCGACCTGCTGACACCCGGCGTGACCGTGGTGGCCCAGGACCCGGCGGGGATGGGCCGGATCGCCGCCGAGCTGCTGTTCCGCCGCCTGTCGGGCGGCGGCGACCAGCCGCGGCACGTCACCCTCCCGGTGCGCCTCATCCCTCGCGGCTCGGGTGAGCTGCCCCCGTGACCTCCCGTACGGGACCGCCGTCGGCCGCGGGCCGCAGCACGCGGGCGAGGGCCAGCGCCGCCACGACACCGGCCGCGCCCGCCGCGGCGATCGCCACCCCGGGCCCGGCCGCCTCGCCGAGCACCCCCACCAGCGCCGCGCCCGCCGCCTGACCGGTCATCAGCCCCGCCGACAGCAGCCCGAACGCCTGCCCGCGCGCCTCCTCCGGCACGGCCTCCAGGAATCTGCGCTGCAACCCGAGCTGGTACGCCAGTCCCGCCGTGGCCACCGCCGCCAGCACCGACGCCCACCCCATCTCCGGGCCGGCCAGGAACCCCAGCCACGGCAGTCCGAGCAGCACGGCCAGCGGCAGCGACAGCCGCTCCCTGAGTCCGGGCGCCGCGAACCGGCCGACCGCGAACTCCCCGGCCGCCATGCCCACGGCCGCGGCCGCCAGCACCGTCCCGGCCCGTCCCTGTCCGCCGAGGTACGGCACGACCATCGCCTCGGCCCCGGCCAGGCACGCGGGCGGCAGCCAGCTCGCCAGCAGCAGCCCCCGCACCCGCCGGTCCCGCAGCAGCAGCCCGTTCACCCGCAGCGTCGCCCGCACCGCACCATCTGGAGTCCCCTCCCCGGGCCCGCCGGCGGGCCGGCTCACGGGACCGTCCCCGGCCTGATCCGCGGCCGCCGCGTTCCTGGCGGGCCGGCTCGGCAGTCCCACCCAGAGCACCACCGCGGCCACCGCCGCCAGGGCCGCCGTGACCCCGAGCGCGCCGCCCGGCCCCGCCGCCGCGAGGAACGCCCCGCCCAGCGCGAGCCCCGCGATCTGCGCCCCCGCCGAGGTCACCCCCATGAGGGAACGGGCCAGCACGAACCCGTCCCCCGGCAGCACCTCGGGCAGCATCGCGCTGCGCGCCGCGCCGAACACCGGCGAGAACAGCCCCGTCACCAGCACCAGCGCCAGCATCGCCCACACCGGCAGCCCTCCGTAGGCGAGCGCCAGGCAGACCGCCACCCTGACCAGCTCCCCGGTCACCATGAGCGTCCGGGCGGGCAGCCGGTCGGCCAGCGACAGCAGGAACATCCCGCCGAGGATGTACGGCAGCCACCCGGCCATGTACGCGGCGGCCGACAGCCCCGGTGACCCGGTCCGCGCGTACACCAGCACAGACAGCGCCAGCATCTTGACCGAGTCGCCCGCGATCATCAGCGCGAAGCTGCCGAACAGCACCCGGAACTCCCGGACCGCGAAGACCTCGCCGAACGTCGCACCGCGTTCGCTCACACCGCACTCCCTCACTCACCGCGCCGGCCCCCCTGGCCGGAGTCCCGATGCTCGCGCCCGCCTCCGGCCCAGGCGAACCTTTCGGATATAACCGAAAGGTGTTCACGATCGAGGTCACCCCCCAGGACGTGGCCGCCAGCCGGTTCGCCATCTCGCCGCTGATCGAGACCATGCACGCCCAGTGGGTCCTGGCCGGACGGGTCGAGGCGGGTCCGCACCGGCGCTGGGTCGAGCGGTGGCGCGGGCCGTACCTGGAGCTCGAACGCGCCCTCCCCGCGCTGCGCGCCACGGCCGCGATCACCGGCAACCGGGGCGACAACGTGGACTTCGTCGCCCCGCCGCCCGCCGGGATGAGCGTGCCGTTCGAGACGGAGCTCGCGGCGATGCGCGCCACCCCGGTCGCGCAGGCGCACGCGGAGGTCACCGCGGTGCTGGCCGGCCGTCCTCCGGTGCCCGCGTGGGTGCGGGAGCTGCTGCTCGGGCCGGACGTGGTGCGGGTGCTGGCGGACGCGTTCGAGGTGCTGTGGCGGGAGGTCGTCTCGCCGTCCTGGCCGCGCTTCCACGCGACGCTGGAGCGGGACGTGATCCAGCGGGCCGGACGGCTGGCCACGTACGGCTGGGCCGCGGCGCTCGGCGACCTCAGCTCGCAGGTGCGCTGGCGCGACGGCCGCATCGAGATCCGGATGGGCCGCTCCGACGCGCACCACCGGCTGGGCGGGCGCGGGCTGCTGTTCCTGCCGTCGGTGTTCACGGGCAACGTCGGCGCGTACCTGGAGGAGGCGTGGCCGTACGCGCTGATCTACCCGGCGCGGGGGGTGGCGGTGGAGCCGCCGGAGGCGGACGCGGGCCTGGCGGCGCTCGTCGGCCGCACCCGCGCCCGCATCCTGGCCGAGCTGGCCGTGCCTGCCACGACCACGCACCTCGCGGCCCTGCTCGGGCAGAGCCTCGGCACCACGGGCGAGCATCTCGCCGCGCTGCGCGGCACGGGGCTCGTGGCCGGCACCCGCTCCGGCCGATCCGTCCTCTACGCGCGCACGCCGCTCGGGGACGCGCTGGTCGCCGGGGATCTTCCCTGAGGCCCGTCACGTCCCGGCCGCGGGCTCGCTAGCCTTTGCTCCGGGGGCACAGAGGTATAGTCGGTGCGCATCCGTTCTGCACACGTGTTCACGCACCTGATCCGGCAGTTGAACTCGCACCCAGGGAGACCGCGCGCATGAATGCCGCCGACGTCGCACCGGAGGCCCAGACCCGGTTCCCTCAGGAGCTGATGTACGCGGCCGCCTCCCAGTACTACCTGGAGGACGCGACGCAGGCCGACATCGCCAAGCGGCTGGGCGTGAGCAGGGCGACCGTGAGCCGCCTGCTGACCGAGGCGCGGCGCCACGGCATCGTCGAGATCCGGGTCCACCGCCCCGCGACCCTGGAGGAGGGCCCGCTCGCCGCAGAGGTGGCCGAGGCCCTGCGGCTCCAGCGCGTCTACCTGGTGCCCAAGGTCAGCGGGCCGGCGCTGGGGCCGTGGCTCGCTCCCGGCCTGGCCAGGGCCCTGGCGGGCGTCGGGCTGCGATCGGGCGACACGGTGCTGGTCTCCTCCGGCAGCACGGTGTACGAGTGCGCGCGCGAGAGCCTGGGCCACTTCCCCGGCGTGACGATCGCGCCGGCCGTGGGCGGGCAGGAGGACCCGCAGCCCTGGTTCCAGACCAACGAGACCACCCGCCTGCTCGCCGAGCGGGTCGGCGGCGTGCCCAGCTACCTCTACGCGCCCGCCCTGCCGGGGCCGGAGCTGTTCTCCTCCCTCCAGCACGAGCCGTCGGTGCGCCGCGTCATGGACCTGTGGGCGCACGCCAAGTGCGCGATCGTCGGCGTGGGCTCGCCCCCGCTGATGCGGCAGGTCACGCCCGCCTTCGTGCCCCGCTACGCCGACAGCCTGCGCCACGCCGTGGGCGACGTCTGCTCGCGCTTCTACGACCGCGACGGCGAGCCGGTGAGCTACCCCGGCAGTGAGCGGCTGGTCGCCACCGGCCTGGAGGAGCTGCGCCGCATCCCGTTCTCGATCGCGGTGGCGGCCGGCCCGGAGAAGGTCGTGTCCATCGTCGCCGGCGCCAGGGGCGGCTACTTCAACCGGCTCGTCACCGACGCCCTCACGGCCGAGAGTCTGCTCGCCGCCACCCGCTGATCCGCCACCCTCCGGGTAGTAACTCCACCGTGCCCTTCCGGGCTTCGCCATGCCTTCCCACGGCTCACTCCAGGTGAACCGCAGGTCAAACGCATGGAAATACCGTGAACACTTTTGCTGGACAAATATTCCGCGAGCGCGCTAGCGTGAAACGCACCACAGCACGGTGCCGTTCGTGCGGTCCGTGCGTGGCCGGGATCCCGACCCCGACCGGCTCCGCGAGGACCTAGCAAGTAGTGAGGAAGCGACCCGTGAACAGAGCCAAGATCCGGACCTCCGCATTCGCCGCGGCGGCCGTCGCCGCCGCCGTCTCCCTGACCGCCTGCGGCTCCGGCTCCAGCGGCGGGGGCGGCAGCACCGCCTCCAGCGGTGGCGGCGTGGAGAACGCCAAGGTGGCCTTCCTCATGCCGGACCTGGCCTCCACCCGGTACGAGCTGGCCGACAAGCCGCTGTTCGAGGCCAAGATGAAGCAGCTCTGCCCGAGCTGCACGGTCATCTACCAGAACGCCGACTCCGACGCCGCCAAGCAGCAGCAGCAGGCCAACTCCGCGCTCGCCCAGGGCGTCAAGGCCCTCGTGATCGACCCCGTCGACTCCGCCGCCGCGGCCACGATCGTCAAGACGGCGCAGTCCCAGCAGGTGCCGGTCATCGCCTACGACCGGCCGATCCCGGCCACCCCCGCCGACTACTACGTCTCGTTCGACAACGAGAAGATCGGCGCCATGATCGCCCAGTCCCTGGTCGACCACCTCAAGTCGCAGAACGCGAAGGGCGGCCTCCTCCAGGTCAACGGCTCCCCCACGGACGCCGCGGCCGGCCTGATCAAGAAGGGCATCCACAGCGCCGTCGACCCCAGCGGCTTCAAGCTGCTGGCCGAGTACGACACCCCCGACTGGCAGCCGGAGAAGGCGCAGACGTGGGTCAGCGGCCAGATCACCCGCTTCAACGACCAGATCGTGGGCGTGGTGGCCGCCAACGACGGCACCGGCGGCGGCGCGATCGCCGCGTTCAAGGCCGCGGGTGTGAAGGTGCCGCCGGTCACGGGCAACGACGCCGAGGTGGCCGCCGCCCAGCGGATCATCGCGGGCGACCAGTTCAACACCATCTCCAAGCCCATCAAGATCGTGGCCGAGGCGTCGGCGAACGTGGCCTACCAGTTCATGAAGGGCGAGAAGCCGGCCGGCAAGTCCACCCTCTACAACACCCCGTCGGAGCTGTTCGTCCCCACGGTCGTCACCAGGGAGAACATCAACGAGGTGCTGTTCCAGAGCGGGATCATGAAGGCGGCGGACGCCTGCACGGGCGCGTACGCCAAGGGCTGCGCCGAGCTCGGGATCAAGTAGCCCTCGCTCCGGCAGCTCGGCATCAAGTAGACCGACAGGAGATTCCTTGTCCTCCATCCGGCAGAAAGACGGCGAGCAGGCGGACGCCCCGCGCGCCGAGAGCGTCCTGTCACTGCGCGGGATCAGCAAGACCTTCGGCGCCGTCGCCGCGCTGACGGACGTCGAGCTGGAAGTGGCCGCCGGTCAGGTCGTGGCCGTGGTCGGCGACAACGGCGCCGGCAAGTCCACCCTGGTCAAGATCCTGTCGGGGGTGCACCCTCCGGACTCGGGCACGATCACGTTCGCGTCGCGTGAGGTGCACATCCCGACGCCGGCGGCGGCGCACAAGCTGGGCATCGCCACCGTCTTCCAGGACCTCGCCCTGTGCGAGAACCTCAACGTGATCCAGAACCTCTTCCTCGGCCAGGAGGTGCGTCCCCACCGGCTCGACGACGTGGCGATGGAGACCCGCTCGTGGGAGCTGCTGCGGCAGCTCTCCGCGAAGATCCCCAGCGTGCGGGTGCCGGTGGCGTCGCTGTCCGGCGGCCAGCGGCAGACGGTCGCGATCGCCAGGTCCCTGCTCGGCGACCCGAAGGTCATCATCCTCGACGAGCCGACGGCGGCGCTGGGCGTCGCCCAGACGGCCGAGGTGCTCAACCTCGTCGAGCGGCTCCGTGAGAACGGCCTCGGCGTCATCATGATCAGCCACAACATGGCCGACGTGAAGGCCGTGGCCGACACCGTGGCCGTGCTCCGGCTCGGCCGCAACAACGGTGTCTTCGACGTGGCCGACGTCTCCACCGAGGACATCATCGCCGCCATCACCGGCGCCACCGACAACGTGGTGACGCAGCGGCAGGCGCGCAGCAAGGAAGGGCTCTCGTCGTGAACAGCATGGTCACCACCGATCGCCAGGACGAGCGGCTGCAGAGCCGCACCGGGCTGCGCGGCGCGATCACCGACGTGGTGGAGCGCGCCCGGGGCGGCGACCTGGGCGTGATCCCCGTCGTGGTCGGCCTCGTCGTGATCTGGACGGTGCTCCAGATCCTCAACCCGGTCTTCCTGTCCAGCGCCAACCTGGTGAACCTCACGCTGGAGTCGGCCGCGGTCGGCGTCATCGCGCTCGGCATCGTGTGCGTGCTGCTCGTCGGGGAGATCGACCTGTCGGTCGGCTCGGTCAGCGGCCTGTCCGCGGCGGTGCTCGCGGTCCTGTTCGTCGGGCAGGGGCTCCCGGTGTGGCTGGCGATCGCCGCCTCCGTGATCATGGGCGCGGTGATCGGCTGGGTGTACGCCCAGCTGTTCAACCGGTTCGGGGTGCCGAGCTTCGTCATCACGCTCGCCGGCCTGCTCGCCTTCCTCGGGCTCCAGCTCTACGTGCTGGGCACCAGGGGCTCGATCAACCTGCCGTTCGACTCGGGCCTGGTGGGCTTCGCCCAGCTCGACTTCGTGCCCGCGTGGCTGTCGTACACGTTCGCGGTGCTCGCCGCGGCCGGGCTGTTCGCCACCGGCTACCTGCACGCCCGCGAGCGCCACCGGGCGGGGCTGTCGGCCAAGAGCGTGCCGATGCTGGCCATGCGGAGCGCTGCGCTGCTCGTCGTGCTGCTCTTCGTGGTCTGGTACCTCGGCCAGACGCGCGGCGTGGGCTGGATGTTCGTCTTCTTCGTCGCGCTCGTCCTGATCATGCACTACCTGCTGTCGCGGACGAAGTGGGGCCGGTCGGTCTACGCCGTCGGCGGCAACGTGGAGGCGGCCCGGCGGGCCGGCATCAACGTCAGGGCCGTCTACACCTCGGTGTTCGTGCTCTGCTCGTCCTTCGCCGCCGTGGGCGGCATCCTGGCCGCCGCCCGGCTGGCCGCGGCCAACCAGAGCAGCGGCGCGGGCGACGTCAACCTGAACGCCATCGCGGCGGCGGTCATCGGCGGGACGAGCCTGTTCGGCGGGCGCGGCACCGCGTTCGGCGCGCTGCTCGGCATCATCGTCATCCAGTCCATCTCCTCCGGCCTGACACTGCTCAACCTCGACTCCTCCATCCGCTTCGTCGTGACGGGCGTCGTGCTGCTGCTGGCCGTGGTCGTGGACTCGGTGGCGCGCAAGTCCCGTACCTCTCACGGAAGGGCCTGATGGCGGCCATCTGCGTCGACGCCGGCACCACGGTGATCAAGGCGGTCGGCTACGACGAGGAGGGCGCCGAGGTCGCGGTCGCCCGCCGGGAGACCCGCGTGTCCCGGCCCCTGCCCGGCCACACCGAGCAGGACATGGACGACGTCTGGGACGCCGTCGCCCACACCGTGCGCGAGGTGGCGTCCCGGATGGACGGGCCGGTCGACTTCGTCGCCCTCACCGCACAGGGCGACGGGGCCTGGCTCGTCGGCCCCGACGGCCGCCCGACCGGCCCGGCGGTCCTGTGGAACGACGCCCGCGCCGCCACCGTGGTGGAGCGCTGGGCCCACTCCGGGCTGTCCGAGCGGGCCTTCCGGATCAACGGCTCGTCGGCCGCCTCCGGGCTGCCGCACGCCATCCTCACCTGGCTGCGCGAGCACGACCCCGACCGGCTCGACCGCTCGGCCGCGCTCCTGACGTGCGGCGGGTGGATCTTCGCCCGGATGACCGGGGAGATCGCGGCCGACGAGTCGGACGCCTCCGCCCCGTTCATGGACCTGCGGACCCGCGCCTACTCCACCGACCTGCTGGGGCTGTTCGGCCTGGAGTGGGCGGCGCGGCTGCTGCCGGAGGTGCGCGACGACGACCACCGCGTGGCCGGGCTGAGCGCCGAGGCGGCCGGGCCGCTGGGGCTGCCGGCCGGGACCCCCGTCGTGATGGCCCCCTACGACATCGTCTCCACCGCGATCGGCGCGGGGGCCGTGGGCGCCGGCCAGGCGTGCAGCATCCTCGGCACCACGCTGTGCACCGAGACGGTCGTGGCCGAGCCCGAGCTGGACGGCCCGCCCGTGGGCATCACCATCGCCGTTCCCGGCGGCTACCTGCGGGCCTTCCCCACCTTTGCCGGGGTCGAGGTGCTGCACTGGGCGTGCCGCATGCTCGGGCTCGCGGGCCCGGCCGAGCTGGGCGAGCTGGCCGCCGGCGCGCCGCCGGGCGCGTCCGGGCTGGCGTTCCAACCGTACTTCTCGCCGGCGGGCGAACGGGCTCCGTTCTCCGACCCGCTGGCCCGCGGCGCCTTCCTGGGCATGTCGTTCGAGCACGACCGCGAGCATGTCGCGCGGGCCGTGCTGGAGGGACTGACGCTCGTCGTCCAGGACTGCCTGGCCGCCACCGGCGCCCCGGCCCGCGAGCTGCGGGTGTGCGGCGGCGGCTCCGCCAGCGACCTGTGGGTCCGGATGATCGCCGACGTCACCGGCGTCCCCGTGCTCCGCTCGGGCGACGCGGAGGTCGGCGCCCGGGGCGCCTATCTCGTCGGGCTGGCCGCCACCGGCGCCGTCCCCGGGATCGCGGCCGCCGCCGACCGGCACGTACGGCTGCGCGACGCCGTACAGCCCGAGCCCGGCGCGTACCGGACCGCGTACGAGGACTTCCTCGCGCTGCGGGGGACCACCGCCGGGTCGTGGCCGCTGCTGGCCGAGATGCGCGCCCGCACGGGGAGCCCGTCATGACGCGGAATGCAGGCATGACGCGGAGTGCAGGCGTGACGCGGAGTGCAGGCGTGACGCGGAGTCCGGTCATGACGGGGAGCCTGGGCACGACAGGGAGCTGGACATGAGCGTGTGGATCGGCGTCGACCTCGGCACGCAGAGCGTGCGGGCGATGGCCGTCGCCGCCGACGGGCGGGTGCTGGGCGCGGCCGGCCGGCCGCTGACCAGCCACCGCGACGGCCCCCGGCACGAGCAGGACCCCGAGCAGTGGTGGCGGGAGCTGGCCGCGGCCACCCGTGAGGCGCTGCGGGACGTCCCGCCGGAGCGGGTCAGGGGCGTGGCGGTGGACGCCACCTCCGGCACGATCCTGCTCGCCGACCGCGACGGCCGCCCGCTGACGCCCGGCCTCATGTACGACGACCGGCGCGCCGCCGACGAGGTGGAGCGGGTCAACGCGGTGGGCGCGCACGTGTGGGAGAAGCTCGGCTACCGGCGCATGCAGGCCAACTGGGCGCTGCCCAAGCTGCTGTGGCTGCTTCGCGACGCCCCGGAGGGCGCCAGGCTGGCCCACCAGAACGACTTCGTCAACCGCCGCCTGGCCGGCCGGGAGGTGGCCACCGATCTGAGCAACGCGCTCAAGACCGGCGTGGACCTCATCGAGGAGCGCTGGCCGCACGACGTGCTGGACGCGCTGGGCGTGCCCGCCGCCATGCTGCCCGGCGTCGTACGGCCGGGCGGCGTGATCGGCGAGGTGTGCGCCGAGGCGGCGGAGGCCACCGGCATCCCGGTGGGCACCCCCATCGTCGCCGGCACCACCGACGGGTGCGCCGCCCAGCTCGGCGCGGGCGCCCTGCGGCCGGGAAGCTGGAACTCCGTCATGGGCACCACGCTCGTCCTCAAGGGCGTCACCCCCGAGCTGGTGCACGACCCGCTCGGCGTCGTCTACTCCCACCGCGCGCCCGACGGCTCCTGGCTGCCCGGCGGCGCCTCCAGCACCGGCGCCGGGGTGCTGGCGCGCGACCTGCCCGGACGCGACCTCGACGCGCTCGGCGAGGAGGCCGCCCGCCGCTTCGGCCCCGGCGGCAGGAAACCGGCGGCGACCACGTACCCGCTGGTGTCGCGCGGCGAGCGGTTCCCGTTCGCCGCGCCGGAGGCGGAGGGCTTCACGCTCGGCGAGGTGAGCGACGACGTGGACCGCTACGCGGCGATCCTGCGCGGCGCCGCCTACGTCGAGCGGCTCTGCTTCGACTACCTCGACCTGCTCGGCGCCCCCGTGGACGGCGAGATCATCCTGACCGGCGGCGCCACGCGGAGCGCCTACTGGAACCGGCTGCGCGCGAGCGTCCTCGGCCGCCCGGTGACGCTGCGGGAGAACGCCGAGCCCGCGCTCGGCATGGCCGCCCTGGCCGCCGGCCCCGGCGCGACCGACGGGATGGTGCGCACCCGCGAGATCGTCCACCCCGACGGCGCCGACCTGAGCGAGCACTACCTGCGCTTCGTCGAGGAGCTGGAGACCCGCGGCTGGCTGCCCGCCACGGCCGCCGCCCACGCCCGTGAGAGGACCACACCTTGACCCGTCTAGTTCTGGTGCGCCACGGTGAGACCGTCTGGCACGCGGAGAACCGCTACGCCGGGCTCAGCGACGTCGCGCTGACCCCTCTCGGCCACGAGCAGGCCGGCCGGCTGGCCGGCTGGGCCGCCACCGCGGGGCTCACCGGCGTCTGGGCGTCGCCGCTCAGCCGGGCCTCGATCACCGCCGCGCCCAGCGCCGAGGCCGCCGGCGTCGAGCTGCGCGTGGACGACCGGCTGCGTGAGATCGACTTCGGCAAGGGCGACGGCCTGACCTCGGCCGAGATGCACGAGCGCTTCCCCGAGGAGCGTGCCGCGTTCGAGGCCGACCCCGCCGCCCATCCGCTGCCGGGCGGCGAGGACCCGCACGCCGTGGCGGACCGCTTCGTGGCCGCGCTGGACGACGTCCGCGCCGCCCAGCCGGACGGCCGGGTGCTGGTGGTGGCCCACACGACCGCCATCAGGCTCGCCCTGTGCCGGCTCATCGGGGTGCCGCTCGGCTCCTACCGCCGGCTGTTCCCGCGCCTGGACAACTGCGCCGTCACGGAGCTGCGCCTCCGGGACGGGCAGGTCGCCATGCTGCAGTTCAACTCCCCGATTGGAGCCGACCGTTGACCATCCGAGTCCTCGCCGCAGGCGATCACTTCGTCCAGAACCGCCTGCTCATCGACGCGCTCAAGCGCGAGGTGCCCGGCGACCTGGACATCAGTGAGCTCACGCTGCCGTGGCCGGTCGTGCCGTTCGGTCCCGTGGGCGAGGTGAACGAGGCGTCCGACGTGGAGGACGAGCTGATCGAGGCGCTGCGGGACGTGGAGGTGTGCGTCACGCAGATGGCGCCGCTGACCCGGCGCGTCCTCGACGCCAGCCCCGCGCTGCGGCTGTTCTGCGTCAGCCGGGGCGGCCCCGTGAACGCCAACCTGGAGGCCGCCACCGAGGCGGGCGTCGCGGTCACGTTCGCGCCCGGCCGCAACGCCGTCGCCACCGCCGAGCACACGCTGGCCATGCTCCTCGCCGCCACCCGCCGCATCCCGCAGACGCACGCCGACCTGGCCGGGGGCGTGTGGCGGGGCGACTACTACAGGTACGACATGGTCGGGCCCGAGCTGGACGGGAGCACGGTCGGGCTGGTCGGCTACGGCGCGATCGGGCGGCGCGTGAGCCGCATGCTGGCGGGGTTCGGCGCCGAGGTGCTGGTCCACGACCCGTACGTGGACGTGCCCGGCAAGGTGGAGCTGGAGGAGCTGCTGTCGCGCTCCCGGTTCGTGTCCCTGCACGCGCGGGCCACGCCCGAGACCACCGGCATGATCGGCGCCGCGCAGATCGCGGCCATGCCGGCCGGGTCGGTGCTGGTCAACTGCGCGCGGGGGGCGCTGCTCGACTACGACGCCCTGTGCGACGCGCTGGACTCCGGTCACCTGTTCGGCGCCGCCATGGACGTCTTCCCGGAGGAGCCGATCCCGGCCGGGTCACGCCTGCTGACCACGCCGAACCTGGTCATGACCCCGCACCTGGCGGGGGCGAGCAAGGAGACGGCGGTCAAGGCGGCCCGGATCGTCGCGGCGGACGTGGCCCGCTACGTGCGCGGCGAGCCGCTGGCCCACTGCGCCAACCCGTCCCTGGCCTCCTCCTGACGGTGACGTGTCCCCGCCGGTCGCGGCGGGGACACGCTCAGCCCTTCAGCGCCCCGGCCATCAGGCCGCGCATGAAGAAGCGGCCCAGCAGCACGTAGATGAGCATGGTGGGGATGGACGACAGGATCGCCGCCGCCATCTGCTGGCTGTACGGCGTGGCCTGCGCGCCCGCGATGTTGTTCAGCATCACCGTGGCCGGCCAGCTCTGCGGCCCTGTGAGGAACACCGCGAACAGGAAGTCGTTCCACAGCGAGGTGAACTGCCAGATGACCACCACGGCGATGGCCGGGGCGGACACCGGCAGCACCACCGACCAGTACGTCCGCAGCATGCCCGCGCCGTCCACCCGCGACGCCTCGATCAGCTCGTCGGGGATCGTGACGTAGTAGTTGCGGAAGATCAGCGTGCAGATCGGGATGCCGTAGACCACGTGCGCGAGCACGAGGCCCGGGATGCCGCCGTAGAAGACGCCCTGGAGCCCGGTCAGCTCGTTCAGGCCCACGAGCAGCTGCACCAGCGGAATCATCACGCCCTGGTACGGGATGAACATGCCGAACAGGAACAGCGTGAACAGCACGTCCGCGCCGGGGAAGCGCCACTTGGACAGCACGTACCCGTTCATCGACCCGAGGGCGCACGACAGCAGCGAGCCGGGGACGGCCAGCAGCACGCTGTTCCACAGGCCCGGCGCCAGCTTCTTCCAGGCGACCCGCCACGCCTCCAGGGTCCACGTCCCGGGCAGGTTCCACGCCTGGCCGGGGTCGGCCTCGGTGAGCGGCTTGAAGCTGGTGACCAGCAGGACGTAGATGGGGATCAGGAAGACCACCATGAAGGCGACCAGCACGACCAGCCGCACCCCGGTGAACACCCGCCCGCGCGGAGCGACCGCCGTCATGAGCGCCTCTCCTTGCGCACGGACCAGACCAGGTACGGGATGACGAAGACCGCGACGCTGAGCACGATGTACGAGGCGATGGTGGCGCCCTTGGCCGGGTCGTGGGAGTCGAAGACCGCCACCCACATGAACACCGCCGGCACGTCCGTGATGATCTGCTTGCCCGACACCGCCACGATCAGGTCGAACACCTTCAGCGAGATGTGGCCGAGGATGATCAGCGCCGACAGCGTGACCGGGCGCAGCAGCGGCAGCACCACGTGCCGGTAGACGCCCCACTCGTTGCAGCCGTCCACGCGCGCCGCCTCGCGCAGCTCCTCGGGGACGCCCCGGAAGCCCGCCAGGAACAACGCCATGACATATCCCGACATTTGCCAGATTGCCGGGAGGGCCATCGCGGCCATCCCCCAGTCCGGGTCCCGGAACCACTGCCACTGCGGCAGCCCGATCGCGTCGAACAGCCGGTTCAGCCCGACCGCCCGCTCCTCCATGCCGGAGTTCATCAGCCACCGCCACACGATGCCGGTGGCGACGAACGAGATGGCCATCGGGAACAGGTAGACGGCCCGGAACGTGCCCTCGCCACGGATGCCCTTCTCCATGAGGAAGGCGAGGAACCAGCCGAGCACCAGCGCGCCCAGCACGAACACGACCGTGAACATGATCGCGTGATTGACCGACAGGTGCCATCTGGGCTGGTCCCAGATGCTGACGAAGTTGTCCAGCCCGACGAACTTCCCCTCGGACACCTCGTCGTGCTTGTCCGTCATGGCCAGCCGGAAGTTCCAGCCCAGCATCCCGTACACGAACACGCCGATCGCCACGATCGACGGTGCGACCAGGAGCAGACCCGGCAGCCAGGTGCGTGCCCGCCTCACAAGGACTCCCTCCAGGACCTTCTCCCGCACGGCCCTCTCCCGCAGGCCCTTTTCCCGCACGGCCCTCTCCCGGCGGCACGGCGGGCGCCGTCCGGGCGCCCGCCGTACCCGTGACTCACTGGGCGTTGGCCTTGGCGGCGTCGGCCAGCGCCTTCTGCAGCGCGGCCACGTCCTTGCTGCCGATGAACAGCCCGACCGCCTCGGTGATCGCGGCCAGCCACGGCTGGTTCACGGACACGCCGTGCTGGATGGAGCCGGCGAGCTTGTCGCTCGACCAGTCCTTCAGCGCGTCGGCCAGGTAGTCGGTGTAGAGCGACTGGTCGGCGTCCTTGCGGGCCGGGATGGAGCCCTTCTTCGGGTTGAAGGCGTCCTGGCCCTCCTTGCCGGCCGCGACCTTGAGCCACGCGATGGCCCCGTCACGGTTCTTGGCGCCCTTGGGCAGGGTGAAGCTGTCGGACAGCCACAGGTAGGTGCCCTCGGTGCCGGGCGAGGGGGCCCAGTCGAAGTCCGTCTTCGACGTCTTGCCGAGGCCGCCCTCCGGCGGGTTGTGGAAGTAGCCGTACGCCCAGTCGCCCATGATGTTGAACGCGGCCTCGCCGTCGGCCACCTGCTTGGCCGCGGGCTGCCAGTCGTCCTGCGGGTCGCCCGCGTACGACAGGATCGTCTTGAACGTCTCCAGGGCCTTGGTGACCTGCGGGGAGCTCCAGTCGGCGCCCGGCTTGAACAGCGCGTTGTAGGCGTCCGTGCCCAGCGAGCCGAGCAGGACGCTCTCCATCAGGTGCGTCACCGTCCACTCGGAGCCGATCGAGAGCGGGATCTTGCCCTTGGCCTTGACCTTCTCCAGGTCGGCGACGAACTCCTCCAGCGTCTTGGGCGCGCCCGCGACGCCGGCCTCCTTCAGCACCGACGGGTTGAACCACAGGACGTTCGAGCGGTGGATGTTCACCGGCACGGAGTAGACCTTGCCCTGGACGCTGATCTGGTCGACGAGCTGCGCCGGGAAGACGTCGCGCAGCTTCAGCTCGTCGTAGAGGGAGTTGAGGTCCTCCAGGTCGCCGGCCTTGATGTAGCCCTGCAGCTCGGCGCCCGCGTGGCCCTGGAACGTGTCGGGCGGGGTGTCGGCCTGGAGCTTCGACTGGAGCAGCGCCTTGGCCTTGTCGCCCGAGCCGCCCGCGACCGCCGCGTCGAAGAACGTGTACGACGGGTTCTTCTGCTCGAAGATCTGCCGCATCGCCTTGAGTCCGTCGGCCTCACCTGGTCCCGTCCACCAGGAGAACACCTCTACCTGTTTCTTGGCGTCGCCGCCGCCCGTGGAGGGCTGTGCCGCCTTGTCCCCGCCGCCGCCGCAGGCCGACAGGGTCAGCACGCTCGCCAAAGTGATCGCGACGGTGGCCGTCCACCTACGCCGCATCATGCACCGTCCCTTCGAGAAACCCCCGAGAACGCGTGTTGACAACGTTGTCAGATTGACAACGTTGTCAGTACGAATCAACCCACTTCGCACTCGTGACCGTCAAGGCGTGTGCGATAACAGCTCCGCATACCCACGCGGACCATGAGGAACGTCGCGAAACACCTTCACAAGATCGCCCTTCTACCTTCACGGGCGTTCATGGAAGGGAGAACTCCGGTGCCGCCGGGCACACTCACCTCATGGCCGACGAGCCCCTCGAACTCGGTGAGATCGCCAACCCCGACTGGTACGCCCACGTGGACACGATGAACCAGGTGGGCTTCCTCGCCATCGCCCGGCGGTTACCCTCGCTGGTCCGGCAGGCCATGGGCATGGCCTGGCGGGCCAGTCCGCGCGACACGGCGGCGACCGTCGTGCTCCAGTTCCTCGGCGGCGTCTTCACCGCGTTCGGGCTGCTGGCCACGACCGGAGTCCTGACAGCGCTGTTCCAGCAAGGGCCGACACCCGAGCGGGTGCGGGCCGCGCTGCCCAGCCTCGTGCTGGTGGGCGTGGCCGCGGCGCTGCGCACGGCCGTACAGGCCGGGGCGGGCTGGGCGCAGGCGCGCCTGGAGCCGCAGATCTCCCGCCAGAGCGAGGAGCGCCTGTACGGGCTGTCCAGCCGGGTGGAACTGGTGGCCTACGACGACCCCACATTCCACGACTCGCTCGATCGGGCCCGCTCGCGCGGCGTCGCCACGGCCGACAACGTGGTGTCCTCGGCCATCGACGTGATGACCGCCGCCGTCGGCATCGTCGCCGTGGCCGGCGTGCTCGGCGTGCTCCATCCGGTGCTCCTGCCGCTGCTGCTGCTCGCCGTGCTGCCCGACGCGTGGGCCGCCGTGCGCAGCGCCCGCATGCGGTACTCGACGCTGCACGCCCTCATCCCGGCCCGGCGCCGCAAGTGGATCATCGCCGACCTGCTGGCCGACCGCGACCCGGCCGCCGAGGTCCGCTCGTTCACCATGCGCGGCTTCCTGCTGCGCATGTACGACGCGGTGGCGCTAGCCGAGCAGGAGGTGCTGCTGCGGCTGGCCAAGCGGCAGGCCGTGGCCAGGGTCGCCGGCGAGGCGCTGGGCGGGCTCGGCAGCGGCCTGGTCTACGTCGCGCTCGGCGTGCTGCTCGCGGCCGGCGCGATCCCGCTGGCCGTCGCCGGCACGGCCGTGCTGGCGATCCGATCCGGCCAGAGCGCGCTGGCCCAGCTCATGCGCTCGACCAACGGGCTGTATGAGGAGGGGCTGTACTTCACGGACTTCCTGGAGTTCTGCGCCGACGCCGAGCGCCGCCTCACCGGGCCGCGCGCGGCCGCGCCGCCGGAGCGCTTCCAGCGGATCGGCGCGGAGGACATCACGTTCACCTACCCCGGCGCCGACGCGCCGGCGCTACGCGGGGTGTCCGTGGAGGTCAAGCGGGGCGAGGTCATCGCGTTCGTCGGCGAGAACGGCTCCGGCAAGACGACCCTGGCCAAGATCCTGTCCGGCCTGTACGAACCCGATTCCGGCTCCGTCACCTGGGACGACGTCGACCTACGCGACGTCGACCCCCGCGCGGTCAGGGAGCGCGTCACCGTCATCGCCCAGGACCACACCCGCTGGCCGCTCACCGCCCGTTACAACATCACCATGGGCACCGAACGGGGCGAGCCCGCGCTGCACGCCGCCGCGGCGGTCGCGGGGGCCGCCGAGGTGATCGACGAGCTGCCCCACGGCTACCGCACCCTGCTCGACCGGCGCTTCAAGGACGGCCACGAGCTGTCGGGCGGTCAGTGGCAGCGCATCGCCGTGGCCCGCGGCTTCCACCGCGAGGCCGAGCTGCTCATCTGCGACGAGCCCACGGCCGCCCTGGACGCGCGGGCCGAGCACGCCCTGTTCGAGCGCATCCGCGACCACTCCGAGGGGCGCACGGTCCTGCTCATCACGCACCGCCTGGCCTCGGTCCGCTATGCCGACCGCATCTACGTCCTCGACCACGGCAAGATCGTCGAGCAGGGCGACCACGCCACCTTGCTCGCCCAGTCCGGCCTGTACGCCGACCTCTACACGCTGCAGGCCGCGGCCTACCGATGACGCATCGTGATGTCAGACTCCGTGGAATCGGGAGCGGGAGCCGGCCGCCCGCTGCCGGACCGGGCCTTCTCGTCGGGGAAGACCCACTTCCGGAGCGCCCAGAAGCGGAAGACCATGGCGATCAGCGTGCCGATGACCTGCGCGCTCATGAAGTCGGCGATCTCCTGGGTCACCAGGCTCACGTCCGGGGTCTCCAGGCGGAACACGTACCGGGAGATCCATAGCGGCGCGGAGCTGAGCACCAGACCGACGCCACTGACCAGGAAGAACAGCGCCGCCTCGTGACGGCGCTCGCGGCCGCCCCTGGTCCGGAACGACCATTCACGGTTCAACACGTAGGACACGATCGTCGCCACGAGCACCGCGATGATCTTCGCGGTCACCGGCTTCGGCTCCAGAACGGTCAGCTTCAGCCCATAGAACACCGCGTTGTCCACCAAGAACGTCGTTCCGCCCACCACCGCAAACTTCAGCAGTTCACCGTGCTTCAGCACAAGTGCGTGCAGCGGTTCCGGCAATCTCGCGAGTACTGCGTTCGCTATTCGGAGCACCCCCGATCTTCTCATCGGCCGAGGGACATCCGGGCGCTCACGTATTTTCGGTGCTTTCGTGTGACCCACGGCCCTGGTCAAGAAGACGCGTCGTAACGGCGCGCACCCCGTGAGCCCTCACGACCGGCCATGACAGGCGGACCGTGACGTCGGCGCGTGCGGGTGACGTGGGCCGTGCCGTAAAAGATGGTTGCAGGTCCGGCGAGCAGCGGCCCTACGACAGAGCCGCCTTCAGGATCGTGCGGGCCAGGGGCGTGGCTGCCGAGGGGGTGGCGTCCTCCAGGACGACCCCTACCGCGACCTGGGGTGCGTCCGCCGGGGCGAAGGCCGTGCAGGCCGACGGGCCGGGGCCGGGGCCGGGGCCCGTGGTCGTCTTGGCCGCCACCTCCACCCCCGGCAGCGCCACCCCCGCCGCCGGCCCGCCCGGGACCGTGGTGGTGGTCATCATGGCCGCGAGCTGCCCCGCCGGCAGCGACGGCATGACCGTCCGGTACGGCGCCGGCTCGGCCCGGTCCGTGACCGAGCCGTCCGGCAGCCGTACCTCCTCCACCAGGTAGGGCCGCATCAACAGCCCCCCGTTGGCCACCGCCGCCGACAGCATGGCCAGCATGAGCGGCGTGGCCCGGACCTCGTCGCGGCCGATCGCCGACAGCGCCGCGCGCGACTGGTCGAGGTCGCCCGGGTACGTGCCGGTCCTGGCGGGAAGCGGGACGGAGAGGTCGTCGGCGTTGAAGCCGAACGCCTCCGCCTGGTCGCGCAGCAGGTCCGGGCCGAGCTGGAGCCCGAGGTTGGCGAGCGCGGTGTCGCAGGAGAGCTGGAAGGCGTACGCCAGGGAGGGCCGCCCGTCGCCGCACGGCCGGCCGGCCGAGGCGGTCAGGTAGGCGGGCCGGCCGGGCAGCGGCAGCCGGGCCGGCGCGCCGACCCGCGAGATGACCGTGTACTCCCCCGAGGTGAGAGCGGCCGCCGTGGTGACCAGCTCGAAGACGGACCCCGGCGGGTACGTCCGGTCGAGGGCCCGGTTCAGCAGCGGCCGGCGCGGGTCGTCGCGCAGCCGCCGGTCGGCGGCGGCCGTGGCCTGCGGGTCGCCGGGGGTGTAGACGCCGGGGTCGTAGGACGGGTAGCTGGCCAGCGCGAGGACCGCGCCGGTCTCCGGGTCGAGCGCGACCGCGGCGCCCGGCCGCCCGGTGGCCTTCAGCGCCTCGTACGCGGCCCGCTGCACCCGCCCCCTGATCGTCAGCCGGACGTCGGCGCCCCCGTAGACGCGGTCCTCGACCAGCGCCCGCACCCGCACCTTCGGGTCGCTGCCCGACAGCACCGCGTCGCTCTCCCCCTCCACGCCGGTGGCCCGCTGGAGCGAGGCGTAGCCGGTGACGTGCGCGTACATCTCGCCGTGGTCGTAGACCCGCAGATGATCGTACGGCCCGCCGTCCGCGCGGCGGCTGGTGGCGACGACCGCGCCCTCGTGGGTGAGGATGTCACCGCGCGGATGGCCGAACCTGGCGAGCAGCGCCCGCTCGTTGCGCGGGTCGGCCTCCAGGTCGTACCGGCCGAACGCCTGCAGGAACGTGATGTCGGCGAGCAGCACGAACAGCATCGCGGCGCAGGCCAGGCTGACGCGGCGCAGCGGGACGTCGATGCGTCGCGCCCTGAACCCGGCCATGGCTCCTGGTCTAGCAACCGCGGACCCAAGACGGGGCTAGAGGACGCTGCGGTAGTAGGAAATCTTGTGGTGGATGTAGCTCTGGCGCTCGGTGAGGTTGGCGATCTGCCCCTGGACACGGCGGTCGTGCTCCTCCAGCAGCCTGATGCGGTCGGGGATCGTGTGCTGACCGGCCCGCACCAGCTCGGCGAAGCGCAGCATCTCGGCGATCGGCATGCCCGTGTCGCGCAGACAGCGGATCATGCCGAGCCAGCTCACGTCCTCCTCGCTGAAGCGGCGCTGCCCCGCCGCGTTGCGCTCGACGGGCTCCAGCAGGCCGATCTTCTCGTAGTAGCGCAGGGTGTCGAGGGTGAAGCCGGTCTCCTCGACGGCTTCGGCGGGTGTGTAGACGCTCACGCGGTAGAGCATCTCACCCGGAGCCGACTCCAGGTCAAGGTCAGTCGCCGCTTGACATGGAGCGCACTCCAGGTCCGAGAGTCGTGCCCATGAACACTGGCTTGAACATCGTTCTCGGGACCATCCCGTTCGGCACCGCCGTCAGCGAGAAGGACTCGTTCGCGCTGCTCGACCGCTTCTTCGAGGCGGGCGGGCGCATGCTCGACACGTCGAACAACTATCCCTTCTGGGTGGAGGGCGCCACGGGCGACGAGAGCGAGGCGACGCTGGGCGCGTGGATGGCCGCCCGCGGCAACCGCGACGAGATCTTCCTGAGCACGAAGGTGGGCGCCCGGCCCACGGTCCCCGGTGACACCACACTGGCCTCGGCCGAGGGACTGTCGGCGGCGGCCGTCGCGCGGGGCGTGGAGGGCAGCCTGCACCGCCTGCGCACCGACCGCGTCGACCTGTACTGGTCGCACATCGAGGACCGGTCCGTGCCGCTGGAGGAGAGCCTCGGGGCGTTCGCGGAGCTGGCCGGGCAGGGCAAGATCCGTGAGCTCGGCGCCAGCAACATGCCGGCCTGGCGGCTGGAGCGGGCGCGCGCCGTGTCGGCCGCGCACGGCTGGATCCGCTACACGTACGCGCAGCAACGCCACACGTACCTGCGCCCGCGCCCGTTCACGAAGCTGGCCGAGGGTGGGCACATGCTGGCCACGGACGACCTGCTCGACTACCTGCGCTCCGAGCCGGACCTGACGCTGTGGGCCTACAACACGCTCATGTCGGGCCGTTACACCCGCGCCGACCGGCCGCTGCCGGAGTCGTACGACCATCCGGGCACGGACCGGCGGCTGGCCACGCTCCGTGAGGTGGCCGCGGAGGTGGGCGCGACCGCCAACCAGGTGGTGCTGGCCTGGCTGATGGCCGACGGGCACGTGCCGATCGTCGGGGCGTCCACGGCCGCGCAGCTCGACGAGGCGATCGGAGCGGCCGAGGTCAAGCTGGACGACGACATCCGCGCCCGTCTCGACGCCGCCTGCTAAGGGCTCCGGGTCAGGGGAGGTGGTCGGAGAGGTAGCGGCGGACGAGTTGCTTGCACTCGGCGATCATGTCGGCGTCGCCGGCCGGGTCCATGCGGAAGGCCAGCTTCAGCACCGCGTCCGTGGCCTCCACCGCGACGAGCAGCGCCCGGTCGAAGCCCTCGCCGACGGGGGCGTCCAGCAGGTCGCGCGCGAGCGTCCGCAGCCGGTCGGCGACGATGGCGTTGTTCTCCAGGGCCGAGTCGAGCATCCGGTTGGTGCCCTCGAGGGCGGGCCCGCCGGGTGTCAGCAGCACCTCCCCGAAGTCCACCACCCCGAACCCGGGCGTGGTCCGCTTCATCGCCACGAACTCGTCGATGGCCAGGTCGATCAGGTCGGTCCAGTGGCCGAGCCGCGCGCGGGAGATCCGTTCGGTCACCCGGCGCAGGAAGGCGTCGAGGTTGCGCCGGGCGAGCGCGCGCACCAGTCCCTGCTTGTCGGGGAAGAACTGGTAGAACGTGCCGATCGGCACCTCGGCGCGCCGGGCGACCTCCTTGGTGGTGAGTGCGTCGTAGCCGATCTCGTCGAGCAGCACGGCGCACTCGTCGAGCATCCGCTCCACCCGCTCAAGGCTGCGGCGTTGGGCGGGACGGCGCCGCAAGGTACTGGTCATGCCCTCCATCCTGGCTCATTACCGGCAGGTAGAGGATCTCGCTTTGCCGTCAGTTAACATGAGCGGCACTCGCAAAGTACGGAGGAGCCGCGATGTTCCTGTGGGGTACGGCCACGGCCGCCTATCAGATCGAAGGAGCCGTCGCCGAGGACGGCAGGGGCGCGTCCATCTGGGACACGTTCTCCCACGACCCGGGCCGCACCCGCGACGGGCACACCGGCGACGTGGCCTGCGACCACTACCACCGCTGGCGCGAGGACGTGGCGCTCATGTCGGGCCTGGGCGTCAACGCCTACCGCTTCTCCGTCGCCTGGACCCGCGTCCTGCCCGACGGCTCCGGAGCCGTCAACCCCAAGGGCCTCGACTTCTACGAGCGGCTGGTGGACGGGCTGCTGGAGGCGGGCGTCACGCCGGTGCCGACGCTGTTCCACTGGGACCTGCCGCAGGCGCTGGAGGACCGCGGCGGATGGCTGAGCCGTGACGTCTCCGGCCTGTTCGCCGAGTACGCCGCCGTGGTGGCCGAGCGGCTCGCCGACCGCGTCCCGATGTGGATCACGCTGAACGAGCCGTTCATCCACATGGCCTTCGGCTACGGCCTGGGCATCCACGCCCCCGGCCGGGCGCTGCTGCTCGACGCGCTGCCCGTGGCCCACCACCAGCTCCTCGGCCACGGCCTGGCCGTGCAGGCGCTGCGGGCGGCGGGGGCACGCGAGGTGGCGATCACCAACAACTGCACGCCCGTCTGGCCGGCCTCCGGCGCCGAGGAGGACGTGGCCGCCGCCGCGGCCTACGACACGCTGCACAACCGGCTGTTCAACGACCCGGTGCTGCTGGGGGCGTACCCGGATCTGACGGCGTTCGGCATCCGGCCGGACGGCGCGGCCGGCGAGGGGCCCGAGCTGGGCTCCGTGCTGGACGTCCGGGACGGGGACCTGGCCGTGATCTCCGCCCCGCTCGACGGCCTGGGCGTCAACTACTACAACCCCACCCGCATCTCCGCCCCGGCCGACTCCACAGGCACTTCCGCCCCGGGGGAGGGCGGCCTGCCGTTCACCGACGCGGGCGTCACCGGCTACCCGACCACCGCGTTCGGCTGGCCCGTCGTGCCCGAGGGCCTGCGCGAGCTGCTGACGGGGCTGCGCGACCGGTACGGCGAGGCGCTGCCGCCGGTGTACGTCACGGAGAACGGCTGCTCCCAGGCGGACGAGCCGACCCCGGAGGGCGTCGTGGACGACCCGGAGCGGATCGCCTTCCTCCGCGACCACATCGCCGCCGTGGAGCGGGCCCGCGAGGAGGGCGTGGACGTGCGGGGCTACTTCGTGTGGTCGCTGCTGGACAACTTCGAGTGGGCCGAGGGCTACCACCAGCGCTTCGGCCTGGTCCACGTGGACTTCGCCAGCGGGAAGCGCACCCCCAAGGCGTCCTACCGCTGGTACCGGGAGCACATCGCCGCCGCGCTCCGCCCCTGACCCGCCGGCCGTCAGAAGACGGACACGTGGACGTGGTCGTAGTGGTTGGCGGTGACGCCGCCCCGGTCGGACATGGGGTCCCAGCCGCCACCGGACCGGATGTCGTAGTACCGCTGCTTCCAGATGATGTACATCACGCCGATCCGTGGGCCGTTCTGGATCAGCCACTCCGCCAGCGCGTCGCCGCGCTCCTCGTCGGCGCCGGAGGCGGCCCGGCCGCCGCTGGACATCATGAAGTCGCAGGCCCGGCCCTTGCCGTGCTCTCCGGGGTCGCCGGGGCGCAGGCAGCCGACCCCGTACGGCATGGGGAAGTTGGACATGACGGCGGCCCGGACCGCGACCATGCGCGCGGTGAGCCCGTCGGAGCCGCCGGGCTGCTGGAAGCCGTACTTGGCGAGCAGGCGCTCGATCTCGCGGCGCCTGCCCTGCATGGTCTTGATCTCGCGCCGGAGCTTCTCCACCTTGTCGTCGGCCGCGACCTCGGCCTTCTTGGCGTCATCGATGAGCCGCTGGATGGCCTGGACGCGGCCGGCGCGCTCCGCGGCGATGTAGGACATGGTGGCCGCCTGGCTGAGCGCCGCTGACGGGTCGCCGTCGAGGCCGAGGAGCTGCGTGCCGTCGACGGGGCCGTTGATGTAGGCGTGCCGCGCGATGGCGGACACGTCGGCCTTGGCGCGGTCCAATCGGGCCTTCAGGGCGCCCGAGGTGGTGATGGCCTTCTTGACCTGGACCTTGATCTCCTCAAGGCTCTGGATCTGGCCGCGGTAGCGCTCGTTGAGCTGCTGCGCCTGCTTGGTGAGCTTGCGCAGCTCGGCGGGGTTGGGCGCGGCCGTCGCCGCCTGGGGGACGGGGAGCAGGAGCAGGCCGGAGAGAGTGGCGACGAAAAGGGCGATGCGACCGACTCTCACGCCCATCCTCCCCTCATAGACGGTCCGAAACTATAGAAGATGATCTTGAATGCTGTCACCCGAACGACCGAACCTGCGCCCTTTTGGCGAGCTATATCGCCATAAATCACTGTTTGTCGGCTCTGGGCTGACGCGCCTGGTCGGCGACCCGCTGAGGCGTCACGGGAGGGGTACGGCAGTACCGCGGCACTCCTCTTGCGCGCACGCACAGAACATGATTCGGTCGCCTTGAGGACCGCCCTGAGACAACCAAGCATCCGGTCAAGCAGGAGGCTCACGACATGCGCCAGCACGACACGCTGTTCATCGGAGGCGAGTGGGTGGCCCCGGCGGGCACCGGGACGATCGACGTGGTCTCCCCCCACACCGAGGAGGTCGTCGGCCGGGTGCCCGACGGCACGGCCGCCGACATGGACCGCGCCGTGGCCGCGGCGCGGCAGGCGTTCGACCAGGGCCCGTGGCCGCACCTGACCTTCGCCGAGCGCGCGGCCGCGATCTCCCGGCTGGCCGAGGTCTACGCGGCCCGGCAGGGCGAGATGGCCGATCTCATCACCGAGGAGATGGGCTCGCCCATCACCTTCTCCCAGCTCGCCCAGGCGCCGCAGCCGCTCGGCATGCTGCAGTACTACGCCGAGCTCGGCAAGACGTTCCAGCAGGAGGAGCAGCGGCCCGGCCTGTTCGGCCCCACGACCGTGCGGCGCGAGCCGGTGGGCGTCGTGGCGGCCATCGTCCCGTGGAACGTCCCCCAGTTCGTCGCCATGACCAAGATCGCTCCCGCGCTGCTGGCAGGCTGCGCGATCGTGCTCAAGCCCGCCCCCGAGACGCCGCTCGACGCGTACCTGCTGGCCGAGATCGCGCAGGAGGCCGGCCTCCCGGCGGGCGTGCTCAACATCGTGCCCGCCGGACGTGAGGCGGGCGAGCACCTGGTGTCCCACCCGGGCGTGGACAAGGTGGCCTTCACCGGCTCCACCGCGGCCGGCCGGCGCATCGGGTCCATCTGCGGCGAGCAGCTCAAGCGGGTCAGCCTGGAGCTCGGCGGCAAGTCGGCGGCCATCGTCCTCGACGACGCCGATCTGGCCGCCAGCGTCGGCATGCTGGCGATCGCCTCCCTGATGAACAACGGCCAGGCCTGCGTCGCGCAGACCCGCATCCTCGCCTCCCGCAACCGCTACGACGAGGTCGTGGAGGCCGTGGCCGGCATGGTCACCTCGCAGCGGGTCGGCGACCCGGCCGACCCGGCCACCGGCATCGGCCCGCTCGTCGCCAGGCGCCAGCAGGAGCGCGTCGAGGACTACATCAGGATCGGCATGGACGAGGGCGCCAAGGTGGTCGTCGGCGGCCTCGACCGGCCGTACGACCGCGGCTGGTACGTCGCGCCGACGGTCTTCTCCGGTGTGAGCAACGACATGCGGATCGCCCGCGAGGAGATCTTCGGGCCGGTCCTGGCGGTCATCCCGTACGAGGACGAGGCCGACGCGATCCGCATCGCCAACGACAGCGACTACGGTCTGGCCGGCTCGGTCTGGACGGCCGACACCGACCACGGCATGGACGTCGCCCGTCAGGTGCGCACCGGCACGTACGGCGTGAACTGCTTCATGTTGGAGGCCAACGCGCCCTTCGGCGGCTACAAGGCCAGCGGCCTCGGCCGGGAGCTGGGCCCGGAGGGGCTGGCCGGCTACCTGGAGCACAAGTCGATCACGCGCCTGGGCTGAGCGGACGCTCGCTGCGCCTGGACTGAGCGGACGCCCGTTCCGTCCGGCACGACGGACGACCGGCACGGACGACCGGCACGACGCGGGCCCCGGCACTCATGTGCCGGGGCCCGTTCCGGTCGGATGGCACCCAGCGCGCCCCCGCAACGCTAGGTGCCACTCACGCGGCTACCTGTGGAGGCCTGCTGAACGCAGGCCACCCCAGATGCCCACCCTCGGCGACCCGCCGAAGCGGACCACTCTGAGCGACCGCCCGGATACAAGAAGTATGTCCTACGGATACCACCGAAGGCGGTTTCCTTCCCCAAGGACTTTCTCCCAGCGGATTTCTTCCTTACGTCCTAGGTAGACGCTTGTTACTCACAAAAGGTTCGTTGTGATCCATTTTCCGATGCGATGGATGAGTTCGGGGGTCGCCGCGGACTCCGCGTGGCCGTATCCCGGCTCGATCCAGAGCTCCTTCGGCTCCCGCGCGCCGTCGTAGATCTGATGGGCGTGCTCCAGCGGGAAGAACGCGTCGGCGTCGCCGTGGACGACCAGCAGCGGGACGGGTGAGATGAGCGCGGCGGCCTCGTACGGCGGCATGGGGATCGGGTCCCACTGGCCCCGGGCGATCCTCGTGCGCTTGGCCACCCGCGCCGCCCACCGGCCGAGCGGCCGCTCGATGGCCCAGTGGACCTGGCGCATCGGCTTGGTGCCCCGGTAGTACCAGCGCGCCGGGCCGCTCACCGACACCACGGCGCCCACGCCGCCGCGCAGGCCCGCGTGCCGCACGGCGACCGAGGCCCCCATCGAGAACCCCACGACGGCGATCCGCTCGTAGCCGATGACCCGGGCGTGGCGCACCGCCGCCTCCACGTCGAGGATCTCCAGGTCGCCGACCGTCGTCTCGCCGCCGGACCGGCCGTGGCCACGGAAGTCGAACGCCATCACGCCGCCGTACCCGCTCAGCACGTGCACGATCCGCCGCGCGGTGCGATCCCGCCACGAGCCGGTGAACCCGTGCGCCATCACGATCCCCAGCCCGCCGCCCGGTCCGGTGGCGGGCGGCGTGTGGGCGGCGTCGATGCGGACACCGTCCTGAGTGCGGAGCATGACGGGGAAGTGGGGCGCGAACGGCATGAGACCGAGCCTACGACCGACCGCCGTCCCCGCAGGTCGCTAGGCGGGTGTCCCCAGATGCCGCGTCGCCCAGACCGCGATCTGCGCTCGGGAGCTGTGGCCGAGCTTGTCCATGATGTTGGCGATGTGCCGGGCCACGGTCGCCGGGCTGATCACCAGCTCGGCGGCGATGGCCCGGTTGGACAGGCCCCGGGTCAGCAGCGCGGCGATCTCCCGCTCACGCGCCGTCAACGGCGCCGGCTTGACCGTCCCATGCGGCGGGTCCCCGACCGGCGCACCCGGCAGGGCCGCGACCGGCGACGCCGTGACCGGCGCAGCCGGCAGGGGCGCCTCTGCGGCACCTTGGCCTCCTGCCCCACGGCCCGCCTCCGCACCAGCACCCTGACGACCACCGCCGTCCAGAACGTGACGAGCCACATCCACCGGGTCCATGGCCGTCCCGTGCACCCACAGCAACGCGGCGCGGCCCTCGCCCAGCGCGGCACGGGCCCGGCCGAGCAGCTCTTCGACGCGGGCACGGTCGGGACCCGGGTGGGTCACCTCGCGCAGCGCGACCGCCGCCCCGGCGGCCAGGACCGCACCCTCCAGGTCGCCCTCGGCCTCGGCCAGTACCGACAGCCCGGTCAGGCAACGGGCCAGGCCCCGGTGCTCGCCGGATCGCGTGCTCAGCGCCAGGCTCGCCCCCAGCCGGTCCCGCGCCGCCTCGAACTCCCGCAGCATGGCCGCCACCCGTCCCAGCCGCGCCAGGCAACGGGACAGCGCGACGCCGGTGCCCGGCCCCTCCCCCAGCTCCCGCAGCCAGGGCACGGCCGCCTCGTAGTGGGCCATGGCCGTCATCAGGTCGCCGCGCGCCTCGGCCACCGCGCCGAGCTGCACCGCCGTACGGGCCATGATCCAGCGGTGGCCGTGCTCGCACGCCCGCCGCAACGCCTCCTCACCGTGCCGCTGCGCCTCCCGCAGCCGCCCGCGGACCAGCGCCACCGCCGACAGGCCGGCCAGTGCGGCGGCCTCGTTCCAGGAGTCACCGGAGGCGCGGGCCAGCGCCAGGCCGTCCTCGGCATGACGCTGCGCCTCGTCCGCCCGTCCCAGGCGCAGCAGCACCAGGACGGACAGGCTGTGACTCACCCCGGCGGCGAACGGCCCGGCGCCGTCGAGCCGCCCCACGCTCTCCGTGACCAGCTCCAGCGCCCGGGCCAGCTCGTCGCGCTCCTCCAGCCCGTAGGCGAGGTACGCCTTGGCGCGGGCGACCTGCTCGGCCGGCACCTCGTCCAGGTCGAGGGCGAGCAGCCGCTCCACCCAGCCGACGACCTCGGTGGGGCCGCTCACGGGGAGCAGGCTCGTGCTGTGGAAGCACAGCCACAGGCCGCGCCGCACGTCAGCGGACTCGATCGCCCAGTCGAGCGCCGCCCGCTGGTCGTCGGCCAGGGCGCGGCAGGCGTTGAGCGCGGCCAGCCGCCGCCCCCACGGCAGGCGCGGCTCGACCAGCTCCTCCCTGAAATGACGCTCCTGCAGCTCGCACAGAACGCCGAGATGGCGGTCGCGCACCATCTCCCGCTCCCCCGCCTCGCGCAGCCGGCCGGCGGCGAACCGCTTGATCGTCTCCAGCAGGTGGTAGCGGCCCCGCTCGTCGTCGCGCAGCACCAGCGACTTGTCCACCAGCCCGCCGAGCAGCTCCACGATCTCGGCCGGACCGATGGGCTCGTCCGCGCACACCCGCTCGGCCAGCTCCAGGTCGAACGCCCCGGCGAAAACCGACAGCCGCCGCAGCAGCACCTGCTCGCGCGGCGACAGCAGGTCGTGACTCCACTCGATCGCGGCCAGCAACGTGCGCTGGCGCGCCGGGGCGGTACGCCCGCCGGTGGTCAGCAGTGAGAACCGGTCGTCGATGCGGTCGGCGATCTGGCCGGGGGTGAGCAGGCTGGTACGGGCCGCGGCCAGCTCCAGGGCGAGCGGGAGACCGTCGAGGGCACGGCACAGCCGCACCATGTCGGGCAGGCTCTCCAGGCCCAACCGGGTGCCCGCGGCAGCGGCCCTCTCGCGGAACAACCGAACCGCCTCGGCGTCGTACGCACTCCGCACGGCCCACCGCCCGCACCCCGGCCCGTCCCAGGCCGCAGCCCGAACGCCCCCTCCGAAAAAGGCACCCCCGGCCCCGGCCGCCGGCTCCACCGGCCCGGCGAGGGCATCCCCGTCAGGCGACCCGGTCCCCGGCGACATGGTGATCCGTGCGGGCCAGGCGTCCCACTCAGGCCCCTCGACCTCCGCGAACGTGGTGGCCCGTCCTGACCATGGACCCCGCTCGGGCTCCTCACTCCCCGCAGACGTGCCGGGCCGTCCCGGCAGGGCGTCCCCCTCGGGCAGCTCCGGCTCTCCGCAGCGAACGGCGGGCCCGGACAGAGCGGTCCGCTCGGGCAAGGCGTGCCGGCCGGACACGGCGCCACATCCCGGCACGGCGTCCCACTCGAACAGCTCGGCCCCCACGGACACGGCGTCACACTCAGCCGACGGCGCCGGCTCAGCCATGGCGTGCCGACCGGACGCGGCGGATCGTCCGGGAAGAGCAGATGGGTGCGAGGCGGCATGCCGTCCCGGGGAAGCGGCCGGGCCGGAGGTGTCCGACCGTCCCGGGGAAGCGGGCAGGCCAGGCGTGCTGCCGGACGCGGGCGAGCTGCCGGACATGGCGGGAATGCCGTACCAGGTTGACCAAGAGAACCAGGCTGGGCAGGAAAGCCGGGCGGGTGGCGGGTCGTGTTCCGCCTCGGCGGTTCCTCCCTGAGGGAAGGCATCCAGGGGGTGGGTGGGCTCGAGAGGCGGGTGGGGGAGACAGAGGGCGTCGGCTGGGGGGAGGGCGAGGGGCGGCACCCGCCACACGATCTCTCCGGCGATGCGGAGCGGCTCACGGCTGGTGGCCAGGATGCTGACCAGCCGGCAGGAGGCCACCAGCTCGGCGCTCACCCGGGCGCACGCGTCGATCAGGTGCTCGCAGTTGTCCAGCAACAGCAGGCAGCGGGTGTCGCACAGCCGGGCCGCCACGGTGTCCAGCAGCGGCCGCCCCACCTCCTCACGTACGCCGAGCACTCGGGCGATCTCGCCCGTGACCAGCTCGGGCCGGTTGATCCGGGCCAGCTCGACCAGCCACACGCCTCCCGGGTACGCGGGCACGAGCCGGGCGGCCACGCGCAGCGCCAGCCTGGTCTTGCCGATTCCGCCGACCCCGCACAGGGTCACCACCCGCGCCCCGCCGACCGCGCACCCCGCCCGCCCACGACGTCCGCCCGCGTTCGCTCGCTCCGGCCTCCGGATCAGCTCGATCCCGTCGTTGCGCCGGCCCGGATCGAGTCGATCAACCTGGTGCGGCAGGTCGAGCAGGCCGTCCGTACGTGGCAGGAGGCCCGGGTCGCCCCGGTGAGGAAGATCCAGCCAGTCGTCCCACCCGGGCAGGCCGAGCCGGTCACCCCGCCCGGGCACGTCCAGGCGATCATCCCGCCCAGCCAGGTCGAGGCGGTCGCCGTCGTCCTGACGCGGCACCGCGACCGTGCCTCCGGCCGCCCGGACCACCGCCTCCCCGACGCCGAACGCGGTCCCGCCCCCGCCCCCGGTCCCGATCTGACCCAAGGCCCTCAGCCGGGCCCGGGCGCGCCCGCCCACACCCGGACCCGGACCGAAATCCTGGCGCTCACGTCCCGCCGGCCCGGTCCGTTCCCATCCCTCCAGGGCGGGGGCGTCCAGGCGGGTCAGCGCGCGGGCGTCGTCGGGGACCCACTCCGCCGGCCCGCCGGCCCACGCCGCCCCGTCCTCCGAAGTCTCGTCCCGGCACCCCGCGCCCGCACACGCCCCGTCGGGGCACGCCTCGTCTCGGGTGGGTGGCGCTGCGGCCGCGAGGAGGGCGCAGAGGCCGGCGAGGTCGCGTTCGCGCCCCACGAACCGGTTCGGCTCGGCCGGAAGGTTGTGCATGAGGGAGTGCGGCATGTGGTCACCCTGCGTCGCGGAAGGATCACACTTTTGCATAGTGTTGCACTTCTCACAGGGCCAGCGCTCTCACGATCGCTCTTTCGTCCAGAACGCGTAGATCTGGATCGCCGGCCAGCCGGCGGGCCAGCTCGGGCGCGGCCACGACGAGCGTGACCTCGTGCTCCTCGATCAGCACCCGGCACCCGACGAGCGACGGCTCGTGCGCGATCACCACGCTGGAGGCGGCCATCATGGCGATGTCGAACGCCCGCAGCCCCCTGAACGTGTCGCTCACCGCGGCGAGCACCACGTCCTCCTCCTCCAGCAGCAGATCCTCGTCGATCTGGCGCAGGTCCTCGGTCAGCTCCTCCAGTTCAAGCGTCCGCCCGCCGTACAGGACCAGCGCGGGCCCGGACAGCGGACCGAAGTCGACCGCGCGCTCGCCCATCAGCTCGGTGAACTGCTGCGCGCCCGGTGAGGGCTCCACGGTGAAGACGCGCTCCACGTCGGTCCTGATGGGGCCGTGGACGCGCTGGGTGATCAGCATGCGGGCCGGTCCACGGGTGTGGAGGACCGCCACGCCGCCCGCCCAGACGACGGCGTGGACGGCGGTGGCCAGCTCGATGCCGAGCGGAAGGTCGATCTGCACCCGGTCGCCGTAGCGGAGCCCATGGCTCCGCAGCCCGCCCGCCACGTGTGTGACGCGTCGCGCGAAGGCGGTGCGGGTCAGGATCTGGCCCGTGCGGACGTCGGTGATCGTCGGGTCGCCGTCGTGCTCGTCCGCGGCTCCCATAACCAGCTCCGTCCAGGTCATGGCGACAATGTAGGGACCCCAGACCTCCCTGGCATGCGCACAATTGTGCATCCTGATATGTACATCGGCCCGACGGACGTTGAACGCGTTCCAAACCTGTCCCGGTACGCCCCGGATGGTGCACTACGTCCTTTCGCAAGGCCGTCCGCACGTGCCATGAGCAGGGATCAACTAGACTTGACTGAGCCGCGACATCGCGCGGCGGCCCTCACCGACACAGAGCGAGACGTCATCATGCCCTTGAACAGCCGCGACGACCTGCGGAACATCGCGATCATCGCGCACGTCGACCATGGCAAGACCACGCTGGTCGACGCCATGCTCTGGCAGTCCGGGGCCTTCCGCGCCAACCAGGACGTGGACGACCGGGTCATGGACTCCAACGACCTGGAGCGCGAGAAGGGCATCACCATTCTCGCCAAGAACACCGCGGTCAAGCACGGCGGCATGACCATCAACATCATCGACACCCCCGGCCACGCCGACTTCGGCGGCGAGGTCGAGCGCGGGCTGTCCATGGTCGACGGCGTCGTCCTCCTCGTGGACGCGTCGGAGGGCCCGCTGCCGCAGACGCGGTTCGTGCTGCGCAAGGCGCTGGCCGCCAAGATGCCGGTCATCCTGTGCATCAACAAGGTCGACCGGCCCGACGCGCGCATCAAGGAGGTCGTCGACGAGGTCTACGAGCTCTTCATGGACCTCGACGCGACCGAGGAGCAGATCGACTTCCCGATCGTCTACGCCTCGGCCAAGGCCGGCCGCGCCTCGCTCAACCGTCCCGAGGACGGCGGCATGCCGGACTCCGAGGACCTGGAGCCCCTGTTCGACATCATCAAGTCGACGATCCCGGCCCCGACCTACGACCCGAACGCCCCGCTGCAGGCCCATGTCACCAACCTCGACGCCTCCTCCTACCTCGGCCGCATCGCGCTGTGCCGCATCCACCAGGGTGTGATGCGCAAGGGCCAGCAGGTGGGCTGGTGCCGTACCGACGGCACGATCCAGCGCGTCAAGATCACCGAGCTGCTGATGACGGAGGCGCTGGAGCGCAAGCCGGCCGAGGAGGCCGGCCCCGGCGACATCATCGCCATCGCCGGCATCCCCGACATCATGATCGGCGAGACGCTGGCCGACCCCGAGGACCCGCGCCCGCTGCCGCTGATCACGGTCGACGAGCCCGCCATCTCGATGACCATCGGCACCAACACCTCGCCGCTGGTCGGCAAGGTCAAGGGCTCCAAGGTCACCGCCCGCATGGTGAAGGACCGCCTGGAGAAGGAGCTCGTCGGCAACGTGTCGCTGCGCGTGCTGCCGACCGACCGGCCCGACGCCTGGGAGGTGCAGGGCCGCGGCGAGCTGGCGCTGGCCATCCTGGTCGAGCAGATGCGCCGCGAGGGCTACGAGCTGACCGTCGGCAAGCCGCAGGTGGTCACCAAGGTCATCGACGGCAAGGTCCACGAGCCGGTCGAGCGGCTGACCGTCGACTGCCCGGAGGAGTACCTCGGCGCGGTCACCCAGCTCCTGGCCGTCCGCAAGGGCCGCATGGAGCACATGACCAACCACGGCACCGGCTGGATCCGGATGGAGTTCGTGGTGCCGGCGCGCGGCCTGATCGGCTTCCGCACCGAGTTCCTCACCGAGACGCGCGGCACGGGCCTGGTCCACCACGTGTTCGACTCCTACGAGCCGTGGTTCGGCGAGCTGCGCACCCGTAACAACGGCTCGCTGGTGGCCGACCGGTCCGGTCCCGTCACCGCGTTCGCCATGCTCAACCTCCAGGAGCGCGGCACGCTGTTCGTCTCGCCCACCACCGAGGTGTACGAGGGCATGATCATCGGCGAGAACTCCCGGTCCGACGACATGGACGTCAACATCACCAAGGAGAAGAAGCTCACCAACATGCGCTCCTCCACCAGCGAGGAGACGGAGAAGGTGATCCCGCCGCGCGTCCTGTCGCTGGAGCAGGCGCTGGAGTTCATCCGCGAGGACGAGTGCGTGGAGATCACGCCCGACCACGTGCGCATCCGCAAGGTGGTCCTCGACGCCGCCACCCGCGGTCGCGCCGTCGCCCGCGCCAAGCGCTCCTGACACTGCGGGCTCTCCCGCGACGCCTCCGCGCGCGCCCACCTGGTGGGCGGCGCGGGGTCGGTCCGGGCAGCGTCTGTCCGGACAGGGTCGGTCCAGGCAGGGTCGGTCCGGGTAGGTGTGACCACACCGTTACCGCACCGCGGAGAACATCCGGCCGTGCCCGTGGATCATCCACACTGTGGGAAAGCTCCGGATCGTCGTGGCGTTCGGGCTGGCCATGGTCTCGCTGGGCGCGATCCTCTGGTGCCTCGTGGCGGCCAGACCGGTCGAGTGGTCCACGCGTACCCCGAGCCCTCAGGTGCCCGACACCTGGGAGCTGACCGCCGGGCGCACCGCGGCCGACTACGCGGCCGCGCGTGAGGCCACGACCGAGGTCGTGGTGGGGCGGGCCGGCCGCGCCGACCTGACCGGGGTGCCCGCCGGGCGCATCGACGAGCGGCTGCGCCAGGTCAAGGTCACGGTCAGGCACCGGCTGCGGATGCGCGCCGAGGACGAGCTGGCCGCGACGCTGCGCCAGGGCAGCGAGTTCCCCGGCGGGATCCAGCGCTTCACCGACGACGGGTTCGGGGCGATCAAGGTGCTCGGTACCGTGCTGGCTCCGACGAAGCGGCTCGCGCCGGTCCTGACCACCTCCGCCGGGCACACCACCGTCGAGTTCCAGGTGACGATGCTGCGGCAGTTCCAGCAGGGCGAGCTGATGGAGCTGGGGTTCCAGGAGCCCGCCGGCCGGCCGCTGATCGTGTTGCGGCGCGCCGTCACGGTGTTCCCCGGCGAGTGGACGCCGCTGCGCGTCCAGGGCGTGCGGCCGTCGCGGGAGGACCCGGAGCGGCTGGAGTTCGCCGTCGGGTTCTACCCGGTGAGCGTGACGCTGGCCCAGGACTCCTACGGGTTCCCCGACCGCCAGGAGGAGGACGACTTCTCCTGGGCGACGGCGCTCGGCATCGGGACCGCCGTGGTGCTCGTGTGGTATCTCGTGCGGGCCATGGGCATGGCCTGGTGGCAGCGGACGGCGAACCGCGAGTTCGCCATCGGCCTGATGCTGGCCGCGCCGACCCTGCTGATCCCGCTCGTGGCCAAGGATTTCACGCCGTTCGCGTACGTGATCCTGTTCGGCGCGGTGCCGGCGCTGGCCGTGTGGCATGCCGGGCGGGTCCTGCCGACGAGCCCGCCGTGGACGGCGCGCGAGGTGCTGGGCGTGACCGCGCTCGGCGTGCTGCTGAGCCTGGGCATGCTGACCTGGTCGTGGCTGCACGAGCAGCTCCCGCCCGGCACGCTGCTGACGTGCTCCGTCATCGCCGCGCTGGCCGCCGCCGGGTCCGCCGTGGGGTTCAGCTCGGACCTCGGCATCCGCATGGTCGCGGTACGGCTGGCCGCGTTCGCCGCGGGGTCGGCCGTCGCGCTGCTGGCCCTCGCGCTGTGGACGCGGGCGCTGGTGGACGGCGTCTACCCGCCGGACAGCGTCCGGCTCGTGCTGGGCCTGGGCTGGGCGCTCATCCCGATCACCGCGGTCGCCGTGGCCACGCGGCGGTGGTCGCGGCGGGCGGTGGTGGTCGCCGTGGTGGCGAGCCTGCTCGTGCAGGGCTGGCCGACCGAGTGGCTGGACGCCGGGTCGTGGAGTCTGCCCCTGGCCTCGCCGGCGGAGCCCAAGCTGGGCGACCTGCCGCTGAGCCCGCTCATGCGTGGCGTGCTCGGCCTGCTGCTGCTCGGGTTCGGGCTGCTGCTGGTACGGCTGTGGCGGCTCGGCGGGTCCATCGCGGCGATCCACCATCCGGGCGCCGAGGCCACGATGATCGCCGGGTTGATGGTCCTGTACCTCACTCCCCGGGGCAGCATCACGATCGCCGACAGCGACGTGCCGCTGCCGCTGCTGTCGATCACCTCGATCGTCGCCTGGCTCGCGGCCCGCTGGCTGCTCGTCACCCCGCACCCGTCGGTGGTCGAGCCCGCCTCCGCCGACGAGCACCGCGAGCTGATCAGGTCCGCGCTGCACAAGCGGCTCCTGCTCATCTCCGAGCAGGAGCTGTACCGGCTCGGCCGAGGCAGGATCGGCGCGGGCGAGATGACGATGGCCGACTTCGACGAGCGGCGGGAGGCCCTGGAGGAGGCGCTCCGCCGGCACGGGCGCGACCCGGAGACTGCCTTCGCCACCGCCGCGGGCTGCCCGCCGTGGGTCAACGGCGTGTACGGCTTCGCGGTGAGCCTGCTGCTGAGCGTGCCGTTCGCGCTCCTGTACGGCCGGCCCGCCGGGGTGGACCTGAGCAGCTTCGTGTTCGACATGCGCTACCTGCTCACCCTGCCCGCCTTCGGGTTCCTGTTCGGGTACTTCTACCCGCGCGTCCGCGGCACCCAGCCCATGACCAAGGCCCTCTACCTCATGGCCGCCGCCCTCGCCACCGAGCTGTCCGGATACCTGTCGGCGCTGGTGGAGCCGGACATCGGCGGGCTCGACAAGGTGCAGGTGGTGGCGATCGTGGGGGGCGAGGTGGCGCTGGTGTGCATCGGGCTCGGGCTGTACTGGGAGTGGCGGCTCATGCACCTGGCCGGGGAGCCGTGGGCGCGGGTACGCAACATCCGCAGCGTCCGCAGCCTGGCCACTCCGCTGCTGGCGGTGGTCATCGCGGCGGTCACCACAGCCGCGACCTCGGCGGCCGGCCAGACGGTCGACCGCATCCTCCAGGGCGACGAGCACGTCACCACCACGGCTCCGAAGTGACCGCCTCGGCAGTGACCGCCCGCCTTAACGGGGCCCGCCGCCGGTCGTCTCCGTGCTCAGCACACCGCTTCCTTCCGTGCTCAGCACGCCGCTTCCTTCCGTGCTCAGCACGCCGCTTCCTTCCCTGCTCAGCACGAAGTAGCCGTCGCGGGAGAGCCGTACCCGGTAGCCGTGCTGGAGGAGGGTACGCACGCGTGCCCGCTGCTCCTCCACGTCCGGGAACGGGAACGTGCGGCGGCCCACGTCGGCCACCACCCACGGGGCCCAGCGCGGGGTGCGGTCCCACAGCAGCACCGTGTCGCGGCCGGACAGCGCCGGGGCGAGGTTGTTGGCCGCCTCCACCAGCACCCCGCCGGGCACGGCCGACACGGCCGCGGCGGCGGCGCTCTCGCGCCCGTCGCGCCGGTAGGACGCGGGATCGGCCAGCTCGGCCAGCGCGAAGAACGGCACGGTCGCGACCGCGAACACCACCACGCCCGCCGCCCACCACCGCACGATCCGCCCGCCCCGCTCCTCCCCCAGGCGGTCGCCCAGGCGGCGGACCCCGTCCACCCCCGCGGCCAGCACGACGACCACGACGAAAGCGTTGTAGTGGTACCCCGGCACCCACCAGTTGGGAAAGGAACTGGCCAGCATGCGCTCGGCCAGCAGGGGCACCGCCACGAGCAGGAGCGGCGAGCCCAGCGCCGCCAGCAGCGTGGTGCCGAGCAGCAGGGCCAGCGTGAGCAGCTTCACGGGCGGGCTGCCGAGCTGCGCCACCACCGCCAGCGGGTCCGTCAGCGCGGTGCGGGCGGCGGCCCCCGCGTGAGCCCCCAGCGCGCCGTACGCCCAGTAGTAGTCGGGCCGCCCACCGAACAGCGGGATCAGCACCTGCGAGGCCAGCCACGTGTAGACCGTGCCGCCCACGGCGAACGCCCCGCCCATGACCCGCCGGCCGCGCTGCCCGAGCAGCACCAGCCCGAACCCGGCGACGAGCAGCCCCATGTCCTCCTTGACGCACAGCAGCGCCAGGGCGACGAGCACGACATGGACCCGCCGCCCGGCCTGGTGGCGTTCGAGCAGCAGGCCGGTGAGCAGCGGCGCGAACGCGGCCTCGTGGAAGTCGAACGCCGCCGTCTCCACGACCGGCCACGACAGCGCGTACGCCACCGCCACGAGGTGCGCGGCGCGGACGCCCAGGGCCCGCCTGGTGAAGACCCACAGCGGCACGGTGGCGGAGGCCAGCAGCACGGCCTGCGCGACCAGCAGCGTGCCGGGGCCGTCGTGGATCCAGTAGAGGGGCGCGAGCACGGCCAGGATCGGCGACCAGTGGTCACCGAGGACGGTGAAGCCGGGCCCGAAGTCGTTGTGGACGCCCTTGACGACGGCCACCGGCAGGCCGAACCGCGAGTAGGACCGGACCGCCTGATCGAAGATCACCAGGTCGTACGCCCCGGCCCGGAACCCGGCCAGCCGCACGAAGGAGACGGCGCCGTACAGCACGGCCGCCACGACGGTGATGACGGCCAGAACGCCCCACTCCCGCCGGATTTCACTGACCGGCCGAACGCCCCACTCCCGCCACCCGCGGATCCCACTGACCGGCCGAACGCCCCACTCCCGCCACCCGCGGATCCCACTGACCGGCCGAACGCCCCACCTCCGCCACCCGCGGATCCCACTGACCGGCCGAACGCCCCACCTCCGCCACCCGCGGGTCCCACTGACCGGCCGAACGCCCCACTCCCGCCACCCGCGGGTCTCGCTGTCCGGCCCGCCGCCGGTCAGCGGCGGCGGGGCAGCTCGCTGCCCCGGACGTGCGTGGCCAGCCACTCCACCAGCGGACCGTAGGCGCGCCACGTCTCCCGCACCCGCTCCACGACCTCCTTCGTGTGGACCCACGGCTCCGGCGGGAAGCGGCGGCCGGCGTGCAGGGAGCGGTGGCGGAGCAGGTCGATGCGGGGATGGTCGGCCGGGTAGTCGCGGGGCCTGGTCTTCAGCCGGTCACCCGCCGGCTCGTAGCCCGCCGCCCGGAGCTCGGCCATCACCGCCTCCAGCGGCTCGCCCGACAGGTCCTCGGCGACCGCCGCGCGGTAGCGGGCGATCTGGTCGGGGGCCTGGGTGTAGCAACCGCCCGCGGTGTAGAGCCCGTCGGCGCCTATCTGGACGTACAGCCCGATCCCCGGCATGCGGTCGACGAAGGCGCCCTGATGGGTCTTGTACGGTGACTTGTCCTTGGCGAAGCGGACGTCCCGATGCGGCCGGAACAGGTGGGCCTGCCCGAACTCGGCGGCCAGCTCCTCGGTGAGCGCGAGCATGGGTGCCCGCACCGCCTCCTCGTAGAGGTCCCGGTGCCGGGTGAAGTACGTCTTCGTGTTGTCCGCCTCCAGGCCCTCGTAGAAGACGAACGCCTCGTCGGGGAAGCCGGTGAAACCCATACGGGCCAGCCTGCCATGTCGCACCGACAACATGGCACACGCTCACCGGGCCCCCGGCGGCTCGGCGGACTCGTACCTCCGGCCCGGCAGCAGCGCTCTGCCGTACAGCTCGGACACCGTGACGAAGTGGTAGCCCTTCCTGGTCAGCGTGTCGAGCACCCGCGGGACCGCCGCGACGCTGGTCGGGTGGATGTCGTGCAGGAGCACGATCGCGCCGGGAGCGGCGTGGCCGGCGCGCCGGGCCACGATCCCGGCGTTCCGATCGCGCCAGTCGAGCGTGTCGACGCTCCACAGGATCTGCGCCAGCCCTTCGTGGCGCGCCTGCTCGGCGACGCGGGCGTTCGTCGCCCCGTACGGCGGCCGCATGAGCCCCATCCGCACCCCGGTCGTCCGCTGGACGATCTCCTCTGTGTCGGCCAGCTCACGCCTGAGCCGCTCGTCGGACAGGGCGGTCAGCGGCGGGTGGCTCCACGAGTGGTTGCCCAGCTCGTGCCCGTCCTCCACGATGCGGCGGGTGAGCCCGGTGTGGTCGGCGGCCACCATCTGCCCCACGACGAAGAACGTGGCCCGCACGCGCCGCTCGCGCAGCAGGTCGAGCAGCCTGCCGGTGTACTCGCCGGGGCCGTCGTCGAAGGTGAGGGCGACGCACTTGCGCCGCCGGCAGTCGACCACGCGGTGGGCGGGCCAGTCGGGCTGGACGGCGGCCGGCCGCCGGGCGAGCACGCCGGGGGCGATGACGGTGGACGGCCGCGGCGCCGCGACGGGCGTCGTGGAGATCGTGTGCGTCGTGCCGCATGCGGCCGTGGCAGCGGCGAGCGCGGCACAGGCGGTCACGACGGCCAGCCGGACCGATTCCCGGCGGGCGAGCCCACCGGCCAGGCCGGCTGTGACACCGCTACGGGTAGTCCTGCGCCAAGTGCCCGCGCAACTCTTTGGCCAGGTCATGCCACCACAGTGGGACATCAGCCTGGAGCTCCGCGAAGCGACGCGCCACCCTTATGGCACATCCGACCGCATCCGTACCCAAATGTCGACGTTTCACCGGTCCTTCCTGCCAGCGGTAGAACCCGTGCCGGTAGCGGACGACGAGGCCGATCCAGACGGGCAGTGTGGCGCCGTCACCGAGCTCGTACGCGGTGGTGACGCCGAGCTCTCGCAGCTCGGCCCGGAGCTTCTCCGTCGCCGCGCGGGCCTCGGTCACGCGTCACCCCCTGCCGGTGCTCGGACGCACACACAGGGATGTACCCACCCAGGGGCCACAACCGACAATGACATGTCGTCATCATGAGACTCCGCTGGGTGACGGCGAGGGCTGTTCCGCGTTATCGGCGCGGGGCGCCGCGCGTGCGGCTCCACAGGCGCCTGGCGGGAGTCAGGGGCGGGACGGGTGGGGGCTCAGGCCGCCGTGCGCTGCGCCGGAGGGCGGAAGGCGCCCTCCTCCATCGCGTACGGCTCCAGCATGGTCCGGAGCTGGCGGCGGCCCCGGTGGAGGCGGGACATCACGGTCCCGATGGGGGTGCCCATGCGCTCGGCGATCTCCTTGTACGCGAACCCCTCGACGTCGGCCAGGTAGACGGCCACGCGGAAGTCCTCGGGCAGGGAGCGGAGCGCGTTCATCACGACGTTGTCGGGCAGGCGATCCAGCGCCTCGGTCTCGGCCGACTTCAGCCCGGTCGAGGAGTGCGACTCGGCGGCGTGCAGCTGCCAGTCCTCGATCTCCTCGGCGGCCGACAGCTTCGGCGAGCGCTGCCGCTTGCGGTAGTCGTTGATGAAGTTGTTGGTCAGAATGCGATGCAGCCACGCCTTGAGGTTCGTGCCCTCGCGGAACTGGTGGTAGGAGGTGTACGCCTTGGCCACCGTCTCCTGGACGAGGTCCTCCGCGTCGGCGGTGTTACGGGTCAGGCGCATGGCGGAGGCGAACAGCTGCGACGTCACGGGCACGACATCGCGCTCGAACCAGTCCTGACGCTGCTCTTCGGTCATAGTGATCAAGATTCCCCCTTGCGCTATCCCATCTCGGCACAGGTCGGCCCGCAGCAAAGTCCATGGTGTCAACACCCACGTAAGGGCCGCGTTAACGGTTACGCCTGGTCAGAGAGGTGAGAAGTCCGTCTGCTCGCGGCGTGCGTTATCACGTCCACGGCTGGACTTGTCTCAGTACCATAACACTATCCACCCAATTTCGCGGAAAAAGTGGCCAGAGTCACATGAGATAGCGTATGAGCATGGATTTTGTGGATCGTCATGACACGAGGACGCGCCACTGGGTGGCTGAGGCCATCCGCACAGTGGAGGCCGACGCCAACCGGAGTTGTGACACGCACCTTCATGTCTTTCCGCTGCCCCCGCAGTGGGGGGTAAACCTCTACTTGAAAGACGAGTCGGTGCACCCCACCGGTTCACTCAAGCATCGACTGGCCCGCTCGCTCTTCCTGTACGGCCTGGCCAACGGCTGGATCGGCCCCGACACGACGATCGTCGAGGCGTCGAGCGGGTCGACGGCGGTCAGCGAGGCGTACTTCGCCCGGCTGCTCGGCCTGCCGTTCACCGCGGTGATGCCGGCCTCGACCTCGCCGGAGAAGTGCCACCTCATCGAGTTCTACGGCGGCAAGTGTCACCTGGTCGACGACCCCACCACGATCTACGAGGAGTCGCACCGCCTGGCCGCGGAGTCCGGCGGCCACTTCATGGACCAGTTCACCTACGCCGAGCGGGCCACGGACTGGCGTGGCAACAACAACATCGCCGAGTCGATCTTCGCCCAGATGGCCATGGAGCCGCACCCCGTGCCCACCTGGATCGTGGTCGGCGCCGGCACCGGCGGCACCTCCTCCACGATCGGCCGCTACATCCGTTACCGGCGGCACTCCACCCGCCTGGCCGTGGCCGACCCCGAGGGGTCGGCCTTCTATCCGGCGTGGGTGTCGGGCGAGGCCTCGGTCACGGCGCGAGGCTCGCGGATCGAGGGCATCGGACGGCCCCGGGTGGAGCCGTCGTTCCAGCCGTCGGTGATCGACCGCATGCTGACCGTACCGGACGCCCGGTCGATCGCCGCCATGCACTGGGTGCGTGAGGTGACCGGCCGCGACGTCGGCGGCTCGACCGGCACCAACGTGGCGGCCTGCGTGGAGCTGATCAAGCAGATGCGCGCCGCCGGCGAGCGCGGCAGCATCGTCACCCTCATCTGCGACGGCGGCGAGCGCTACCGGGGCACGTACTGCGAGCCCGCCTGGCTGGCCGCCCAGGGCCTGGACATCCACCCGCACCTGGACGACCTGCACGCCTTCCTGGCGGGCTGAGCCGTCAGGCGGTCCTGGCCGGGTCCACCGAGAAGAACCCGGCCAGGTCGTCCAGGATCGCGTGCGCGCCCTGGATGCCGACCGCGGTCATCCACGTCTGGTCCTCGACCTCGTGCTTCTCGCCCTTCAGCCTGCCCCACAGCGGGTTGGCGGCGAACTTGTCCTTGTACTTCGTCGCCTCGGGGTCGCCGTAGGTGGCCACGAAGATGTGGTCGGCGTCGAGGTCGGAGATGCGCTCCTGGCTCACGTCCACCACGATCGAGTCGGTGACGGTGGGCTGGCCCTTCGGGCGGGGGAAGCCGACGTCCTTCAGGACGATGCCGGAGTAGGACTTCTCGACGTACAGGCGGGCCGTCGGCTCCCCTGCGAAGCGGACGATCGAGATGGTGGGCAGTTCGCCGCCCTCCTTGGCCTTGACCGCCTCCCCGATCTTCGCGGCGCGGGCCTCGTACTCCTTGATCCTGGTCTCGGCGAGCTCCTCCTTGCCGAGCGCCTGGCCCATGAGGCGGACGTTGTCCTTCCAGATGGCGCCGGTCGACTCGCTGAAGACCGTCGGCGCGATCTTGGAGAGCTTGTCGTAGAGCGCCTCGTGGCGGACCTTGGCGGAGACGATCAGGTCCGGCTTGAGCGCGATGATCTTCTCCAGGCTGGGCTGCTCCAGCGTGCCCACCGCGACCGCCTCCTTGCCGTACTGCGCGGCGACCGCGCCGAGGTAGTCGGGCAGCTTGGTCTCGATCGAGCGGTAGGTGGTGTAGCCGACGACCGGCGTCTCCAGCGTGAGAACCGCGTCGACGAAGCTCTGGTCGAGGGCGACCACCCGCTTGGGCTGGGCCGGGATCGCGGTCTCGCCCATCGCGTGCTTGACGGTGCGGAACGGCGTGCCGGCCTCGCCGGACGCCGGGGCCCCGGTGCCGGTCGACTCCGTGCCGGCCGAACCGCAGCCGGCGACGAGCCCCGCCACCAGCATCGCGCCCACCAACGCGCGCAACCGTCTCATCGAAACCCCTTCCCGGGCAAAAAGTTAGGCAACCCTTATTTAGGTTAGCCCTGCCTAAGCTGGCATACTTCAGCGGGACGGGCAACTGCCGGAAGGGGTCAATGTGAGCGCAACCGCCGTCGCGCCGCGCCTTCACGGCATCCGCCGGCGCCGCGGCCTGCTGCTCGCGGCCCTGCTCGCGGCCGTGTGCGTCGCGGTGGTCCTGAGCGTCACGATCGGCGCCAAGGCCGTTCCGCTCGGCGACGCCTGGCAGGCGCTCACCGCCCCGAGCAATACCGAGAACGACATCGTCATCCGCTCCCTGCGCGTGCCCAGGACCGCCCTCGGCGTGCTGGCCGGGGTCGCGCTCGGCGTGGCCGGGGCGCTCATGCAGGGCCACACCCGCAACCCGCTCGCCGATCCCGGCCTGCTCGGTGTCACCCAGGGGGCCGCGTTCGCGATGGTCGCCTCGATCATCCTGCTCGGCGCCCAGAGCCTGCTCGCCTACATCTGGTTCGGCCTGGCCGGCGCGCTGGTGGCCAGCGTGGCCGTGTTCGCGCTCGGCATGGTCGGCGGCCGGGGCGGCCCCACGCCGGTGACGCTCGCGCTCGCGGGCACCGCCGTCAGCGCCTTCCTGTACGCCCTGACCTCCGCGATCGTGCTCCTGGACGAGCAGGCCATGGACGTGTTCCGGTTCTGGCAGGCCGGCTCGGTGGCCGGACGCGGCCCGGACGTGGTCTGGCAGGTGCTGCCGTTCATCGCGGTGGGTCTGGTGCTGGCGCTGGTCAACGCGCCCGGCCTCAACGCGCTGTCCCTCGGCGAGGACGTCGCGCGCAGCCTCGGCCAGAACATCGGGCTCACCCGGGGCGTCGGCGTCGCCGCCGTCACACTCCTGACCGGGGCGGCGGTGGCCGCCTGCGGGTCGCTCGCGTTCGTCGGGCTGCTGGTGCCGCACCTGGCCCGTCCGCTGTCCGGCACCGACCACCGCTGGCTGCTGCCGTTCTCCGGCCTGATCGGCGCGGCGCTGCTGCTGCTCGCCGACGTGATCGGCCGCGTCGTCGCCCCCGGCGAGCTGGAGGTCGGCGTGGTGCTCGCGCTGATCGGCGCGCCGTTCTTCGTGGCGCTGGTCCGCCGCAGGAAGCCGGTGCGGCTGTGACCGGGACCTCCGTGAGGGTGAAGCCGTCGTTCGCGCTGCGCGCGGGCGGCATGTCCTGGCGGGTACGGCCCCGCGGCGTCGCCGTGACCGTGGCAGGCCTGGCGCTGCTCGCCCTGCTCATGGCCCTGAACATGCGCCTCGGCGACCTCCCCCTCGGCCTGGCCGACGTCGTGCGCGCCACGTTCGACCCGTCCGTGCCCGAGCACTTCGTGGTGATGGAGCTGCGCCTGCCCCGCGCGCTGACCGGGGCGCTCGTCGGCGCCGCGCTCGCCCTGTCGGGCGCGATCATCCAGTCCATCGCGCGCAACCCGCTGGCCAGCCCCGAGATCCTCGGCGTCACCACCGGCGCCTCGGTGACCGTGGTGGCCGGCGTCGTCATGAGCGGCAGCGCGTACGGCGGCGCCAGCGGCCTGTTCTCCGCGCTCGGCATCCCGGCGCTGGCGCTGCTCGGCGGCCTGGCCGGAGCCGCGGTGGTGTACGCGCTGGCCTGGCGGCGCGGCCTCGACGGCTACCGGCTGGTCCTGGTCGGCATCGGCGTGGCCGCCGTGTTCACGAACGTGAAGTTCTGGCTGCTGACCGTCGGCGACGTCAACGACACCACTCGCGCCATGGTGTGGATCAGCGGCTCGCTCAACGGCCGCGGCTGGGAGCACGTCGTGCCGGTCGGCCTGGCCCTGGCCGCGCTGATCCCGCTGACCCTGCTCGGAACCCGCTCCCTCGACGCGCTGCGCTACGGCGACGACACCGTCACCGCGCTCGGCGTCCGGGTCAACCTGTCGCGCGCGCTCATGCTGCTCGCCGCCGTGCTGCTGGCCGCCGTGGCGACCGCCTCGGCCGGGCCGATCGCGTTCGTGGCGCTGGCCGCGCCGCAGATCGCGCTGCGCCTGGTCCGGTGCGCCCAGCCGCCGCTGCTGTCGTCCGCCGTGACCGGCGCCGTCCTCACGACCGGGGCCGACCTGATCGCGCGTACCCTCTTCTCCCCCATCGAGCTGCCCGTGGGCGTCGTCACCGCCGTGCTCGGCGCGCCGTACCTGATCCACCTCATCTGGAGGGCACGCACATGAGGCTCCAGGCCGCCGGCGTCACGCTGGGCTACGGCGACCGGGTCGTCGTCGACGGGCTCGACCTCGGCGTCGAGGCGGGCACGGTGACCACGATCATCGGTCCCAACGGGTGCGGCAAGTCCACGCTGCTGCGCGCCCTCGGCCGGTTGCTCAAGCCGCGCGGAGGCGAGGTGCTGCTCGACGGCCGGCGCATCGACCGGATGCCGACTCGGGAGGTGGCCAAGGTGCTCGGCGTGCTGCCGCAGTCCCCCACCGCGCCCGAGGGGCTGACCGTGGCCGACCTGGTCGCGCGCGGCAGGCACCCCCACCAGACGTGGTACCGGCAGTGGTCGTCCGACGACGAGACGGCGGTGGCCCTCGCCCTGGAGCTGACGGGCCTGGCCGACCTGGCGGAGCGCCCGCTGGACGAGCTGTCGGGCGGGCAGCGGCAGCGGGCGTGGATCTCCATGGCCCTCGCCCAGGGCACCGACCTGCTGCTGCTGGACGAGCCGACCACGTTCCTCGACCTGGCACACCAGGTGGAGGTGCTGGAGCTCGTACGGAACCTGCATCAGGAGGCGGGCCGGACCATCGTGATGGTCCTGCACGACCTCAACCTCGCGGCCCGCTACGCCGACCGGCTGGTGGCCATGCGCGCCGGCCGGGTGGTCGCCGCGGGCTCCCCGGAGGAGGTGCTGACCGAGGAGCTGATGCGCGAGGTGTTCGAGCTGGACGCCAAGGTCATCCAGGATCCGGTCGCGGGGACTCCGCTGGTGGTGCCGATCCGGCCGCTGTCCCGGTCCTGAGGTCACCGGCGGTCAGCCGCCGCAGGGGCGAGCGGGCCACCCCGGCGGCGATCGCCAGCCAGCTCAGGCCGGCGAACACCATGACCGCGTACGCGTCGCGCACCGCCGACTCGAACAGCCCGGCCGCCAGCGCCGCCAGCGGGATGGACGCGAACGCGATCATCCGGGCCGTGCCCAGCACCCGGCCGAGCAGGTGGTCGGGGACGAGCCGCTGCCGTACGGTGGCCGTCGCCACGATCATCGCCCCCGCCGCCGCGAACTGCCCCGTCCAGGCCAGCCCGATCAGGACCGGCCCCCGGGCGGCGGCCATGAGCAGCATCGCCGCCCCGCCGCCCACCAGCGACCAGGTCACGATCCGCCCCGGCGGCCACCGCCGGATCAGCCGCCCGCCGAGCAGCGCCCCCACGACCGCCCCCGCCCCCTGGAAGGCGTAGACGACGCCCACCTCGCCCGGCGTGAACCCGTGGTAGGAGCTGAGGTAGTAGACGAGGTTCGCCAGCAGCAGCCACACACCGAAGTTGCAGGCGAACGAGGTCACCGCGGTCGTCAGCACGGCCCGGTCGCCGCGCAGCAGGAACCGCAGGCCCTCCCGCACGTCCGCCGCCATCGACGACCGTTCCCGTTCCTGCCCCTGCCGGGACGCGCGGTGGCCCGTGGCGGCCGCACGCCCGCCGATGAAGCCGATGAGCAGCGCCGACACCAGGAACGACCCGGCGTCCACGTACACCGCGACCTGGTAGCCGAACGCCACCACCAGCGCCCCGCCCGCCACCGGCCCCGCCATGTTCACCGCGTGCTCGCCGATGTGGACGCGCGCGTTGGCCTGCGGCAGCCGCTCCGGCGGCACCAGCGACGGCAGCACGGCCCGGAACGCCGGCTGGTAGAGCGGATCGACCGCTGCCAGCAGCAGCGCCACCAGGTAGAGGGGCCACAGCCGTCCCACGCCCAGCGTCACCATCACGGCGAGCACCAGCGTGACGACCCCGGACGCCACATCGCCCAGCACCAGCAGCCGCCTGCGGTCGAACCGGTCCGCGAGCACCCCGCCGACCATCCCCAGCAGCAGGTACGGGACGTACTCCACGACGTAGACCAGGCCGGTCCCGAGCGGCGACCCCGTCAGGTCGTACACCAGGAGGGGCAGCGCCAGCCGGTAGATCCACGTGCCCAGGGACGAGGCGAGGAACCCGGCCAGCAGGAGCCAGTAGGACCGGCCCACGCCTCACACCTCCGCGAGCGCCCGCCGGATGTCGGGATCTCCGGGTGCCAGCCGCGCGGCCCGCAGCAGGTCGCCTCGCGCCGCCTCCGGCCGTCCCGCGGCGCTGTGCACCAGGGACCGGTTGAACAGCAGCTCGGCCGTCTCCTCCAGCTTCAGCGCCCGCGTGAGGTCGGCCAGCGCGGCGTCGTGGTCGCCCTCCTCGTACGACACGGCGGCCCGGCCCGCCCAGGCGGCCACCAGGTCCTGGTCCAGCTCCAGCGCGGCGTCGAACGCGGCCACGGCCTCCTCCGGCCGTCCCTCGGCCGCCTCGACCTGCCCGAGCACGCACCTGAGGTGCGGGCTGCGCGGGTCGAGCGCGAGCCCCCGCCGCACGTCGCGCCGGGCCGCGGCGTGCTCGCCCGCCGCCGCGAGCAGCCCCGCGCGGTTGACGTACGCGGGGGCGAAGTCCGGGTCGAGGTCGAGCGTGTGGTCGAGGTCGGCGAGCGCGCCGTCGAGGTCGCCGGTCGCGTAGCGGACCTCCGCCCGGTTGTAGTACGCCTCCGGGAACGGCGGGCTGAGGCGGATCGCGGCCTCGAAGTCGGCCCTCGCGTCCTCGTAGCGGCCCAGCTTGTGCAGCAGGGCACCGCGGTCCAGGTAGTAGTCGGGGTAGCCGGGGTCGGTGCCGATGGCGATCGCGTAGTCGGCCAGCGCCTCCTGGGTGCGCCCGGCGGCGGCCAGGAGCTGGGCGCGGTTGGCGTACAGCACGAGCCGGTGGATCGGGTGCGTGCCGCCGAGATGCGCCTCGGCCAGGTCGATGGCCTGGCGCACCAGGTCGAGCGCCGCCGCCAGGTTGCCCCTGCGCACCTCGACCAGGGCCTTGCCGTTGAGGTCGAAGCCCAGGTGGAAGGCGCGCTCGCGGGCGTCGGGCAGCAGCGAGGTGATCGTGACGGCTTCGTTGACCCAGGCCAGGGCCTCCTCCGGGTCGCGCCGGGCGAGGTCGTGGTGGCGTACCAGGAGCATGGCCGTGGCGTACGCGATCGTGGCGCGGTGCTTGGGGTCGGTGCTCAGGCGGCGGGACGCGTCGTACAGGGCGCGGGCCTCGTCCTCCCGCTCGACGGCCTCCAGCGCGGCGCCCACCCGCTGCACCAGCAGCCGACGGCCCTCCGGGTCGCCGTCCTGGGAGAGCCCGCGCAGCGCCTCCAGGCCGGCCTCGGCCATGGCGTGGTGGAATCCCTCGTCGCGGAAGCGGTCGAAGTCGGCGTTCAGCGGCTTGTCCGCGGGCGCGCACCGGCCGGCGACGACGCGCAGCAGGCCCGGGTCCACCCGCCTGCGCAGCACCTCGACCAGCTCGGCGTCGGTCGGGTCGGCCTCGCCGAGGTTGTCGGCGGTGACGGTCAGGGGACCGGTCCGGCTCAGGTGGTCGCGGACGAACTCGGCCAGCCCGTTCGCGATGCGCAGCGTCCGGCGGGCGCCCGGGATGAGGATGCGCTGTCCCCTCGGCAGTGTCTCGGCCAGGGTGGTCCTGCTCCGGGGGATCGTCAGGTGCGGCGCCGCGACCCCGATCTCGATGTCGTACGCGGCGACGAGGTCGGGCCGGTGGGCCAGCGCCTCGGGCACGAGGTGGTCCAGCAGCGCGGCTGCGAGCGTGTAGGGGCCGTGGAGCCTGCGGTCGGCGTCCAGGACGATCGTGTCCACCCGAACCTTCTTCCGTTGACCTTCTTCCGTGATCCGTCTCCGGTCGCGCCTCGGCCGGCGCCCCTCGTGGGGGACGCCGGCCGGGTGGGAATCAGTGGGTGTGTCGCGGAGCGGCCGCGCCGGAGGGCTTCACGGTTCCGGCTTTGTGGACGACGACCTTCTTCATCGGGTGCCTCTCGTGTTCAAGCATGACGAGACCGTCGCGAACCGTCGCGGGGCGATCTCTCGGATGACCGGTTCATGTGAACACACGCCAAGTACGACGATCAAGGCTTTTCCGGGTAAATTAAATTTCCTATCCATTTTCGGAAGCCATCCTAATTTGGACGCCCATATCCGAAAATATTGGTCCTTTATTCGCCGATGATCGCGTCCACGAACACCTCGGGGTCGAAGGGCGCCAGGTCGTCGGGCCCCTCGCCCAGCCCCACCAGCTTGACCGGAACACCCAGCTCCCGCTGGACCGAGATGACGATGCCGCCCTTGGCCGTGCCGTCGAGCTTGGTCAGCGCGATGCCGGTGATGTTGACCACCTCGCCGAACACCTGGGCCTGGCGCATGCCGTTCTGGCCGGTGGTGGCGTCGAGCACCAGCAGCACCTCGTCGACCGTGGCCTTCTTCTCGATGACCCGCTTGACCTTGCCCAGCTCGTCCATCAGGCCCGTCTTGGTGTGCAGACGGCCCGCCGTGTCCACGATGACGACGTCGGCCTTGTCCGCGATGCCCCTGGCCGTGGCGTCGAAGGCCACCGAGGCGGGGTCGCCGCCCTCCGGGCCGCGCACGACCTCGGCGCCGACCCGGTCGCCCCAGGTCTGGAGCTGGTCGGCCGCGGCCGCGCGGAACGTGTCGGCCGCGCCGAGCACGACCTTCTTGCCGTCGCCGATGAGGACGCGCGCGAGCTTGCCGGTCGTGGTGGTCTTGCCGGTGCCGTTGACGCCGACCACGAGCACCACCGCGGCCCGCTCACCGTGGGGCTGGACGTGCAGGGTGCGGTCGAGGTCGGGGTTGACCTGGACGAGCAGCTGCTCGCGCAGCAGCGCGCGCACCTCGTCGGGCGTGCGGCTGCCGAGCACCTTGACGCGGGTGCGGAGCTCCTCCACGATCGCCTGGGTCGGCGCGACGCCGACGTCGGCCTTGATCAGCAGCTCCTCGACCTCGTCCCACACGTCGTCGTCGAGCCGGTCGCGGGACAGCAGGTCGAGCAGGCCACGGCCGAGCGCGCTCTGCGAACGGGCCAGCCGCGAGCGCAGCCGCACCATCCGCCCGGCGGACGGCGGCGGGACCTCCACCTCGGGCGTGACGACCATCGGCTCGGCCGGCTTGACCGGCGGAGGGAGCGTGGTGGTCGCTCCTTCGCCCTCCTCGGCCCCCGTGGCCGGGCGCTCCTTCTCCTGGTCCTCCGGGAGGGGCGCCGTCTCGGGCGGCTCGACCGGCGGCGCCGACTTACCGCCCGGCCTGAAGAGCAGGAAGAGGCCGCCGGCCGCCACGAGGGCGACGACGACCACGATCACTATGACGCCGAGGTAACCATCCACAAGAAGTCAGTTTTCCAGATCGTCCGTCGTGGTCATGACCAGGGCCACGCCGATCTCGTCCCAGGCCGGGCGACTCGCCCGCGCCGGGCCGCGATCACGCCGCCGGCGAACCTGGTGCCCGCTCCGGACGCCGTCACACCTGCCGGGAGTGCCGAATCACCTGACCCGTGCGGGATCTGGCGGGCTCAGGCCGGCTCGCGCTCGCGCATGCGCTGGCTGATCACCTGCGTCACGCCGTCGCCGCGCATCGACACGCCGTACAGGGCGTCGGCGATCTCCATCGTCCGCTTGTTGTGCGTGATGACGATCAGCTGCGAGCTCTGCCGCAACTCCTCGAACAGCGTGAGCAGCCGCTGCGTGTTGGTGTCGTCGAGCGCCGCCTCGACCTCGTCCATGACGTAGAACGGCGACGGCCGCGCCTTGAAGATCGAGACCAGGAACGCCACCGCCGTCAGCGACCGCTCGCCGCCCGACAGCAGCGACAGCCGCTTGACCTTCTTGCCCGGCGGCCGGGCCTCCACCTCGATGCCGGTGGTCAGCATGTCCTCGGGGTCGGTGAGCACCAGCCGGCCGTCGCCGCCCGGGAAGACCCTGCCGAAGATCTGCTCGAACTCGCGGGCCACGTCCTCGTAGGCGGAGGCGAACATCTGCTCCACCCGGTCGTCGACCTCCTTGACCACGGTCATCAGGTCGCGCCGCGTCTTCTTGAGGTCCTCCAGCTGAGAGTTGAGGAACGCGTGCCGCTCCTCCAGCGCCGCGAACTCCTCCAGCGCCAGCGGGTTGACCTTGCCGAGCTGCTGCATCTGCCGCTCGGCCGCGCGGGCCCGCTTCTCCTGCTCCTCCCGCACGTACGGCACGGGCGGCTCGCCCGGCACCGGGGCGTCGGGGCCGTACTCGGAGATCAGCGCCTCGGTCTCGACGCCGAACTCGTCCATCGCCCGCTGCTCCATCTGCTCCAGGCGCAGCCGCTGCTCGGTGCGGGCCATCTCGCTGCCGTGGACGCTGTTGACCAGCTTGTCCAGCTCCTGGGTGAGCTCGCGCACCCGCAGGCGGACCTGCTTGAGCTCGGCGTCGACGGCGACGCGGGCCAGGTCGGCCTCGTCGCGCTCGCGCGCCGCCAGCTCGACGGAGGCGGCCAGGGCGGCCAGCACCTGCCGGGCGCCCTTGCTCACGGCCTCCGCGACGCTCGCCTGACGGCGGCGGCGGGCGCGCTGGGCGGCCGCCTGGGCCCGCTCCTGGCGCTCCCGCTGCGCGGCCCTCAGCAGGCCGTCCGCGCGCCCCTCGATGCCCTTGACCCGCTCCTCGGCCGTGCGCACCTGGAGGCCGGCCTCCATCTCCCGCTGGCGGGCCGCCTGGCAGGCCGCCGCCAGCTCGTCGCGGGCCTCGGTGGTGGGCTCGCTCTCCAGCTCCTGGGAGTACTCGGCCTCGGCGAGCCGCATCTCCAGCTCGGCCAGCTCCTCCAGACCCTCGGCACGGGCCTCCTCGGCGGTCGTGACACCGCGCGCCAGGCGCTCGGCCTCGTCGTGCGCGGCCTTGGCGGCGGCTTCGAGCTGCGCCAGCCGGCGGGCGGCGTCGGCGTTGCGCCGGTCGGCCTCCCGCTGGCGGGCGCTGACCTGGTCCAGCGCGCCCTGCGCGGCGCCGACGCCGGCCTGGGCGGTGTCGGCGGCGGTCTGCGCCTCGGCGACGCGCGCCTGGGCGGCCTCCACGGCCGCCTGCGCCTGCTGCTCGGCGGCCAGCGCGTCGTCCATGCCGGTCGCGGTCTGCTCCGCGCGCGCCTCGGCCTCCTCCAGGTCGGCCAGGGCGTCGTCGAGCGCGGCCCGTACCTGGAGGACCGAGGTGCCGCCCTCGGAGCCGCCGCTGGCCAGGTGGGCGGCGACGAGGTCGCCGCCCCGGGTGACGGCGCGCAGTCCGGGGTGCCCCTCGACGAGACGGCGCGCGGCGGCGAGGTCGTTCACGACGACGACGCCGTCGAGCACCCGGGCGACGGAGCCCCTCAGCGGGCCGGGCACGCCGACCAGGTCGGCCGCCCACTCCCCGCCCTCGGGCGCGCCCCCACGCTCCGCGACGCCTCCGGCGACCCCGAGGGAGCCGCCGCCCGAAGCCTCCTTCGCCGGCCCCGCGGGGCCCTGCCCCGATCCCGCCGCGTCTCCGGCACCCGCCACCAGCAAGGTGGCCTGGCCGGCCTCCTTGACGCACAGCAGCTCCAGCGCCTCGACCGCCGCGCCCACCGACTCGACCGCGATGGCCTCGGCCACCGGCCCGAGCACGGCGGCGACGGCCGCCTCGGCGCCCGGCGCGACCTGGAGCGCGGCGGCCAGCGGGCCCAGCACCCCCGACATGCCCGTCTCCACCAGCGCCGCGCCGCCGTCGGCGCCCCGGGACAGGCCCAGCTCCAGCGCCTCGGCGCGGGCCCGCAGCGCGGCCACGGCCCGCTGGGCCTCCTGGTCGGCGGCTCGGGCCGTGCCGACCCTCGATCTCGCGGCCTGGAGCGCGTCGCGCGGCCCGCCGAGCGCCGCCCTCGCCTGCTCGACGGCCGAACGGGCCTCCTCCGCCGTGGCGCGCGCCTCCTCGACCAGCGCCTGCGCGGTCGCCAGCTCCTCGGCCAGCGCCGGGTCGGCGGCGGGCTCCTCGCTCCGCCGCTCCTCCAGGTCGTCGAGGGCGCGCCGCTCGCGCTCGGCCGCGTCGGCGACCGCCTTGGTCAGCCGGCCGATCTCGTCCTCGGCGGCGCGTGACCTGCTGCGCGCGGAGTCGACCCGGCCGCGCAGCCGGGCCAGGCCCTCGCGCCGGTCGGCGGCGGCGCGGGCGGCCATCGCCAGCCGCCGCTCCTCGGCTGCCAGCTCCGACTCGGCCTCGGCGCGCCGCTCGGCGGCGGCGTCGAGCAGCTCCTGCGCCTCCTCAAGCTCGGCCCGCAGCACCAGCTCGCTCTCGCGCACCTCGGCCGCCTCGCGTTCGAGGTCCTCGGGGTCACGGCCTCGGCGCTCGATGGCGGCGGCGTCGAGGGCGTGCCGGTGTCGCTCGGCGGCGAGCTGCTCCAGGCCGGTGATGCGCTCGCGCAGCGACGACAGCCGGAACCAGGTCTGCTGCGCGGCGGTCAGCCGGGGCTGGGCCTCGGCCTCGGCCGTCTCCAGCGCGGCCTCCCGCTGCTGTCCCTCGGCCAGCTCGGCCTCCACCTGGGCGCGCCGGGCGAGGACCGCCGCCTCGTCGGCCGCCTCCCGCTCCAGCGTGACCCGCAGGACGCACACGTCGTCGGCGAGCAGCCGCAGCCGCGCGTCGCGCCAGTCGGCCTGGATGACAGCGGCCTTGCGGGCGATCTCGGCCTGGCGGCCCAGCGGCTTGAGCTGGCGGCGCAGCTCGGTGGCGAGGTCCTGGACGCGCGTCAGGTTGGCCTGCATCGCGTCGAGCTTGCGCAGCGCCTTCTCCTTGCGCTTGCGGTGCTTCAGGACGCCCGCGGCCTCCTCGATGAACGCCCGGCGGTCCTCCGGCCCCGCGTGCAGCACGGCGTCGAGCTGGCCCTGGCCGACGATGACGTGCATCTCGCGGCCGATGCCCGAGTCCGACAGCAGCTCCTGGATGTCGAGCAGGCGGCAGGTGTCGCCGTTGATGGCGTACTCGCTCTGGCCGGACCTGAACATCAGCCGGCTGATCGTGACCTCGGTGTAGTCGATGGGCAGCGCGCCGTCGGTGTTGTCGATGGTCAGCGTGACCTCGGCCCGGCCCAGCGGCGGGCGTGACGAGGTGCCGGCGAAGATGACGTCCTCCATCTTGCCGCCGCGCAGCGACTTGGCGCTGTGCTCGCCCATGACCCAGGCCAGGGCGTCGACGACGTTGGACTTGCCGGAGCCGTTGGGACCGACCACGCAGGTGATGCCGGGCTCGAACCGCAGGGCGGTCGCCGAGGCGAAGGACTTGAAGCCGCGCAGGGTCAGGGTCTTCAAATGCAAGAACAGGCCCCCTTCTCCCTGAACGGACTTCGGGAAAGCCTACTGGTCCGAGCGCCTCGTCGCTGGCCACAACGGTGGCGCCGGCGGACGGACGCGGAAAGGGGGCGCAAAGACATCCCGAACGAGGGCAAATAACAAGGGACGCCTCGCCGAGACGTCCCTCAATCTTGCGTTCCGATCACTCTCAGGTGAGTGCCGGCTCGCGCTCCTGCATGCGGCTGATCGCCTCATCGCGGGTTTGCGCCGCAAGAGCGTCATTCTGAGCCTGAAGCCGGATGAGTTCTGCCTCCAGGTCACGGATCCGCTGCTGCAAGCGCCGCATCTCCGAGACCATTCGAGGGTCAGGACCACCGACGTGGCCGAGTAGAGCCTTCGCCATGGTAAAGGGTCCTCCACGCTGAGTGACCAGACTGGTTCGCGCACTTCTTATTCCGCGGGAGGGGTGCGCGTGGTACTTAACAAGAGTCGCACCGGCAGTGTGGGCGGTCAAGTCGAACGAACCGCCACACCCCTCGCGGGGCACTCCCGACATATAACTATACCCCATTTGGCCCGTTTCGCGAAAGCGGCTACCGCTCCCGGAAACCACCCAAACCACCTCGGACTTCGCTCCACCTCTCCACTACTCCATCGACCCTGCCCGGCGTGTCGCAACCCCTGAGCAGCTCCAGCAGCTTGACGCAGGCCTCACGCGGCCCCTCGGCGACCACCTCCACCCGGCCGTCGTCCGTGTTGCGCGCCCAGCCCTCCAGTCCCAGCTCCAGCGCCCGCGCCCGGGTCCACCAGCGGAACCCCACGCCCTGCACGCGCCCCCTGACCCAGGCGGTCAGCCGTACGTCCTCCATGCCCCACCCCTTCCGGCCATCCCCGGCCACCCGTTCCGGCCACCCCGGCCGCCCCTTTCCGGGCCACACCTCCGGGCCGTTCCACGCCGGCCTGCCGGACGCCTCTTGGCCGTTCCACGCCGGCGCGCCGGGCGCCTCCTGGCCGTTCAACGAAGACCACCCTGCCAGGCGCCTCCGGACCGTTCTACGCCACCCCGCGCGCCGCCTCCGGGCCCGCCACGCCCGCGGCCGTCTCGCCGAACGCGCGCACCGCGGCCGTCGCGCCGGCCCGTGGCCACACCAGCCCGAGCACCGACGCGGGCAGGCCTCTCACCGGCACGAACACCACGTCGCCACGCTCGTGGTAGGCCGCCGTCGGCGTGCAGAACAGCATCCCGCCGCGGCCCAGGGCGACCAGCGTGATGCCCTCCTGGCTGGTGGCGACCGTACCCCCTCGGGGGATGGGCCGGCCCGCCGGGGTGCCCGCCGGCGCGAGCAGCTCGCGCCAGGCGCGCGGCGCCGGTCCCCCCGGCTCGATCAGCGGCAGGTCCGCCAGCTCCTCCGCGTCGACGGCGTCCCGGCCCGCGAGCGGATGGCCGGCGGGCAGGCCGAGGCTGACGGGCACCCGGTTGAGGCCAGGGCCCGTCTCCAGATCCGGCTCGTCCACCGGCAGCAGCGTGAACGTCACGTCCACCAGGCCCGCCCGGAGCTTGCCGAACGGGTCGGACAGCGGCACCTCCACCAGCCGCACCTCGCACGACGGGTAGAGCCCCTCGAAGGCCCGCACGGCCTCGGTCACCAGCTCCGTCGGCGTGCCGAGGAAGCCGACGCGCAGCACGCCCGTCACCTGGCGGGCCGCCGCACGGGCCCGGTCCACCGCGTCCCGCAGCCCGTCGTACGCCGGGCGCAGGTCCGTCAGGAAGCGCTCGCCGAGCGGCGTCAGCCGCACCCGCCTGCTGGTCCGGTCGAACAGCCGGGCGCCGATCCGCGTCTCCAGCGACCGCACGAGCTGGCTCACCCGCCCCGGCGACAGGTACAGCCGGTCGGCGGCCCGCGCGAAGTGAAGCTCCTCGCTGAGGACGACGAAGCACTCCAGTTCCCGGAACTCCATGTCACCCCCTAGTCCAGCTAAACCAAGCCTGAGCGTCCCGTCATTGTTCCCCCGGCGCCACCGCCGAAGGGTGGAGGTCATGACCATCACACCTGAGACCCCGACCGTGTCGCACCGGCTCGCCGTACCGGCGGTCGCGGCGGGCACGTTCACCATCGTCACCAGCGAGATGCTGCCTGTCGGCCTGCTGACCCCGATCGGCGCCGAGCTGGGTGTGTCCGACGGCGCTGCGGGGCTCATGATGACCGCTCCGGGCCTGGTGGCGGCCGTGTCCGCGCCGTTGATGACGCTTGCCGCGCGGCGCCTGGACCGCCGGGGGGTGCTGTGCGCGCTGATGGCCCTGCTCGCGCTCGCCAACCTGGTGGCCGCCCTCTCGCCTGCCTACCCGGTCATGCTGGCGGCGCGGGTTCTGACGGGGGTGAGCATCGGCGGGTTCTGGACGTACGCGGTGGGCCTGCCGGTACGTCTGGTGCCGGAGCCGCGGGTCGGCCCGGCGGCGGCGACGATCGCCTCGGGGATCGCGGTGGCCTCCGTGCTGGGTGTGCCCGCCGGGACGCTGGTCGCCTCGGCCGCCGGGTGGCGGGTGGCGTTCGGAGCCGTCGCCCTGCTCGCCGCCGTCCTGTGCGTGGCGCTGGCCGGACTGCTGCCGCCGCTGCCCGCCGAGCGGGCCGCGCGCCCGTCCGACCTGTGGGCGGTGTGGCGGGCCGGCCCGTCGAGGATCGTGCTGATCGTGACCGCCCTCGTGGTGACCGGCCACTTCGCGGCCTACACCTACGTCCGGCCGTTCCTGGAGCAGGCCACGGGGGCGGGCGCGGGCACGGGGGCGGCCGTCGTGGGCGCCGTCCTGCTCGGTTACGGCGTCGCGGGCGTGGTGGGCAACTTCGCCGCCGGAGCGCGGGCGGCCCGGCGCCCCAGGGGCACGCTCGTGACGCTCGCCCTGCTCATCGGGGGCGCCACCGCTGTCCTCGCCGCCGCGCCGGGCTCGATCGTCCTGGCGGCGGCCCTGCTCCTGCTGTGGGGCGTCGCCTACGGGGGCGTGTCGGTGACGGTGCAGATCTGGATCGTCAGGGCGGGCGGCGGGGAGGCGGGCACGGCCATGCTGACCGCCGTCTTCAACGCGGCCATCTCGCTCGGCGCGCTCACCGGCGGCCGGGTGGTGGACGGGATGTCGGTCTCCGCCGTCATGTGGCTCGGCGCGGGGCTGTCGCTGGCCGCCGCGGCCGCCGCTGGCAGGTGGGGCAGGAGAAGGACGAGCGGTTCATGAACGCGTCACGGATGATGGGGCTGCCGCAGCGGGAGCAGGGCCGATCGCGCCGGCCGTACGCCTCCAGGGAGCGTTCGAAGTAGCCGCTCTCGCCGTTGACGTTGACGTACAGGCTGTCGAACGACGTGCCGCCCTGGCGCAGCGCGGCCGTCATCACCTCGCGGACCGCGGCGAGCAGCTCGGCGATCTTCGGCCGGGTGAGCGTCCGGGTGGGGTACGCCCAGTGCAGCCGGGCCAGCCACAGGGCCTCGTCGGCGTAGATGTTGCCGACACCGCTGATCAGCGTCTGGTCGAGCAGGGCCCGCTTGATCTCGGTGTCCTTGCGGCGCAGGGCGGCGGCGAACCGGTCGTCGTCGAACGCCTCCTCGAACGGGTCAGGCGCGATGTGCGAGATCGGCGCGGGCACGCCGCCCTCCAGCGGCGTCAGCATGACGTGGCCGAACGTGCGCTGGTCGACGAAGCGCAGCTCGGGGCCGCCGTCCTGGAAGGCGAGCCGTACGCGCAGATGCTTCTCCGGCGGCGAGTCCGGCTCCACGACGAGGAGCTGGCCGCTCATACCCAGATGGGCCAGCAGAGCCTCCTCCGAGCCCGACAGCGGCAGCCACAGGTACTTGCCGCGCCGCTCGGCGGAGAGCACCACCCGGCCCTTCAGCCGCGCGGCGAACTCCTCGGCCCCCGGCACGTGCCGGCGCACCGCCCGCGGGTGCAGCACCTCGGCCGAGGCGATCTCCCGCCCGGCCACCCACTGCGCGAGGCCGCGCCGGACGACCTCGACCTCCGGCAGCTCAGGCAACCTAGCCCGCCGGCTGGCTCTCGCGCTGCTCGCGGCGGGCCCGGATGCGGGTCCACGCCGCCTCGGCCGCCTGCTGCTCGGCCTCCTTCTTGCTGCGCCCGTTGCCCGCCCCGTAGGACTCGCCGCCGACGCGCACCTCCGCCGTGAACGACTTGGCGTGGTCGGGGCCGCTCTCCTCGACGTGGTACTCGGGGACGCCGAGCGCCTCGGAGGCGGTGAGCTCCTGCAGGGAGGTCTTCCAGTCGAGCCCGGCGCCGAGCGAGGCCGAGCGGACGATCAGCGGGTCGAACAGCACGTGGACCACCCGGAACGCCTCGTCGAGCCCCTTGTCCACGTAGACGGCGCCGATCAGCGCCTCCAGGGTGTCGGCCAGGATCGAGGACTTGTCGCGACCGCCGGTGCCCTCCTCGCCCCTGCCGAGCCGCAGGAACCGGCCGAGACCGAGCCCGCGGGCCACGTCGGCGAGGGCGCGCATGTTGACCACCGCGGCCCGCAGCTTGGCGAGCTGCCCCTCGGGCAGGTCGGGGTGGTTGCGGTAGAGGGTGTCGGTGACCACCAGGCCCAGCACCGAGTCGCCGAGGAACTCCAGGCGCTCGTTGGTGGGCAGGCCGCCGTTCTCGTACGCGTAGGAGCGGTGCGTCAACGCCCGCTCCAGGATGTCGGAGTCGAGGCTGATCGACAGCACTCGCTCCAGCTCTGCTCTGGCGACCTCGACGGCCACCGGCTTGGGACCTGCGCCCACGGGTTTTCCTCCTCGGACACCTTCACATGCCGCGACGGCCGCGGAGGATGCCCGAAAACGTGGTGGGCGTCGGGGGGTACAGAGCCCCGGCGTCCACCACGACCGCGGGCGAGCCGCCGCCGTGCGCAACTGAGACGTTTACGCCGACCGGGGCACAATGGCACCCGGTCGGCATCACGTCAACTGCGAGATCAGGCGGACGGCTCGATGACCTGACGACGGTTGTAGGTGCCGCAGGTGGGGCACGCGATGTGCGGCTGCTTGGGCGAACGGCACTGCGGGCAGCTCACCAGGGCGACAGCAGTCGTCTTCCACTGGGAGCGACGGGCGCGGGTGTTGCTCCGCGACATCTTTCGCTTCGGGACGGCCACGTCACTTCTCCTGATCGTTATCGTTCTCGGAAACCAGACCTTGCAACGACGCCCAGCGAGCGTCGATCTTCTCGTGCCGGTGATCGTCGCCGGCCTCGGCCAGCTTGATCCCGCACTCCGTGCAGAGCCCCGGGCAGTCGTCACGGCAGACCGGGCTCAACGGCAGTGCGAGCACCACCGCGTCACGGAACGTCGGCTCGAGGTCGAGCAGTTCCCCGTCCATCAGCGAGTCGTCCTCCGAGGCGTCCTCGTCGGAGTAGAAGAACAGCTCCTGCAGGTCGACCTCGAGGTCCGAGGACAACGGGTCGAGACACCGCGCGCACTCCCCGCCCAGCGGGGCCTGCGCCGTGCCGGACACGAGCACGCCTTCCATCACTGCTTCAAGCCGGAGGTCCAGCTCGACTTCGGCGTCCTTGGGAACGCCGATCATGTCGACGCCGAGATTCGCCGGAGCCGGGAGGGACAGAGTCATCTGCCTCATCGTCCCCGGCCGCTTTCCCAGGTCGTGAGTGGAGATCACCCAAGGCGAGCGGGGGTCGAGGTGCTGAGTCATCCTGCTCTCGCTAGGCATGGCGGAACTGTCGCCGTCGTACAAGGCCGAAATGAAAGGATACCAGGTGGCGGTCAGCCCCTGAGCCGCTCGACGAGCAGCTTGTGCACCAGGTCAGGGACCAGGCCGGACACGTCCCCACCGTACCGCGCGATCTCCTTGACGCGGCTGGACGACAGGAACGAGTACTCGGGATTGGTCGGCATGAACAGCGTCTCGACCCCGGACAGCCGGTAGTTGAGCTGGGCCATCTGGAGCTCGTAGTCGAAGTCGCTGACCACCCGGATGCCCTTGACGATGGCGGGGATGTCGTTCTGCTTGCAGAAGTCGACGAGGAGCCCGTGGAACTTCCGGACCGTGACGTTCGGGAACTCCTTGGTCACGGTCTGGAGGATCTCGATCCGCTCGTCGACCGTGAAGAGGCTGCTTTTCTCCACATTGATGAGCACGGCCACGGTCACCTCGTCGTACAGCCTGGCGGACCGGGCGATGATGTCGAGGTGACCGTTGGTGATGGGGTCGAAGGACCCTGGGCAGACAACGCGGCGCAAGACGCCTCCCTGGTCAGCGGGCAGGTCTACGGATTACCGGCGGCGCGACCGTACCAAACGGACGCTTCGCCATAACGGCGAACCCTCTCCTCAACGTAACCTTCCGGCCATACCAGGGCTTTTCCCCGGGTTTCTCTCTCGAACGCCACCACCGCGTCCTCGGCCAGCCACCCGTGGTCGCGCAGCAGCTCCAGCACCCTCGTGACCTCCTCGTCCGACACCGCGTACGGCGGATCGGCGAACACGATGTCGTACGGCTCGACCGGCTCGGCCGGCCCGACCGGCTCGGCCGGCCCGGCCTGCTCGGCCGGCCCGGCCGGGTCGGTGTGAGTTTCCCCACCCCGCCGGCCCCGCCCCGCGACGTCCCCGCCCGCCCGGCCCAGGAACCGCTCGACCTTGTCGGCCACCACCCGCGCCCCGGGCAGCCCCAGCTCCCGGACGTTCGTCCTGATGGCCCGGACGGCCCTGGGATCGGACTCGACCAGCAGCGCGTGGTCCGCGCCCCGCGACAGCGCCTCCAGCCCGACGGCCCCCGACCCCGCGTACAGGTCCATCACCCGGGCCCCCCTCACCCCGCCCAGGGAGTCGAGAGTCAAGAGGATGCCTTCGCGAGCCCTGTCGCTGGTCGGTCTCGTGCCGCGCCCCGGCGGGACCGCCAGGCGTCGCCCGCCCGCGCTGCCCGCGATGATCCGAGTCATGTGAGCCATTCTCGCGCACGTCGGCGCAGGTCAAGAGTGGACAAGTGTCGGCCTCGAAGACGCAAGGGTGATTCCCATCACCCCACCGGCCACGCATGATGGGTCTGCGGCCTTCGAGGTGACCCATCAGAAGGCCGACCGGCGTGGTCGTGAGCCCTTCCGCACGCCGGTTCCCTCGGCACCTGACCCGAGGGGTGGGCCCAGCCGGGGACGGCATTCGGGGGGAGGCCGTCCCCATGGCTGGGCCCAGCACCTGTCTCCGCCGCTTCCAAGCGGTGACCGGGCCGCCGCACGCCACGCGCGCCGCGCCCCGTCTCCGGACCTCACGTCTGCTCCAGGTGGAGTACGTCGTCCCCAGCTGGTTAGGTCTTCTCCAGGTATTCGGCGCGTTCGTCGGCCAGCAGCCGGTCGATCTCCGCGCGCAGCGCCTCGTGCGCCGACAGCTCGGGATCGGCCGCCAGCAGCCGCGCCGCCTCGTCGCGGGCCGCCTCGATCACGTCCTCGTCGCGCAGGAGCTGGAGCAGCTTGAGCGACGACCGCTTGCCCGACTGGGCCGCGCCCAGCACGTCGCCCTCACGCCGCTGCTCCAGGTCCACCCGCGACAGCTCGAACCCGTCGAGCGTGGCGGCCACCGCGTCGAGCCGCGCCCGCGCGGGCGTGCCCTCCGGGAAGTCGGACACCAGCAGGCACAGCCCCGGCAGCCCGCCTCGGCCGACGCGGCCGCGGAGCTGGTGGAGCTGCGAGACCCCGAACCGGTCGGCGTCCATGATGATCATGACTGAGGAGTTGGGCACGTCGACGCCGACCTCGATCACCGTCGTCGCCACCAGCACGTCCAGCTCGCCCCGGCTGAACGCCCGCATGATCGCGTCCTTCTCCTCCGGCGGCAGCTTGCCGTGCAGGACGCCGAGCCGCAGGTCGTGGAACGGCCCCTCGGACAGCAGCTGGGCGACGTCCAGGACGGCCAGCGGCGGCCGGCGCTCCTCCCCCGACGCCCCCTCGCCGGACGCTCCCTCGCCGGACTCGCCCGGCCGAGCCTCCAGGTCGCCCTCGTCGCCCTCCAGGTCGCCGATGCGCGGGCAGACGATGTACGCCTGCCGACCCAGGGCGACCTCCTCGCGCACCCGCTCCCACGTGCGCTCCAGGAAGTGGGGCTTCTCGGCGGCCGGCACCACGTGGGTGGTGATGGGCGCGCGCCCGGACGGGAGCTGCGACAGCGTGGAGACCTCCAGGTCGCCGAAGACCGTCATGGCGACCGTGCGCGGGATCGGGGTCGCGGTCATGACGAGCACGTGCGGGCGCCCGCCGCCGGCCTTCTCGCGCAGCGCGTCGCGCTGCTCCACGCCGAAGCGGTGCTGCTCGTCGACCACCACCAGACCGAGGTCGGCGAACTGGACGTGCTCCTGCAACAGGGCATGGGTGCCCACGACGACGCCGGCCGTGCCGGAGGCCGCGTCGAGCAGCGCGGCGCGGCGGGCGGCGGCGCCCATGGAGCCCGTGAGGAGGGTGACGGCCGTGCCGCCGAACATGCCGCCCTGCGCGAGGTCGCCCAGCATGGCGGTGATCGAGCGGTGATGCTGCTGGGCGAGCACCTCGGTGGGCGCCAGCAGCGCCGCCTGGCCGCCCGCGTCGACCACCTGGAGCATCGCCCGCAGGGCCACCACGGTCTTGCCCGCGCCGACCTCGCCCTGCAGGAGCCGGTGCATCGGGTTCTCGCGGGCCAGGTCAGCGGCGATCTCCTCGCCGACCTGGGACTGGCCCTCGGTCAGCTCGAACGGCAGCCGCGCGTCGAAGTCGGCCAGGATGCCGTCGCCGCGGCGCGGGCGGGCCTTGGCGGGCCAGGCGGTCGCCGCCTGCCGGCGCTGGAGCAGCACGGCCTGGAGCACGAACGCCTCGTCGAACTTGAGCCGGTCGCGGGCCCGCTGCACGTCGCCGAAGTCCTTCGGCCGGTGCACCGCCTCCAGCGCCTCGGCCAGGTCGCGCAGGCCATGGCGGGCGCGCAGGTCGCCGGGCAGCGGGTCGGCCAGCGGCCCCAGCGTGTCGAGCACGACGCCCACGGCCCGCCTGATCACCCACGGCGTCAGGTCCTTGCCGGCCGGGTAGATCGGCACCGGCGCGGCCGAGAACTCCTCGGCGCCGGCCTCGTTCTCCTCGAACAGCTCGAACTCGGGGTGCGAGAGCTGCCAGCGCGGGTGTGTCCGGGAGCCGAAGAGGCCGACCTTCCCGGCGAACATGCCGCGCCGTCCCGGCTTGAGCCGTGATTCGGCCACGTGGGAGCCCTTGCCGAAGAACGACAGGTAGATCTTGTTGCGGGCGGCGTCGACGACCTCGACCTCCAGCCAGGTGCCGCCGCGGTTGCGCATGGGCTTGCGCATGAGCCGGCTCACCTCGCCGACCACGGTGACGTGCTCGTCGACCTCCAGCGCGTCGAGCGCGGTCAGCTCGCCACGCTCGGCGTAGCGGCGGGGGTAGTGGCGCAGCAGGTCGCCGACCGTCTCCAGGCCGAGCACGCTGTGCAGCAGCTTGGCGGTCTTCGGGTCGAGCGCCTTGGTCAGCGGCTCGTCGAAACGGCTCACGGCACTATGTTCTACCGCCTGCGACCGACAGGAACGCGTGTCGCGCCCCCGAACCGCCGCGCCGCCGCGCCCGCTCACCGGCGCCACCCGCTCACTCCACGCCGATGAGGAGCGGGTAGCCGCCCTGCTCCCCCGCGTACACCACCAAGTCCACGTCCGGCCGGGTGGCCCGCAGGTGCTCCTCCACCGCGCCCGCGAGATCCTCGGGCGCGTCCGCGCCCGTGACCAGCGTGACCATCTCGCCGCCCCCCGCGACCATCCGGTCCACGACGGCGACGGCCACCTCCCCCAGCCCACGGCCGATCACCGCCACGTCGTCGTCGATCAGCCCGAGCACGTCACCGGGCCGGCACACGCCCGCGCTGGTGACCGCCTCCCTGCGGGCCACCACCAGGTGACCGTGGCGCGTGTGCCCCGCGGCGCCGGTCATCGCCACCACGTCGTCGTCGAAGCGGCGCAGCGGGTCGTGGACGGCCAGCGCCGCCAGCCCCTGCACCGTCGCCCGGGTCGGCAGCACGCTGACCACGACGCCGTCCTCCCGGGCGATCTCCGCCGCCGCGGCGGCGACCGCCTGGGCGCCCTCGTCGTTCGGCAGCACGGCGACCTCGCCGCCCGCCTGCCTGATCGCGGCCAGCATGACCGGCAGCGACGGCCGCGTGCCCGGCTCCCGCCGCACGACCACCGCGCCGCACTCCTCGAACAGCGCCGCGATGCCGTCGCCGGCGGCGACGGCCACCACGCCCCTGCCCGCGTCGCCGCGGTGGGTCCGCTCGGCGAGGTACGTGATCCTGATCCGGTACGGCCGCCCCACTCGCAGCGCCGCCTCCACCGCGGGTCCGGCCTCGTCCACGTGGACGTGGACGTTCCACAGCCCGTCGCCGCCCACGACCACCAGCGAGTCGCCCATCGCGTCGAGCTCCTCGCGCAGCCTGGCCACCGCGGCGTCGTCGGCGTCCAGCAGGTACATCACCTCGTAGCCCGCGCCCACCTCGGTCATCGGCGACACGCGCGCCGTCGGCGCGGGCACCTCGTACCGCTCGCCGTACCGATCGCCGGAGGAGCCCGTCACCACGGCCGCCAGCGACTCCAGGATGATCGCCAGCCCGGCGCCGCCCGCGTCCACGACGCCGCTGCGCGCCAGCACGTCGAGCTGCCCGGGGGTGCGGCGGAGCGCGGCGCGGGCCTCCCGCGCGGCCCGCCGAGCGATCTCGGCCAGGTCGCCGTCGGCGTCCCGCACGGCACCCGCCACCGCGCCCAGCACGCTCAGGACCGTGCCCTCGACGGGCCGGGCGACCGCCTCCCTGGCCAGCGAGGACGCCCTGACCAGGCCGGCTCTCAGGTCGGAGCCGTCCTTCAGCACCTCGGCCAGCCCGCGCAGGGCCTGACTGACGATGACGCCGGAGTTGCCGCGCGCGCCCACCAGGGCGCCGTACGCGAGCGTCTGCCACACCACCGCGCGGTCCACGTCGTCGGGCAGCGCCTCGACGGCCTCGGCGGCGGCCAGCATGGTCAGGTGGAGGTTCGTGCCGGTGTCGCCGTCGGCGACGGGGAACACGTTGAGCGCGTCGATCTCCGCCCGTGACCTGCCCAGCGCGTCCGCGGCCAGGCGGGCCCAGCGGCGCACCCCGGGCGGGTCGAGAACCTCCATGCGGTGCTACGACCTCCCGAGTGCGCTACCGTTGAACGAGGAGGATATCGCCGCATCTGTCCCAGTCCAGTGCTCCAGTTCGCACCTGGTGGCGTGGATCGGATATCCTCGTCTGGCTGGCCGGTTGTCCCGGCATGCCCTCCGCCCGACGAACATCAGCGGACAGGGCTACATCGACTGTTTTAAGGAGCGATACCGTGGCTTCCGTCTGCGATGTCTGCCGCAAGGGCCCGATCTTCGGCAACAACGTTTCCCACTCCCACCGCCGTACCCGTCGCCGTTGGAACCCCAACATCCAGACGGTTCGCGCGGTCGTCGGCGGCACGCCGAAGAAGCTGAACGTGTGCACCTCGTGCATCAAGGCGGGCAAGGTCACCCGCTAGTACCGATCTTCGCGAAAGCCCGCCGCTCCCGGCCGAGCGGCGGGCTTTCGTCATGCCCGGGAGCCAAGGGCTCCTGTCATGCCCGGGAAGCCATGGGCGATCAGCGCCACCGCCAGGCGTGGTCCACCGGGCCGATGCCGTCGCCGAGCGGGAAACCCAGGCGGATCGCCCCCGTGACGTACTCCTTGGCCTTGCCCACCGCCCCGGGCACGTCCTCGCCCATCGCCAGGTAGGAGGCGATCGCCGAGGCGAGCGTGCAGCCCGTGCCGTGGGTGTGGCGGTTGTCGAGCCGCTCGGCCGTGAAGCGGTACTCGCGGGCGCCGTCGGTCAGCAGGTCGACCGGCTCGCCGGGCAGGTGCCCGCCCTTGATGAGCGCCCAGGCGGGGCCCAGCTCCAGCACCGCGTCGGCGGCCCGCCGCATCCCGTCCTCGTCCTCGACCTTGACCGAGGTGAGCTGCTCGACCTCCCACAGGTTCGGCGTGACGACGGTGGCGACGGGCAGCAGCCGCGTGCGCATCGTCTCGACGGCCTCGGGCGCCAGCAGGGAGTCGCCGTGCTTGGACACGCCCACGGGGTCGACCACGACCGGCGCCTCGTACGCGCCGAGCGTCACGGCCACGATCTCGACCAGCTCCGGTGAGGCGAGCATGCCGGTCTTGACCGCCTGCGCGCCGATGTCGCCCAGCACGGAGTCGAGCTGGGCGCGCACGGCCTCGGCGGACAGCTCCCAGTAGCCCTGGACGCCGACGGAGTTCTGGGCCGTCACGGCGGCGATCACGCTCATGCCGTGCACGCCCAGGGCCAGCATGGTCTTGAGATCGGCCTGGATGCCCGCCCCGCCGCCGGAGTCGGATCCGGCGACGGTCAATACACGCGGAGGGGTCGTAGCGGTCATGCCCCCATCCAACCATTCCCCCGTCCGCGCCCTCCGCAGCCGGCCGGGCTCGCCGGAGGGGCGGCGGCAGGAGGCGGGCGACCCTGGCGCCGCCCGCCCCGGGGACGTCAGTCGACGGCGCAGTCGCCGCCCACGAGGCCGCAGTTCCGCGGCTCGGCGGCACGGCCCGTGGCGGTGAAGGTGATCTCGGTCGAGTCACCCTCGTCCAGCGAGTCCGGCAGGTCGATGATCAGCAGATCGCCGTCCTGCGTCCACTCCGCGCCCGTCATGTTCAGCACGCGCCCCTTCACCGGTACCGACACCGTGAGGGACTTGAGCGCCTGCGGCGAGGCGTTGGCCACGTCGAGGTGGGCCGTGTAACCGGTCAGCCGCTGGCTGACCACGCTGAAGCCGAGACTGACCGAGCCGCCGCCCATGGGCGCCGCCGTCTCGGTGGACGGGGCCGTCGGCGCCGGGTTGCCCGAGGTGTTGTCCGCGGGGTCCGTGACCGTGATCGTGGCGACCTCCTCCGGCGTGGACGTCTCGGTCGCCTGGAAGCTCGTCGGCAGCGGCTCCTGGGTGGCCCTGGCCGGCTTCTTGGTCTTGGTGGGCTTCGGCTGAGGAGAGGCGGTCCGGCGCGGGACGCGGGTGCCGGTCGTGGCCTGCGGGCCGGGAGTCCCGGCGGGCTGCGCCGTCTTGCCCGTGGGCTCCTCCGTCGGCTCCTCGGTCTCGTCCTCCGCCGGCTCGGTGTCCTCCTCGACGGGCTGGGAGCCCTGCGGACCGGGCTGGTTGGTCGCCTGCACGGCGGCGCAGCCGTCTCCGGGGCAGCCGGCCGGCTGCGACCCTCCGCTCATCAGCTTCACGCCCGCCACGGTGCCGCCCAGCACGACGGCCACGGCCGCCACGGAGAGCAGCGCGAGGCGGCCCCGGCCCTTGGCCGGCGGCTCGGCGAACGGGTCGGTGTCGCCGGACGGGGACTTGCGGCGCCCGCGGCGGCGTGGCTCGGGCTCACCGTCCCGACCGCTGTCACGCCCCCCGTCACGGCCCTTGTCGCGCTCGCCGGCGCGTTCTCCCGCGGGCTCGTCGTCGCCGGACCAGCCGGAGCCGAGGAACCCGTTGTCGGGCCGCTCGGACCACTCAGGGCCCTGCAGGTCCATCATGGTCGGGCTGCCGTACACCTTGACGTCGCCGGGCTCGGGCGGGCCGCCCGCCGGGGGCTGGAGCGCCTGCGTCTGCCCGGACGCGTCCCGGTCCTGCCCGAACACCTGCGTGGCGTCGGCCCCGGACGGTCGCTGGTCCGCGGCTCCGAACGGGCCCGCGGGCCCGAGCCCGTGCGGCGCCCCGGGTGCGGTCGCGTGCGGGTCGGCGGGCCCGAACGCCTGCGGCGCGCCAGGCCCGAACCCGTGCGGACCCGAAGGAGCGTCACCGCCGAAGACGTTGGGACTCGACGGACGATCACCGCCGAACCCGTGCGGACCCGAAGGAGCATCACCCCCGAAGACGTTGGGACTCGACGGACGATCACCGCCGAAGTCCTGTGGCATGCCGAAGGTCTGTGTGCTGTCTCCGACCTCGCCGCGTGCGGGCGCGTCCCAGGCTCCGGGCTCGTCCCAGTTCGGGGGCCGTACGAAGGCGCCCGTCGTCTCGAACGGCTGGTCTGCGGCCGGTCCCGGGCCGCCCGCGCCCCGCGAGGGCGGCTGGAAGGCTCCGGTTGTCTCGAACGGATCGTTCTCCGGGCGGCGGACGGCGGGGCCGGGCTCCTGCTTGGGCATCGGCGCCCACTGACCCGTCACCCCCACCTGGTCCGGCGGCTCCGGCCAGCCGGGCGGCTCGGCCTGCTGGTCGTCGGAGTCCCAGAAGGAGCTCCTAGCGGTCGGATCCGGCGCGGCGGCCCACTGCGCGGCGCGGTCGGTCAGTCCGGAGTCCTCGTCCTGAGAGTCGTCGGACCTGCCGTTCCCCCGTTCGCTCGCGTCGTCGGATCCACCTGTGCCGTGGCGGCCCATGGCTGCCCTTTCTTGCCGGTTACAGTGGCCGCCAATCTTCATAACACCTTCGCTACGACTTTGTCCCAGCATTCCCGTGAGTCACATCTCATATCGGGAAAATATCCTGCAAAATGGGACATCTCGTTACTGAAAGTGATCCCAGCCACCCTGCCCGACGGCACGTCCCCGTACGGTCACGCCTTCGCCCACCACGACAGCCCCCACGACATGCCACGCCGCCCCCAGCCGCGCCTCGGCCGGGAACACGGCCGCGAGCGCGTGGTCCTCACCACCCGTGAGCACCCAGTCGAGAGGGTCGGCCCCGAGCTCCTCGGCGGCGGCGGCCACCGGCTTCCCCACCACGAGGGCGTCCGGGTCCACCTCCACCCGCACCCCGCCGGCCCGGGCGATGTGCCCGAGGTCCTGCAGCAGCCCGTCGCTCACGTCCAGCATCGCGGTGGCACCCAGCCGCGCCGCCTCCGGCCCCTGCTCGTACGGCGGGCACGGCCGCCGGTGCGCCTCCACCGCCTCGAACAGCGCCCCCGCCTCACGCGGGACGTCACGACCGGCCTCCAGGAGAGCGAGGCCCGCCGCGGCGTGGCCGAGCCGCCCCGCCACGGCCACCACCTGGCCGGGACGCGCCCCGGACCTGGTCACCGGCGGCCGTCCGCCCAGGTCGCCGAGCGCGGTCACCCCGAGCACCACCTGGTCGCTGCGGGCGATGTCGCCCCCGACCACGCTCGCCCCCACGACCGCGCACTCGTCGCGGAACCCGTCGGTCAGCGCGTCGAGCCAGCTGACCGGCAGATCCGCCGGCATCCCCAGCCCGACCACGAGAGACGTCGGAACCGCGCCCATGGCGGCCACGTCGGCGAGATTCTGGGCCGCCGCCTTCCGGCCGACGTCGTAGCCGCTGGACCAATCGCGCCGGAAGTGCCTACCCTCAATCAAGAGGTCCGTTGACACCACGACGCGCCCGTCCGGCGCACCGACCATCGCGGCATCATCGCCCGGTCCGAGTAGAACAGTGGCTCCTTGCGGTAGACGTCCGGAAATACGCCTTACCGCTCCGAATTCGCCGAGATCTCCGACTCTGATGACACACCTCCTGACCCACACAGGGTACGGTGGCCCTTCGGCGTGATCCAATCGCCCGGGAGGACGTAATGGTGCAGGCCTACATCCTTATTCAGACCGAAGTCGGCAAGGCGGCGAGCGTGGCCGGCGAGATCTCCGGCATCCCCGGAGTCACGCAGGCCGAGGACGTGACGGGACCGTACGATGTGATCGTGCGAGCGGAGGCCCGCAACGTCGATGAGCTGGGCAAACTCGTCGTGGCCCAGATCCAGGGCGTCGAGGGGATCACACGGACCCTGACATGCCCGATCGTGCACATCTGAGGTAGATCTTTCCGGGAGAACTCGCCGTCCATGCGTGCCGCCGCCACAGCGCTCCTGCTGCTCGCGCTCGCCGCGTGCGGGGCCGTACAGGTCGAGCCGCCCACCCCGCAGGGCGAGGCGGTCTCGGCCTGCCAACGGTTGTCCGGGCTGCTGCCGCGCACGCTGGACGGCGCCGCGCACGGCACGTCCGTCCCCGAGTCGCCGTACGTGGCCGTCTGGGGTGAAGGGGAGATCGCGCTGCGCTGCGGCGTGCCGCGACCGGCCCGGATGGCGCCGACCGACCAGCTCCAGGAGATCAACGGGGTCGGCTGGTTCGCCGACCCCGACAAGCCCACCCTCTACACGGCCGTCGCGGCCCCTCTGTACGTGGAGGTGACGATCGCCGGGACGCACGGGGCCCCGCAGGTGCTCGCCGACCTCTCGGACCCGATCGGCCAGGTCACCTCGAAGCCCTGAGCGGTCAGCGCAGCCCGGCCGGCCGGTTCAGGGCGAGCTGGACGAGCCGGTCCACCAGCTCCGGATAGCTCATCCCGGAGGCGGCCCACAACTGCGGCGCCACCGACAGCGACGTGAACCCCGGCATCGTGTTGATCTCGTTGAAGACGATGCGGCCCTCGGGCGTGTAGAAGAAGTCCACCCGCGCGAGCCCCTCGCACTCCAGCGCCTCGAACGCCCGCACAGCCATCGCCCGCAGCTCCTCCGCCACCTCGCCCGGCAGGTCGGCGGGCACGGTCAGCGACATCTGGTCGGGGTAGTACTTGGCCTCGAAGTCGAAGAACTCCTGGCCGCCCTCGACCCTCACCTCGCCGGGCAGCGACGCCCGCGACGGCTCGTCACCGAGCGACTGGAGCACCGCGCACTCGATCTCGCGCCCCTCGACCGCCGCCTCGACCAGCACCTTGGGGTCGTGCCGCCGGGCCGCCTCCACCGCCTCGGCCAGCGTCGCCCGGTCGTGCGCCTTGGAGATGCCCTGCGACGAGCCGGCCCGCGCCGGCTTGACGAACACCGGCCAGCCGAGCAGCTCCTCGGCCTCCTTCAGCACCCGCTCGCGGTCGAGCCGCCAGTCGCGGTCGCGCACCACCACGTACCGCCCGACCGGCAGCCCGGCCGCGGCCATGACGGTCTTCATGTACGCCTTGTCCATGCCGACGGCGCTGGCCAGGACCCCGGAGCCGACGTACCGCACGCCGGCCATCTCCAGCAGCCCCTGGATCGTGCCGTCCTCGGCGAACGGCCCGTGCATCACCGGGAACACCACGTCCACCGTGCCCAGCTCGACCGGGATGCTGCCCGGGTCGTAGGCCACGAGCGAGCCCTGGCCGGGCGGCACGGCGAGCGCGGCGCCGGAGGTGTCGACGCTGGGCAGCTCGCCCTCCTCGATGGCGAACCGCTGGCCGGCCGCGGCGAGCACCCACCTGCCGTCCTGGGCGATCCCGACGGGGATCACCTCGTACTTGTCCTTGTCGATCGCCTCCAGCACGCTGCCCGCGCCCATCAGGGACACGGCGTGCTCGGAATTACGACCCCCGAAAACGACGGCGACACGTGGCTTGCTCATGACGTCCGAATCTACCGGCGTGTTCCCACCACAGCGAGCCAAGCACGCCGGTGTTGTCCGCAATGGTCAGACCCCGTAACGCTCAGGCTTCGGCGAACGGGACATCAGCAGCATGCCCGCCTCACTGGGCGACATGCCGTCGTGGACGACGCCCACGACGACCTCGGTGATCGGCATCTCGACGTCGTGCTTCCTGGCCAGCTCCAGCACCGACTCGCACGACTTGACGCCCTCGGCGGTCTGCTTGGTGGCGGCCACGACCTCCTCCAGCGTCATGCCGCGGCCCAGGCGCTCGCCGAACGTGCGGTTGCGCGACAGCGGCGAGGTGCAGGTCGCCACCAGGTCGCCCATGCCGGCCAGCCCGGCGAACGTGTGCGGGTCGGCCCCGAGCGCGGCACCCAGCCGCGAGATCTCCGCCAGGCCCCGGGTCATCAGCATGGCGGCGACGTTGTCGCCCATGCCCATGCCCACCGCGACGCCGACGGCCAGCGCGATGACGTTCTTGACCGCGCCGCCCAACTCCACGCCCACCACGTCGGTGTTGGTGTAGGGGCGGAACCACGGCGGCAGATGGCAGGCGCTCTGCAGGCGCGCGGCCACGCTCTCGTCGCTGCACGCCACGACGGTGGCGGCGGGCTGACGCTGGACGATCTCCTTGGCGAGGTTGGGGCCCGAGACGACCGCCACCCGCTCCTCGGGGACGCCCGCCACCTCGCGGATCACCTCGCTCATCCGCTTGGTGGTGCCCAGCTCGACGCCCTTCATCAGGCTGACCAGCACCGCGTCCGGCGGGATGTGCGCGCGCCAGGCGGCCAGGTTGGCGCGCAGCGTCTGCGACGGCACGGCGAGCACCACGAAGTCGGCCCCGTCCAGGGCCTCGGCCGGGTCGGTCGTCGCGCGCAGCGAGGCGGGCAGCGTCACGTCCGGCAGGTAGTCGAAGTTGGTGTGGGTACGGTCGATCGCCTCGACCAACTCCGGCCGCCGTCCCCACAGCGTGGTCCGGTTGCCCGCCTCGGCCAGGATCATGGCGAACGTGGTGCCCCACGAGCCGGTGCCGAACACCGCCGCCTTCGTCATCGGGTCACCGTCCGGCCGGGTCGTAGGGGGTTTCGGGCGCCTTCTCGCCGCGCAGCTCGGCGAGCTGCACGGTGATCGCCGCCATGATGTCGGCGGTCGCGTCGCGCAGCACCTGCCCGTGCGCCGGCTTCCCGGCGTACCGCGACAGGTCCACCGGCGGCCCCACCGACACGCGGAACGTCTTGCGCGGGAACAGCCTGGGCTTCTTCTCCCCGTACGGCAGCAGCTCGTGCGCCCCCCAGTGGGCCACGGGGATCACCGGGGCGCCGCTCTCCAGGGCCAGCCGGGCGGCGCCGGTCTTGCCCACCATCGGCCACAGGCCGGGGTCGCGGGTGCAGGTGCCCTCGGGGTAGAAGAAGATCGCACCGCCGTCGCGCAGCCGCTGCTCCGACGCCTCCAGCGACCTGGCCGCCTCGCTGCTTCCCCGCTCGACGGGGATCGCGCACAGGGAGCGCACGGCGTGGCCGAGCAGCGGCACCCGGAACAGCGCCGCCTTGGCCAGGATGACCGGCCAGCGTCCGTTGTTGTACAGGAAATGGGACAGCAGCACGGGGTCGGACCACGACAGGTGGTTGGCGGCGATGATGATGCCGCCCGCACGCGGGATCCGCTCCCCATGGCGCCAGTCATGCCGGACCAGGAGCAGCGACAGTGGCTTCACGATCACCACGGCCAGGGTCTCCCAGAAACGCGATGGTCGCGTGAGGCGCCTCATGCTCTCCTCCAACCCTCCAACACGAACGTATCGCGCCCCAAGTCTCCCGGTTGGCCGCGTGGGATGTCGAGGCGCGATGCTTAACCCTATGAGCAACCGCTGGTCACTGGTCATCCCGGTGAAGACGCTGGTCGCCGCGAAGACGCGGCTGGCCGCAGCGACCGGCCCGCATCGCACGCGGCTGGCCGTCGCCGTGGCCTGTGACACCGTGTCGGCCGCGCTGGCCTGCCCGGCCGTGGCCCGGGTGGTCGTCGTGACCGCCGATCCCGCCGCCGCGGGGCCGCTCGCCGCGCTGGGCGCGGACGTGGTGCACGACCCCGACCGCGGGCTCAACACCGCGCTGCGCACGGGCGCCGCCCACGCCGTACGCCTGGCCCCCGATGACCCCGTGGGAGCGCTGCAGGCGGATCTGCCCGCGCTGCGGCCCGCGGAGCTGGCCGTGGTGCTGGCCGCCGCGGCGGAGTTCGACCAGGCGTTCGTGCCCGACGCGCTGGACGTGGGCACCACCTTCTACGGCGTACGGGCCGGGCTGCCGTTCGCGCCCCGCTTCGGCGGGGAGTCACGGGCCAGGCACCTGGCGGGCGGGGCCAAGGAGCTGTGCCTCGACGGCGTCGACTCGGTGCGGCGCGACGTGGACACCCCCGACGACCTGCGCGCGGCGATCAGGCTGGGTCTCGGTCCGCACACCGCGGCCGTGGTCGCGGAGCTGTGGCCGTCCTGAGCCGGGGCGCGGTGACGACCGCCAGGTGGGAGAGGCCGAGCGCGGCGACGCCCGTGGCGAACACCGCGTGACCGCCCGCCCGCTCCCCCAGCGCCCCGCCGAGCAGCCCGCCCAGCGGCACGGCGCCCCACATGAGGAAGCGCATGGAGGCGTTGACGCGGCCCAGCAGGTGTCCCGGGGTGACGCGCTGCCGGTGGCTGAGCTGGGCGACGCCGAAGACCGAACTGGCCGCGCCGAACAGCGCCCCGGCCACGGGCAGGAACGCCAGGCGCCACCCGGGCCCGGTGGCCAGCGCGGGCAGGTAGAGCACCGTGGCCAGCGCCGCCGAGCCGTACAGGGTGGCGCCCGTGCCGAAGCGGGCGGTCAGCCGCGGCACCAGCGCCGCGCCGGCCAGCGCGCCGCAGGCGGAGGCGGACAGCAGCAGCCCGTACGCGCCCGGCCCGACCCCGAGCTCCTTGACCAGGTAGAGCGGGAAGCCGACCGAGCAGACGCTGTTGGCGGCCATGGCCAGCGCCCCGCCGGCGGCGACGCGGCGCAGCACCGGCTCACGGGCGACGAAGGCCAGGCCCTCGGCCATCTCCCGGCGCAGCCGCCGCCGTTCCCGTCGTAACGGCAGCTCCTCGGCCCGTACGCGGGACAGGAGCAGCGCGGAGACGAGGTAGCTGGCGGAGTCGGCGAGCAGGGCGACGGGCGCGGTCAGGACGTTGACGAGCCAGCCGCCCACGCCGGGGCCGGCCAGGAGGGAGACGTTGCGGGTGACCTCCAGGGCGCCGTTGCCGCGTTCGAGCCGGTCCTCGGGCACGACGGCGGGCAGCAGGCTCATGTGGGCCACGTCGAAGAACACCGTGCCGAACCCGACGACCAGCGCCACCACGTAGAGCTGCGGCAGGGTGAGTACGCCCGCCCAGGCCGCGAGCGGGACCGTGGCCAGCGCCAGGCCGCGCACGAGGTCGGACCGGACGAGGATGGGCCGCCGGCGCACGCGGTCCACCCAGACGCCGGCCGGCAGCCCCACGAGGAGGAAGGCGACCATCTGGGCGGCGGCCAGCAGCCCGAGCTCCAGGGCGCCGGCGTCCAGGGTGAGGACGGCGGCCAGGGGCAGGGCGACGGTGGTGACCTGCGTGCCCATCTGGGTCACCGCGTTCGCCCAGACGAAGCGCTGAAAGTCAGAGTTCGACCGCATAGGTGAAAACAGTTCCGTTCGGCGGCCCGGGCAAACGGATTAGGCTGGTACGCGTGCAGGCCACGGTGCGCACCTTCGACGAGGTCACCCGCTCCGGCACGGTCTTCCTCGACGACGGGACCGTGCTGCCCTTCGCCACGCACGCCTTCGACGCGGGCCCGCTGCTGCTGCTCCGCTCGGGTCAGCGAGTGCGGCTGGCGATGACGGACGGGGAGATCAGCTACGTCACGCTGTCCACGTTCCCCGTGCCGGAGCCTCCCGGGTGAGGAGGTCCGGGCAGAGGAACGCCCGGCCCCCGAGACAGGGACCGGGCGGGTACAACGTCGTTACTTCTTCTTCGCGGCCTTCTTGCCGCCGGCGTTCACCAGCTCCTTGAAGTCCGACCCGGGCCGGAACTTCGGTCCCCAGCTCTCCTGGACCTTGATCTCGGCGCCGGTCGACGGGTTCCTGGCCGAGCGTGCCGGCTTGTGGACCATCTCGAAGGCACCGAAGCCGGTGATCGAGACCTTGTCCCCACCGGCCACGGCCTTCTGGACGACGTCGATGATCGCGTTGACCGCCTCAGTCGCCGTCTTCCGGTCGCCGACCCGTTCTACTATGGCGTCAACGAGCTCTCGCTTGTTCATGTAAGTTGTGCTCCCCCCGTTACGGCTCGGGGTTCCAGCTAACGAAGTTCGACGTAGAAACCCCTTACACTCCCGAAACTAGGCCGGATTGCGGGCGAACTCAATCACCCGGCGTGCTTTCGGGTGCGCGTGGCGTGTCGAAATCGCCGTCCAGGGAGGCCAGGAGAAGGTCCAGACGGGCCGCAGCCCGTACCGGATCGTGCTTCGCGAGGTCGCAGATCGTCAGATATCTGCGCGCCAGCCGCTCTTTCCGGTCGGCGGGAAGCCCGGCCAGCACGGCGCTGACGCGGCGGTGCGCCTCGCGCAACCGCCGCGCCAGCTCGTCGTCCTCTAGACGGTCGTCGGCAGCCATGGCTGCCGCTCATTCTCGTACGCCGCCACGTCCTCGGCGTGCCGCAGGGTCAGGCCGATGTCGTCGAGCCCCTCCATGAGCCGCCAGCGGGTGTAGTCGTCGATCTCGAAGCCGACGGCCTCACCGGCCCAGCGGACCTCGCGGCCGTCCAGGTCGACCGTCACCTGGAGCGTCGGGTCGGCCTCCACCGCGGCCTGGAGCTCCTCCACCTTGTCGCCCGGCAGGATGACCGGCAGCAGGCCCATCTTGGTGGAGTTGTTGCGGAAGATGTCGCCGAACCGGGCGGCGATCACGACGCGGAAGCCGTACTGCTGCAGCGCCCACACGGCGTGCTCGCGCGAGGAGCCCGTGCCGAAGTCGGGGCCGGAGACGAGGATCGAGGCGCCCTGGTAGGCCGGGTCGTTGAGGACGAAGCCGGGGTCCTCGCGCCACGCGGCGAACAGGCCGTTCTCGAAGCCGGTGCGGCTGACCTGCTTGAGCCAGACGGCCGGGATGATCTGGTCGGTGTCGACGTTGCTGCGGCGCAGCGGCACCGCCGTACCGGTGTGGGTGGTGAACGCGTCCATGGTCGGGATCTCCTAGAGGTCGGCGGGAGCCGTCAGGCGGCCGGTGACGGCGGTCGCGGCGGCGACCTGCGGCGACACCAGATGGGTGCGGCCACCCTTGCCCTGGCGGCCCTCGAAGTTGCGGTTGGAGGTCGAGGCGCTGCGCTCGCCCGGCTGGAGCGTGTCGGGGTTCATGCCGAGGCACATGGAGCAGCCCGCCTCGCGCCACTCGGCGCCGGCGGCCTTGAACACCTCGTGCAGCCCCTCCTGCTCGGCCTGCAGCTTGACCAGCATCGAGCCGGGCACGATGAGGGTGCGCGTCCTCACCTGCCGGCCGCGCAGGATCTCGGCGGCCGAGCGGAGGTCCTCGATGCGGCCGTTGGTGCACGACCCGACGAACACGGTGTCGACCTCGATCTCGCGCAGCGGCGTGCCGGCGGTCAGCCCCATGTACTCCAGGGCGCGCTCGGCGGCGGAGCGCTCGATCGGGTCGGCGAAGCCCGCCGGGTCCGGGACGGACGCGTCCAGGGGCAGGCCCTGGCCGGGGTTCGTGCCCCAGGTGACGTACGGCGTGAGGGTCGAGGCGTCGATCTCCACGACTTTGTCGAACTCGGCGTCGTCGTCGGTGCGCAGCGACGTCCAGTACTCGACCGCCTGGTCCCACTGCTCGCCGGAGGGGGCGTGCGGGCGGCCCTTGAGGTAGGCGAACGTGGTCTCGTCCGGGGCGATCAGGCCCGCGCGGGCGCCGGCCTCGATGGACATGTTGCACACCGTCATCCGGCCCTCCATGGAGAGCTTGCGGATGGCCTCGCCGCGGTACTCGACGATGTAGCCCTGGCCGCCGCCGGTGCCGATCTTGGCGATGATGGCCAGGATCAGGTCCTTGGCGGTGACGCCGACGGGCAGCTCGGCGGAGACCTCGATGGCCATGGTCTTGGGCCGGTAGGCGGGCAGGGTCTGCGTGGCCAGCACGTGCTCGACCTCGGAGGTGCCGATGCCGAACGCGATGCCGCCGAACGCGCCGTGCGTGGAGGTGTGCGAGTCGCCGCAGACGATCGTCATGCCGGGCTGGGTCAGGCCGAACTGCGGGCCGATGATGTGCACCACGCCCTGGCCGGCGTCGCCCATGGGGTGCAGCCGGATGCCGAACTCGGCGGCGTTCTTGCGCAGCGTCTCGACCTGGGTCTTGGACACCGGGTCGGCGATCGGGCCGAGCACCGTGGGGACGTTGTGGTCCTCGGTGGCGATGGTGAGGTCGGGCCTGCGCACCTTGCGCCCGGCGAGCCGGAGCCCGTCGAACGCCTGCGGGCTGGTCACCTCGTGGATGAGGTGCAGGTCGATGTAGAGCAGGTCGGGCTCGCCGTCGGCGCGGCGCACGACGTGCTGCTCCCAGACCTTCTCCGCCAGTGTGCGGCCCATGATCTCCTCCTGCTTGTGGCGATGCTCCGCATCGCGGCTCGCCCCGACTTGCCTTCTCATATGTCGAGACGGCAGTATCGGCCTATGGACAACTCTAGCGGAGTCGGAGTACTCGACAAGGCCGTTCTGGTGCTCAATGCCCTCGAAGCCGGCCCGGCGTCGCTGGCACAGCTCGTTCAGGCCACCGGATTGGCCCGCCCCACCGCGCATCGGCTCGCCGTCGCGCTCGAACACCACCGCATTGTGAGCCGTGACACACAGGGCAGGTTCGTCCTGGGTCCGCGCCTCTCGGAGTTGTCCACGGCCGCCGGCGAGGACCGGCTGCTCGCGGTGGCCTCGCCGGTGCTGATGCACCTTCGGGATCTGACGGGCGAGAGCGCGCAGCTCTATCGCCGCCAGGGTGACGAGCGCGTGTGCGTGGCCGCCGCCGAACGCTCCAGCGGCCTGCGTGACACCGTGCCCGTGGGATCGGCGCTGCCCATGACGGCGGGCTCGGCGGCGCAGATCCTGCTGGCCTGGGAGGAGCCCGACCGGCTGCACCGCGGCCTGCGCGGCGCCAAGTTCACCGCCGCGACGCTCGCGTCGGTGCGGCGCCGGGGCTGGGCGCACAGCGTGGGCGAGCGCGAGCAGGGCGTGGCGAGCGTCTCGGCGCCCATAAGGGGCAGCGGCGGCAAGGTCATCGCCGCTGTGTCGGTCTCGGGCCCCATCGAGCGGCTCACCCGGGCCCCCGGGCGGCTGCACGCCGTACCCGTCATGGCCGCCGCCGAGCGGATCACCGAATCGATGCGCCGCACGTCATGATCAGCAAAAGCACGCATTTGGGGGGCCGAGTGCGCCGCTGGCGCACTAGCCTGAGTGCGTGACAGATCGCATCGAGGTAGCCGCCACTGAGCTGCGACCCCTGCTCGAAGAGTTCATCATGTGGGCACGGGTCAACGCGCCCGACAGCGACCCCGAGCTCGTCGGGCCCGCCGCCCTGTGGCACCGTCTCGCCTTCTCCAGCGACCTCGGCACGTGGAAGCGCCCTGACCTGCGCAACCTCCTGCTGGACCGCATGCCGAAGGTCGTGGAGGACCCCGACGCCGCGGCCGACGGGATGCTGCCGGCCGTGGACGCCTACCTCACCTTCCTCTCCGAGACCGGGAGGCTGACCCAGGGCTCCGACACCCTGGAGGGCCTGCGGGAGGAGCTCGACGACGTCGAGGACGAGTTCGTCGAGCTCATGGAGGAGCTCCTCGACGACTCCGAGGGCGGAGACGAGGACGAGGACGAGGAGACCAGCGATCTGGGAGACTTCGAGCCGTTCGCCGACGAGCTCGCCGCCCTGCCCACGATCCGGCTGCGGCCCGACTCCGAGCTGGCCGCCGCCGCCCGCGAGGTGCCGCTGATCGCCAAGGCCCGCGACCTGGCCCTGTGGGTCGGGTCGGGCCGCCGCGTCGGCGAGGACACCCTGCTGTCCGACGCCGAGGTCGAGGAGGCGCTGACCGCCGTCGGCCTGCCCAGGCCGGAGACCGAAGGCTCGCTCGCCGAGGCCGTTCCCCAGCTCTGGAACGTCTGGAACCTCGCCGTCGACCTGGAGTTCCTGGAGCCGGGCGAGGGCAACACGGTGGCGGTCCAGGACGACACGTCCGAGTGGCCGTTCGACGACGACGAGGACGTGCTCGACGCCTGGATGCTCGGCCTCCACTCCGTCGACTACGGCGACCCGGAGCTGCCCGACGACGACCTGACCATGGCCCTGTCGGGGCTCACCCGAGGCGTGCTGGTGCGGCTGCTGCTGGCCGGCGGCGCGCGCGAGCTCGACGGCCTGCGCCAGGAGCTGGCCGAGGCCGCGGCCGACCTGGACGAGCTGGGCGCCGACGCGTGGGAGGCGGCGGGCGACCCGCTGGCCCCGGCGATCGACTGGCTGACCGGCTACGGCATGGTCGCCCTCGACCCCGCCGAGGGCGCCGGTGGCACGCTCAGTCTGACGGCGCTCGGCACCGAGGGCGTCATCCACCTCGTGGACGACGCCGACGTCGAGATCGACGCGCGGCCCGCCATCGAGTCCATGAGCGCCCACGAGCTGCTCGCCCTCAGCGCCGAGCTGCCCGAGGAGGAGGCCGACGCCGAGTTCGCCGCCTGGATGCGGCTGCGCGAGCCGGCCAAGGCGGCCGAGGAGCTGCTCGACGCGGCGGCCGAGGACGAGAGTGACGCGCTCATCCGGGTCCAGGCCGCCAGCGTCGTGGGCACGCTCGGCGAGGCCGCGATCCCGGCCTGGGAGGCCGCGCTCAAGGAGCCGTCGCTGCGGCCGTACGCGGCCACGCACCTGAGCCAGCTCGAGATCGAGGGGGCGCCCGAGCCGACCGAGGACGACACCCACTGGCTGATCCTGGACATGTGGACCATCTCTGCCGGGCTGGGCCGGTCGGAGTTCGTCAGCAGCCTGCGCGACATCGGGCCGGAGCTGCTCAACAACCTCCTGGAAGTGATCTGGAAGATCCCGCACTCCCACGTGGAGGAGCTGCTGGACCTGATCTCCCAGGTGCATCCGGACAAGCAGGTCGCCAAGGCGGCCCGGCGGGCGCTGTTCAAGGCCCGCTCCAACGCCTCCTAGGCGCTTCTCCGCGTCCTACGCCTCCCAGGCGTTCCTCCGGGACCGGGCACCCCTCCTGGGGTTCCCGGTCCCGGTCCGCGTTCCCCCGTCTTGTGTACCGTCCTGCGCGCCGGCCAGGCATGCCGAGGAGGGCCCGAACGGCTCCCGGGCCGCGCGTGGGACAGCCCCTCGACCGCGTCCAGGCATTCGACGCCTCGCGGCCTTTCGGGCCGGAGCTTGCCGGCCGGGGCTTGCCGGCAAGGGCTTGCCGTCCGGAGCCTTCTGTCTGGGGCTTTCTGTCCGGGGCTTTCTGTCCGGGGCTTCGTCAGGCGAAGACGTCGTCGAGGGAGTCGGCGGTGACCGCTCGGCGGATCCACTCCTGGAGCTCGCCGAAGTCGGCCGGCCGGACATGCGGAAACGCCCCGGCGCAGTGCGCACGGGGCGTGGGTGAGAGAGAACGTAGTCCCGACCGGATTCGAACCGGCGCTACCGCCTTGAGAGGGCGGCGTCCTGGGCCACTAGACGACGGGACCTTCGCTTACTTGTGTGACTGTGGTAGTCCCGACCGGATTCGAACCGGCGCTACCGCCTTGAGAGGGCGGCGTCCTGGGCCACTAGACGACGGGACCGCGTCCCACAAGTGATCCGCCGGGCTGCCCCGGCGACGGACGTAACTCTACCGCACCCCGGAGACCACACCAAACTGCGATCACGCGCCGGTAGATCGCGGCATGGGGCCCGGTCCGCGCCCGCCCCGGTCCGCCAGCGCATCCGCGGGTGATCGGCGCGATCCGGGTCAACTGGCGCACCGCCGACCCGGTGTTCCTGGACGCGGCCAAGGAGGCGTACATGGCGGACGCGAGCGACGGCGAGTTCCTCGCGATGCTGAACGGGCTGCTGCCTGACGAGAGCCTGCTGGTGTCGGGCGCCGACGCGCGCGGCCGCGAGGAGGCCTGGGGACGGGTGCCGCGCACCTGCATCCGGCACACGCGCGACCGGACGATCCCGCTCGCCCTGCAGGGCCGGATGATCAGGGAGGCCGACGCGGCGACCCCGGCAACCCGTTCGACGTGCACACCTGTTCGATGTGCACACGGTTCGACGTGCACACCGTGGAGGCTACTCACGCGCCCACCACGGCGGCGTACCGGCGGATCACCGAGATCCTCGACAGTCTGGCGACATGAAAAACGGACGCCTCGGTTTCCGAGACATCCGCTGCTCACTGCTGGGGTACCAGGACTCGAACCTAGACTAACTGAACCAGAATCAGTCGTGCTGCCAATTACACCATACCCCACCGTTCCGAGCCCCGGGGGGCGCGTTCGGCGACGTCCGAAAGAATAGCCCAGCTTCGGGCGAAGGCCAAAACGATTCCCCCGGAACACCCGGCGGGCTTCTCTCCGTGCCAAGCTGAGAGGGACAAAACACCACGTGGAGGAGCCCGAGCGTTGGCTGAGAACCCCTTGTTCGCCCCCAGTCCCCTGCCGTACCAACTGCCGCCTTTCGCCGACATCCGCGAGGAGCACTACCCGCCCGCGTTCGAGCGCGGGATGGCGGAGCAGCTGGCCGAGGTCGACGCGATCGCGGGGAGCGAGGAGCCGCCGACGTTCGACAACACGATCGCCGCGCTCGAACGCTCCGGCCGCCTGCTCGACCGCACCGCCACCGCGTTCTTCTCGGTCGCCGCGTCCGTCTCGACCGACGGGATCATGGAGATCGAGAAGCGGATCTCCCCCGAGCTGGCCAAGCACAGCGACGCCATCCGCCTCAACCGCGCCCTGTGGGCCCGCGTCAAGCAGGTCACCACCGAGGACCCCGAGGAGGCGTGGCTGCTGGAGAAGTACCGCGAGGACTTCGTCCGGGCCGGCGCCGACCTGTCCGAGACCCAGCAGGAGCGGCTCAGGGAGCTCAACGAGGAGCTGTCGCGGCTGTCCACCGAGTTCGCCCAGAACCTCATGCGCGCCTCCACCGAGTCCGCGCTCGTGGTGGAGGACCCCAAGGAGCTCGACGGGTTCGACGAGGACCGGATCGCGTCACTGAAGAGCGACGGCAGGTACGTGCTGCCGCTGCTGAACTTCACCAACCAGCCCGGCCTCGCCCAGCTCACCGACCGCGACGTGCGCCGCCGGCTCTACACGCTGAGCGTCGAGCGGGCGCCGGCGAACTTCGGCCTGGCGGTCCGCATGGCGACGCTGCGCGCCGAGCGGGCCTGGTTGCTCGGCTACCCGAGCCACGCCGCGTACAAGGTGGCCGACCAGACGGCCAAGACCGTCGAGGCGGTCGAGGAGATGCTGGGCCAGCTCGTCGGCCCGGCCGTGCGCAACGCCCGCAAGGAGGCGGCGGCGCTGGCCGAGCAGGCCGGCTTCGAGATCGAGCCGTGGGACTGGTCGTTCTACGCCGAGAAGGTGCGCCGGGCCCGCTACGACCTCGACGCGAGCGCGATGCGGCCGTACTTCGAGCTGGACCGCGTCTTCCGCGACGGCGTCTTCTACGCGGCCACCCGGCTGTACGGCATCACGTTCACGCCGCGGCCCGACCTGCGCGGCTACCACGAGGACGTGCGCGTCTTCGAGGTGTTCAACGAGGACGGCAGCGCCCTCGGCCTGTTCGCGCTCGACCCGTACGCCCGGCAGGGCAAGCGGGGTGGCGCCTGGATGAACAACCTGGTCAACCAGTCGCTGCTGTTCGGCGAGAAGCCGGTGGTGCTCAACAACCTCAACCTCACCAAGCCGGCCTCCGGGCCGACGCTGCTCACCTACGACGAGGTGAACACGGCCTTCCACGAGTTCGGGCACGCGCTGCACGGGCTGTTCTCGCAGGTGCGCTTCCCGCGTGTCTCGGGGACGAGCGTGCCGCGTGACTTCGTCGAGTACCCGTCGCAGGTCAACGAGATGTGGGGGACCTGGCCCGAGGTGCTGGCCAACTACGCCCGCCACCACGAGACGGGCGAGCCGATGCCGGCCGAGCTCGTGGCGAAGATGAAGGCGGCCGAGCAGTTCAACCAGGGCTTCATGACCGTCGAGTACCTCGCCGCCACCCTCCTCGACTGGGCCTGGCACAAGCTGGAGCCCGGCCAGACGGTGGAGGACGCGGAGGCGTTCGAGCGGGCGGCCCTGGAGGCGGCCCAGATCGCCTTCCCGCCGGTCCGGCCGCGTTACCGCACCAACTACTTCGCGCACATCTTCTCGGGCGGCTACAGCGCCGGGTACTACTCGTACATCTGGAGTGAGGTGCTCGACGCGGAGAGCGTCGAGTGGTTCAAGGAGAACGGCGGGCTCAGGCGTGAGAACGGCGACCACTTCCGGCGCACGCTGCTGTCGAGGGGCGGCGCCACGGACCCGCTGACGGCCTTCCGCGACTTCCGCGGGCGTGAGGCGTCCATCGAGCCGCTGCTGAAGCGCCGCGGCCTCACCTGACCTCTCCGGGCCCCCGTGCGTACGGGGGCCCGACCGGGGTGACGGCGCCCTTCGCCGGCCTCATTTCTCGTCGTCCGGAGCACAGCCCTCCAGGATGACCTGGACCACGCCCTTGACGACGTCCCTGCTGACGCTGTCCGGCGGCGCGGTGACCAGGGTGAACAGCGCACCCCCGTAGAGCGCGATCAGCGCGGGTATCTTCTCGCGCGGGATGGCGAGGCCGAGTCTGTCGTGATGCCCGGCGGTGATCTGCAACGACGTGTCCTGCAGCCCCGCGAGCGCCGAGGCGAGCAGCGGCCGGCGCACGGCCTCAAGCTGGAGCTCGAAGATCGCCAGATAGCGGTTGCGCAGTGTGGTCGCCGCCGCGAGCAGCGACTCCGTCAGCAGGTCGACCAGCGTCGCGGGCTGCCCGGTGGCCCGGTCGGTGTCGGCGTGATGCAGCTCGGCGATGCGCTCCGCCGCGGCCACCAGCAGCGCTTCCCGATTGCGGAAATAGTTCGAGGCCGTGCCCGGCGGAAGATCCGCTTCCTTCTCCACCGCGCGGTGGGTCAGTCCATGCACGCCCGATGACGCCAGTAGCTCGATGGCGGCATCGGCAAGGACTCGGCGACGGGCCGGATTGGTGGGCGGCATGCGGCCATGCTACCAATGGGCGTACTAGTACGACCGTAGTGAATGGGGAGGCTCCATGAGGATCGTGGTGGTCGGTGCCGGGCTCGGCGGAGTGACGGCCGCGGTGGGATTGCATCGCCTGGGCCACGAGGTGACTCTCTTCGAACGGGGCGCCGAGCTCCGGGAAGCGGGTACCGGGATCGTGGTCATGCCCAACGGGCTCCGCGCGCTGGAGGCGCTGGGGCTGGCTGAGGACGTTCGCGGGCACGTCATGCCCGCCGGCCGCGCGGGATTACGGGACCGGCGCGGACGGCCGCTGCTGGTCACCGATGCGGTCCAGGCGCAGCAGGAGGTCGGGACGCCCGCCATCATCGACCGGGCCGAACTGCACCGGGCGCTACGCGCCCCGCTGCCCGCCGACCTGGTGCGTACCGCGACCCCCGTCGAGCGCCTGGAGCCCGACGCCACCGGGGTGAGCGTGATCAGCGACGGCGATCCCATCGCGAGAGCGGACGCCGTGATCGTGGCCGACGGCATCGGCAGCAAGCTCCGCGGACACCTCGTTCCCGGCCACCCCGGGCTGCGGCGGACCGGCCGGATGGACCTGCGCGGCATGCTGCCCCGCCCTTCCGACCTGGTGACCGACCTGCTCGCCAGCCAGCTGGTCGACCGCCGCAGCGGGGCGATGTTCGGCCTGTTCCCCGTCGGCGAGCACCGCCTGTACTGGTTCACCGACTCCGCCCTGCACGGCCCGCCGCCCGGCGCGGACGAGGCACGCCGGCAGATGCTGTCGCTGATGGCCGACTGGCACCCCCTCGTCACGGCACTGATCGAGGCCACCCCACCTGCCGACATCTACGTCGACCCGATCGCTCGCCTCGCCGAACCCCTTCCCTCGTTCGCGGTCGGCAGGATCGCGCTCCTCGGCGACGCCGCGCACGCCATGCCACCCGACCTGGGCCAGGGCGCCAGCCAGGCCTTCGAGGACGCGGCCGCGCTGACCCGCCACCTGACCGGCGCAGAGCCGGCGGACGTCGCCCAGCGGCTCCTGCGCTACGACGCCGAGCGCAGGCCCAGCGCCAACCGCATCATGCGGGCGGCGTACCGGCAGTCGCGGCTGACCTCCCAGACCGGCGTCCCCGCGTGGCTTCGCGACGCGTTGCTGCGCGCCATACCGTCCCGGCTGGCCACCCGGCAGCTCGCCGCCCTCTGGCACGCCTAGCCGGTGGCCGTCGGTGATCGTGGATGGCCAGGGGCGGCGAGGCCGAGCGGTCAGCCCGGGTCGGCGGGTGAGTCCGCGAGTTGCTCGCGCAGCCACTCCTTCTCCGCCCGGCTCACGGCCCGCGCGACGAGCAGCATCCCCTTCCGGTACGGGTCCGCCTCGTCCTCCGCGCGCACCGGCCGGCCGCCCTCGTGGAAGAAGCTGGCCGGGGCCTCCAGGAAGGCGAGGCGGCGGCGGAGCACGGCGGCACGGTCGGCCGGGTCCGGCAGGGCCGACAGGAACGTCAGCAGGACGAAGAACCGCGCCTGGTCGCTGATCTGGAAATCCGAGGGGGCACGGAGGCGGGCCAGCAGCTCCTCGCGGCCCGCCGGGGTGAGGGTGAGCACCTGCCGGCGCGCGGCCGCCGCCCCCGCCTCCTCGTGCCGCTCGACCAGGCCCGCCGCTTCGAGCCGTGAGATGGCCGGGTAGAGGGCGCCGTCGCTGACCGGGCGCAGGTGACCGGAGAGCGCCGCGAGGCGGGTCTTGAGCTCGTAGCCGTGCATCGGCCGTTCGCTCAGGAAGCCCAGGATCGTGAGAGCGAGGTCGCCTCCGCTTGCCATGGGGCACATCGTACCGTTATACCTCTAAACGAGATACAACGAATCGAGGTAGAGGATGATCCGGCTGGCGGTTCCCGTGTACGTGGAGCTGGTGACGGCGGTCGTGGCGGTGGGGCTGATCGACCTGCTCTGGGTCTCCGGGCTCGGCGAGGGGGCGATCGCCGCCGTGACCGTCGGCACCACCGTCGAGTACCTGGCCTACGGGCTGTTCCTTGCGGTCCCCACGGGCGTCACGGTGCTGGTCGGCCGGCGCGACGGGCGCGCGCCCGTCGCGCCGGTGATCCGCGCCGGCTGGGCGCTGTGGGCGGTGCTGTCGGCCGTGATCACCGTGCCCGGCGTGCTGCTGCGCGAGCCGCTGGCGGCGCTGTTCACCGACGAGTGGCGGCTCACGGCCGGGTTCTTCCTGGTCTCGCTCGGCGGGCTGCCCGTGTTCTTCGCGCAGACCGTCGTGGACGGCATCCTCAAGGGCCGGGGGGACACCCGGCGGCCGATGCGGCACGCCATCATCTGCAACGTGCTGGTCGTCGCGCTCGACCCGCTGTTCGTCTACGGGCTCGGGATGGGCGTCCAGGGGGCGGCGCTGGCGACCGTGGCCGCCCGGCTGGTGACCCTGGCCTTCGCCCTCGTGACCTCGCGCCACCTCATCACAGAGCGGGGACCGGGAGGGCGCGCGGCATGGGAGGTGGTGCGGACCGGGCTGCCCATGTCCGGCGACTTCCTCGCCCGCTCGGCCGTGGGCATGGCGCTGGTGGACCTCGTGGCCGGGTTCGGGACGCGGGAGCTGGCCGGGTACGGCATCGGGCAGAAGATCATGCTGGCCGGCGTCATGGTGTTCTACGCGCTGCGGCAGGCCGCGATGATCCGCACCGCGCGCTCCGAGCCCGCCGGCTCGCCCCTGCTGCTGGGACTGGGCGCCGGCGCGGCCGTGGCGCTCGCGCTGAACGTCGTGGCGGCGCCCGTCGCCGCGCTCTTCACGGCGGACCCGGGGCCCGCCGTGAGCTTCCTGCGCTGGATGACGCTCTACCTGGTGCCCTTCGGCGGGCTCATCGCCGTGGGCGGGGTGCTCCAGGCGAGCGGCAGGGGCGGCCGGCTGCTGGCCGCCACGCTGGCCGGCTTCGCCGTGCAGGTGCCGCTGGCGTACGGGCTGAGCGCGTACGCCGGCGTCACCGGGGTGTGGCTGGCGATGGCCGCCGGGGCGGCCGTCAGCCTCGCAGGCGCGCTAGCGCCGCGCGGAGGCGATCCTGGGAGCGCTCGCGGCCGAGCACCTCGATCGACTCGAACAGCGGCAGACCGACCGTCCGGCCCGTGACCGCGACGCGGACCGGGGCCTGCGCCTTGCCGAGCTTGAGGCCGTGGGCGGCACCGACCTCCTCCAGCGCCTCCTTCAGCGACTCGGGGTCCCAGCTCACCCCGTCCAGACGCTCCAGGTAGCCGGTGAGGATCTCCACCGGGGCGTTCTTCATCGCCTTGTCCCAGGACGCCTGGTCGAACACCGGCTCGTCGAGGAAGAGGAAGTCGACGTTCTGCCGGATCTCCGACAGCACCGCGATGCGCGTCTGGGCGAGCGCCGCGACCTTGCTGAAGGTCTCACGGTCCCAGTCGGGGTCGAGGTACGGCGAGCAGCGCTCCTCGAAGACGTGGACCGGCAGCCCCCGGATGTACTCGCCGTTGAAGGCGCGCAGCTTCTTCTCGTCGAAGAACGCGCTGGAGCTGTTGACGTCCGCCAGCCGGAACAGCGGCACCATCTCCGACCACGGCATGATCTCCCGGTCGTCGCCGGGGCCCCAGCCGAGCAGCATGAGGTAGTTGACCATGGCCTCGGCCAGGTAGCCCTCCTCGCGGTAGTCCTCCAGCGCCACCTTGTCGCGCCGCTTGGACAGCTTCTTGCGCTGCTCGTTGACGATGACCGGCAGGTGCGCCCACACGGGCGGCGTCGCGCCGAGCGCGGGCCACAGGAGCTCCTGCTTGGCCGCGTTGCCCAGGTGCTCCTCGCCGCGCACCACATGGGTGATGGCCTGGGTGATGTCGTCGACCGCGTTGGCCAGCACGTAGAGGGGCGAGCCGTCGGTGCGGGCGATGACGAAGTCCTCCTGGGCGTCGTTGGGGAACTCCACCCGCCCGCGGATCACGTCGTCGACCACGGTGACGCCCTCGTCGGGGGTGCGGAAGCGGACCGCGCCCTCGGTCAGGCCGCGCTCGCGGCAGTGGCCGTCGTAGCCGCGGTGCTCGGAGCCGGTGCGGGCGACGAGCTGCTCGCGGGTGCAGTCGCAGTAGTACGCCTTGCCGTCGGCCAGCAGCTTGGCCACGGCCTCGCGGTGCTGCGGCTCGTACGCCGACTGGAAGTAGGGGCCCTCGAACGCCGGGTTGGTGCCGTTGATGCCGATCCAGTCGAGCGCCGAGATGATGCCCTCGGTCCACTCGGGACGGTTGCGGGTGGCGTCGGTGTCCTCGACGCGCAGCACGAACCGGCCGCCCGCCTGCTCGGCCAGCGCCCAGTTGAACAGCGCCGTGCGGGCGCCGCCCACGTGGAACATGCCGGTGGGGGACGGGGCGAACCGCACCCGGAGATCAGTCACGAGCGACCACCTTGTTCGTCAGAGTGCCGATGCCTTCGATGCCGACGCTGACCTCGTCGCCGATCTCGACCGGGCCGACCCCGGCCGGGGTGCCGGTCAGGATGACGTCGCCGGGGATCAGGGTCATGACCGCGCTGACGTAGGCGACGAGCGCGGGGATGTCGTGGATGAGCTGGCTGGTGCGGCCGCTCTGGCGCACCTCGCCGTTGACCGTCGTGGTGAGCGCGAGGTCGCTCGGGTCGAGGTCGGTGCGGATCCACGGGCCCAGCGGGCAGAACGTGTCGAAGCCCTTGGCGCGGGTGAACTGCACGTCGCGCTTCTGCAGGTCGCGGGCCGTCACGTCGTTGGCGCAGGTGTAGCCGAAGATGACGTCCTTGACCCGCTCGACCGGCACCTCGCGGCACAGCCGGCCGATCACCACGGCCAGCTCGCCCTCGAAGTCGACCCGGTGGGACAGCGAGGTCGGGTAGGCGACGGCCTCGCCGTGGCCGATGACGGAGGTGGACGGCTTCATGAAGATCAGCGGCTCGTCCGGCACCTCGTTGCCCATCTCGCGGGCGTGCTCGGCGTAGTTGCGGCCGATGGCCACCACCTTGCTCGGCAGCATGGGGGCCAGCAGCTTCACCTGGCTGAGCGGGAACCGCTCGCCGGTGAACTGGACCTCGCCGAACGGGTGGCCGGAGATGGCGGAGACGAACTCCTCGCCGGGGCCGCCCTCGACCACGCCGAACGTGACGCCTTCGCCTGTGGAGAACCTCGCTATACGCACCCGACAAGGCTATCGTCGCCGCCGAGCCGGTCCGCCCCCCGGAGGGGGCGCGGGTTAGCCTGGCAACGGCACCGGCTCGCGATGGGGCGGCCGGTGCGGTGAGACTGCCGCGAGAGGGGTCGCGTTGTCCGTCGTGAAGATCAATGTGCTGAACGTTCCCGCCGAGATGCGGGAAGAGCTGGAGCGCCGGTTCTCCAACCGGGCGGGGATGGTGGAGTCCTCCGACGGGTTCGAGTGGTTCGAGCTGCTGCGGCCGGTGGAGGGCACCGACCGCTACCTCGTCTACACGCGCTGGCGCAGCGAGGAGGACTTCCAGGCCTGGCAGAAGGGGCAGGCGTTCCAGCGCGGCCACGCCCAGGCCGCCGCCGAGGCCGGACGCCAGGGCGGTGACCAGGGCCAGGGTGCCGGTCACGGCCACGGGCAGAGCCCGGCGGCGTCCGGCTCGGAGCTGTGGTCGTTCGAGGTCGTCCAGAGCGCCGCCCCCAAGTAGGGGGAACCAACGGGTCAGGAGTCGAGCGGGTTGCGGGCGATCCGCTCGACGATGCCCGACCGGACGAACCCGCCCGCCAGGCTGGACGGCTTGCGCTCGCCCTGCTCGGTGACGCAGGCGGCGAACTCCTTGGCGATGCTCAGCCGCGGGTAGCGACCCAGGACCTCCTCCCGCAGGTCGGGCGGGATCTCGTCGGTGCGCCGGCCGGAGATGTCCATGCCGGTGGACAGCTCCAGCAGGTGTCCCTCGGGGTCGTCCGCCAGGGGCACCTCGTCCCACATGTGCCGGACGATCACCTCCAGGGCGCGCTGCCTGCGCTCGCGGGACCAGCCGGCGCCCGCGCAGAAGGCCCAGGCGACGTGCCCGCCCGCCTCCTCGAACGGCACGGTGTGGCTGTCGAACTCCGCGGTCAGGCCGACGTCGTGGAGCATGGCCGACACGTACAGCAGCTCCGCGTCGAAGGCGATGCCGTGCTTCCTGGCGTGGGCGGCGGCCCACAGGTAGGCGCGCACCGAGTGGTTGAGCAGCGAGGGCGAGTGGTATCTGGTCGCCACCTCCAGCGCGCCGCGGCAGGCGGCGGTGTCGGGGATCACCAGGTCGTTCAGCTTCATGACGTCATCATGACTCAGCCGGCCCGCCCGGCCGGTTGAGCGGGCTGCCCGCGGGTCGCCGCGTCGTCCCCGCGAGGGGGCGACGGCGTGCGGCGGGCGACGGCCAGGCCGGCCGCGAGGCAGGCGAGGGGGACGGCGGGCAGCACGTACCGGTGGTCGAAGGCGGCGATCAGCACGGGCAGCAGGAGCAGCGTCACCGAGGCCGCCCACGGCAGCAGCACCGCGCCGCCCAGCGACCGCCACCTGACCGCCACCCCGGCCAGGCCGACGAGGAGCAGCGCGCCGAGGAACGGTCCGCGCAGGAAGCCCTGGCTCTGGTAGCCGCGGATCAAGCCGGCGTACGGCTCGACGACCGCCGTCCGGCCGGAGGCGCCCTGGTAGTCGGTGGTGATCTCGGCGGCGGTGCGGTCCTTGGAGGCGGGCACGTCCCTGAACGGCGGTATCCGCTCGGGGAAGGAGTAGGCGCTCTGCTCCCCGTCCACCGGGTACACCCAGCGCTCCCAGCTGAAGACGTGGGCCGCGTCGGCGAGCCCGGCGGCGAGGAAGTCGAGCGGCTGGGCCAGGATCGCCTGCCGGGCGAAGCGGCCCGCGGCCTCGTCGCGCGCGGCGTTGCCGCCCTTGACCGTGTTGATCGGCGAGTCGGCGTCCCAGATGTACTCGGGCGGCTGCCTGCGCTGCCCGAGCGGCTCCTTCGGGCAGAGGCGCGGCAGGTCCGGCTGGACGCGCGCGCAGTCGGCGAAGGTCAGCGTGCGCGCCCACAGGAACGTGTTGCCGCGGCTCAGCTGGTACGTGCCGTGGACGGAGGCGAACCACGAGGCGTAGCCGGCGAGCGGGATCGCGGCAGCCACGGCGAGCGCGGCGACGGAGCGCCAGCCGGCGCGGCGCAGCAGCAGCGCCACGGCGACGACGGCGATCAGCGGCAGCCCGATGGTCCGCGTGACCGTGGCGGCGGCCAGCAGGACCCCGGCCGCGGCGGCCGTGGTCACCGTGGGGCGGGGCCGCCACAGGAGCAGCGTGACGGCCGCCATGACGAGGAACACGAACAGCAGATCCGCCATGATCATGTGTTCGAGCTGGATCTGGTACGCGTCCAGGAGGACCGGCAGGGCGAACAGGGCGGCGGCCCAGGCGGGCAGGCGGCGGCGCAGCAGCGCGTACACGAGGACGCCGATGCCGAGCCCCAGCAGGTGCTGCACGACCACGACCGCCTCGACGCTCGCCAGCGGGCGCAGTGCCCACAGGAAGAACGAGTAGCCGGAGGTGCGCGACTCCAGCGGGCGCAGGTCGAGCGCGGCGTTGAGGTAGGCGAAGGAGTCCGCCCAGAACCAGATCGCCGGCCGGTAGCCGAGCAGGGCCAGGCCGCGCAGCACGACCCCGGCGACGAGGACGAGGAGCAGCGGCCAGTGCCGGCGTACCAACGACATCATCGGCCTCCTCCGCCTCCGGACGAGCAAACAGGATACAAAGGACGAACAACTATCGGGCCGCTAACGATCTGACACCTGGCATGCCACCTGACTTGACCGGTTGATCGCGATTCGGACAGCATGTTCCGCCCCCATCTTCACGGCCCGGAAGGAAACCGGCGTGCGCCGCCTCGCGATCCCCCTTGCCTCCCTGCTCCTTCTCTGCGGGTTGGCGGGCTCGGCGCGGGCCGACACCCCCGCCACCGGACCGGAGAAGGTGAAGCGCACCGCCCAGTGCCAGGGCGACTGGCTGCCCGCCACGCCCACGGCCGACGAGGTCATGCGGGGCGAGATCTCCCTCGTCGGCCTGCCGCCGTACAAGCTCGGCAGCAAGATCAACTGGGCGGCGAGCCCGTACAAGAACCGCTCCTGGGAGTTCGTCTTCCAGTCGCTGCGCTGGATGGGCACGCTCGTGGTGGCCTACGAGAACAGCGGCGAGGAGCGCTACCTCGACCGGGCCAAGGAGATCACCAAGGACTGGGTGGCCCACAACCGGCGCGGCGCCCGCGGCACCGCGTCGTACGTCTGGAAGGACCACCCCGTCTCCCTGCGCTCGCAGGCGCTGGTCTGCCTGAGCATGCACGTCAAGGACGCCTGGCTGAAGGACAGCCTGGCCGACCACGCCCGGCTGCTGGCCGACCCGAGGCTCTACAAGAAGGGCCACAACCATGGGATGGACCAGGACATCGCGCTCATGGGCATCGGCTGCCGCTACGGCCGCTCCGACTGGGCGAGCCTGGCCTCCCGGCGCCTGACCGGCACCGTCAAGCTCGACGTGGACTCCCAGGGCGCGCTCATGGAGCAGGCGCCGCGCTACGCCGTCTACGTGTACGGCCGGCTCCAGGTGGCCATCGCCAACATGAAGGACTGCGGGCGCAAGGTGCCGGGCGAGATCTCCGAGCGGACCGACGCCCTGAAGGACTTCATCGCCCACTCCACCATGCCCAACGGCTACATGGTGCCCCTGGGCGACGGCAGCGCCGAGACCGAGCCCCGGGTGGACACCGGCACGCCCAAGCAGGAGGTCAAGGTCTACCGCGCCGGCTACGTGTACGGCCGGACGGCGTGGAACAAGCCGGACTCCACCTTCTACTCGATCCGGTTCGGCCCCGGCCTGAAGTTCCACGGCCACGAGGACCACCTGGGCGTGACGTACTACGCGCACGGCCGCGACATCCTCATGGACGCCGGCTTCCACTCCTACGAGAAGAGCGCCTACCGCTACTGGACGCTCTCCCCCGAGGCGCACAACGTCCCGACGGTCGTCGGGCAGCGGTTCCGGCCGCGCACGGCGAGCAAGCTGACCAAGTCGGTGATCGGCGACGACCGGCAGGCGTTCCGCCTGACCGACAAGGCGTACGGCACCGCCCGCACCCGGTCGGTGCTCGTCAACCACGGCGAGGACCTGATGGCGGTGCTCGACACGGCGGCGGGCGGCGCGAAGGTGCGCAACCTGTGGCGGTTCGCCCCGTCGCTCAAGGTCGTCTCGAACGAGGGCGGCCGGGTGGTGCTGGGCGACGGCAAGTTCCGGGTCACGCTGGTCCAGCTCGACTCCTCCTGCCGCCCGGTGGGCGGGCAGAAGGTGGAGCGCGGCGGGAAGCTGGGCTGGGTGTCGCCGACCTACCTGTCCAAGCAGCCGGCCGCCGTCGTCGTCTCCCCCGCCGCCGCGTCACTGCTGACGGTCGTCGTGCCGGGCACGGACAACCCGAAGGTGTCGTGCTCGGGCGGCAAGGTAAAGGTCGAGGGCGTGTCGTTCTCAGCCGGCCTGCTCTGACGACGGTATCCGCGGAAGCGGCACGTCACACCCCAAGACCTCGGAAGCCGTCATCCGCTGGGCCGTCATCCACGGCATCCTCCGTCGGATCGCCCGCGGACAACCTGCCCGCCGGCAGCTCCGGCCGCACTTTCACTGACCAAGGACGAGCCGGTCGCGGCGGTGTTCAGATACGGGTTCTGGCCCCCGCTGTCGTTTCCGTCCAAGACGGCAACCGCGGCCGTGAACTAGCGTGGATCCGGCAGCTCGCCCGCGCATAAGGAGACAGCACAGTGCGTAACTTGGTCTACACCGGTTTCATGTCGCTCGACGGCGTCGTGGACTCGCCTGGGGGCGGGCCGGGAGAAGAACACCGCAGCGGCGGGTGGGTGTTCAAGGACCTCGAGTTCGTCCCCGAAGCCTGGTCGCTGAAGGGTGAGGAGCTCACCGACACGACGGCGCTGATGTTCGGTCGTCGCAGCTACGAGGCGTTCGCGGCGGTCTGGCCCGGCTCGGAGGACCACGCCGGCTACAAGAAACTGCCCAAGTATGTGGTGTCGACCACGCTGTCTGACGACGCCATCGTCAACGGGTGGGGGGCGACCACGATCCTGCGCTCGACCGAGGACGTCGCGGCGCTCAAGGAGGGTGAGGGCGGCGCGATCTTCATCCACGGGAGCGCGGAGTTGGCTCGGCGGCTGTCAGACGCGGGTCTGATCGACCAGTACAACCTGCTCGTCTTTCCCGTGCTGCTCGGTGCCGGGAAGAGCCTGTTCGGCCGGGCCGACCGAGACAAGCACATGCTGACCCTGCGGGAATCGGAGAGCTACTCGAACGGGATCCTGAAGCTGGTTTACGACGTCGAACGCTGATCCAGGTCGAGGGCGATCGCGCCGCCGGAGCCCTCGCGCAGCTGCCTGACGGTGCGTCCGACGTAGGAGCGCAAGGCGCGGGCCAGGTGCGGCTCGTCGCAGTAGCCGAGCTTGGCAACGACGGCGGCGGCCGGGTCGCCGGCAGCCAGTTGCTGCGCCGCCGTGCGGGCGCGCTCGATCTGCCGGATGGTGCCCTGCGCCAGTCCAGTTGCGGCGCGGAACCGGCGTTCGACCGTGCGCACCGAGACGGCTGGACGGTGACCCCGCAGCACCTCGACGAGGAGCAGGTCACGGACCACGATCCCGGCCCGGACGAGACTTTCGACCAGAGCCTCGGCGTCGTCGGGGCCGGGCGTCTCCCAGCGCGCGCCGTCCAGCCGGAACGTCCGGCGCGTTGTGTCGGGGAGTCCGATGCCGCCGTCGACCAGCGCCAGAGTGGGCACGGCCAGCAACGAGGTGCCCACGGCGAACTCGATGCCGGTAAAGGTCGCGCCCTCCGGCACCGGTGCCGTGCCGGTCCGGGTCTCGGGACCGGTGATGCCCGCGTATGCCCGGCCAGCGTGTTCCCAGAACACCAGGCCCCAACGCACCCCTGCGACGGACGTCATTGCAGTGACCTGCTCGCTCGTGCATGTCCACACGGTGTCGACCCACGCCGAGTCCGACTCGCGCGTCTTGAACCGCAGCACGGGGGAAGGATACGTCGCTTCGCATTCTCCGTGGCCTGCCCGGACATGCGGCTTTGCGCTACGGCTGGCTGTGCGGCTGCGCCGAACCAAGCTTCGACCTCGACCGCTCGACTTGACCATGCGAACGCGGTCGCAGGCCTACCGGCCGTAGAGGTCCCTCCTTGTCGCGGGGGATACCCACCGTGAGACGGCACCCCGCACACCTTGCCTTGTCTTGCCTCGACAATGCCGTCACGCCGCCACACCGTCTACGTGGAAACTTCTCAAACACTCACTTACGGACAGGGCGGACATGATCGATCATGCGCTGCCGGTCGATCACGAGCCCGTCGTTACAGTACTCGAAGTCCGGAACGAAGTAGCGGTCAAGGATCGCGTCAGGCTCCTCGCCGGAGACAGACATGTCGGCACCACTGCCGGTTCCCCGACCAGCGCGGTGGTCGTCCGATTCACCGCGTCACGCGCGACATCATCACCGGCCTTGACGAGGCCCGTCGAAGGCCCTCATGCGGCGAGTGTGGCGGCGATGTCGGCCTCGACGTGGGTGACGGCGGTCATGGCGCCGTAGGCCAGCAGGAACACCGTGCAGTGGTCGCTGAGACGGCGGTCCGTAGCGCGCCAGGCGGCAACCTGCTCGTCGGTCACCGCCTCGGGCGCCAGCCCCGCCAGGATCGCCACCTTCGCTCCCGCTCGCTCCTGCTCCGCCAGCGCCGCCAGCGGCTCGTCCAGCCAGTCACCGGCGGGGCGGCGGCGTCCGCGGTGCTCGGCGATCGTCTTGGCCACCACCTCCGCGGCGGCGGGCGTGAGGAGGCCGGCGCCCTGCGCGGCGGTAGCGGCGAGCGTGGCGTAGGCCGTGCCGATCGGCAGGCCGGTCGCCCACGCCGGATCCTTCCCGGCGGGCAGCCCTTCCAACAGCGACAGGGTGGCACCCGAGCGCAGGTCCTGGTCCAGGTCGCGCAAGACTGGGGCTCCCTCGAACGGCGGCTCGTCGTCGGCGGCCATGCTGCCCGGGGTCAGTCCAGCGGGCAGCATGGCCGCCGCCACCCTGTCGACCAAGTGCGTGAACAGCGCCGTCCCTACATATTCGGCGGCGCTGTCGCCGGAGAACGGCGCCTCCACCGGGTCGCCTCCGGTGGCGACTGCCCAGCGGAGCAGGGCCGCCAGAGTGGGATCGGCTGGCTGGCCGCCGCGCTCGACGGCGTCGGCGAGTTCCGCCTGGCCAAGGAGTCGCAATACGGACAGGAACGCCTGGACGTCGTACTCCAGGTCGTTGGCCTGTGCCGCTCCCAACGCCACCACGACCTTCTCCAACGCCGGAACGCCGCCGGCCAATTGGGCCTCGCGCATGAGCGACCAGCCAGCCGCCATCAGCTCCGGAGAAGGGGACATCATCATCACGGCCGGGCCGATGCTGCTGAACTCGGCGTTGACCTGTGCATAGACCTCGGCCACGATACCGACGGCGCGGTCCGGGGAAACGGGAGTAACGTGACGTATCAATGACGGCATGAATCGTGCCCTTCGACGGCTGCGTGATGCGGAGTCTCGATCTTCGCCGCCCGTACCCGCCGCCGTCGTCGTACGGCCGAAGACGGTACGCGATACTCCCGCCGTCGTACGTTCCCGCGCGGCTGCTTGGAAGATCCTGACCCGGGTGCGCTGCTGCCCGCACCGCGCCACCACGATCGTGCAAGCCATCCTCGTCCTGCAGCTCATCGAAGAAGGCCGGTGCTCAGGATGAAAAGTGCTCACTCCATGCCTTTTGGCCATCGCCCAAATGGCCAAGCACGATCACAGGGGGCTGCCCGGAGCCCCATGGCGCGAAGCGCCCCCTGCGAAGGACCGCGCGTTTCCCCGGGGAGCATGCGCTCAGCCGGGTGGATTCCCCTGGAGGCTGCTTCTAGGAGGTCTCGTGGCCCGCGCGGAGGAGGCTGTAGGTGACGGCCTGCTCCAGTGCCTGCCAGGAGGCGTCGATGATGTTCTCGGCGACGCCGACCGTGGCCCACTCGGCCGTGTCGTCGCTGGAGGTGATGAGCACGCGGGTGATGGCGCCCGTGCCGTGGGTGCCCTCCAGGATGCGGACCTTGTAGTCGATGAGCTCCAGCCTGGCCAGCTCCGGGTAGAGCTTCTCCAGCCCGAGCCGCACGGCCCGGTCGAGCGCGTTGACGGGGCCGTTGCCCTCGCCGGTGGCGACCATCCGCTCGCCCTTGGCGTGCAGCTTGACCGTGGCCTCGCTGACCAGGTCGCCGCCCTTGGTGCGCTCGACGATGACCCGCCACGACTCGACCTCGAAGTGGCGGTGCCGCCCGCCCTGGACGGTGTCGCGCAGCAGCAGCTCGAAGGAGGCGTCGGCCGCCTCGAACGTGAAGCCCTGCGACTCCAAATCCTTGACCCGCTCGACCAGGGACTTCGTGTGCTCGGGGGTGAGCTCGTAGCCCAGCTCGCGGCCCTTCAGCTCGACCGAGGCGCGCCCCGCCATGTCGGAGACCAGCATCCGCATGTCGTTGCCCACCTGGGCGGGGTCGATGTGCTGGTAGAGGTTGGGGTCGACCTTGATGGCGCTGGCGTGCAGGCCGGCCTTGTGCGCGAACGCCGACGTCCCGACGTACGGGGCGTGGGAGTTGGGGGTCACGTTGGTGACCTCGGTGATGGCGTGGGCGATGCGCGTCATGTCGGCCAGCGCCTGCGGCGGCACGAGGTCGAAGCCGCGCTTGAGCTGGAGGTTGGCGACCACGGTGAACAGGTTGGCGTTGCCGGAGCGCTCGCCGTAGCCGTTGGCGCAGCCCTGCACGTGGGTGGCGCCGGCCTGGACGGCGGCCAGGGTGTTGGCGACGGCGCAGCCGGTGTCGTCGTGGCAGTGGATGCCGACGCGGGCGCCGGTCTGCGAGGCCGCGTGGACGATGTCGGCCAGCTCGTCGGGGAGCATGCCGCCGTTGGTGTCGCACAGGGCGACGACGTCGGCGCCGGCCTCGGCGGCGGTCCTGAGGACCTCCAGCGCGTAGGCGGGGTTGGACCGGTAGCCGTCGAAGAAGTGCTCGGCGTCGAGGAAGACCCTCTGGCCCTCCGCGCGAAGATGGGAGACCGTGTCGCGGATCATCGCGAGGTTCTCCTCAAGGGTCGTGCGGAGGGCCAGATCCACGTGCCGGTCGTGACTCTTGGCGACAAGGGTCACCACCGGCGCTCCGGATTCGCGCAGTGCGGCCACCAGTGGGTCGTCGGCTGCCTTCACACCGGCCCGGCGGGTCGCGCCGAACGCGGTGAGCTGCGCGTGCTTCAGGTCGAGCTCGGTCTGGGCCCGCCTGAAGAATTCCGTGTCCTTGGGGTTGGCGCCCGGCCATCCCCCTTCGATGAAGCCGACGCCCAGCCCGTCCAGATGGCGCGCGACGGCGAGCTTGTCGGCAACGGTGAGGTTGAGCCCCTCCTGCTGTGCGCCGTCACGCAGCGTCGTGTCATAGACGTGGAAGCGGTCGTCGGCCATGGTGTCGTCTCCCTGGAAAACAAAAAGACCCCTCACGGGCGTGAGAGGTCTGCGCGCTGGCTCGGTCCCTGCGTCAGCCAGCGCGCCTGCCGATAATGAGCAGACCGTAGAACATGGTGCCTAGGAGTCTGCCATACGGACTCACCATTCGGCACATCGATCTCACCTTGTGGACACAGGGAGTCACACGGTGACGCCCGAGCCTCCGGTGATGGCCGTCTCCAGGGCCCTGGGGTCGAACGCCTCGTCACCGAGCATCCGCCCGTCGAGCACGACCGTGGGCGTGCCCTCGAGACGGATCCTGGCGCTCTGCTTCAGGTGGTCCTCGGCGTACGTCTGGGAGGTGACGCACTGGTCCACCGACGCGCCGGCCTGGCGGGCGGCCTTGACCAGCTCCTCCAGCGTGAAGCCGGAGGCCTCGCCGTGCGGGGCGGGCTGCATGCCGTACAGCTCGTCGCGGAAGGCCAGCCAGCTGGCCTCGGGCACGCAGCGTGCCGCGGCGGCGGCCCGGATGGAGTTCGAGCGCATCGGCTCGTCCTGGAAGATCGTGATCGGGTGGTAGACGACCTTGACCTTGCCCTCGGCCGCCAGGCGCCGCATCGTGGCGTCCACCCGGGCGTGCAGCTCCTTGCAGACCGGGCAGTCGAAGTCCTCGTACAGGTCCAGCACCGGCGCCGTGGCACTGGTGTCGGCCAGCACCATGCTGCCGTCGGCCTGCCGCAGCAGCCGCACACCCGGCGACGGCCCGTCGCCGCCCCTCGTCTGGAACACCACGAGCGCGGCCAGCACCGCCAAGGCGGCCACCACGGCCGCCACCCTCTTCGTCATTCGTCCCGTCCCTCGATCCGGTCGCGGTGACCTTACCGGAATCACCTGTGAACGCCGCGAATCGGGCATCCCGGGAGACCGCTACACAGCGACGCGGCCCGCCGGGGAGGCGGGCCGCGTCGAGCCGCTACGAGGAGACACGGGGAGACATGGGGAGCGGGGGCTAGAGGACCTTGTGGATCCAGCCGTGCAGGTCGGGGCGGGCGCCGTACTGGATGCCGAGCAGCTCCTCGCGCACCCGCATGGTGACGGGGCCGGGGGTGCCGTCGGCGACCGTCCAGGAGCGGTCGGCGCCCTTGACGGAGCCGACCGGCGTGACGACCGCCGCCGTGCCGCAGGCGAACACCTCGCTGACCTCGCCCGACGCGCACCCCTCCTGCCACTCCTCGACGCTGACCAGGCGCTCCTCGGCCTCCAGGCCGAGGTCGTCGGCCAGCGCGAGGATCGAGTCGCGGGTGATGCCGGGGAGCAGGGTGCCGGTCAGGGAGGGAGTGACGAGCTTGCCGCCGATGACGAAGAACAGGTTCATCCCGCCCATCTCCTCGACGTACGCGTGCTGGGCCGCGTCGAGCCACACCACCTGGTCGCAGCCGTTCTCCACGGCCTGGCGCTGGGCGACGAACGCGGCGGCGTAGTTGCCGCCGCACTTGGCGAAGCCGGTGCCGCCGGGGGCCGCGCGGGTGTACTCGGTGGACAGCCACACCGAGACGGGCTTGACGCCGCCGGTGAAGTACGAGGCCGCCGGCGAGGCGATCACCATGTACCTGTAGGTGCGCGACGGGTAGTTGACGCCCAGCCCGACCTGGGTGGCGATGATGAAGGGCCGCAGGTAGAGGCTGTGCCCCTCAGTGGTCGGCACCCACTCGCGGTCGGCCTGCACGAGTTGCTCCAGCGACTCGACGAACGTCTCCTCGGGCAGCTCCGGCATCGCCATGCGCACCGCCGACTGGTTGAAGCGGGCCGCGTTGGCGTACGGGCGGAACGTCACGACCGAGCCGTTGATCTGCCGGTACGCCTTCAGCCCCTCGAACAGCTCCTGCGCGTAGTGGAAGACCGCCGTGGCCGGGTCGAGCGTGAGCGGCCCGTACGGCTGGAGCCGCGCGTCGTGCCAGCCCTCGCCCTCGGTGTACTCGATGGAGATCATGTGATCGGTGAAGGTTTGCCCGAAGCCCGGACTCGCCAGTACCTGCTCGCGCTCCGCCGCGGTGCGAGCGTGGTCGGATAGCTGCACGTCGAAGCTGAGCTTCTGAGCGATGGTCATGACGATGGTCCTTCTCTCTACGACTCGGTGATGTCGGCGGCACTGCGCGCCGGCAGTCCACGTACTTCCTATTGTCTCGCTATTTGGGATGGCAAGGGGTCACTGGGATGGTATGACCCTGAACATGCGAAAAGCGCCTGGTGGGTCCGGTTCGGACCGCCAGGCGCTTACGGAGCTGGGGCGGCCCTAGCCCGATACTCGCGCGGTGATGGCGTCGCCGATCTCGCTGGTCGTCCGGCTCGCCCCGCCGCTCACCCGCTCGATGATGTCGTCGGCGACGGCCTGCTCCACCTTGGCGGCCTCGGCGTGCAGGCCGAGGTGGTCGAGGAGCATGGCGACGGACAGGATCGTCGCGGTCGGGTCGGCCTTGCCCTGGCCCGCGATGTCGGGCGCGCTGCCGTGGACCGGCTCGAACATGCTGGGCGCGGTGCGGTCGGGGTTGATGTTGCCACTGGCGGCCAGGCCGATGCCGCCCGCGATCGCCGCGCCGAGGTCGGTGATGATGTCGCCGAAGAGGTTGTCGGTGACGATCACGTCGAACCGCTCGGGCTGCGTGACGAAGAACATGGAGGCCGCGTCGATGTGACTGTAGTCGGTCGTGACCTCGGGGAACTCCTCGGCCACCCGGTTGACCGTGCGCTGCCAGAGGTCTCCGGCATAGGTCAGCACGTTGGTCTTGTGGATGAGCGTGAGCTTCTTGCGCGGCCTTGACTGCGCCTTGGCGAAAGCGTAACGCACCACGCGCTCCACACCGTGGGCGGTGTTGAGCGACTCCTGGGTGGCGATCTCGTGCGGGGTGCCGCCGCGCATCACGCCGCCCGTGCCCGCGTACAGGCCCTCGGTGCCCTCGCGGATGACGATCATGTCGATGTCCTCGGCGCCGGCGCCGGCCAGCGGCGTCTCCACTCCCGGGTAGAGCTTGACCGGGCGCAGGTTGACGTAGTGGTCGAAGACGAAGCGCAGGCGCAGCAGCAGGTCGCGCTCCAGGATGCCCGGCGGCACGCTGGGGTCGCCGACGGCGCCGAGCAGGATCGCGTCGTAGCCGCGCAGCTCCTCCAGGACGGAGTCGGGCAGGGTCTCGCCCGTGCGGTGGTAGCGGGCGGCGCCGAGGTCGTAGTGGGTGGCCTCGATCTTCGTGCCGACGGCTTCGAGCACCTTGAGCCCTTCGGTCACGACCTCGGTGCCGATGCCGTCCCCAGGGATCACTGCCAGGCGAATGTCGCGCGAATCCATGGCCGTACCCTACCGGCTCGTCTCGGCTGCCGAACACACCATCTCACCTAGCGGACTATCCGTTTTGCCAGGTATTGCGGTCGTTTGACCGTTTCGTTAGAGTCCATCGAGCCGAATCCGCGCAGCAGCTGCGTGGAGCCGGGGACCCATTCCCCTTTTTGGGGCGAATCGGCAGGTCACCGCCGTAGGGCCACTTCCAGGCCCGAGCCCGTCAGCTAACCCGGTAGGCCGTATGGAAGGACCTTCGTGTCTCGCATCGCCATGCTCGCCGCCGTCGCGACCGCAGGGGTCGTGCTCGCCGCCCCGGCCAGCGCCTCCCTCGCCTCCTCCCAGCCGTCGCGGCAAAGCACCCCCCTTCCCCCCACCTCCTCTGGAACGTTCCAGAACGCGTCCTCCTCGCTGCCGGGCAGCGCCAAGGAGGAGACCACGACGGCCCGCCTGACCTCGCCCATCGTCACGTTGACCGCGGCGGACGTCCAAGCCGCCCGCGACAAGAAGACCTCTCTCCCCGCCTGGAAACAGGCACTCAAGTTCGCCCTCGACAAACGCGGCACCCCGTACGTGTGGGGCGGCACCACCCGCAAGGGCTACGACTGCTCCGGCCTGACGTTGAAGGCCTACCAGCACGCCGGCATCCAGCTCCCCCGCACCGCCGCACAGCAGTACCAGGCGTTCTCCCGGAAGATCTCCTGGAAGAACCTCAAGCCTGGCGACCTCGTCTTCTTCCACAACCTCGGGCACGTCGGGATGATCTCCAAGCCCGGGTACATGGTCCACTCCCCGCACACGGGTGACGTGGTCAAGGTGGAGCGCCTGTCGGCCTGGCGCCGCACCTCCTTCGTCGGCGCCGTCCGCCCCGACCCCAAGGGCGTCAAGGCGTGGGCCGCCATGAAGGCCGAGCGCAAGGCTCCCGCACCGGCCAACATCCCCGCGGCCACCATCCTGTGACACCCGTTCGGTGACACCTGTCCCGTGACCCACTGCCGGTGGGCCGGACGCGGCCGACGGTCGCGCCCGGCTCACCGGCATGACGGGGATCAGGCGTGGGTCAGCGGCGGGCCGGCCGCGTGCAGGAGGAGCGGGGGGAGGTCAGCGCTGGTCGGCGGCCTGCGGGGCCCCGCCGTTGTCGCGGCGGTCCAGCGCGGTCTGGACGGCCTCGGCCGCCTCGTCGTCGCGCTCCTCGGCGCCGTTCCAGGAGTACATCTCATACATGTGGTTCATCTCATTTCGCAGGGCGTCGTACAGACGGAAGTCGGATCCCGGCCGAGCATGAGCTCGCAGCACGGGGACACGGACCAGGCGATGGGGCTGACGGCCGACGCGACGCCACACCGCGGCGGGTCGCCGGCCTGCCCTAACAGGCCCCGCCGCGGCAGGTAATGAGTACGAGAACCTGGCGCATTGCTAGCAATGTACCTTCCGGCCTCCGGGCTGTCTCCTTGGACGTCCTAATATCTCGCATCGTGAGACAAAAACGACCGCCGCCGGACAGATGCTGTCCGGCGGCGGTCTTCGGGAGGGGGACGGCCCGTCAGCCGTCGAGGTCGACCGAGCGGCCGCTGTCCGCGCCGATCTCGGCGACGATCTGCTCGACCACGTCGGCCGGGATGGCCGTGTCGACGGTCAGCGCGATGAGCGCCTTGCCGCCCTTGACGTCCCGGGCCACCTGCATCGAGGCGATGTTGACGCCGTGCTCGCCGAGGAGTCGGCCGACGACGCCGACCACGCCGGGCCGGTCGGTGTAGGTGAAGAACGACAGGTGCTCGGTCGGCTCGATCTCCATCTCGTAGCCGTTGACCTCGACGATCTTCGTGATCTGCCGCGGGCCGGACAGCGTGCCGGACACGGAGACCTGCCGGCCGTCGGCCAGCACGCCACGCACGGTGATGACGTTGCGCCAGTCGGGGCTCTCGGAGCTGGTCACCAGCTCCACCGTGACACCGCGGTCCTTGGCGAGCAGCGGCGCGTTGACGTACGTCACGGAGTCCTCGACCACGTCGGTGAAGACGCCCTTGAGCGCGGCCAGCTCCAGCACCCGCACGTCCTGCGAGGCGATCTCGCCGCGCACCTCGACGTCGAGCTTGGTGGCCACCTCGCCCGCCAGGGCGGTGAAGACGCGGCCGAGCTTCTCGGCGAGCGGCAGGCCCGGCTTGACGTCCTCGGCGACGGCGCCGCCCTGGACGTTGACGGCGTCGGGCACGAACTCGCCGGCCAGCGCGAGCTTCACGCTGCGCGCCACCTGGGTGCCGGCCTTCTCCTGGGCCTCGTGCGTGGAGGCGCCGAGGTGCGGCGTCACGACGACCTGGTCGAGCTCGAACAGGGGGCTGTCGGTGCAGGGCTCCTTGGCGAAGACGTCGATGCCGGCGCCCGCCACGCGACCCTCCTTGATCGCGGTGTAGAGCGCCGCCTCGTCGACGATGCCACCGCGGGCCACGTTGACGATCCGCACCGAGGGCTTGACCTCGTGCAGCTCCTTGTCGCCGATGAGGCCGACGGTCTCCTTGGACTTGGGCAGGTGGACGGTGATGAAGTCGGCCTGCTTGAGCACCTCTTCGAGGCTGAGCAGCTTGACGCCCATCTGCGCGGCGCGGGCCGGCGGCAGGTAGGGGTCGTAGGCGATCAGCTCGACGCCGAACGGCTGGAGCCGCTGCGCCACGAGCTGCCCGATCTTGCCGAGGCCGAGGATGCCGACGACCTTCTCGTCGAGCTCGACACCGGTGTACTTGGACCGCTTCCACTCGCCGTTCTTCAGCGCGGCGTGGGCCTGGGCCGTGTTGCGGGCGCTGGCCAGGATGAGGGCGACGGTCTGCTCGGCGGCGCTGGTGATGTTGGAGGTGGGCGCGTTGACGACCATCACTCCGGCCTTGGTGGCCGCCTCGACGTCGACGTTGTCGAGGCCCACCCCGGCGCGGGCGACGACGCGCAGCTTGGGCGCGGCGGCGATCGCCTCGGCGTCCACCTGCGTGGCGGAGCGGACGATCAGCGCGTCCACGTCGGCGAGCGCGGGCAGCAGCTGCGAGCGGTCGGCGCCGTCGGTGTGGCGGACCTCGAAATCGGCGCCGAGCACGGCGAGGCCGGCCTCGGACAGCTCCTCTGCGACCAGGACGACGGGCTTTGTCACGGATGGATCCTTAAGGCGAGCGGCGGGCTAGGGGCACGTCGGCGAGCCCCTCGGAGTCCCACAGAGTGTATCCGCGCTTGTGAACGCGTTCACGAGGGACCCGGAATGTGAGACGGACGCCGCCCTACCCGCGGACGGCCAAAGTCATCCACGTCGCGTCCATCTTTGTCTTGATCGGGGGATTTCTTCGCCATTAGCCTGATAAGCCGTGGCCCACTACCTATGGTTCGTCATATGAGCATCGGGAATCCTGCGCTCGCCGACGTGCTCGTCCAGCATGGTGCCCCGCACCTCCTGCTCGCGGCCCTCGCCGAGGGCGGAGTCCTGGTGGCCGTGCGACCCGACCGGTCCGTCGTCCTGGGCACCACGCAGGCCGGCGACCGGGTCCTGCTCGGATACACCGGCCCCGGGACCTACGCCAGGCACCGCGGCTGCCATTCCCTGTCGGCCTGCGACGCCGACACCATCCTCGACATCCAGCGCGTCACGGGCGTGCGGGAGATCGTCATCGACGCCGCCGGGCCCGCCGCGGCCGCCGTGCCGATCGACGACCTCCAGCGGTTCCTGACCTCGACGCGCACCGGGCCGACGCCCGTCCTGTCGGGCGCCGCCCCCGCCGCCTACGCGACCGGCGCCATGGCCATGGTGTCGCGCGGGGCCCCCGCGCTCGCCCAGGTGGCGCCGCCGGCTCCCGAGGCGCCGCAGATGCCGTGGATCCCCGCGCCGCGCCCGCACCTGTCGGGCCCGATGCAGCAGGTCGATCCCGGCTACCGGCGCTGCACGCACCCCATCCTGCCCGCGCTGCGGCGCGCCATCGCGCACCTGCTGATGGACTACCCGCTGGTCCACCACGTCTGGATCTCCGAGGCCCGCACCGCCTCGGGCGTCCCCGGCATCATGCTGCACGTGAAGGTGCACATGTCGGCGGCCGAGGACGTCGTGCGCGACCTGCACCGCGGGGTGCGCGCCCGGCTGCCGCAGTTCGCGGCGAGCGGGGCGCCGATCCTCATGGCCCGCGTGGCCGACGCGCGCAGCGAGCGCCGGATGATCGAGATCGGCGCGCACGTGGTGTGCGCGAGCGTCACCGACTAGCCGTCCGCGCCACCCGCGAGCGTCACCGACCAGCCGCCCGCGCCACCCGCGAATGTCGCCGAGCAGCCGCACGGGCGCCGCCCCCTCGGCCGGTGGCCGTGCGGGTGGCGCCGGAACTGGGCCCTACCGAACAAGGGCTCGCTCGGTTTAGATGAGGGCATGATCACAACGCCCACCGTCTCCAGGGGCGTGCGCCTCGGCTACGGCGTCGGTTCGTTCTGCACGGCCACGTTCAACGCCGTGCCCGGTCTGCTGCTGCTGTACTACATGACGAACTTCCTGGCCGTGCCCGCCTGGCTGGCCGGGACCGTGGTCGCCGCCCCCAAGGCGTGGGACCTGGTGATCAACCCGCTCGTCGGCCGCTGGTCGGATCGCACCACGTCGCGGCTGGGCCCCCGGCGCCCGTGGCTGCTGGCCGGCGCCTGCACGCTGCCGGTGGCCTTCTTCCTGGTCTTCGCCGGGCCGCCGCTGACCGGGCTGCAGGCCGCCCTGTACGTCGGGGCCTGCTTCATGGGCGCCGCGACGGCGTACGCGCTGTTCGAGGTGCCGTACAAGGCGATGCCCGCGGAGATGACCGGCGACTACCACGAGCGGACCTCGCTGCTGCAGTGGCGGATGGTCTTCATCGGCGCAGCCACCGTGATCAGCGGCATCGTCGCCCCGGCGATCGTCAACAGCGACGGCCCCAGCGGCACCCTGGACAGCTACCGGCTGATGGCGGTGACCATCGCGGTGGTCCTGCTCGCCTCGATGCTCGGCTCGTTCTTCGGCACGGCCCGCGCCCCCATGACCGGGGCGCCGGAGCCGGACGCGGGCAGCCTGCGCGAGCAGTTCGCCGCGGCCCGGGGAGACTCGGCGTTCGTCTGGCTGCTGGGGCTGAGCTGCGCGCAGATGACCGCGGTGAGCATGCTGCTGGCCGGCGCGCCGTACTTCGCCTCGTACATCCTGGACGACCCCAAGGCGACGAGCACGCTGTTCGCGGTCATCGTGGGCCCCATGCTGCTGGCCATGCCCGCCTGGGTGTGGCTGGCCAAGCGGTACGACAAGCGGGGGGCGATGATCCTGGCCGGGCTGCTGTTCGGCGGCGGCACGCTGGCCGCCGCCGCCACACCGGTCTTCGGGTCCTGGTACGCGCACGCGGCCATGCTGGTCGTGGGCATGGGGTACGCGGGCGTCCAGCTTCTGGAGTTCTCGATGCTGGCGGACGTGATCGCGGCCGACGCCGAGCGGACGGGCAAGCGGCGGGCGGGGGTGTTCACCGGGCTGTGGACGGCCATCGAGAGCGGGATCAGCTCGTTCGGGGCGCTGATCTTCGGCGGCGTCCTGTCGCTGGGCGGCTTCCTGGAGTCGGACGCCAGCCGGCCGGTCCAGCAGCCGGACGGCGCCGTGACCGCGATCCTCGTCGGGGAGACCGCGGTCCCGGCGCTGGTGCTCTTCCTGTCGGTGCTGATGACGCTGAAGTACCGGCTCAGGCCAGGCGGCGTGCCGGCGCCCAGCGCGTCCGCGTGAACACGCCCGCCACCAGCGCGGCCAGCAGCGGCAGCCCGAGCACGATCGCGGCGACGTAGAGCCACGGGACCGCGACGACGTCGGGGACGCTCACGGTCGTCCAACCCGGCGAGAAGTTGAGGGTGTGGCTGCCGGGAAAGGTCACCGCGAGCCCGGCGACCAGGCCCGCCACCAGTCCCACGAGCGTGCCGGTGCTCGCGATGAATCCGGCCTGGGCCGCCACGACGAGCCGGCGGGTCCGTGGCGCGGCGCCGACCGCCGACAGCGTGTCGAGATCACGGCGCATGTCGGCGGCCGCGAGCCCGGTCGCGGCGAAGGTGCCACCGAGCACCAGGACCAGGGCCAGGCCGAGGGCGGGCACGAACACCAATGCGTAGCGGCTGTGGTAACCCGTCTCGGTCCATGTGCTCGCCCGCTGGTCCACCGCGGACAGGTCCCGCCGGAACCGATCCTCGTCGGCAGGGCGGTGGCGGAGGTACAGCTCCCGCTCGACCGGCGTGAAGCCCGCCTTGGTGAGCACCGCAGGGGGGACGATGACGCCGCCCTGCCGCGCGTGGGCGCCCCGTGCCACCACGGCCGCCACCGGAATCCGCTTGAGGCGGACAGAGCCGATCTTCGGGGGCACGCCGATCTCCAGCATGCCGTCGCGCAGGAGCCGCCCGTCGAAGACCACGGCCTTCCCCTGCGCCAGGGCCGACGCCGCGCGGGCGTCGCGCCGCCCCATCTGCAAAACGAGCAGCCGCTCGTCTCCGATCATCACATCGTCTCCGCCGCATTCTACGAGCCGGCACGACTGCGAGCTCCGCATGAGCTGCGCTGTCAGCGCGTTGCCCTTGGCGTCGATCACCATCTGCCCGGGGACCGCTTCCACGCCTGGAAGCTGTCTGTGGAGAGCGTCCTTGATCCTGGCCCAGGTCGCGTCGTCGATCGGGTCGAACACACGAACCTGAGTGGTGCCGATGCGCATCTGGGGCTGGAAGCGCGCCTCGCTGCTCGCGTCCGCGCTGGCGGCGCCGACGCCCACCGCGACCGCCGCCATGGTGGCCGCCATGACCGCCGCCGAGGCCGACGCCGTGCGGACGCGGTGACGGACCGCGTCGCGCACGGACAGCCGGGCCGGAAGGGGCAGCCGGGGGGCGAGCCGCCCCAGGAACCGGACCAGCCACGGCATCAGCGCGACGAGACCGAGCACGACCAGGACCGAGGCCATCACGACGGGCAGCGCGCCCCGGCGCACAGCGAACACCGCCGCCCCCGTCGCCCCCAGGCCGAGCAGCAGCAGGACAAGCCCCAGGACGGGCCGGCCCCCACGGCCGCGGATCTCGCCCACCTCGCCTTCGCGGCCCGCCAGCACCTGGGCCGGGCTCTGCCGGGCGGCCTGCACCGCCGGAACCACGGCCGCCACCAGAGCGCTGACCAGGCCCAGCGCCGCGACGCCGAGCACCTGCGCCCACGGCACGTCCAGCGGCCCCAGCGACATCCCCGACCGTGCGACGAAGGGGGTGACGAGCCAGGCGCCGCCGATCCCGGCGGGGACGCCGAGCAGAAGGGCCGCGCCGCCGAGCACCAGGCCGTCCGCCAGCACGATCGTCCTGAGGTGGGCGGCCGACGCGCCCTGGGCGGCGATCACGGCCAGCTCCCGCCTGCGCCGCCGTAGGCCCACGGCGAAGGCCGGGCCGGCCAGCAGGACCGTCTCCATGACGACGATGACCACGTCGGTGGCGATCCAGAGCAGCTCGTCCTTGTCCAGACCGTGGTCCCGTATGAAGGATCCCCTGGGCGGTTCGGGGGCCTCGATGACGGCACGGGACGACACCCGCAGCCCCTCGGCGTTCAGCCTGCGCACGTCACGCCACTGGAGCGGCGCGGGCGTGTCGGCGAGCCAGGAGTTGGGAGCGTTGTCCCGGCTCAGGACAGCGCCGGGAAGCGCGAGGACCTCCAGGTCGCCGGGCCTGTTCGGGTTCTCGGCTATGCCGACCACCCGCCGGGGCCGGTCCCATCGGGTGACCTTGAGGGTCTCGCCCACCCGTACCCCCGCGTCCGCGAGCGGCGGCGTGATGGCGATCTCATCCTGCGTGGCGGCGAACCTGCCCTCGACGAGCCGGCGCATGCCTCGGGTGAGCGGATCGCGCAGATCCCCCTCCAGGAGCCGCACCGGGTCGTAGCCGTCGGCCAGGCGCGCCTCCACCTCGTCGGTCCGGAGAGGGACCAGCCGGGGGCCGCCGAGGACGGCGCGGAGCATGTCCGTCGTCCACTGCTTCGGCTCGCGCTCCTCCGCGTCCTGCTTGCCCCTGACCTGCCAGCCGTCGCCGGAGACGTCCTGGATGATGGCGGTGCTGGAGGACCCCACGGCGAAGATCCGCGCGTCCGCCGCGCCGAGCTGCGTGGTCAGCCCTTCGAGCGGGTCGACGTCCAGCGTGCGGTAGCCCGTGAACAGGGCCGTGAACACGAGCACCGGTAAGCCGATCATCACCATGATCAGGGCGCTGCGTCCCTTGAAGCGCAGGGCGTCCCTGCGGGAGATCCGCAGGGCGGCGGTGAAGGCGCTCATCGGGCGCTCTCCAGGCGGACCGCGCCCGCCTCCACGATCTCGCCGTCGCGCAGGTAGACGACACGGTCGGCCCAGCCCGCGTACCGGGACTCGTGGGTGACGAGCAGCACCGCCGCGCCCGCGTCGCAGCGCTCGCGCAGCAGGCCCAGGATGTCGTCGCCGGTCGCCGTGTCGAGCGCGCCGGTGGGCTCGTCGGCCAGCAGCACACTCCGCTCCCCCGCCAGCGCCCGCGCGATGGCGACCCGCTGCCGCTGTCCCCCCGACAGCTCCTCGGGGAACCGGTCGGCGACCTCTTCCACCCCGACCTCGGCGAGGACCGTCATCGCCTCGGCCCGCGCCCGGCCCGTGCGCACCCCGTCGAGCTCACGGGGCAGCATCACGTTCTCGGCCGCCGTGAGCGACGGGATGAGGTTGAGGTCCTGGAAGACGTAGCCGACCTCGCGGCGCCGGAGCGCGGCCAGGTCCTTCACCGCGGCGAGGTCGGTGTCGCCGATCGTCACGCTCCCGGAGGACGGCCGGTCGAGGCCGCCCGCCACGTTGAGCAGCGTGGACTTGCCCGAGCCCGAGGATCCCATCACGGCCACCAGCTCGCCGCGCGAGACCTCGAGGCTCACCCCCTTGAGCGCGTGCACGTCGCCGTGGACGCGTGTCACGTCCCGCAACATCACCACAGTCATGCCTTCTTCTCCCTCAGAACGGCCTCGCAGTGGTCCAGCCAGCGCTGTTCCGCCTCGGCCTTGAAGATCAATGAATCGAGGACGAGCCGTTCGGCGAGCCCGCCCGACGCGGCCCGCTTGGCCCGCGTGAGCTTCTGCAGCGCCCCCATGGCGGCCAGGCGCTGGGCCTGGACGACCGCCTGGACGTCCACTCCCCCCGTGGCGACGGCCATGGCGAGCTTGATGGCCAGCTCGTCCCGAGGGCGGTCGGCCTGGTCGACGGGGGTGCCGAACCATCGCTCCAGCTCCTCCCGACCGGCCTCGGTGATCGTGTAGACGGCCCGGCCCTGATCGTCGGTGCCGCCCGGGGCGACCAGGCCGTCACGTTCCATCCGAGAGAGCGTCGTGTAGACCTGGCCGATGTTGAGCGGCCAGGTCGCCCCTGTCGACGCCTCGAATTCCACCCGGAGCTGGTAGCCGTACCTCGGCCCCTTGCTCAGCAGTGCCAGTAGTCCGTGCCTGATCGACATGGATACTGAGTATGCATACCGAGTATGCCCCACGCAAGGCGAACGCCGGAACGGCCGCGGAATCCGGGGTTTCTGGACACGGAACGCGGAGTGGGCCGATACTCGGGGCATGAGCTCGACGCATCCACCGTTTCGCGCGTCCGACGGGGAACGCGATCGCGCGATCGGCGAGCTTCGCGACCGGGCCGTGGAGGGACGCATCTCCCACGACACCTTCATCGGCCGGGTGGACGAGGCCCTGCGCGCCCGCAGTCGCGACGAGCTCGACCGCCTGGTGGCCGACCTGCCCCGGCGCCGGTCGCTCCGGGAGCGCGTGACCGACATGGTGTCCTCGGCCTCCGACTTCACCACCGGCCTGCGCGCCGCCTGGCGCAAGCCCCGCCTGCCCCGACTGGCGCTGCCCGAGGACGACCGCGCCCGCTACGTGGTGGGCCGGGGCGCGGCGTGCGATCTCGTCCTGTCCGACCTCACCGTCTCGCGCGTGCACGCCGAGCTGCGGCGCGAGGAGGGCGGCGGGTGGATGCTGGTGGACCTCGGCTCGCTCAACGGCACGCGGCTGAACGGCTGGCGGCTCGTCGGACCGGCCCGGGTCACGTCGGGCGACGAGATCTCCTTCGGCGACTGCGGCTTCCTCGTCACCTCCGGCCCCCCGGCCGCCTGACCCCTCCGGCCCGCGGGGCGGCGAAAGATACGGATATTTGCGGATTACACGGCGTCTGCGCTGCTCGATGATCCAGGGCGAGACCCCCAGCCCTTTGGAGACTCCATGCGGCGCACCTCAGCCTCCCTCGTCGCGGGCGCGCTCGTCGCGGCCCTCGCGTGGGCGTCCAGCCCCAGCACGTCCGCGATCGCGCTCGAACCGTCGCCCGGCGTGGCCGACCTGGCCCAGGACATCAACCAGATCCTCGCCGACTCGCGACTGACCATCGCCCGGGCCGGCGTGGTGGTCAAGAGCGCCGCCACCGGCGAGGAGCTCTACTCCACCGACGCCGGCAAGCAGATGATCCCCGCCTCCAACACCAAGCTGTTCACCTCGGCCGCCGCCGCCGAGACGCTCGGCCTCGACTACCGCTTCCCCACCACGGTCCTGTCCGCCGGCCGCAAGATCGGCTCCGCGCTGACCGGCGACCTGGTGCTGCGCGGCACCGGCGACCCGACCATGCTGGCCGAGGACTACGACGCGCTGGCCGCCAAGGTCGCCGCCGCGGGCATCAAGGTCGTCACGGGCAAGCTGGTCGCGGACGACACCTGGTTCGACTCCACGCGGCTCGGCAGCGACTGGGCGTGGGACGACGAGACCGCGTACTACGCGGCGCCGATCTCGGCGCTGACCGCCTCGCCCGACCGCGACTACGACGCCGGCTCGGTGATCGTCTCGGTGGCCGCCGACGGCGACAAGGTCAAGGTGTCGACCACCCCCGAGACCGACTACCTGAAGATCGTCAACAGGGCGACGGTCGGCTCGTCCACCGACGTGCTCATCGAGCGCCAGCACAACAGCCGGACCGTCGTCATCACCGGCACCGTGGCCGACCCGTACCAGGAGTGGGTCGCCGTGGACGACGCGACCGCCTACGTCTCCTCGCTGTTCCGCAAGGCGCTGACCAAGCACGGCGTGCGCGTGCTCGGCCCCACCGTGACCGGTGCCGCCCCGTCCGGCGCGGCCGAGCTCGGCAAGCACGAGTCGATGCCGCTCGGCGAGCTGCTCGTGCCGTTCCTGAAGCTGAGCAACAACATGCACGCCGAGATCCTCACCAAGGCGATGGGCCGCAAGGTCTCCGGCAAGGGCACCTGGTCGGCCGGCCTCAAGGTGTCCACGGACTTCGCCAAGGCGAACGGCGTCCAGGTGATCAACATGCGTGACGGCTCCGGCCTGTCGCGGCGTGACGGCTTCTCGCCTGGCTCGATCGCGCAGCTCCTGACCGCCGTACGCGGCAAGCCGTGGTTCAAGACCTGGTACGAGGCCCTGCCCATCGCCGGGAACGCCGAGCGCTTCGTCGGCGGCACCCTGCGCAGCCGGATGCGCAACACCCCGGCCGCCGGCAACGTCCACGCCAAGACGGGCTCGCTGACCGGCGTCACGTCGCTGTCGGGGTACGTGACCAGCGCCGAGGGCGAGCCGCTGGTCTTCTCGATCATGCTCAACCAGTTCCTGTCGGGCTCGCCGAAGGACATCGAGGACAAGATCGCCATCCGCCTCGCCCAGTTCTCCCGCACCGCCACGGTGGACGCCACGGCGCAGCTTCGCCAGGCCGCGGTGGACGCCCCTGACCTGGAGTGCTCCTGGCTCAAGCCCGCCGAGTGCTGACCCGGCCCGGAACGTAGTCACCCACCTCGGCCCGAGCCTCCGTCCGCGTGACGGGGCTCGGGCCGAGCCGTTCGGGAGCGCCTCGGACGCCTTCACCGAGGTCACCGGACGTCCGGGGCGCCGTTCTCACATGTTCGCCTATCCGGTGATCAGCGTCTTGACGGCGAGTTGCTCCTCCCCCGCGGGCCCGTCGAGGCGGATCTCCAGCTCCCAGACGCCGCTCATCGGGAACAGCTCGCCCACGGCCACGAAGCGGCCGGGCTCCCGCTCGGTGGCGGAGATCTCGGGTGTGGAGTGTCCCATCTCGGCCATCACCGCCGACAGGGCCACGGTGTCGGCGTCGCCCCTGCTCACCCTGATCTCCACGGTGACCCGGCCGGGAGCCGCGTCCGCGATGACCACGGTGACGGCGTAGCGGGTGCCCGTGGTGGTCACCTCGACCGGTTCGGCGGCCGTGCTCCTGCCCACCACGAACAGCGCCACTGCCGCGACCACGAGCGCGGCCACGGCCGCCACATGCCACCCCCTGATCACTGGCTCTCCGATGCGGTCACGTTCACGGTGAGAGGGACGGTCACGATGCGGTCGGCGGTGGCGTACTGGATCCAGGCGAGGTACCGGCCCGGTTCGGGGAAGCTGAAGGTGAAGCGCACCCGGGACCCCGGGGCGCCCATCTCGTGCACGTGGCCGAAGAAGTCGCCGTCCATGCTGCGTATGAGCAGGTGCCCGGTCATGCCGAGCCAGGTCCGCACGCCGGCGGGGATGTCCAGCTCGATCGTCGTGAGCCGGCCCGCGACAGGCGTGCCGGGTTGCAGCCGCGGCGTGGCGGTCGTACCGGCCTGCGCGGCGGGTGCGCCGGTACCACCCGGCTCCGTGGCCGTGTCGGCCTTCTCCGGTGCCTGGGCCGTCCCTCCAACGGTGAAATCCGCGGCGACGAGTTGCCCGCCGGAGTTCTCCCGTTCGAGCTCGGCGTGCGCCAGGTACCGGCCGGGGCGGTCGGCGGTCAGTCTGACCTCCAGGTGCCCGGGTGCCGTGCGCAGCGGGTGCACGTGGCGGAAGTAGCGTCCGTCCTCGCTGGTGACGATCACGTGGGCGAGCGCCTCGTGGTGCGCGGTGAGGTCGTCGACGGGCCGCCCGGTGGAGCCGTCGACGAGATCGGCTCGCAGGGTGAACTCCTCCCCCGCCGCCGGCCGGGCCGGGACCGTCTCCATGCGGATCTGTGCGTACGGCCGCCCCTGCGCGGTCGTGGAGGTGGGGGCGGCGCCGGCGGGCGCGGGCGGCGGCACCCGCGACGCGAACACGACGACCATGGCGGCGACCGTCACCCCGGCCGCGGCGCCCCCGGCCAGCGCCATCGCCGGTCCCGGGCGGGCCAGTGCCCCGGCGAGCAGGCCGCCCACCAGCAGGATCGCGGCCACGAACAGGCCGCCGTAGATGAGGAAGTCGCCCGCCGACTGGCGTTCGACGAGGACGCGGAACGGGATGACGGCGACCTCGCTCCCGGCGCTCAGTCTCAGCTCGTGCGGCCCGGTCCGCTGCACCTGGAGCTGCGTGTACTGCGGGTCCGCCGTCGCCTGGGCGGTGCCGGTCACCGTGCGGCCGTCATCGAGGGAGCGGACTTCGAGGCCGAAGCGCAGGCCGGACACCGGCTGGTAGGCGACGACGCCGATCCGCAGCGGCCCCGGCACCCGGGTTGTTCCCTTGACCACCACGGTGACCTCGGCGCCGGCGATCGTCTGGGCGATCCGCAGGTCCGCCCCCGCCGTGACGTTGTGCGCCGCGGCGGGGCCGGCCCACGCCAGCACGAAGACGGCGACGAGGCACAGAACTCGGATCATGCCCGCTCGGCGTCGGCCGCGCCGGGCGGAACCGGCTCGGCGGTGACCTCGCGGCGCGGTACCGGCTCGGCGCTGACCGCGTTGGGCAGGAACAGCGCCCCGAGCGCCAGCCCGATCAGCCCGGCGATGATCGGCGCGCCGGTCCACAGCTCGGGCACGGCGGGCAGGCCGCCCCCCGTGGCCGAGGCGACCCCGATGTACAGCGACCAGGTGGCGAAGGCCGACAGCCCGGCGAAGGCCCAGAACGCGGCGCGCCGCTCACCCGACGGCCGCAGCCGGCGGATCAGCAGGTCGCTCACGAACCCGGCGGCCACGAACGACAACAGGATCGGCACGTTGCGGAACGCCGTCTGGGCCCCCGGCATGAGCACCATGATCAGGTACATGACGGTCACCGAGCCGAACGGCAACCTCCAGCGGCGCACCAGCAACAGCACCGGGCTGAGCATGATGACGTTGGTGACGACCATCGCGACCGCCACCCGGTCGGCGCCCGGACCCACCGGCCGGGGGCCGGCGCCCGAGTCCTGCAGCATGGAGAACGCCTGGACGATCCCCTGGGACTGGTACTGCAGGGCGTCGCCGTACGACAGGAACAGCGACACCAGCGTGGTGGCGAACGCGAGCCCGATCAGCGCAGGCAGCAGGCGGCCGAGCGACGGCTGGGCACCGATGTCGGGGGCGTTCCACGCCGAGCGCAGCGGTGTCGTGATGATGAGCATCATCGTCACGACGAGGCCGAGATGTGACGGGCTGAAAAGAATGTTGATGGTCGTCTCGATGCCGAGAATGGTGTGCCACATCATGTCGGCGAGTCCGAAGGCGGCGAACGCGGGAATCGCCACCAGCCCGGCGAGATAACCGATGGGGACGGCCGCCATCCCCTGCCGCCCGACGCGCATGTTCCGCCAAACCTGCCAGATGATCCAGGCGGACACGACGGCGAAGCCGGAATAGAACACCGCGTGCCATGGAGTGAAGAAGGTCTCCAGGCCCCCCAGGTTGGTGTGCGCCCAGGCGTCGATCATCAGTCCGACCCCGAACCAGATGCCGAGCAGCGCCATCACCAGGTCTGTCCTGGGGGACACCCATCCGCGGGGTTCCCCCGTATCCACCATGAATCGCCGAACGCCGGCGGCTAATGCCACTTCATGAATCCTTTCCGTCAGGTCACAGCTCTTTATCGAGATGTCGGGGCGGCGGCGAGAAACCGCGTCATGAACCCCAAACGGCGTTGATCCTAATGGCTGCCGGCCGCTGCGCGCGGATGTGGCTTTCATAAATCTGCGGCCGTCGTAATTGCCCTGCGCCGTCTTTTGCCTGATCGTCGAGCCGCCGTGGGCCCGCCGGACGCGGGACTTCGCCGCCGGCTGAACCCCGGCGACCGGCCCCGCGTACCTCTGACTGCCGACTCCATGCCCCGGCCCGCGCCGGCCCGGCGTCGGCCCCGCCTCGGTCCCGCCTTCGGGACCGCCTCGGGACCGCCGAGCCAGGGAGCGCCTGGCCCCACCGAGCGCGTCACCGCGCCCGGTTCCCACCGCCCGCCACGGCGCTCCCTTCCCGGCGGGCCCGGCCGCGCCTCCCCCGCACACGGACCGCGGCCGGGCCCGCCCCATTCCTCCGCTATGCTCTCGATCCGTAAGGTGCGGCGAGGCACGCCTGGGCGTGGTCTCGTGCCGGGACTTCCGGCCGGCACGACGTCCCCACAGCGGGTGAACGTCTGAGTCTCTCGAGAACAGAGAGTGCTTCGCCATGCCGCAAACCGGCACCGACATCCGCGTCTCCGCCCGCTGGCGGATCTTCGCCGTCATCCTCGTCGCCGACATCCTCGACCTGCTGAGCACGACGGTCACCAACATCGCCGCCCCGTCCGTGGTGCGCGACCTGCACGCCCCACCCTCGCTGACGCCCTGGCTCGGCTCCACCTACGCGCTGGCGCTCGGCTCGATCCTGGTGATCGGCGGCCGGATCGGCGACCGGTACGGCCAGCGCCGTGCCTTCCTGGCCGGCACGGCCGGGTTCGCCGTCGCGTCCCTGCTGTGCGCCCTCGCCTGGAGCCCTGAGTCGATCATCGGCGCGCGACTGGCCCAGGGCGTGTTCGGCGCCCTGCTCATCCCGCAGGGCTTCGGCATCCTGCTGCGCGTCTTCCCGCGCGAGGAGCTCGGCCGCGTCTTCGGGCTGTTCGCGCCGCTCATGGCCGTCGGCTCGATCAGCGGCCCGCGGCGGCAACCCGCTGCTGGAGCCGTCGCTGTTCCGCAACCGCGGGTTCATCGCCGGAGTCCTGGTCGGCGCGCTGTTCTTCGCGGCCGTCTCGGGTCTGCTGTACGTCTCGTCCCTGTACCTGCAGGACGGGCAGCGGCTCGAACCGCTGACGACCGCGGGGACGATGGCGCCGCTGTCCGTCGGCATCATCGTGGCCTCGTTCTCGGCGCGCGGCCTCATCACCCGGCTCGGCCGCCGGCTGGTGGCGATCGGGCTCGCGCTGACGGGTGCGGGTGTGCTCTGCTACCTGGCCGTCGTGGCGGCTCCGGGGCTGTCCACGTGGGTTCTGACGGCGCCGTTGCTCGTGTGCGGGCTCGGGATGGGCTGCTGCTTCGGCTCGATCTTCGCGGTGGCGCTCGGCGACGTCGGCGTGGACGAGTCCGGCAGCGCCAGCGGGGCGCTCAACGCCGTCCAGCAGCTCGCCAACGCGTTCGGCGCGGCCGGCGTCTCGACGGTCTTCCTGACCGTCAGCACCGGCCAGGACGCGCGGTCGGATGCGCTGCTCACGCTGTGCGGCGTCCTCGGGGCGATCGTGCTCTGCGCGCTGTGCCTGCCGCTGCTGCCGAAAGCCGCGGCGGCCGGCCACCACTGACCACCCGGACCACCAGGCCTACCAGGAGCACCCGGACCCGCCTGGGCCGCCCGGACCCCCCTTGGCCGCCCGGACCCGCCTCGGCCGCCCGGGATCGCTCCCCCGGCAGGAGGTGAGCGACCCGGGCCCGGGCGGGAAGGAACCCTGGTGGGAGTCCATGACCGTTGGGGGTGGACGGTGCACTGGCATGCCTACGCCTGGGTCGGCGACGGCGAGGAGCGCGAGCGGGAGGAGGAGCGGCGGCCCGGCTCGCCGGAGTTCGGCGCCTCGGACGTGCCGCCCATGCTGACCGGCGACTGGCTGGCCCGGCCGGCCTCCCGGATCGCCGCGACCTTCGACGAGCCCGGCCCGGCGCTGGAGTGGCTGGCCGCCCAGTACCGCCGGGCCGGGAGGTCCTTCCCCCGCCCGGACCGGGTGGGCCTGCGGGTCCGGCTCGACGGGGCCGCCGACGCGCTGCCGCGCGGGGTGGACGTGGTGTGGGGCGAGTGGCTGACGGGCGGGCGGTTCGCGAGCATCGCGATGGTCTGCTGCCCGAACCGCCACACCGCGCATCCGTGCCCGATCCGCCGCCCCGCCGCCCACCGCCGGTGAACGCCGGTCGGAGGCGCCGGTCAGGGGCCGCGGGACAGGACGAAGACGAGGGTGATCAGCGGTGTCATGACGACCAGCGCCACCGACCGCAGCAGATGGCGGCCGGCATGAACGTCTGCTCGACGGTCCTGAACAGCACGAACGCGCCCGCCACCGCCATGGCGGCGACCATCACGGCGGTGAAGCCGATGGCCGCGTCCCGGACCGTATTCCCACTGGCCACGGAGAACATCGTGGCCGTGGTGTCACGGGGCCGACTCGTCGCCGGCGCCCTCCCCGGCCGCCGGCCGTGACGTCACGGACCTGAGCGCCAGGTACAGGTCGGTGCGGTCGCGCATCGACGACATGCGCCGCCCGGTCAGCTCCTCGATCCGCTGCATCCGGTAGCGCAACGTGTTGACGTGCACGTACAGCTCGTCGGCGGCCCGTTGCCACGACCCGCACGTCTCCAGGAAGACGTCCAGCGTGCGCAGCAGCTCCGAGCCGTGCCGCGCGTCGTACTCCTCCACCGGCCCGAGCACGTGCTCGCGGAAGGTGCGCCGCACCCCGCCGGGCAGCGCGGCGAGCAGCAGGTCGAAGCTCGCGACGTCGGCCACGGACATCACCGAGACGGGTCCCTCGCCGTCGAGCGCCGACTCCATGCCGCGTCGCGCCGTCTCCAGCGCCTCACCGAGCTGGGACGCGCGTCGTGGCCGGTCACGACGGTGAGGCTCATGTCGTCACGCGCCGACAGGTCCGCCAGTCTCATGCAACACCCCCGATTTCCCGAAATTTGATGTTATGCCAGGTCAGGGGGCAACAGTTCAGAGGTTCGCACGATACCGCGACGGCCCCCGGTCCGGTTTACTCGGTCCCATGCGGCCCAAAGCGGAACTCCACCTGCACATCGAAGGCACCCTGGAGCCGGAGCTCGTCGTCGAGCTCGCCCGGCGCAACGGCGTCGAGCTGCCCACGTTCGACACCGAGGAGATCCGGGCCCGGTACGACTTCGCCGACCTCCAGTCGTTCCTGGACGTCTACTACGACAACCTCGCGGTGCTCCGCACCGACCAGGACTTCCACGACCTCGCCGCCGCCTACCTGCGCCGCGCCGACCAGCAGGGCGTACGGCACGCCGAGATCTTCTTCGACCCGCAGGCGCACCTGACGCGCGGCGTCCCGCTGGAGGCGGTCTTCTCCGGGCTGGCCGCGGCGTTCGACGAAAGCCCCATGTCCACCGCCCTCATCCTGTGCTTCCTGCGCGACCGGGGAGCCGAGGAGGCCGAGACCGTGCTGCGCGCGGCGCTGCCGCACCGGGAGCGGTTCATCGGCGTGGGGCTGGACTCGGCGGAGGTGGGGCATCCGCCGTCGCTGTTCCGGCGCGTGTTCGACATCGCCGCCGGCGAGGGGCTGCGGCGCGTCGCGCACGCCGGCGAGGAGGGCGGCCCCGACTACGTGTGGGAGGCGCTGGACGTCCTCAAGGTCGAGCGCGTCGACCACGGCATCCGCGCGATGGAGGACCCGAAGCTGGTGGCGCGGCTGCGTGAGGAGCGGATCCCGCTCACGGTGTGCCCGCTGTCGAACGTGCGGCTGCGGGTCGTGCCCACGCTGCGCGACCACATCCTGCCCGCGATGCTGGACGAGGGGCTGCTGGTGACGGTCAACTCCGACGACCCGGCCTACTTCGGCGGGTACGTGGAGGACAACTACCGGGCGCTGCGCGACGAGCTGGGCGTGACGGACGACCAGCTCGACCGGATCGCCCGCGACTCCTTCGAGGCGTCGTTCGTCCCCGTGGACGTCCCCGCCTCCTGAGGGCCGCCGGCGCGGGGTGCCCCCCGCGCCGGCTGCCACGATGTCAGGCCTTGAGCCAGCTCATCATCGGGCGCAGCTTGGCGCCCGTCTTCTCGATCGGGTTGTCCGCCAGCTCCTCGCGGTAGCGCGAGAAGTCCTTCTGGCCGCCGTCGAACTCGTCGACGAGCTGCCGGGCGAACGTGCCGTCCTGGATCTCACCGAGGATGCGGCGCATCTCCTGACGGGTCTCGTCGGTGATGACGCGCGGGCCGCGGGTGTAGCCGCCGTACTCGGCGGTGTCGGACACCGACCAGTACATCTTCGAGATGCCGCCCTCGTACATGAGGTCGACGATGAGCTTCATCTCGTGCAGGCACTCGAAGTAGGCGACCTCCGGCTGGTAGCCGGCCTCGATCAGCGTCTCGAAGCCCGCCTTGATCAGCTCGGACACGCCACCGCACAGCACGGCCTGCTCGCCGAACAGGTCGGTCTCGGTCTCCTCGGTGAAGGTCGTCTTCAGCGCGCCGGCGCGGGTGCCGCCGATGCCCTTGGCGTACGACAGGGCGAGGTCGAGCGCCTTGCCGGAGGCGTCCTTCTCGACGGCGACGAGACACGGAACGCCGCGGCCCGCCTCGAACTGGCGGCGCACGAGGTGGCCGGGGCCCTTGGGGGCCACCATGCACACGTCGACGCCCTCGGGGGCCTCGATGAGGCCGTAGCGGATGTTCAGGCCGTGGCCGAAGAACAGCGCGTCGCCCTCGACGAGGTTCGGCGCGACGTGCTCGGCGTACAGGTGGCGCTGGATGTGGTCCGGCGCCAGGATCATCGTCAGGTTGGCCTCTTCGACAGCCTCCGACGGGGTGAGGACGCGCAGGCCGTCGTTCTCCGCCTTCTCGCGGCTCTTGGAGCCCTCGGGAAGGCCGACGCGCACGTCGACGCCCGAGTCACGCAGGGAGAGCGCGTGGGCGTGGCCCTGGCTGCCGTACCCCAGCACGGCCACGTGACGCCCCTGGATGATCGAGAGGTCGGCCTGGTCGTCGTAGAAGATCTCGGTCACTTGCATAAAACCTTTCAGGCGGTACGGTCCAGTGCCCTGAGGGACCGGTCGGTGATGGAACGGGCTCCGCGGCCGATGGCCACCATGCCCGACTGGACGAGCTCCTTGATGCCGAACGGCTCAAGCACCCTGACGAAGGCCTCGAGCTTGTCGGTGGTGCCGGTGACCTCGATGGTCACGGCGTCGGCCGCCACGTCGACGCAGCGGGCGCGGAAGAGCTGGACGAGCTCCAGCACGGAGGAGCGGTTGTCGGCGTCGGCCTTGACCTTGATCAGCATCAGCTCGCGCTGGACGCACTGGGCCGGGTCGAGCTCGACGATCTTGAGCACGTTCACCAGCTTGTTGAGCTGCTTGGTGACCTGCTCCAGCGGGAGCTCCTCCACGTTGACCACGATGGTCATGCGGGAGATGTCGTCGTGCTCCGTCGGGCCGACGGCCAGCGAGTCGATGTTGAAGCCCCGCCGGCTGAACAGCGCCGACACCCTCGCGAGCACGCCGGGCTTGTTCTCCACAAGCACAGACAACGTGTGCCTACTCATCCTCGTTCTCCCACGTCGGCGCCATGTCACGGGCGATCTTGATGTCGTCGTTGCTGGTGCCCGCCGCCACCATCGGCCACACCATCGCGTCCGCGTGGACGACGAAGTCGATCACGACGGGCACGTCGTTGATCTCCATGGCCTTCTCGATGATGGCATCGACGTCCTCGGGCCGCTCACACCGCAGCCCCACACAACCATAGGCCTCCGCCAGCTTGACGAAGTCGGGGATGCGGCGGACGGACTGCAGGTCGGTGTTGGAGTAGCGCTTGTCGTAGAACAGGGTCTGCCACTGGCGGACCATGCCCAGGTTGCCGTTGTTGATGACGGCGATCTTGACCGGCACGCCCTCCAGGGCGCAGGTGGCCAGCTCCTGGTTGGTCATCTGGAAGCAGCCGTCGCCGTCGATGGCCCACACGGTGGCGTCGGGGCGGCCCATCTTGGCGCCCATCGCAGCCGGGACGGCGAAGCCCATCGTGCCGGCGCCGCCCGAGTTGATGAACGTCCCCGGCTTCTCGTACTGGACGAACTGCGAGGCCCACATCTGGTGCTGACCGACGCCCGCCACGTAGAAGGCGTCGGGCCCGACGATCGCGCTCAGCCGCTCGATGACGTACTGCGGGGCGAGCGAGCCGTCCTCGAACTCGTCGTAGCCCAGCGGGTAGGTCTTCTTGTAGCCGTTGAGCAGCGCCCACCAGGCGGCGTAGTCGCCCTGCTGGCCGGACGACTCGATGGCGGCGATGAGGTCGCCGATGACCTCCTTGCAGTCGCCGACGATCGGGACGTCGGCGTGGCGGTTCTTGGAGATCTCGGCCGGGTCGATGTCGGCGTGGACCACCTTGGCGTGGGGGGCGAACGTCGACAGATTGCCGGTCACCCGGTCGTCGAAGCGCACGCCGAGACCGATGATCAGGTCCGACTTCTGCAGCGCGCCCACCGCGGCCACGCTGCCGTGCATGCCGGGCATGCCCATGTGCTGCGGGTGGCTGTCGGGGAACGTGCCGCGCGCCATCAGCGTGGTGACCACGGGGATCTCGGTCAGCTCGGCCAGCCGGCGCAGCTCGGCCGCGGCGCCCGCCTTGTGGACACCGCCACCCACGTACAGGACGGGGCGCCTGGCCTCGGCGATCAGCTTGGCGGCCTCGCGGATCTGCTTGGAGTGGGGACGGGTGACGGGGCGGTAGCCGGGCAGCTGCATGACCGGCGGCCACGAGAACGTGGTCTCGGCCTGCAGCGCGTCCTTGGAGATGTCCACGAGCACAGGTCCGGGACGGCCGGTGGAGGCGATGTGGAACGCCTCCATGATCGTGCGGGCGATGTCGGCCGGGTCGGTCACCAGGAAGTTGTGCTTGGTGATCGGCATCGTGATGCCCGAGATGTCGGCCTCCTGGAAGGCGTCCGTCCCGATCATCGGGGAGGCCACCTGGCCCGTGATCGCCACGATCGGCACGGAGTCCATGAAGGCGTCGGCCAGCGGGGTGACCAGGTTGGTGGCGCCGGGGCCGCTGGTCGCCATGCAGACACCGACCCGGCCGGTCGCCTGGGCGTAGCCCTCGGCGGCGTGACCGGCGCCCTGCTCGTGCCGTACGAGCACGTGCCGGACCTTGGTCGAGTCGTAGAGGGGATCGTAGGCCGGGAGGATGGCGCCGCCCGGGATCCCGAACACGGTGTCGACTCCGACGTGCTCCAGAGCCCTGACGAGGGCCTGTGCACCTGTCATCCGTTCGGTCATCGGCTCGTTCCTTGCGTGGCTGTCTCTTGAGGACATAAAAAATGCCCCTGCCCCACCGTCAGGCGGGACCAAGGGGCGGCGCGCAGGTCGTCGTGCTTCGCTAACGGCCTGCGCGCCGGCGAAGTACTACGAGGATCTGCATGCGAAGCATGGCCTCACCATAGCCGCCCCTCGCGGGTTCGTGTCAACTTGATGGGACGCGTGTCTCAAACGGTGAGACTGGTCCTCATCAGCGAGTCCACTCCCCGGGCGGCCATCGGCCTGGCCACGAGGAAGCCCTGGCCACGGGTGCAGCCCATCTCACGCAGCAGTTCGAGCTGCTCCGGCCGCTCGATGCCCTCGGCCACCACGATGAGGCCGAGGTCGTGGCCGAGCCGGACGATGGTCCGGGTGAGCAGGGTGAGCGTGTCGTCGCGGCCCAGGCCGGACACGAAGGACGGGTCAATCTTGATCATGTCCACCGGGAGCTGCCGGAGGAACGCCAGCGACGCGTACCCGGTGCCGAAGTCGTCGATCGCCAGACGCACGCCGAGGGCGCGCAGCTCCGACAGGCGCCGGATGGTCTCCTCGGCGTCCTCGACGAGCATCTCCTCGATGACTTCGAGGGTGAGCGCCGAGGCGGGCAGCCCGCTCTCGGTCAGCGCCTCCTCGACGGTCTCCACGAAGCGCGGCGCGGTGATCTGCCGGGCCGACAGGTTGACCGACAGGCCGATGTCCCAGGAGGAGGCCCGCCAGGCGGCCACCTCGCGGCACGCCTCGCGCAGGATCCACTCGCTCAGCGGCACGATCAGCCCGGTGTCCTCGGCGGGACCGAGGAACTGCTCGGGCGGCACGAACACCGAGCCGCGCCACCAGCGCACCAGCGCCTCGACGGCGGTCACGCGGGAGGTGGCAAGGTCGACGACCGGCTGGTACTCGATCGCGAACTGCTGCTCGATCAGCGCCCGCTGGAGGTCGGCGGCCAGCTCCAGCCGGCGCACCACGTCGGCGTGCATCTGCGCGGCGAACACCTCGACCCGGCGCCCGCCCATCTCCTTGGCCCGCGCCATCGCCACGTCGGCGTTGCGGATCAGGTCGCCGGAGGGCATCTCGTCCTCGGCGAAGGCGACGCCCACGCTGGCGGTCAGCGCCACGTCGCGGTCGGCCACCCGGAACGGCTCCTGGGACACCTCCCGCAGCAGCCGCTCGGCCAGGTCGACGGCGAGCTGCGCCTCTCCCCCGGTCTCCACGAGCACCGCGAACTCGTCGCCGCCCCACCGGGCGAGCGTGTCGTCGGGCCGTACGGCGCCGCGCAGCCGCCGGGCGGCCTGACCGAGCAGGTAGTCGCCGCTGGCGTGGCCCACGGAGTCGTTGACCGAGGTGAACCCGTCGAGGTCGAGGAAGATGACCGCGACCTGGCCGGCGCGCCCGGAGAGCACCTCCCGGGTGCGCTCCTCGAAGTAGGCCCGGTTGGGCAGGCCGGTGACGCCGTCGTGAAAGGTCAGGTGGGCGACCTGGTTGCGCAGGGCCTCCTCGTCGCTCACGTCGCGGGTGGTGACGAGCAGCAGGTCCTCACCGCCCAGGTGGCGGGTGGCGACCGACTCGGTGGGCCGCCAGGTGCCGTCGGCTGCGCGTACCCGGCAGGCGATGAGACAGGCGCCGGGGCTCGCGCCGTCGTCGTCGAGGCCCATCGCGCGCAGCGCCGCCTGGATGCCGGGGACGTCCTCGGGGTGGATGTACTCGAAGATCGTGCCGCCCACCAGCTCGTCCGGACGGTACCCGTAGGTGACCTCGACACCGGCACCGACCTCGCGCACGATGCCCTCGTAGTCGCAGATCAGCACCACGTCGCCGGTGCTCTCGGCCAGCTCGCGCAGCTGGCGGTCGCCGAGAACGGCCAGGCGGCGCAACCGGCCGTTGGCGCCCGACAGCACGAACACGCGGAAGAGCAGCAGCAGGACGGCGGAGCCGGCGAGCACCACGACGCCGGTCACGGGCGCGAGCTGGCGCACGCCCGCCAGGTGGGCGAGCAGCGTGCAGGTGGCCACGCCGACGAGCACGAGCGGCACGAGTGCGATCACGTTGCCGAGGGACGCGCCGGCGGGCGGCGGGTCCTGCTCGCGCGCGGCCCAGGGCACGGCGGCCAGCAGCAGGAACGCCACGGGCGCCAGCATGACGCTCCACAGGGGCGGCACGGCGTCGGTCAGCCGGGCGACGGCCTCGGCGATCCCGGCGACCGTGGTCGTGGCCAGCACCCCCACCCCGGCCGCCGCCAGCGGCGCCGACCGGCCCCTGAACGCCGACGGCACCGCGGCGCAGGTCACGAGCAGCGCGAGCATCGGCGGGAGCATGGTGAAGGTGAACGTCGCGGGATCGGCCTGCTCGTACACCCTGCGCAGGGCGACCACCCAGCCGATCAGGAACAGCGAGACGGCGCACAGGTAGGAGTCCGTGACGAGCCGTAAAACGACGGTCCCCGGCAGGGAGCGGCCGCTCGCGATGAGCGCGCCGCCGGCCAGCAGGACGGTGCCGAGCAGGACCAGCAGGTCCGCGAAGCTCACCATGAGGCCGGTGTTCTCGGCGACCGGACGCAGGGCCACGCCGCCGGCCCAGACGACGGCGCCGCCGCCCATCCAGCGGGTGCCCGTCGCCGCGGGACGATGGTCGTTCAGCCGCGCCGAGGTGGTGAGCAGGGAGACGGCGGCGAGCAGCGCAGCGAGGACACCGGCGACCGCGCCGGTCACCGAGGCCGGACCGCCCGCAAGGAGCGCAGCCGCGAACCCAGCGGCACCGGTCGCCGCGGCGGCGGTCAGCGGTGCACGTGGATCACGCCAGCGGATCACAGTCGTCGCCCATCCCGTCTCGAACTCGCTCAGTGACCGCCGAAGGCCGCCGGCCACATCGCCAGTGTGTGCGCTCGCGCGGGCCCGGGTGGTGACAACGCCGATGTCGTCACCGATCTGATAACCGCGCGGACCAATCTGCTCCGAGAACTTACTTGACAGTGAGTCAGGAATCTTAGGTAGAAGCAACCGTACGCACCGAAGGTCACGGTGCAGCCACTTTCCGGATTCCTCTCAGTACGCGTCGGTGATGACGTTGTTGAGGGGCTCACCTGCGAGATGACGCAGGAGCTGGGAGCGGAGCAGGCGCAGCAGCCGCCGCCCGGAGGCGGGGGTGCTGCCCGCGACGTGCGGGGTGATCAGCACGCCGGGGGCGCTCCACAGGGGATGGCCGGCGGGCAACGGCTCCGGCGCGGTCACGTCGAGCGCGGCGCGCAGCCGCCCGGTCTTCAGCTCGGCCACCAGCGCGTCGGTGTCGACGACCCCGCCGCGGGCCGCGTTGACCAGCACGGCGCCGTCCTTCATCCGGGCCAGGAACGCCGGGTCGACCATGCCCGCCGTGTCGGGGGTGGCGGGCACGAGCAGGACGACCACGTCCGCCTCGGGAAGCAGCACGGGCAGCTCGTCCATGCCGTGGACCCTGCCCCGGGCGCCGTCGCGGGCGGTGCGGGCCACGCGGACGACGTCCACCTCGAAGCCGTCAAGGCGCCGTTCCAGGGCGGCGCCGATGGAGCCGTAGCCGACGATCAGCACGGTCGCGTCGGCCAGCACGCCGGTGTGGTGGTAGGTCCACTCGCCGCGCCGCTGCGCGTCCACGAACCCGGGGAACTCCCGCAGCACCGCGATCATCGCGCCGACCGCCCACTCGGCCGTGCCCGCGTCGTGGACGCCGCGCGCGTTGCACAGCACCGCGTCCTCCGGCACGTGCGGCCGGTACGGCTCCACGCCGGCGGTCACCGTCTGCAGCAGGCGCAGGGACGTCATCCGCGACAGGATCCCCGGCACGTCGGCCACCGTGACGAGGGGCGGGATCCAGACCTCGACCTCCTCGACGCCCTCCGGCAGCGGTCCCGAGCCGTCGAACACGGCGCACTCCACGCCGGGCAGGTCGGACAGGACATCGGCCACCGCGTCGGAAGGAACCCAGATCCTCATGCCGAGAACCTTACGACCCGGGGGGAAGTATGAACCACATGAGGAAGCTCAGGAGGATCATTCTGGTGGCGGGCCTGGCGGCGGCCGTGGGAGCGTGCTCGGGCGCGGGCGGGGCGGCGGGGCGGACGGCGGGCGGGCCGGCCGAGTCCGGCGTGGCGGAGCCGTCGGGTGCCGCCTCCCTGCCGGACGGAGCGGCCGTGCCGGGCGAGCCGCGCACGGTCGCCCGTGACCTGGCGGTGCCGTGGGGGATGGCGTTCCTGCCGGGCGGCGACGCCCTGGTCACCGAGCGGGACTCGGCGCGGCTGGTGCGGGTCACGCCGCAGGGCCGCGTCACCGAGGTGGCCACCGTGGCGGGCGTGGAGCCCGACGGCGAGGGCGGGCTGATGGGTGTGGCGGTGAAGGGCGAGCAGGTGTTCCTGTACTACACCGCGGCCGAGGACAACCGGATCGTCCGCTACCGCTTCGCCGGCGGCCGGCTGAGCGAGCCGAAGGTGATCGTCCGGGGCATCCCGAAGGGCGCCATCCACAACGGCGGCCGGCTCGCGTTCGGCCCCGACGGCTTCCTGTACGCCACCACGGGCGAGACCGGCGACCGCGACCTCGCCCAGCGGCGCGACTCCCTCGGCGGCAAGATCCTGCGCATGACCACGGACGGCGCGCCCGCGCCGGGCAACCCGTTCGGCACGCTCGTGTACAGCCTCGGCCACCGCAACGTGCAGGGGCTCGCCTGGGACCCCTCGGGCCGTCTGTACGCCTCGGAGTTCGGACAGAACACCTGGGACGAGCTCAACCTCATCAAGCCGGGCGCCAACTACGGCTGGCCGGAGGTGGAGGGCCGCGGCGACGAACCGCGCTTCACGAATCCGGTCCTGGTCTGGCCCACCTCTGACGCCTCGCCGTCGGGCCTCGCCTACGCCGGCGGGTCGCTGTGGATGGGCGCGCTGCGCGGGCAGCGGCTCTGGCAGGTGCCGCTGGGCGCCGACGGCTCGGTGGCGCGGCCGGTGGCCCGCTTCACGGACAGGTACGGCCGGCTGCGCGGGGTGGCGGCGGCCCCGGGTGGAGGGCTGTGGGTGTCGACCAGCAACAAGGACGGGCGCGGCTCGCCCCGGCGGGGCGACGACCGCATCCTGTCGGTGCCGCTCCGTGTCCCCTAGGACGGGGGCGTCCCGTCACTCGGCGGCGCAGATCACCTGGGCCTGGGGGCGGTACTTGGTGGTCTGCTTGCGGTCGCGCCTGACCTCTTTGCCGTCCTTGAGGAACACCCGCGTGACGTCGACCGTGAAGCCCTGCACGCCGGCGGTCGGCACGCACGCCGGGTCGCTGTTGGTCTGGGTGCGGAACGGGGTGAAGTCCCGCTTCTCCGACTCGATCGCCTGGATCTTGTCGTAGCGTCTGGTGCTCCACAGGGTGACCGTGACGGACGTGCCCGTGGTGGCGGTCTTGATGAGCACCCCGTGGTCGGAGTCGTTGCGCCACTTCAGGTCCCGGTCCGGGTAGAGCAGCGCCGCGTCGCGGCCGGCGGGGTACCGCGTGGCGTAGTAGTCCATCGGCGTGCGCTCGACGTCCTCGAACCCGGCGAAGTACGCCGCGTTGTAGAGGGTCGTGGCGAACTGCGAGACGCCGCCGCCGACGATGTTGACAAGCCTGCCGCCGACGATCTGGCCGGCCTCCACGTAGCCGCCCTCGCGGGTGCGCTCGCCCGTGGCGTCGTTCAGCGAGAACGTCTGGCCCGGCCGGACCACGCGGCCGTCGAGCTGGGCGGCCATCCGCTGAATGTTGGTGGCCCGGGGCTGGCAGCACTCGAACGTGGTGGTGAACTCGCCGACGTTCTCCTTGATGCCGAGGCCGCTCACCTGGCCCGTCGCGACCTCGGGCTTGACGGTGGCGAGCTTCACCGGGACGACGCGGCTGCCCTGGCCGGCGACGACCCGGGCCACGTCGGCGGCGAGGCGGTCGGGGTCCACTCCCCTGCCGGTGCGGGCCGGGACGAGGACGGGCTTGCCGTTCACGATGTCGTAGGTGGCGTCGCGGGGCGCCTGCGCCTCGTCGATGAGGCCGCTCTCCACGCCGGCGAGGGCCTTCTCGGCGTCGAAGCGGGGGGTCAGCTCGCCGTCCTCGGAGTCCTCGCCGACGGCGAAGGTGAGGTTGGCGGCGATCACCGCGGGCGGGAGCTGGACCTGCTTGCCGTTCAGGGTGAGGGTGATGGGGGCCGCGACGGCCTGCTCGGCCAGGGTCTTGGCCTTGGCGACGGTCTCGGGCGTGCTCTCGGGCTTGGCGGGCCGCAGGGTGAGGGGGGCCAGTTCGCGGCCGGAGCGGAAGGCGGCGTCGATGGCGCGGACCGCGTCGTCCCGGTCGAGGAGCACGCCGTCGCGCGGCTCCGTCACGACCGGCCGCAGCCCGTCGTAGGTGATCCGGCCCTCGCGCGGCACCTTGTCGTGACTCTCGGCGAGTCCCTCGACGGTCCGGGTGAGCTGGGCGACGTCGATGGTGACCTTCGGCTCCAGGTCGACGGTCCCGGTCAGGCCCCGCCACACGTCGACGGGGCTGGGGAAGCCGCTGCGCGCCTGGCCGATCGTGCCGACCACGTCCAGCTCCAGCCCGGCCTCGTCGGCCTGGATGATCTCCTTCTGGCCGCCGATGTCCGCGGTGACGGGCTTGTTGAGCTTGACGGCCAGCCGGTCGCGAAGCCTGTCGGCCGCCTGGGTGACGGTCAGGCCGCCGATGTCCACGCCGCCGACGCGGGTGCCGCGTAAGACCGAGCCCGACATCAGCACGGCGGGCACCAGGTAAGCGAGCACGGCCAGCGCCACGACGACCAGCAGGAGGGCGGGCAGCAGGCGGCCGCGGCGGGGCGGCTCGGGGTCGAGGAGGGCGGGTGTCCGCTCGGGCCGTTCCGGCGGCTCGGGCATGCCGAAGACGGGGCCGCGCGGCGGGTCCACCCGGGTACGGCTCACCGGCCACGGCTGCACGGGGGCCGCCATCGGGGGCAGCGTGCTCTTGCCGTTGGGGGTGCCGTTGCCGTTGGGGGCGCCGTCCGGCGAGCCGTTCGCGGGGCCGCCCTGTCCGGCGGCCGGCGCGGTGCGGGGCTCCGGCGGCACGGGCGGTCCGGTGGGGCCGAAGATGTCCCGGGACACTCCCGGGGGTAGGCCCTCGATCCGCGGTTTCCTGCTCGTGGTGCCTGAACTGGGCAGGGGCACCGAGGAGAAGGGATCGGTCGGCGAGTCGATCGGCCCGGCGTTACGCACGCCTCAATCTCCTCCCGCTCCGCAGCCACATCTTCAGGCAACACTAAGGCACGAGCATGGGGATATGTCGCGGAATACGGCTACGGAAGGGTGTCATCCTTTCCACTGGTAGCGATGTTCGGGGCGACCGGCGCTGCCGTACCGGGGTCTCAGCTCGGCCCGGCCCTCCGCGCACAGGTACTCCAGGTAACGGCGGGCGCTGACCCGCGACAGGCCCGCCAGCTCGGCGGCCTCGGCCGCCGACAGGTCGCCGCCCGCCTCCCGCAGCGTCTCGGCGACCAGGGCGCAGGTGGCCGGCGACAGGCCCTTGGGCAGGGACGCGGCCGAGGTCGGCGTGCCGAAGAGCCGGTCCACGTCGTCCTGCCGCGCCTCGGGGCCGATGGAGGTGAGCCGCCTGCGGGTCTCGGCGTACTGCCGGAGCCGCTCGGCCAGGGCGTCCGCGGTGAACGGCTTGATCAGGTAGTTGACCGCGCCGCGGCGCATGGACTCCTTGACGGTCGGCACGTCACGGGCGGCGCTGATCACCAGCGCGTCGGTGTCGCGCAGGTCCTTGAGGACGTCGAGGCCGGACATGTCGGGCAGGTAGATGTCGAGCAGGACGAGGTCGGGCCGGTGCCGGGCGGCCTCGGCCAGCGCGTCCGCGCCGGTGTGCGCGGTCGCGACCACCCGGAAGCCGGGGATCCGCGCCACGTAGCCGCTGTGGATGCGCGCCACCATGAAGTCGTCGTCCACGACCAGCACGCGCAGCTCCGCCCGCTCCGCCCCGTCGTCGCCGGTCCCGGCCGTGCCGGCGTCCCGCCGGTCCTCACCGCTCCGGGTCATCGCGCCACCGCCTCCATCTGGGGCGGCAGCAGGGCCGTGAAGACCGCGCCCCGCTCGTTGCGCACCCTGACCCAGCCGCCCCTGCGCAGGCATGCCTGCCGGGTCAGCGCCAGACCCAGGCCGCGCGGCCCCGACTGGGCGGCCTTGGTGGTGAACCCCTCCCGGAACACCTCCTCCACCAGGTCCGGCGCGATGCCGGGGCCGGAGTCGCCCACTCGCACCCGCAGGCCGTCCGCGCCGGCCCGTACCGACACCTCGATCGTGCCGGGCGCGCCGTCGAGCGCGTCGATCGCGTTGCCCACCAGGTTGCCGACCACCAGGACGGCGTCCCGCGGGTCGCCGAGCGACCCCTCGGGCACCGCCGAGTCGTCGGACAGCACCAGCCGCGCGCCGCGCTCGCCCGCCTCGGCCGACTTGGCCAGCAGCAGCGCCGCGAGTGTCGGCTCCTGGACCCGCTCGCGCAGGTCGGCGGTGTAGGCGGCGCCGGTGCCGTGGGTGATGAAGCCGATCGCGGCGTCGTGCTCCCCCAGCTCCAGCAGCCCGACGACCGTGTGCATGCGGTTGGCGAACTCGTGCGCCTGGGCCCGCAGCGCCTCGGTCGCGCTGCTGGTGTCGTCCAGCTCGCGGGCCAGGCGTACCAGCTCGGTGCGGTCGCGCAGGGTCACCACCCAGCCGCGGTGCTGACCGCGTACGGACACGGGGGTGCGGTTGAGCACGAGCACACGGTCGCCGTGCAGCACGATCCGGTCCTCGCCGGGGTCGGCGCCGCCGAGCACGTCGCGCATGCGGTCGGAGACCGGCATGCGCGTCAGGTCCTCCCCCACGTCGCCGAGCAGCTCGCGGGCGGCGTCGTTGACCAGCGTCACCCTGCCGGTGAGGTCGAGGGCGAGCACGCCCTCCTTCACGCCGTGCAGGACGCCCTCGCGCTGCTCCAGCAGCGCGGCGATCTCGCTGGGCTCCAGCCCGAACGTCTGCCTCCGCACCCGCGCGGTGATCAGCCCCGCCAAGGCGAGCCCCGCCACCAGGACGGCCAGCGCGGTCCACAGCAGCGGCGGCAGCGCGCCGGCGAGCTGGCCGGTGACCGTGGTCTCCAGCACCCCCACCGACACCAGGCCGATGACCTCGCCGTACTCGTCGAAGACCGGCGCCTTGCCGCGCACCGTGGTGCCGATGGTGCCCGTCTCGGTGCCGACCCAGCTGCGGCCCGTGGTGAGCACGGCGGTGCCGTCGGTGGACAGCTTGCGGCCGATGAGCGCGGTGTTGGGATGGGCGTAGCGGGTCTGCTCGCGGTTGGCGATCACCACGTAGTCGGCGCCGGTGGAGTGCTGGACGCTGGCCGCGAGCGGCTGGAGCACCGTCTCGGGGTTCTTGAGGTCGAAGGCGTCGCGCACCTGCGGGAGCGCGGCCACGGACTGGGCGATGGCCAGCGCCCGCTGCTGGTGCAGCGCGTCGAGCTGGTCGCGCGTGTGCTCGGCCCACACGCCGGCGGTGCCCCCGACGGCGAGCAGCACGATCACCATCTGGAGCACGAAGAGCTGCGTCCCCAGGGACGCGTCGCGTACTCGTCTCACCTGACTCATGGAAACACCCGCAGGTCACAGGCCGATACCGACCAAAAAGACCTAAAAGACTACTATCGGATAAAGCTCGACTCTGCCAGGGGCGGACCTCACCATCCAGGTTTCATACCGTGAAATCCCCCCTTTGGAGTTCTCATGCGTCTTCGCATACTCGCCGCCCTCGCGGCGATCTCCGTCGCCGCGCTGACCGGCTGCGGCGAGAACGCCGGTGGCGGCGGCACTTCCGGCGGCACCGGCGCCCTTCGGATCATGGCGCCCGCCTCGCCCGGAGGCGGCTGGGACCAGACGTCCCGCGTCGCCGAGCAGGCGATCAAGTCCGCCGACCCCAAGCGCAGGGTCGAGGTCTACAACGTGCCCGGCGCCGGCGGCACCATCGGGCTGTCCCAGCTCGCCGGCGAGAAGGGCAACGGCAACCTGCTGATGACCATGGGCCTGGTCATGCTCGGCGCGATCGAGCAGAACAAGTCCAAGGTCACGCTGGCCGAGACGACGCCCATCGCGAAGCTGACCGAGGAGTACGAGATCGTCGTGGTCCCGGCCGACTCCCCGCTCAAGCAGCTCTCCGACCTGACCGCGGCCTGGAAGGCGGACCCGGCCAAGGTGTCCGTCGCCGGCGGCTCGGCGGGCGGGACCGACCACATCGTGGCCGGCCTCATGGCCAAGGCCGCGGGCGTGGACCCCAAGCAGGTCAACTACATCGCCCACTCCGGCGGCGGTGAGGCGCTCAACGCGCTGCTCGGCGGCAAGGTCACGATCGGCATCTCCGGCGTCGGCGAGTTCGCCGAGCACGTGAAGTCCGGCAAGCTGCGCGCCCTGGGCGTCACCTCCGCGCAGCCGATCTCCGGCCTGGACGCGCCCACCCTCAAGGAGGGCGGCCTGGACGTCGAGCTGGCCAACTGGCGCGGCTTCGTGGCCCCCGGCGGGATCAGCGACGCCGACAAGCAGGCCCTGACCGACCTGGTGACCAAGATGCACGACTCGCAGGCGTGGAAGGACGCGGTCGCCAAGAACGGCTGGATCGACTCGTTCCAGACCGGGCAGCAGTTCGCCGACTACCTCAACGCCGAGCAGGCCCGGGTCAAGGGCATCATCGCCGAGATGGGGCTCGTGTCCTGATGTCCTCCCCAGACACACCCGTGCGCGCCCCCTCCGGTGAGCCCACGTCCGGGGAGGCGCCGCGCCGGTGGTGGCGGCCCGAGCTGGTGCTGGCCCTCGTGGTGCTGGGGCTGGGCGTGTTGGTCATCGTCGGCACGCTCAACGTGTCGGCGGCGGGCTCCCAGCTCGGCATCGGGCCCCGGTTCTTCCCCACCCTGGTCGGCGGCGCGATGATCGTCGTGGGCGTGTTCTACGTGATCGACGTGCTGCGCGGCGGCCACGGCGACCCCGAGGACAGCGAGGACGTCGACGCCGGGGCGCCCGCCGACTGGCGCAGCGTCGCGCTGGTGAGCGGGATCTTCCTGGCGTTCGTCACCGTGCTCAACGTCGTCGGGTGGGTCATCGGCTCGGCCCTGCTGTTCTTCGGGCTGTCCCTGGCGCTCGGCGCCGAGCACAGGGTGCGCGCGGCGGTCGTCGGGGTGGTCATCGGACTCGTCACGTACCTGTTGTTCGTCAAAGGGCTCGGCGTGACGCTCCCAGCCGGCTGGCTGAGGGGGGTGCTGTAGGTGGACTCGCTCCAGCTCCTGCTCGACGGGTTCGGCGCCGCGCTGACCCCGGTCAACCTCATGTACGCGCTGATCGGCGTCACGCTCGGCACGCTCGTCGGCGTGCTGCCCGGCATCGGCCCGGCCATGACCGTGGCGCTGCTGCTGCCGATCACGTTCACGGTGCCGCCCGCGAGCGCGTTCATCATGTTCGCCGGCATCTACTACGGCGGCATGTACGGCGGCTCGACCACGTCGATCCTGCTCAACACGCCCGGCGAGTCGTCGTCGATGATCACCGCGCTGGAGGGCAACAAGATGGCCCGGCGCGGGCGGGCCGCCCAGGCCCTGGCCACGGCCGCCATCGGCTCGTTCGTGGCCGGGACGATCGCGACCGCGCTGCTCGTCGTCGCCGCCCCGGCGGTGGTGGCCTTCGCGATCTCGTTCGGGCCGGAGGACTACTTCGCGCTGGCGATCCTCGCGTTCACCGCCGTGTCGGCCGTGCTGTCGCGCTCGCTCGTGCGCGGCCTCGCCTCGCTCGGGCTCGGCCTGGTGATCGGGCTCGTCGGCATCGACCAGCAGACCGGGCAGGCGCGGCTCACGCTCGGCATCCCGCAACTTCTCGACGGCATCGACGTGGTGATCGTCGCGGTCGGGCTGTTCGCGCTCGGCGAGGCGCTGTACGTGGCCTCCCGGCTGCGTCACTCCACGCCCGAGGTGGTGCCCGTGGGCCGGGCCTGGATGGGCCGCGCCGACTGGGCCCGCTCCTGGGCGCCGTGGCTGCGCGGCACCGCGCTGGGCTTCCCGTTCGGCGCGCTGCCGGGCGGCGGCGCGGAGATCCCCACCTTCCTGTCGTACGCCGCCGAGAAGCGCCTGGCCCGCGGCGTCGCCCGCGAGGAGTACGGCAAGGGCGCCATCGAGGGTGTGGCCGGGCCGGAGGCGGCCAACAACGCCTCCGCGGCGGGCACACTCGTGCCGCTGCTGACGCTCGGCCTGCCGACCTCGGCGACGGCCGCGATCCTGCTGGCCGCCTTCCAGCAGTACGGCCTGCAGCCCGGCCCGCAGCTGTTCGACCACAACCCCGCGCTGGTGTGGGGCATGATCGCGTCGCTGTTCGTCGGCAACACGATGCTGCTGGTGCTGAACCTGCCGCTCGCCCCGCTGTGGGCGCGGGTGCTGCGCATTCCCCGGCCCTACCTGTACGCCGGGATCGTGGTGTTCGCCGCCCTCGGCGTCTACGCCCTGAACGGGACCGTGGTGGACCTGGTCGTGCTGTTCATTCTGGGGCTGCTCGGGTTCGCGATGCGCCGCTTCGGGCTGCCCGTCGCGCCGGCCGTCATCGGCATGATCCTCGGCCCGATGGCGGAGATCCAGCTCCGCCGGGCCCTGGCCATCGGCGCGGGCGACGTCACCGTGCTGGTCAAGAGCCCGGTCGCCGTGGTGCTGCTGGTGCTCGCCCTGGCGGCGCTGCTCACGCCGGTGGTGCGCAAGCTGGCCATGCGGAAGGACCTGGCGCCGGCCGTCATCCACGAAGAGGATTGACCGCCGTTCTGAGGGGCACTGGGGTCAGTGCTTCTTCAGGGGAGGCGTCAAGGGGATGTGCGAAAGGTCCCGCCGTTCAGGTGCCGGCGGGGCCTTTCGCACGTCCTGAGCCCACTCGCTGCGGTGCGCTCTTGCCGCGGCGCGGGCTTACTCGGAGACGCCCAGCTTCTCCAGGATCAGCACCCGTGCCCGAGCCGCGTCGGCCTTGCCGCGGCTGGCCTTCATCACGCCGCCGACCAGCGCGCCCACCGCCGCGACCTTGCCGGAGCGGACCTTCTCGACCGCGTCGGCGTTGCCGGCCAGCACCTCGTCGATGATCGCCGACAGCTCGCCCTCGTCGTTGACGATCTTGAGGCCGCGCTTGTCGACCACCTCGTCCGGCGTGCCCTCGCCGTTCAGCACGCCTTCGAGCACCTCGCGGGCGAGCTTGTCGTTGAGCGCGCCGGAGGCCACCAGCTCGGTGACGCGGGCGATCTGGGCCGGCGTGATCGGCAGGCCGGCGAGCGTGACGCCGGTCTCGTTGGCGCGGCGGGCCAGCTCGCCCATCCACCACTTGCGCGCGTCGGCCGCCGGAGCGCCCGCCGCCACCGTCGCCTCGACCAGGTCGATCGCGTCGGCGTTGTGCATGGCCTGCATGTCCAGGTCGGACAGCCCCCACTCGGCCTGCAGCCGCCGGCGCTTGACCGACGGCAGCTCCGGCAGGGCCGCCTTCAGCTCGGCCACCCACGCCGGGTCGGGCGCGATCGGCACCAGGTCGGGCTCGGGGAAGTAGCGGTAGTCCTGCGCCTCCTCCTTGGACCGGCCGGACGTGGTCGTGCCGGTGTCCTCGTGGAAGTGGCGGGTCTCCTGCACGATCCGGCCGCCGCCGGCCAGGACCGCGGCCTGCCGCTCGATCTCGCTGCGCACCGCCCGCTCGACGCTGCGCAGGGAGTTGACGTTCTTGGTCTCGGTGCGGGTGCCCCACTCCGACGAGCCGCGCGGCATGAGCGAGACGTTGACGTCGCAGCGCAGCGACCCCTCCTCCATGCGCACGTCGGAGACGCCGAGGGAGCGCATGATCTCGCGCAGCTCGGTGACGTACGCCTTGGCCACCTCCGGCGCCAGCCGGTCGGTGCCCGGGATGGGCTTGGTGACGATCTCGACCAGCGGGATGCCGGCGCGGTTGTAGTCGACGATCGAGTAGTCGGCGCCGTGGATGCGACCGGTCGCGCCGCCCATGTGGGTGGACTTGCCGGTGTCCTCCTCCAGGTGGACCCGCTCGATCTCGATGCGCACCGCCTTGCCGTCGACCTCGATGTCGACGTAGCCGTCGAAGCAGAGCGGCTCGTCGTACTGGGAGATCTGGTAGTTCTTCGGCATGTCCGGATAGAAGTAGTTCTTCCGGGCGAAGCGGCACCACTCGGCGATCGAGCAGTTCAGCGCCAGGCCGATGCGGATCGTCGACTCGATCGCCTGGGCGTTGGCCACCGGCAGCGAGCCCGGCAGCGCCAGGCAGGTCGGGCACACGTGCGTGTTGGGCGGCGCGCCGAACGTGGTCGAGCAGCCGCAGAACATCTTCGACGCGGTGCCCATCTCGACGTGCGTCTCCAGGCCGAGCACCGGCTCGAACCGGTCGAGCGCCTCGTCGTAGGGCATCTTCGTGGTCGTACCGGTGTCCGTCACAGTGCCGGAGCCTCCTTCAGCAGCGGGCCGCCCCAGCGGCTCTCCAGGGCCTTCTCGACCGCGGCGCCGACCCGGTAGCAGCGGTCGTCGCCCAGCACCGGGGCCATGATCTGCAGGCCGACCGGCAGTCCGTCCTCGTCGGCCAGGCCGCACGGCACCGAGATCGCCGCGTTGCCGGCCAGGTTGGTCGGGATCGTGCACAGGTCGGCGAGGTACATCGCCATCGGGTCGTCGGCGCGCTCGCCGATCGCGAACGCCGTCGTCGGCGTCGTCGGCGAGACCAGCACGTCCACCTGGTGGTAGGCGGCCTCGAACTCGCGCGAGATGACCGTGCGCACCTTCTGCGCCTGGCCGTAGTAGGCGTCGTAGTAGCCGCTCGACAGGGCGTAGGTGCCGAGCATGATGCGCCGCTTGACCTCGGGGCCGAAGCCGGCGGCCCGGGTCAGCGCCATGACCTCCTCGGCGCTGCGGGTGCCGTCGTCGCCGACGCGCAGGCCGTACCGCATGGCGTCGAAGCGCGCCAGGTTGGACGAGCACTCCGACGGCGCGATCAGGTAGTACGCGGGCAGCGCGGTCGCGAACGACGGGCAGGACACCTCGACGACCTTGGCGCCGAGCGACTCCAGCAGCGCCACGGCCTCGTGGAAGCGGGCCAGCACGCCCGGCTGGTAGCCGTCGCCGCCGAACTCCTTGACCACGCCGACCCGCAGGCCGGCCACGTCGCCCTGCCGGGCCGCCTCCACCACGGAGGGCACCGGCGCGTCGATCGAGGTCGAGTCCATCGGGTCGTGCCCGGAGAACGCCTCGTGCAGCAGCGCCGCGTCCAGCACGTTGCGGGCGAACGGGCCCGGCGTGTCGAGCGAGCTGGCGAACGCGATCAGGCCATAGCGGGACGAACCACCGTAGGTCGGCTTCATGCCGACGATGCCGGTGACCGCGGCGGGCTGCCGGATCGAGCCGCCCGTGTCGGTGCCGGTCGACAGCGGCGCCTCGTACGCGGCGACGGCCGCGCTCGAACCACCCGACGAGCCACCCGGGATCTTGGCCAGGTCCCACGGGTTGCGGGTCGGGCCGTAGGCGGAGTTCTCGGTGGAGGAGCCCATCGCGAACTCGTCCAGGTTGGTCTTGCCCAGGATGACCAGCCCGGCCTCGCGCAGGCGGCGCGTGACGGTCGCGTCGTACGGCGGGCGCCAGCCTTCGAGGATCTTGGACGCGGCCGTGGTCGGCATGTCCTGGGTGGCGAAGATGTCCTTGTGCGCGATGGGCACGCCGGCCAGCGGGCCGAGCCGCTCACCGGCGCGCAGCCGCTCGTCGACGGCGCGCGCCTGGCCGAGCGTCACCTCCCGGTCGACGTGGAGGAACGCGTTGACCTTCGGCTCGACCTCGGCGATGCGGTCGAGGTGCGCCTCGGCCACCTCGACGGCCGACACCTCACCGGCCGAGATCATCGCGCCGAGCTCCGCGGCGGTCTTACGAATCAGGCTCATGCCTCCTCCCCGAGGATGCGCGGCACCCGGAAGCGGTCGTCCTCGACGGCGGGGGCGCCGGAGAGCGCCTGCTCGGGCGTCAGGGACTGTCGCACCTCGTCGGCACGGAAGACATTGGTCAGCGGGAGCGCGTGCGACGACGGCGGCACGTCCTCGGCGGCGACCTCGGCTACCTTCGCGACCGACTCGATGATGGCATCGAGCTGCGTGGCGTAGTGGTCGAGCTCGTCGTCGGTGAGCGCCAGCCTGGACAACCGGGCCAGGTGTGCGACCTCGTCGCGGGTTATGGCGGACATGAGTCGTTGAACCCGTTTCGTGGATGGAGTTTGGACACTCACATCCTAGGGGCCTTGACGGATCGCCTCCGAACCCTTAACCACCTGGAAACACGCGCCCCGCCACACTCACCCGTACAACTCGTCGAGCCCGATGGCCCGGACATCCGGCTCCGCCCGCAACGCGGCGTCGAACCCCGTACCGCTGTAACAGGCGATCACGGTGTCGCGCACGTCGTAGCCCTTGGCACCCAGCACGTCCCTGGCACGCCGGAGCCTCCCGCTGTGCCCGGACCCCATCGTCCTGCCCCACTTCGCCTCGCCGAGGGACAGGATCCGGCGGGGTTCGCCGGGCATGGCCGGGGCGAAGACCACGACGTCCACCTCGATCTGCTCGCGCCGCCCCGCGTCGGTGACCACTCCGGCGCCCACGTCACCCGGCAGCTCACCGAACACGTCCTCCGCCCGCGCGAACGCGCGGCACAGCTCCTCGAAATGCGGGCCCAGCACCTGGTCCCTGAAGCGCGTACGCGAGTCCTTCCATACGGCCTCAGCCCGGCCGCTCTCCAGGAGCCCCCACCGTGGCCGCATCACCACCTGGTAGAAGGTGATCAACGGTTCGCTCACGCGGTAGACGGAGCGGGAGGAGCGGAAGACATCGGGGTCCCGGCGCAGCAGAGAGCTGTCCTCCAGCACGTTGAGGTGATGGCCGACGTCGGCCGCCTTGCGCCCGATGTAGGCGGCGATGCCGCCACGGGTGCCGTTGCCGGTGGCGACCGCGGCCAGCACCGAGTGGTACAGCGCCGAGTCCCGCACGTCCGCCGCCTCCTCCAGGAGGTAGCGCGCCTCGCGGAACAGCGGGATGCCGGGGTCGAGCACGGTCCGCCGCACCCAGTCGTCGAAGTCGCCGGGTCCTCGAGGCGTGTCATCGCTCACGAAGCGCAGGTATGCCGGCGTGCCACCGACCACGGCATGAGCCTGAACGGCGAGCCGAAAGTCCTCGATCCCCCAGTACCGGGCGGCCAGACGGTAGTCGAAGGGACGGATCACCAGCTCCATGGACGCCCGGCCGCGCAGCGGCGCGTTCCCGGCGAGCAGGCGGCCCATGACGGACATCGCCGACCCGCACAGCAGCAGGGACGCGGGCAGGTCTTCGGCGATGGCCCGGTCGATCTCCCGCTGGATGATCGACGGGAGCGTCGGCGACGCCTTGCTCAAGTAGGGAAACTCATCGATGACCATGACCTCCCGTCGCTCGGCGCTGAGCGCGACGAGCTGCCGCATGGCCTCGTTCCAGTCGCCGAACCGGTACGGCGTGGCCGGCTGGACATGCTCGGTGAGCGCGGTGGAGAACAGGCGGAGCGATTCGGTCTCGGTGGCCTCCGTCGCGCCGAAGTAGAACCCGTTGGTCTCTCTGGCCAGGGCTTCCACCAGGAAGGTCTTGCCCTGTCGGCGGCGTCCGCTGATGACGCCGAGCTGGGGCCGGCGGCCCGCGCCCGCCGCGAAGCGGGCCAGGTGCCGCCACTCGGCGTCTCTCGCGAAGACACGGTCGGGTTTCGGAACCACGCGGCATCCCAAGAATGGAGGAGTGTACTTCGACGAAGTGTACTCCTCGCTCTTAGGCCGTCTGGGTGACCTCCGGGCGGTAGCCGTACTCGACGTCCGAGGTGGAGGGGTCGAAGCGGTCGCGGAGCCAGGCCGTGGCGTCGGCCGGGGGCATCGGCTTGCCGAACAGCCAGCCCTGGCCGAGGTCGCAGCCCATCTCGGCCAGGCGCAGGGCGACCGCGTCCGTCTCGACCCCCTCGGCGACCGAGCGCAGCCCGAGCGAGCGGACCAGGTCGACGATCGAGCGCACGATCCGCGCGTCGTCTTCCGACTCGGCGATGCGCCGCACGAACGACGCGTCGATCTTGACCTCGGAGATGGCCAGCCGCTGGAGCCGGATGAGCGAGGAGTAGCCGGTGCCGAAGTCGTCCAGCGCGAGCGGCACCCCGAGCGCGGCCAGCGCCTTGATCGCCTCGTGCTGGTAGACCTGGTCGCCCATGAGGATGCGCTCGGTCACCTCCAGCTGGATGGCGGCCGGCGGGAGCTGGTACTTGGCCAGCCCCAGCTCCAGCTGCTCCGGCAGCGCCGAGTCGAGCAGGTCGCGGGCCGAGATGTTGACCGAGATCCGCACCCGCAGGCCCGTGTGCCACCAGCGGGCCGCCTGCTCCAGCGCGCTCTCGATGACGTACGCGGTGAGCTGGCGCATCAAGTAGGACTGCTCGGCCAGTGGGATGAACTCCGACGGCGCGATCGGCCCGTGCACCGGGTGGCGCCAGCGCAGCAGCGCCTCCACCCCGTGGACGGCCGCGTCGGCGAGGCCCACCTTGGGCTGGTAGTGCAGCCGCAGCTCGCCGTTGTCGACGGCGCGGCGCAGGTCGCCCAGGAGGTTGAGACGCTCGGGCGAGTTGCGGTCCTTGTTCGGCTGGTAGAGCTCCACGCCCGTACGGCTCTCCTTGGCGAGGTACATGGCCACGTCGGCGCGTTGCAGCAGCAGCTCGAAGTCGGGGGCGTGGTCGGGGTAGAGGGCGATGCCGACCGAGCCGTCGAGATCGAACGTCATGCCCTCCAGGCGCACGGGCTCGGTCAGGGCCGCCCGCAACCGGGCCGCCACCTCGCGGGCCGCGTGGGCGTCGCGGATCGAGGGCAGGAGCACGGCGAACTCGTCGCCGCCCAGCCGGGCCACGACGTCGCCGGGCCGCACGGAGTGGGTGAGCCGGTGGGCGACCATCTGGAGCAGCCGGTCGCCCACCGGGTGCCCCATCGTGTCGTTGACCTCCTTGAACCGGTCGAGGTCGAGCAGGAACAGGCCGACCCGCTCGTCCTGGCGGGCCTCGGCCAGCGCCTCCTCGGTGCTGACGATGAGCATCTTGCGGTTGGGCAGGCCGGTCAGCTCGTCGTGCATGGCCTGGTGGTCGCGGCGCATCGACAGCGTGGCGGTGAAGTAGACGGCGGCCAGCGGCGCCACGAACAGCGGCACCATCTCCGGCGCCTGGCCCATGACGACCACGACCAGCGGCGCGAGACCGAGCAGGCCCGCGTACACGAGGCTCTGCGGCCCGGCCGAGGCCCTGAGCACCCGCGCGATCGAGCGGCGCTCGTGCAGGGCGACGGCGCCGCTGACCAGCGCGGCCCGGATGGCGAAGTAGGCGACGCCGGCGATGCCGAGCGCGGCCAGGTCGCTCCCGTCGGGCACCCACGGCCGCGCCGGGCTCGGCATGATGCCGAACGCGCCCAGCACCACGGCGGCGGCGGTCAGCGCCAGCGTCGACTGCGCGGTGTTGAACATCACCCGGTGCCACGCCCGGCGCGTCACCACCCCGTTGATCACGACGGCCACGCACTGCATGAGCACCGCCACGGGCAGGCCGAAGTGCAGCAGCACGGCGAAGGTGAACATCGTGGAGGGGTAGGTGCCGCCCACCACGGCCGCGGAGGACACCATCACGGGCCGCAGCTCTCCCAGGATGACCAGCACGGCCAGCACCCAGAACAGTGGCGTGCGGGCGAGCTCCACCAGGGGCGCGGGATCCAGCCTCAGCAGGGCCACGGCCAGGGCGGTGAAGCCGATCACGGTGATGCCCGCGAGGTACGCCCATAGTGGCGTGCCGACGCGTGGGCCTGTGTCGCGGGTGTCGGTTGGGTCAGTCATCGGTAAACAGAACCCCCATCAGGTCACTATGGGAGGGTACGACCTTTACCCCACTTCGCGAAACCAACCGCGTACGTTCCGTCACTTCTCCTTTCGGACATATGCCCGGAAAGCACACTGTGTAGCCAGCATATCGACGCTCTGTACCTGCGCGGCGGCTTTCGGCCCTTTTGCTCCCCGCCGATGTGATCTGTTCGCTCCCCGGGCGTGTCGCCCGGAGCCCCGCCCCGCTCCCCGGTGTCGCGTCACGCAGGGGCGGCGTCCTACTCCCCCGTGTCGTGTCAAGCAGGGGACCGGCCCGCTTCCCCGATCCGTGTCACGCAGGGGACCGGCTTACTCCCCCACCTCGTGTCACATCACCGAGCCTCGCCCCCTGGCGCCAGGCCGGGCGGGGATCGTGCCCGGTCAGCCCTCCGGCGTCACCGCCGCCTTGGCCGCCGCCTCCGGTCCGTCCTTGAGCAGGATCTCGAAGCCCGCCTCGTCCAGGATCGGCACCCCCAGGCTGACCGCCTTGTCGTACTTGGACCCGGCGTTCTCCCCGACGACCACGAACGCGGTCTTCTTCGACACCGACCCCGACACCTTGCCGCCCCGGCTGGTGAGCGCCTCGGCGGCGGAGTCGCGCGTGTAGCCCTCCAGCGTGCCCGTCACCACGAACGTGAGCCCGTCGAGGATCTGCGGCCCCTTCTCCGGCGCCGGCTCGTCCTCCATGCGGACCCCGGCCGCGCGCCAGCGCTCGACGATCTCGCGGTGCCAGTCGACCTGGAACCACTCGCGGATCGTCGCCGCCGTACGGGGCCCGATGTCCTTGACCGCGGCCAGCTCCTCCTCCGAGGCGTTCATGATGGCGTCCATCGAGCGCATCTCGCGGGCGAGGAGCTGGGCGGTGGGCGGGCCGATGTGGCGGATCGACAGCGCCACCAGGACCCGCCAGAGCGGCACCTGCTTGGCCTGCTCCAGCGACTCCATCAGCTTGACCGCGTTCTGGCTGGCCTCGCCGTTGAGGTTGGAGAAGAACGAGACGACCTTCTCCCCGCCCGTCTTCGGGTCGATCTTGGGCAGGCCGCTGTCCATGTCGCGCACCACGGAGCGGATCGGGATGAGCTGGTCGAGCGTCAGGTCGAACAGGTCGGCCTCGGTGCGCACCACCGGCTCCTGCGGCGGCAGCGGCTGGGTGAGCGCGGTGGCCGCGACGTAGCCGAGGCCGTCGATGTCGAGGGCGTAGCGCCCGGCCGCGAAGTAGAGGCGCTCGCGGATCTGCGCGGGGCAGCCGCGGGCGTTGGGGCAGCGCAGGTCGGCGTCGCCCTCACGCTCGTAGGCCAGCTCGGTGCCGCACTCGGGGCAGTGCGTCGGCATGACGAACTCCCGCTCGGAGCCGTCGCGCAGCGCCGTCACCGGCCCGACGACCTCGGGGATGACGTCGCCCGCCTTGCGCAGCACCACGGTGTCGCCGATCAGCACGCCCTTCTTGACCACGATCGCGGCGTTGTGCAGGGTGGCCCGCTCCACCGTGGACCCGGCCACGGTCACCGGCTCCATCACGGCGAACGGCGTGACCCGGCCGGTGCGGCCGACGCCCACCTGGATGTCGAGGAGCTTGGTGTTGACCTCCTCCGGCGGGTACTTGTAGGCGATCGCCCAGCGCGGCGCCCGCGAGGTGGAGCCCAGCTCCCGCTGGAGGCGGAAGTCGTCCACCTTGACCACCACGCCGTCGATCTCGTAGGCGGGGTCGTGCCGGTGGACGTGGTAGTGCTCGATGAACCGGTCGACCTCCGCCGGGCTGGCCACGACCTGGTACAGGTCGCTCACCGGCAGCCCGAAGGCACGCAGCCGCTCGTACATCTCGGACTGGGTGCGCGGCGGGGTGGCGCCCTCCCAGACGCCGACCCCGTGAACGATCATGCGGAGCGGCCGCTGCGCGGTGACGCGCGGGTCCTTCTGCCGCAGGGTGCCGGCCGCGGAGTTGCGCGGGTTGGCGAAGGGGGGCTTGGCCTGCTCGACGAGCTGCTCGTTGAGCGTCTTGAAGTCGGCGACCGGGATGTAGACCTCGCCGCGCACCTCGACCAGGCTGGGCACGTCGTCGCCCGTCAGCCGGTGGGGCACGCCCTTGATGGTGCGGACGTTGGCCGTCACGTCGTCGCCGGTGCGGCCGTCGCCCCGGGTGGCGCCGCGCTCCAGCCTGCCGTCGCGGTAGACGAGCGCGACCGCGAGCCCGTCGATCTTGAGCTCCACGAGGTAGGGGCCGGGGTCGCGCTCGGCGAGCCGCTCGGCGCGCGCCTGCCAGGCGGCCATGTCAGCGGCGTTGAAGGCGTTGTCGAGGCTCTCCATGCGGGCGAGGTGGTCGACCTTGGCGAAGTCGCCCGAGACCGGCGCGCCCACGTTCTGGGTCGGCGAGTCGGGCGTCTGGAGCGAGGGGTGCGCCTCCTCCAGCGCCAGCAGCTCGTTGAACCAGGCGTCGAACTGGGCGTCGCTGACCGTGGGCTGGTCGAGCACGTAGTAGCGCCAGCGGGCCTCCTCGACCAGCTCCGACACCTCTGCATGCCGCTTCAGCGCCTCCACCGGCACGCCCCCGGCCTCGGTGTTCAGCTCGCTCACGCCGGCACTCCTTCCTTCCTCGACCCCTGGGAGAACGCTATCGCCGGGCACCGACAAGATTGGCCAGGTGGGGGCGTCATTCGGCGCCCCCCGCCTCCGGATCGTCACGGAGCACCCGGGCCGCCTTCCGGCAGGCCGCCAGGGCCGCCCTCGCGTACGCGGGTGAGGCGCCGGCCAGCCCGCACGACGGGGTGAGCACCACCTGCCCGGCCAGCCGCTCCGCCGGGAACCCGAGCCGCCGCCACAGCTCCACGGCGGGCTTGGCGACGACGCCCACGTCCGGCAGCCGCGTGTCGGTGCCGGGCACCACGCCGAGGAACAGCAGCAGCCCGGCCTCCGCCGCCTCGCCGACCGCCTCCTCGTCGCGCCGCCTGACCAGGGACGCGTCCACGGAGATGCCGCGCACGCCCGCGCGGCGCAGCAGGTCGTACGGGACGGACGGCGCGCAGCAGTGGACGATCGGCGCGGGGAACCGGCGCAGCGACGCCTCCACCCGCCACTCCTCCACGGCGGCCAGCCGGCCGAAGCCCGAGGCGGTCGGCACGGTGCCGGCCAGCACCCCCGGCAGACCGGGCTCGTCGAGCTGGAGCACCACCTCGGTGACGCCGGGCAGGCGCCGCCGCACCTCCGCGACGTGCTCGGCGACGCCCTGGGCGAGGGAGTCGGTCAGGTCGCGCACGGCCCCGTGGTCGGACAGCACCTTGTCGCCGTGGCGCAGCTCCAGCGCGCTCGCCAGCGTCCACGGGCCGCACACCTGCACCTTCAGCGGCCCTTCGTAGGCGTGGCCCACCTCCTCCAGGCCGTCGAGGTCGCGCCTGAGGTGGTCCACGGCCCGCTGGTGGTCGCGCCCCGGCCGGCCGGTCAGCCGCCAGCCCGACGGCTGCACCTCCACCGGCAGCTCCACCAGCAGCCCCGCCGTACGGCCGATCATGTCCGCGCCCACCCCCCGCGCGGGGAGCTCCGGAAGGTAGGGCAGGTCCGGCAGCTCGCCGAACACGAGCCGTGCCGCCTCCAGGTGATCCTGTCCCGGCTGCGACCCGACCCCGGTGGCTTCCCACGTCAACATGGGACAAGCGTAGGCTCTCCAAGATGAGACTCACCAAATATGGCCACGCCTGCGTGCGGCTCGAGAAGGACGGCAAGGTCCTCGTCATCGACCCGGGGATGTTCAGCGAGGCCGAGGCCCTGGACGGCGCCGACGCGGTGCTGATCACCCACCAGCACGCCGACCACGTCGTCCCCGACCGGCTGAGGGCCGCCCCGGCGGAGCTGGAGATCTGGACGTGCGAGGCGGTCGCCGAGGAGCTGGCCGCGGCGGAAGGGTTGCCCGCCAAGGTGCGGACGGTGCGCCACGGCGACACGTTCGAGGTGGCGGGGTTCGGGGTGAAGGCGTTCGGCGAGTGGCACGCGGCGAACCATCCCGACATGCCGATCGTGCAGAACGTCGGCTTCATGATCGACGACGAGGTGTTCTACCCGGGCGACGCGCTCACGGTGCCCGAAGCCGACGTGCCGACCCTCCTGGTGCCCACCTCCGCGCCGTGGCTGAAGTTGCCGGAGATGATCGAGTACCTGCGCAAGGTACGGCCGGCGCGGGCGTACTCCACGCACGACGCGCTGTACAGCGACGTGGGGCTGGGCCTGCTGGACACCTGGCTCAAGCTGGAGTCGGACAAGCAGGGCGCCGACATCCGGCGCATCCCCGTCGGCGAGTCGGTCACCCTCGGCTGACAGCACCGCCCCGGGCCGACCGCGCCCGGGAGCACGGGCTTCGGGTCAGGCGGCGTGGCTGACCGTGACTGATCGTGGCGCTCGGCCGTCAGGCGGCGTGGCTGATCGTGGCGCTGCCGATGACGGTCGCGCCGGAGTAGAGCACCGCCGCCTGGCCCGCGGCGACGCCCGTGGCCGGGCGGTCCAGCTCGATGCGCAGCCCGTCACCGGTCTCCTCGAAGCGGCACCCGTACACCTCGCCGTGCGCGCGGAGCTGGACGGTCAGGTCGCCGAGCCGGCCGGGCGGGTCGTCGGTGGCGGACGGCCCGTTCCACACCGGACGGCCACACGTGATCGTCGTGACCTCCAGCGCCGACCGCGGCCCCACGGTGACCGTGTTGGACACCGGCTCGATCGACAGCACGTAGCGCGGCCTGCCGTCGGAGGCGGGCCGGTCGATGCGCAGGCCCTTGCGCTGCCCCACCGTGAACCCGTGGGCCCCCTGGTGGCTGCCCACCACCTCGCCCGACTCGTCCACGATCGGCCCCTCGGCCTCGCCCAGCCGCTGCGCCAGGAAGCCCCGCGTGTCGCCGTCGGCGATGAAGCAGATGTCGTGGCTGTCGGGCTTGTCGGCGACGGTCAGGCCGCGCCGGGCGGCCTCCTCACGCACCTCGGCCTTGGTGGAGTCGCCCAGCGGGAAGATCGCGTGGCTGAGCTGCTCGCGGGTGAGCACGCCCAGCACGTACGACTGGTCCTTGCCCTGGTCGACGCTGCGGGACAGCACGCCGTCCACGAGCCTGGCGTGATGGCCGGTCGCCACGGCGTCGAACCCGAGCGCCAGCGCCCGGTCGAGCACCGCCGCGAACTTGATCTTCTCGTTGCAGCGCAGGCACGGGTTGGGCGTGCGGCCCGCCGCGTACTCGGCCACGAAATCCTCGACCACGTCACGCTGGAAGCGCTCAGCCATGTCCCAGATGTAGAACGGGATGCCGATCACGTCGGCGGCGCGGCGCGCGTCCCGCGAGTCCTCGATCGTGCAGCAGCCCCTGGCTCCCGTACGGTGGGATTGAGGGTTGGCCGACAGGGCGAGATGGACACCGGTGACCTCGTGGCCGGCCTCGGCGATCCGGGCCGCGGCCACGGCTGAGTCGACGCCGCCCGACATGGCGGCAAGCACACGCAATCCCATGACGTTCCAAGCGTACTGTCCCGTGGAGAGTGCGCCTCGCGCCGACGGCGGCCCGCCGCGAGCCGGTGACGGTCCGTGCCGCCTGATGACGGCCGGCCGCGACGGATGCCCCCGCTCGCCCTCGGGCGGTCGCTCCGGGGTGAGGAGGCGAGGACGCGCGAGGTCTGAAAGGATGCACGGCTATGCGACTGTTCGGGCGCAAGGATGGCGAGGACGGCACCGGTGGGCAGGGGACGGGCGGGCCGGGTGCCGGCGTGCCCGCGTTCTGGGCGTGGTGGCAGGAGGCGCGGCCCCGCGTCGAAGCCGCGGTGGCGGCCGGTGACACGGACGGCCTGGCGGAGCTGCTCGACCCCGTCGTGAGCGCGCTGCATCCCGGCCTGGTCTGGGAGCTGGCCCCCGGCAAGGAGGCGGCGCACGCCCTGGTGGTGACCGCCGCGGGCGACGCCGAGCTGCGCCCGCTGGCCCACCGCTGGGCCAGGGCGGCGCCGGAGGGCGACCTGCTGTGGGAGTTCCACCCGTCGCGGCAGGCCGACCCGCGCGCCTCGGAGCGGACCCTCGACGTGGACGAGCACACGGTGGAGCTGGACAAGCTGACGCTGGGTCTGCGCGTGCCGCGCGACGGCTCGCGCGTGGACGTGTCGGCCTACCACCCGATCTTCGGCGAGCTCGACGAGGAGGTCCGGATGGAGGCGACGCTGCTCGCCCTCGACTGGCTGCTGGGCGAGGACGACGTGGCCCGGTGGGTGGGCGAGATCACGCCGGTGACGTTCGAGCCGATCGACGCGGTGGCCGCCGCGCACCTGCCGGCCGTGGTCGCCGACCTGGCCTCGGACCTCGCCCCCGCCCCCGGCGAGGAGCAGTGGGCGCTGCTGGAGGGGCAGACGGCCGGCGGTGCGCCGCTGCACGCGACCGCCCGTCATCCGCTGCGGCCGGTGGACCATCCGCTGTTCGACCGGCACATCGAGATCACGCTGCCGTACCGGCACCGCGACGAGGGCGGCCTGCCCGCAGTCGGCTCACTGACCTCGCTGAAGTCCTTCGAGGATCGGCTCACCGCCGGGCTGCTCGACCGCCGGGAGACGGCCCTGCTGGCCGTCCGGCTGAGCGCCGAGGGGTTGCGGATCTTCCACCTGTACGCCGACCGGGACGGCGACGCCCACACCTGGGTCGAGGAGCTGGCCAAGGGGTGGGCCGAGGGCAGGGCGCGGGTGCGGGTGTCGGACGACCCCGCCTGGACGGCGGTCGCCCCCTTCCTCACCTGACTTCTCTCTTCTTGACGGCGGACCGGCCTGACGGCGGACCGGCTTGGCGCCGGACCGGCTTGGCGCCGGACCGGCTTGGCGGCGGATCGGCCGGGTCAGCCGAGGCCGGCGCGGCGGGCGCGCTCGACGGCCGCCGGGAGCACCTCGATGAGCCGGTCCACGTCCTCCCGCGTCGAGGTGTGACCGAGCGAGAACCTGAGCGACCCGCGCGCCGCCACCGTGTCGGCCCCCATGGCCAGCAGCACGTGGGACGGCTGGGCCACCCCCGCCGAGCAGGCCGAGCCGGTCGAGCACTCCACGCCCTTGGCGTCGAGCAGCATGAGCAGCGCGTCGCCCTCGCAGCCGGGGAACGAGAAGTGGGCGTTGCCCGGCAGCCGCTCCCCCGGGTCGCCGTTGAGCACGACGTCGGGCACCGCCTGACGTACGCGCCGGATGAGGTCGTCGCGCAGCTCCGTCAGCCGTAGCCGCTGGCTCTCCTGCTCCTTGACCGCGACCCGCACCGCGGCGGCGAAGCCCGAGATGGCGGGCACGTCCAGCGTGCCCGAGCGCACGTCGCGCTCCTGCCCGCCGCCGTGCTGCACGGGGACGGGCGTCAGGCCGCGCGCCAGCAGCAGCGCGCCGACACCGACCGGCCCGCCTGTCTTGTGGCCGCTGACGGTGATGGCGTCGGCGCCCGACTCGGCGAACGACACGGGGAGCTGGCCGACCGCCTGCACCGCGTCGGTGTGGAACGGGATGTCGTGCTCGTGCGCCACCGCCGCCAGCGCCTGGACCGGCTGGACGGTGCCGACTTCGTTGTTGGCCCACATCACGCTGACCAGGGCGACGCCGCCGGGGTCGCGGGCGATGGCGGCGCGCAGCGTGTCGGGGTGGACGCGGCCGACCTCGTCGACCGGCAGCGGCTCCACCTGGGCGCCCTGCGTGTCGGCCAGCCAGTGGACGGGGTCGAGGCCGGCGTGGTGCTCGATCGAGCTGATCAGGATGCGGCGGCGCGGGGCGCGCGCCCAGTAGAGGCCCTTGAGGGCGAGATTGTCGGCCTCGGTGCCGCCGGAGGTGAACACCACCTCGCTCGGGCGGGCGCCGAGCGCGTCGGCGATGGTCTCGCGCGCCTCCTCGACGACCCTGCGCGCCCGCCGCCCGGCCGCGTGCAGCGACGAGGCGTTGCCGACCTGGCCGAGCTGCTCCGTCATGGCCTCGATCGCCTCGGGGAGCATGGGCGTGGTCGCGGCGTGATCGAGGTAGGCCGACGGTCTGTTCACCCACCAAGGGTATCTCGTTTGCCCCTGTACCGTCCGGACGGTACAGTAGACGCATGAGACGGGACGAGCTGCTGGACGCCGCGGAGGATCTGCTGTGCGATCAGGGCTCGGCCGCGCTCACGCTCTCCGCCGTCGCCGACCGCGCGGGGGTGAGCAAGGGCGGTCTCCTCTACCACTTCAGTAGCAAGGAGACCCTGATCAAAGCCATGGTCGAGCGCCTCATCGACGACTTCGACCAGCTCATGGCCGCCCAGCCGGGCGACACCTACACCGAGCGCTACCTCACGGCCACGCTGGCCGCCGTGCGCTCGGGCAGGCTGCGAAGATGGGCCGTCGTGACCGGCGCCTCGGGCAACCTGTTCCTGCTGGCGCCGCTGCGCGAGGCCATGACCCGCTGGCACCGCGACGAGCTGCGCGGGGAGCCCGACCCGCTGGCGTCGCAGATCGTACGGCTCGCGTGTGAGGGGCTCTGGGACGTGGCCAGTCACGACCCGGAGCTCAACACGGAGAGCGACCTGCAGGCCCTGGAGGCCCGGCTCCGCTCCCTGCTGAAACCTCCTCCCATGTCCTAGCGCCCCTGGGGTTCCCCTCCGCCGCGGTCCGTCCGCGGCCCGCTCCGGGTGCCGCGCCCGGGGTTTCGGGTGCGGTTTCCGGTCGGGTCGTGAACGCGGCGCGCGGGCGGAAATAAGGCGGCGCGGGGCGGTGTTGGAGGCTCTGGCTCGGGAATCGTGCCTGGTCACGGTGGCCGGTGCGGGGCTGGAATCGGAGACGCGATTTCGGTCTCCTCTGGACGCCGCGGATCGCCGCGGTCCCTGCGGTCCTTGATCCCTCTCGTGGCCTCGCCGACGGCGCGGCGGTCTGCGCGCGGCTCGGCGGTCGGGCCGGGACGCCTTGGCCCCAGCCGGAACGCTCCAGGCCGAGCGGCACGCCCCGTCCGAGCGCTGCGCCCTGGCTTCGGAGAGACACCGGCCGAGCCGGAGGCGCCGTGCCCGGACGCGCGAAGGCGCGGACCTCGTCCCAGCCTCCACGGCCGGGGCGGCATGCCGCCCCCTCCTGCCCTCAGGACGGCGGCCGCCTGCCCCAAGGCGCCCGACAGCCCCAAGGGGCGCGGAATTCCCGCCGCCCCACCCCTCCCCCCGAAGGGCGCCGGTTCCCTCTGGGTGCCGGCCCCGCCGGCCTCCCGAACGGACGCCGGTCCCCTCCGGCGCCCGATCCCCCGACATTCCGACTGACTGACCTTGCGTGACGCTCTGAGAGGTGTGCTGATGGCGAAGGACCTGCGGATGGCCCGATACGGGGCGATCCTTACATTTGTGATGGCCGGCTTGATGGTGGGCACGATGACTGTGCGCATCCCGGCGCTGACCGACAAGCTGGGCCTGTCGGAGTCCGTCGTGGGCACGATCCTGCTCGTCTGGGGCCTCGGCGCCCTCGTCACCATGCAGTCGATGCGCCGCGCCATGGCCCGGTTCGGCAGCAGGTCGGTCCTGCGCGTCGGCGGGCCGCTGACGGCGGTCGGCCTGGCCGCCGTGGCCTACGCGCCGAACCTGCCCGTCCTGCTGGCCGCCGCCGCGTTCTTCGGCATGGCGTTCGGCATGGTGGACATCGCCATGAACGCTCAGGGCTCCACGGTTGAGCGCGCTTACGGACGTCCCCTCATGAACGGCATGCACGCGGGCTGGTGCGTCGGCGCCATCTCCGCCGGCGCCGTGGGCAGCCTGGCCATCGCAATGGGCATGTCGTTCACCGCCAACCTGGCGGCCGTCGGCCTGGTCTCCCTGCCGGTGATGATCCTGGCCGGCCGCGCCTACCTGCCCGAGGCCCCCGCCTCCGAGGCCGGCACGGCCGCGCGGCGCCGCATGCCGCCGATCGTCTACCTGCTGGGCGCGCTGATGTTCTTCGCGTTCATGGTCGAGGGCACGGTCGCCGACTGGAACGGCCTGTTCATGCGCGACACGCTGGGCGCGCCGGAGGCGCTGGCGGCGCTCGGCTATCCCGTGTTCGAGGCGGGCATGCTGCTCGCGCGGCTGACCGGTGACCGGCTGCGGTCCCGGTTCGGGGTGCGCGGCATGCTGACCGTGTCGGGGCTGGCCACGGCCGGGTTCTTCACGGTCGTGCTGGCGGCGCCCGCGCCGCTGATGGCGGTGCTCGCGATGTTCTTCGTCGGGCTGGGCGTGGCGACGATCTCGCCGATGACGCTCTCGCTCGCCGGGACCGCCACGGACAACCCGGGTCCGGCCATCGCGCAGGCCGGGGCCATGGGGTACGCGGGGCTGCTGCTCGGGCCGGTCGTGATCGGCTTCCTGTCGGACGCCACCTCGCTGCGTACCGCGCTCGGGATCGCGGTGGTGCTCGGCGTGCTGATCGCGCTGGCGGCCCGCCTGCTGCCGCGCGAGGAGCCGGCCGCGGTCCGCGTCCTGCCGGCACGCGACCGCGAGCGCGTTGAGGTCGCCGCCTGAGACCCCACGCTCGGGGCGTCACGCGAACGGCACCGCATGAGCCACGCGAAGGCTGAGCCACACGAACGGTACCGCACGAACGAGCCACGCGAACGGCTGAGCCACGCGAACGGCGCCGCACGGATGATCCGTGCGGCGCCGTTCCGCGTCGTCGAGAACGTGCCTTGCACCACTGGGGCAACTGCCTGCTCACGGGCCGGCAGTCTTCCACGCGGAACTGGACGCGGCCGGCAACGATGCTCGGCCGCCCGAAGGCGGTGATCGCGAACCGATGGTGCCCGCGCTGCCGGCGTTAGCAGCCGCTCTACGTGAACAGGTCCTGAAGAGTCTGGGCGGTCACCGCGCGGGTGGTCCAGCTTTCCAGCTGGGCAAGATCAGCGCAGGTGGAGATCCGGGCGCGTAGGTCGTCTGGAACGTCGAAGCCACGGGCGCCCAGCACGAGCAGGAGCATCCTGGCCGCCTCTTCGGCCTTGCCCTCATCGAGACCGCGGCCGTAGTGTTCGCGGGCAAAGGGGCTGTAGACGGGCCAGTCTGTGGACGTCATGATCTCCTCCAGGAGGCGCCGTACTTCGGGTGCTGACATGCTGTAGGTGTATTCAGCCGGATCAGCGGGGTGGCAGGCAGGTCCATTCCAGAAGGTCACGCAAAACCTCGACCGCCAGGGGGCGGTTGCTGAACAGCCGGATGAGGGCGTCATGACGGAGGGACGGCATGACACTTATCGTAATGCTCCAGGCACACATGGTTACGAGAAATGGCCGGCGAACTCGCGTTCCGGGGGGAGCTACGCCCCCAACGCCACGCCACCACCGCTGACATCTTCCGACGCACAGCCCTGACTGTTGGTCTCTCGAAGGTGGCGCCATCCAATGATGTGCAGCGTTCCCTGCCATGTGACACCGGTCCGACGTCGTTGGCAGCCGAATCGGCGAAGCGGCTCTTGAGCGGGGGTTTGGGGGGCCGCGCCCCCCAATGTCACAGTCCGAGCCCCATGCGCGAAGCGCCCCACTGCGAGGACCGCGCCGTTATAGCCGGGGGTTTGGGGGGCTGCGCCCCCCAATGTCACAGCCTGAGCCCCATGCGCGAAGCGCCATTCAGCCAAGACCGTGCTCTCCCCTGCGACTACTTGCGCTTGGCGACCTCTTCGGCGAGCTGCGGCACGACCTGGTGCAGGTCGCCCACCACGCCGTAGTCGGCGAGCTCGAAGATCGGCGCCTCCGGGTCCTTGTTGATCGCCACGATCGTCTTCGCGGTCTGCATGCCGGCCCGGTGCTGGATGGCGCCGGAGATGCCGGCCGCGATGTAGAGCTGCGGCGACACGGTCTTGCCCGTCTGCCCGACCTGGAACTGGTGCGGGTACCAGCCGGCGTCCGTGGCGGCGCGGGAGGCGCCCACGGCCGCGCCGAGCGCGTCGGCCAGGCCCTCGATGACCGAGAAGTTCTCGGCCGAGCCGACGCCGCGCCCGCCGGAGACCACGATCGCGGCCTCGGTGAGCTCCGGACGCGCGCCCTTCTCCTGCTTGACCCGCTCGACGATGCGGGCCGCCCTGGCGGTGTCGCTCAGCGAGAGCGACACCTCCTCCTCCGTGCCGGCGCCGGAGGCGGGCTCGGGGGCGGTCGAGTTGGGGCGTACGGCGACGATGGGCGTGCCCCTGCGCACCCGGGAGCGGACGTTGACGCCGCCACCGAAGATCGACTGGTCGGCCACGAAGCCCTCGCCGAGGCCCACGGCGTCGGTGATGACGCCCGAGTCGGTCTTGACCGCGAGGCGGCCGGCGACCTCCTTGCCCTCGGCCGTGGCCGCCACCAGCACCGCGGCGGGCGACTTCTCGGCCACGAGCTGGGCGAGCAGCTCGGCCTTGGGGGCCACCACGTAGTCGACCACGTCGCTGGAGGAGGCGACGTAGATCTTCTCGGCGCCGTACTCGGCCAGCCTGGCCTTGGCCCCGTCGGTGATGCCGGGGCCGGCCCAGACGGCGGCCGGCGTGCCGAGGGAGCGGGCCAGCGTCAGCAGCTCCAGCGTGACCTTCTTGACCTCGCCGTCGACCTGCTCGACGAGAACGAGAATCTCCGACATATCAGCAAAACCCCCGTTCTCAGATGAACTTCTTGGAGGCGAGGAACTCGGCGGCCTTCACGCCGCCGTCGCCCTCGTCCTTGACGATGGTGCCGGCCGCGCGCGGCGGGGCCGCGGCGAAGTCGACGACCTCGGACCAGGCCGCGCCGAGGCCCACCTGGTCCGCGGCGATCTCGGCGTCGGCGATGCCGAGCGTCTCGACCGGCTTCTTCTTGGCCGCCATGATGCCCTTGAAGGACGGGTAGCGCGGCTCGTTGATCTTCTCCACCACGGAGACGACGGCGGGCAGGGTGGCCTCGACCCGGTCGAACCCGTAGTCGGTCAGCCGCTGGATCGTGATGGACGACCCGTCGACCTCGACCTTGTTGGCGAGCGTGAGCTGCGGGGTGCCGAGCCGCTCGGCCAGCATCGCGGCGAGCAGGCCGGTGCGGGCGTCGGTGGATTCGGAGCCCAGGATGACCAGGTCGAAGCCGATCCGCTTCAGCGCCTGCGCCATCGCGTAGGAGGTGGACAGCGCGTCGGAGCCGTGCAGGGCGTCGTCGCTGAGGTGGACCGCCTTGTCGGCGCCCATGGCCAGGGCCTTGCGGATGGTCTCGGTGGCCTTGCCGGGGCCCATGGTGAGGACGGTGACCTCACCGCCGTGGGCCTCCTTGAGCTTGAGGGCCTCCTCGACCGCGTACTCGTCCAGCTCGTTGACCACGCCGTCTACGGCGTCACGGTCGAGCGTCTTGTCATCGGACCGCAGCTTGCGCTCGGTCGCCGTGTCGGGGACCTGCTTCACGCAGACGACGATGTTCATGGCCGGTGGCCGACCTCCCGTGTTCGCGTGCGCCACCGCGTCGGTGCGGCGGGCGCTGGATGCTGTCCAGACTGCCAGGTGTCGCGTGGGCTCCGTGACAGCGGGTGGCACGGGTCGTTCCCGGCCCCCCGCCGACATGTTACCCACGGGTAGCTTCGACGCAAACACGGCCTTCCGTACCCGCGTCTCGGCTTCACCAGGCCCACACTACCGAACTTTGTTCGGTACGCTGCGAGGGGGCACCGGGTCAGGCGGACAGCAGGAACACGATCCCGACGACCAGCGCGGTGCCCGCGAAGAGCGCGAGCGTGAACGTGCTGAACGCCACGCTCAGTCCCAGGCACAGCCCCGCCGCGCCCGCGATGCTCGCGAAGTCCACGACGATCCGGCTCGTCCGGTACGGCCTGTGGGAGAACAGCGCCACCCCCGCGTCGGCCACCACCGCCAGCGTGTAGCCGGCCAGCAGGAACAGCGCCACCTCCGGCAGCGGCTCGCGCGCCGCGGCGGCCAGCAGCGCCACGAACATGGCCGACCCGATCACCCAGCGCCTGCGCACCTTCTCCCGGTGCCGCGCCATGGACTCCTCGGGGGAGCGGCGCCGCCGGTCGTCGCCGGGCCGCCACTCGCGCGTCTCCAGATCGTGCAGCCCCTCACGGCGACGCTCGGCCCGCGATCGGCGGCGCTCACGACGCAGGTCCGGCAACCGCCCGCCGGACAGTCCGGGCAGGTCCAGCCGCGCCGCCTCACCATCGGGCGACCCCACACCAGGCAACCCGGCACTGGGCAGACCCGTACCCGACGCTCCCGCACCAGGCGCGCCGGGCGGGTCGGCGGGCCGCGGCCAGAGGGTCGGACCGCCGGCAGCCGCGCCACCCGGCGGAGGAGCACCCGCCGCCAGAGCGCCCCCGGCTGAACCGCCCGGCACGGACTCCCCCGTCGAAGAGGCGAAGGCGGCCGAGGCGGCGGGCGATGAGGCGGCGGGCGAAGGGGCGGGCGGCTGCCGCCCGTCGTGCGCCTCCACCGTCCCAGCTTGCGCGGGCCCGGCCAGGGCGCCCAGGTGCGTGTACAGCTCGGCGGCCGTCGGACGGTCCGCCGGGTCCGTGGACAGGCAGCGGCGCAGCAGCGGCTCCAGCCACTCCGGCGTCCCCTCCAGGTCCGGCTCGTGGTGGACGACCCGGTAGGCCACCGCCGAGGCCGGGCCCTGCCCGTACGGCTGGCGTCCGGTGGCCGCGTACGCCAGCGTGGCGCCGAAGGAGAACACGTCGGCCGCCATGCCCGCCTCATGGCCTTCGAGCACCTCAGGCGCCAGGTAGCCCGGCGTGCCCACCACCGCCCCCGAGGCCGTCACCGACAGCGAGTCGAGCGCGCTCGCGATGCCGAAGTCGATGACCACGGCCCGCCCTTCGGCCATCATCACGTTGGCCGGCTTGAGGTCGCGGTGGATGACCCCGGCCCCGTGCATGGCGAGCAGCGCGGCGGCCAGCCCGGCCGCGAGCCGCGGCAGGTCGGCCACCGGTACGGGCATCGCGCTGAGCGGCCTGCCCTGGACGTACCGGGTCACGAGGTACGGCCGCGCCACGTCCAGCGAGGCGTCGAGCACCTCCGCCACGTACGGGCCGCCGACCCGGCGCATCGTCTCCACCTCGCGCGCCAGCCGCGCCAGCGCGACGGTGTCGGCCGCGACGTGCGGATGCAGCACCTTGACCGCGACCGTGCGCCCTTCGGGGTCGAGCGCGAGATGCACCTGGCCGAAACCGCCGGAGCCGAGCCTGGAGAGCAGGTGGTACGGGCCGAGATGCTCGCTCATACCGCTTCCTTCCCCTCAGGGGCGCGTCGGGACACTCACGACCAGGGCGACAGGAAGCCCAATCCCACCCTTCGCAGGAGGTCGTCGACGAGACCGGTGAAAAGCCCCATCGCGCTGTCCTGGGCGTTGCGTGTCAGCTCCCTGATCACGGTCTCGGGAGCGCGCCACGGGCTCCACACCGTCTCCTGGCCCAGCGCGAACATCGTGACGACCAGCGTCAGGGTGCCCACCGCCAGCAGTGCGACCGTGGCGGCTCCGGGGCTGCGGAGCATGCCGGTGACCGCGCGGGTGACGGCCCGGCGGGGCGGTCCGCCGCCCGGCAGCATGAACAGGCCCGCCGAGAAGGCGCCGGCCGCCCACGCGGCGGCCTCGTTGACGCCCATGCCGCCGCCCCAGCGCAGCACGCCGTACGCGCAGAGACCGAACAGGATCGACAGCGGCACGTGGACCAGCGACACGAGCGCCGCCTTGACCAGCGCCCACGGGGTGCCCACGAGCACGAGCAGCGGGTCGGCGGCGCTGGAGCCGCGGATCTGGCGGCGCTTGACCATGTCGCCGAACAGGTAGTCGCCCACCCGCAGCACCACCGCCAGCGCGATGGCGACCGCGCCCACGGCGACGGGCATCATGACGGTCAGCGCGACGAGCATGACCAGCAGCAGCCCGCCGATGAGCTGGCTGGCCACGAGGTAGCGCCTGCGCTCGGCGGGCGGCGTGTACGGGGGCGGGGTGGCCGGGCGACGACTGCCCTGGGTCTCGGGCGCGCTCGCGGGCGCCGTCGGCGGCCGGTATCCGGGGGCCGGATAGCCGGGGGCCTGACCGGGATAGCCGGCGACCCGCTGGTCCGGCCGTGGCGCGGGCGGGCGGGCCGGCATGGGCGCCGGGACGTAGGGCGGCGGGCGCTCCTCCTGCCGCGGCCTGGGCGGCTCCCGCCGGGGCGGCGGCGTGCCGTACTCGACCGGCGGCAGCAGGTCGGCGTAGGAGTCGGCGGGCGAGTCGAGGACCCGGGTGCGGCTGGACAGCTTCTTGGTGCCGCCGGGGCCGGCGTCCGGCGTGGTCTCGTGGAACGTCGTGACCGACGGGTCGAGCGCCCTGGCCATCCGCAGCAGCTCCTGGGCGCTGGGCCGGGAGGTGGGCTCGACGTCGAGGGCGCGGGTGAGCCAGCCGCGCAGCCACGGGGGCGCCTTGTCGAGCTGGGCGCGCCCTTCCATGATGTTGAAGCAGACCACCTCGAACGTGCCGGTCCCGAAGGGCGGCGCGCCCGTCGCGGCGAAGAACACCGTCGAGGCCAGCGCGTGGACGTCGGCCGCCTGGGTGATCTCCGAGTCGCGGATGATCTCCGGCGCGAGGTAGCCAGGCGTGCCGACGAACATGCCCGTCTGGGTCAGCCGGGTGGCGTTGACCAGGTGGGCGATGCCGAAGTCGATGACCAGCGGCTCACCGTCGACCAGCATGACGTTGGACGGCTTGAAGTCGCGGTGGATCACGTCGGCGGCGTGGATGGCCACGAGCGCCTGGCAGAGCCCGCGGGCGAGCTTGATCACCTCGCCCGCTGCCAGCGGACCGTCGTTGAGTACGGTCTCCTCCAGCGTGCGGCCCGGCGCGAAGCGGGTCACCACGTACGGCTGGCCCCCGACGAGCTCGGCGTCGAGCACCTCGGCCACGTGCGGGCTGCGCACGCGGCGCATGGTCTCGACCTCACGGGTGAGCCGGTCGCGGGCCTTGAGGTCGGCCGCCACGTGCGGGTGCAGGACCTTGATGGCGACCTCGCGGCCCTCGGAGTCGACGCCGAGGTGGACAACCCCCATGCCGCCTTCGCCGATCTTCCGTACCACCCGGTAGGGGCCGAGCCGCTCTGGCGCCTGGGTGTTGCCCGTGCTCATCGCCGTCTTCCCCCCGTCATCCCCCCGCGTCCCCCTTCAGTCCGTTGAGCTGCTCCACCACAGGTCCCACGTTCACCGGAGTCCATACGGCCCTCCTCGCGTCGTCCCTGAACGTGCCGTAGGCGAGGACCAGCGACAGCGCCGCGACCGCCGACAGGACGCCCGCGACGACCATCGCCGCTGTTCTCGAGGGTACGAGGGAAGCGAGGGTCCTGCGCATCTGGCGCCCCGGTCCCTCCACTCCCGGCCCCGCGCACAGGGTCCAGAGGGCGACCGCCGCCCCCCAGGCCAGCGCGTTGTACGGGTCCGTCCCGAGCACCACGGTGAGCAGCAGCGTAACCGGTAGCCCGAGAATGAGCGCGTAAAGCACGAGGGCGAGCGTGATGCCCACCGACTTGGCCAGGGCTCGCGGATGCCCGAACACCCTGACCACGTCCAGCGCCGCCGCGCCGGTCGAGCGGCGGGCGATCAGCTCGGGCTGGGCCAGGTCGGCGGCGCGCAGCAGCACCGCGACGGGCACGACGACCACGGCCACCAGCACGGGCGCCATGACCGCCAGCACGATCATGATGATGAGCAGCATCGCGCCCGCCACGCCGTACGCCCGGGAGCGCTGGAGCGCCTGGCCGGGCACGGCGCCCGGGATGAACGGCTCCCGCTTGGTCCTCGGGTCCGGGGGGTACTGGGGCTGCGCGGGGATGTAGGGCGGCGGCTGCTGCTGGACGGGGCGCGGCTGCGACACCGGCGCCGGGCCGGACGGTCCGGCCGGTCCGCCCATGCCGAACCCGTGCCCGGCCGGATGTCCCGCCGGGTGCCCGCCCTGGTACCCGCCCTGATGGCCCGCCTGGTGACCGGCGCCGGGCGCGGCGTGCGGCCCGGAGAACGCGGCGGGCCCGGCGTGCGGGCCCGATCCGGGATACGGGACCGACCCGTGGGACTGGGCCGATCCGTGGGACACGGCCGGTCCGTGGGGCGGCGCCGAGGCGGCGTGCGGACCCGATCCGGGGTACGGCGCGGGGCCGGCGTTCGGTCCCGTGCCGGGCGCGGGTGAGGCGTTGGGGCGGCCGTGGTCGACGTTGGGACGGCCGTAGTCGGGCGTGTCGGGGCGTACGCGCCGGGTCGGCAGGTCGCCGTCGTGCGACGGCGGGACGTGCTCGCCAGGGCGTGCCGAGAAGGCGTCGTCGCCGGGCCGCGGCGCGTTGTGCCACGGCTGCGAGCCGCCCTCCTGCTGCATGCGGCGCAGCTCCTGGGGCGTCACGCGCCGGGTCGGCCACGGGTCGCCCTCGTCGCTCGCCCACGGGTCGTCCTGGTCGCCACCGGCGGCCGGGCCGCCCGCCTGGCCGGCCGTCTGCCCGCCCACCACGGGCGCGCCTGCCTGACCGGGGAGCAGCGACACGAACGGCTGGTCCGTCTGCGCGAGATCCTGGTGCGACGGCATCTGCCCGGAGACGCCAGAGACCCCGGGACCGGGCCCGCCCGGCCGGCCGAAGCGGACGTCCTGGCCGTCGAGGAGCTGCCGGGGCGTGACCGGCGGCGTGGAGATCTCCCACGCCGGCCGCTCCGCGACGGGCCGCGGCGCCGGCAGGTCGAACGGCGATCGGTCGGGCCCCGGCACGGTGGAGATCTCGTCGGGCGCCCGGCCCGGTGTCCGGGGCAGCATGCGCGCGGTCTGCTCGGCCAGCTCCGTCGCCTTCGGCCGCTTGGCCGGGTTGCGCTGGAAGGCGGCCTTGAGCAGCGGCTGGAGCTCGGCCGGCGCGGCGCCGATCTCGGCCTTGCCGGCGGTGATGTTGTAGAAGACCATCTCCAGCGTGCCCTTGCCGAAGGGCGGCCGGCCGGTGCTGGCGTACAGCAGCGTGCCGGCCCACGCGTGGACGTCGACCTCCGGCCCCGCCTCCTGCCCCTCGATGATCTCCGGGGCGAGGTAGCCGGGCGTGCCGATGAACATGCCGGTCTGGGTCAGCCGCGTCGCGTCGACCGCCTGCGCGATGCCGAAGTCGATGAGCACCGGCTCGCCGTCGAGGATGAGCACGTTGCCCGGCTTCAGGTCGCGGTGGATCACGCCGACGGAGTGGACGGCCGCCAGCGCCGTCGCCACGCCGTGCGCGACGCGCACCAGCGCGGGCAGGTCCAGCGGGCCGTCGTCCTTGACGATCTCGTCCAGCGAGCGTCCGGCGACGTAGCGCGTGACGATGTACGGGCGATGACCGGTCACGTCGGCGTCGACGACCTCGGCGATGTACTTGCTGCGCACGCGGCGCATGGTCTCGACCTCGCGCGACAGCCGTCGCCTGGCGACCTCGTCGCCGGCGACCTCGCCCCGCAGGACCTTGACCGCCACCTGCCGGCCCTGGGGGTCGACAGCGAGGTGGACAACGCCCATTCCGCCTTCACCGAGCCGCCTGAGCAGCCGGTAAGGGCCAAGTCGGTCATCGTTCATGGCATGAAGCACCATACCGGCTTAATCCCCGCCCACGAGATGAACCATGAGGCCACATTCCCACTCGTACAACGTCTGGATCGGGGCCATCGGTTTCCGATCCGTCGGTATCGAATCGGCCACGACATTCGGGGGGCCGCGGCGACCGTCTGCTTTGTGTCGTTCTGCTCGGTGTTGTTCTAGGCGTCAGTCGAGAGGGCGAGCACCTCCGCGCCCTTCAGCCCGGCCAGGGTGGAGCCGGCGACGGCCAGCTTGCTGCGGCGCAGGCCGCTGCCGATGACCACCTTCGGGTGCTCGGCCACGCGCGCGTCGACCAGGATCGGCCAGTCGGCCGGCAGGCCCAGCGGCGTGATGCCGCCGTACTCCATGCCGGTCAGCTCCACCGCCTCCGCCATCGGCGCGAAGCTCGCCTTGCGGGCGTCGAGGTGCTTGCGCACCACTCCGTTGACGTCGACCCGCATCGTGGCCAGCACCATGCAGGCCGCGTAGCGGGTCTCGCCGCCGCGCCTGGCCGCGACGACGACGCAGTTGGCCGACTCGTCCATGCCGACGCCGTAGCGCTCGCAGAACGCCGCCGTGTCGGCCAGCTCGGGGTCGATCTCGGCCACCTCGGCGGCCTCGGCCAGCTCACGCACCGCGCGGGCCACCGGGTCGGCCAGCAGATCGGTCCGCTCGGTCGCGGGCACCCAGTGCAACGTCATCCCATCTCCTTGTTCGCTCTCCCAGGACCCTACGCGGTCCCGGTGACAGCGTTGCCGTCACTGCGCGCGCAGCACCCTCTGGTGCAGCTGCGTGACGGCCGCGCGGGCCGACTCCATGGCGCCCGCCTGCCAGGCGATCAGGTGGGTGAGCCAGTCGCCCGCGAAGTAGACCCTTCCGGTGGGACGTTGCAGAAGAGTGAACGACGAATCAAAGGCCGGCCAGTAGACCCAGCCGCCCTGGATGTGCTCCTGGCGTTCCCAGGCGACGGAGACGCTGGACAGCAGGTCCTTGCCGTACTTGTCGCCGTGGATCTTGCGGCCCTGGGTGAGGGCACGGCGGCGGCGGTCCTCAGGCGTGAGGGCTCCGTACAGCTCGGCGTCGCGCCCGGTGTTGTAGTAGCCGACGATCAGGCCGCGCTCGGCGTGGTAGCCGTACGACGGGTACCAGATGTGGGTGATGTCGAGGTCGGTCTCGGTGATGCCGCCGTAGACGCGGTCCTCCAGCTCCCACCAGCGCCGGCCGTACTCCATGCCGATCTTGCCGGCGGCGACGGGGACGGGCGTCCTCAGCGCGGCGGTGACCTGCGCGCCCAGGTTGTGCGGGACCCGGGCGAGCAGGTGGGGCGGCAGGGTGGCGACGCAGTAGTCGGCCTTGAGGCTGCCGCCGTCCCAGGTGACCTCGACACCGTCGGGCAGGTTCGTGATCTTCGTGACGCGGGCACCGGTTCTGATCCGGTCGGCGCCCACGGACTCCGTCAGCCGCGTGACGATGGCGTCCATGCCGCCGACCGGCTGGAACATCGGCGTGGCCTGGTCGTAGCCGAAGTCGTTGAGTATGGCGCGGCCGGTGCCGGCGGCGAGGACGTCGTGCAGCGCGCCGGGGCCGGCGACGGGGATTCCGCCGTCCAGGGCCGGGTACGTCAGGTAACCGCGCCGCGGCGAGCCCTCGTAGTCGAGTTTGGGGCCGAGGTCGCCGAACCTGCGCAGGAAGTCCAGCAGGCGTTCCTGGTCGTCCTTGGTCATCCGCCGGTCGAGGGCTCCGGCGTTCGTCGCCTTGGCCAGCAGCTCCGCTATATATCCATACATATCGGCTTTTGCGGTGCGGGCCCGCATGGTGCCGCCGTTCGTGTGGACGTACGCCTGGGCGTTGCTGTTCACGAACGTCTCGATCGGCACGCCCAGCTCGCGGCAGTAGTCGAGCGTGACCATCCACTGCGCGATGCGGGCGGGGCCGGCGTTGAAGTAGACGCCCTCCCCGAACCTCGCCTCCTGCGAGCCGCCGCCCGTCTCGGTCAGCCGGTCGCCGCCGCGCAGCGTGAGGTTGCGCCCGCCGGCCCGTCCGCGCGCCTCCAGCAGCGTGCAGTCGTAGCCGGCCTTGCCCAGCTCGTACGCCACGGTGAGCCCCGCGATCCCGGCGCCAAGGATCACCACCTTGGCCGCGGCCCTGCCGCTGAGGGAGAAGTCGCCGGGGCGCGGAGCCGCGAACGCCTTGTCCTGACCGGACGGCGCCAGGCCCAGAGCGCCCATGGCGGCGTACATCGCGCCCGCGCCGCCGACCGCCCCGATGCCGACGAGCAGTCCTCGCCGCGTCAGCGCCGCACCCTCCACGCCGTACCTCTCTCCAGGCAGGTCTCCGGACATCCAGAAGGCCGTCCCCCTCGGCGGGGCGACGGCCGCTCCGCACCGTACACCCCGCGTCGGTCGCGGCGGTTCCGGCCGGGCCGTGTCAGCCGTAGGGGCCGCTGCCGCAGGCGATCTGGCCGCCGATCGTGGCGAAGATGCCGAACAGCGCCATGATCTGCGTGAAGTCGTCCGTCGTGAACTCGACGTGCCGCGACCCCACCGCCTTCACCCCCGGGATCAGCCCCACCGCGGCGGCGATGGCCGTGGAGTTCCACTCCACCCCAAGCGTGTACGGCGGAGCCGGCCGGTACGGCGTGAAGTCCGTCAACCGGGTGAGGGCCCGCTTCATGGCGTCACGGATGAGGGACTGGGCGACCCCCGGCGGCAGCAACTCGGCCGAGAACTTGTCGATCCCCTTCTTCACCGCGACCGTCTCGACGTCGCCGAGCAGCTCGCGCGCCTCCTCACCGACGGCCTCGTCACCGGTCACCAGCACGACCGGGACGCCGTGGAACCCGGCGCACGCGGCCACCAGCCGGGTCTCGCCGCACACCTCGCCGTTGAGGTAGACGTTCTGGATCTCCTTGCCCATCCACGTGTGGTTGAGCACGCCGTGCTGGACGCCGGCGCGGGCGTGGTAGCCGACGAAGCCCGCCGCCTGGTACGAGCCGTCCAGGCCCTGCGCCATCCGCTGCGCCTTGCCGGGGCCACGGATGAGGGTGGCGCGCGGGTCGAGCAGGTCGATGCGGAGGTTCTTGGTGGAGCCGTGCGCGTCGTTGACCAGCACCGACGTGGCGCCGGCGGCGCAGGCGCCCGCGACGGCCGCGTTGGCGTCGGCGGTCATCAGCTCGCACCCGCGCTCGTAGCCGCGCTTGCCGGCGTGCATCTCCTCGGGGTCGGTGAGCCCGGTGACGCCCTCCATGTCGACCGACAGGTACACCTTCATCCGCCGCTCCTCCTTCACGAGCCCCAGGTCTCCACCCGGCGCACCTCGTCGTCCGTCATGAACCCGACCTCGGCGGCCATGAACGCCGCCGCCCGCTCGCGCCACGCCAGCGGGATCTCCTCGATCGCCGGCGGGTAGCAGTGGTCGAGCCAGCTCGTCGACTCCTCGGTGACGTCGAAGTACTCCAGCGCCTTGGCGAACACGGTGTTCTCGATGCCGGGCACGCGCGCCAGACCGTACTGGATCATCTCCTGACCGCCGTAGGGCGGCGGGCGCATCCACTTGCGGGCCACGGCCCGGTCGGCGGTGATGGGCGTGTCGAGGGGCCGCCGCTCGACGGCGGCCTGGATGAGCTCCTTGTACAGGCACTTGCCGCAGGTTCGGCAGGGGCCGTCGGTGCCGCGCAGGCACCAGCGGACGTGGTCCTTGAGGTCCGAGCCCAGCGCCAGCCGCATGGTGACGGCCTCGCTGACGCCGCCGACCGGCAGCACGATGTGGACGCCCACCGCGGCGAACAGCCGCCCCCACTTGCCGTGCGGCGCCCACAGGTCGTTGTCGGGCGTGTAGCGCAGCAGGTAACGGCCGCCGCCGAGCCACCGGGAGCCCATCTCGTACCCGAAGCCGAGGCCGCCGAGGTCCAGCCGGTCGGCCGACAGCAGCGCGCCGGCCGCGACGGCCTGGTGCTCGGGGTAGCCGGGGCGGGGCTCGGCGAGCGTGTACTCCAGGTCGGACTCGAAGATCGTGAGATCGCGCCCGGTGCCCTTGGCCAGCGTGGCGAGGACGTCCGAGCGGTAGTGGGGCCACCGGTTCGGCACGCGGGAGTGCGGCACCCGCCGGAAGTGGACGAAGGGGGCATCCGGGTAGACGGTGGCCGCGGCCACGGAGTCCGCGCCGCCGCTGTAGGAGATCGCGAGCGTGCTCCCGGCCCGGCGGGGCTCGGCGCCCACGGGCCCGGCCTCGACGCCCCACCCGTCGTGCAGCACGGCGGCGACCTCGGCCGACACGGCCCGGTCGAAGGTGATCCGCCTGCGCGTCCACGGGGCGGCGACGGTCCACGCGGCCACGGCGAACAGGTCGGGGTGCGCGTCCTCGGGAACGCCCGAGACGGTGCAGGAGTTGATCGCGAGCTTGACGGGGTGACCGTCGGAGGCGTGGCCGGTGATCTCGTCCTCGGGGTCCAGGCGGAAGGTCAGGTGACCCCCCGACCAGGTGACCCTCACGACCGCTCCTGGGCGCCGGCGTGGGACCTGAGGTCGTCGATGGCCTGCCAGACCAGGACCTCGTTCTGCAGCACGCCGTCCATCGCCTTGGCCGTCTCCTGCGCCAGGCGCTGGGCGTCCTGGGCGAGGCGGCGGGCCTCGTCCAGCCTGGCGCGGTCCGGCCCCGCCGTCGCGGGCCTGGCGTTGCGCAGGCGCTCGACCTCGGCCTGGAGCGTCGCCATCTCGCGGCGCAGGGTCTGGACCTCCCACAGGGCGTCCCGGATGTCCTGGCGATGGTCGGCGATGGAGATGTACCGGGCATCGAACCACGTGCGCACGGCCTGACGGAGCCGCGCGGGGACCAGGACGCGCATCATGAAACGTCACCATAGTGGGAAATCACCACCCGCCATCGCGCCGTGCCCGAATGGCAACACCATCTCTTACTCGCGCCCGCGCGGACCCGCGTGCCGGAGCCGGGAGGCCGCCCAGCTCGGGCCTCCCGGCGCTGACAGGGGTGTTGACGGATGCCCGGCGGGCGCTTACGTTTCCGGGACGCGTGCGAAATATATCGTTGCAGTTCCGAAAATTTCGGAGGGCGTCATGTGGCGAGGCGTTGTCGCGATCACCCTGCTCGGCCTGCCGGCCGTCCACGTCCCATCCGCCGATCCATCCACCGACTCATCAACCGGCCCGTCCCCGGCCGCCGCCGCGATCACGGTGCGCGAGCACGTCCGCCACCAGGCGATCGACGGCTTCGGCATCTCCCAGGCGTTCCGCCGCAACGAGCTGGTCCGCGCCCTGCCCGAGGCCCAGCAGCGGGAGATCCTCGACCTGTGGTTCGACCGCCGCGAGGGGGCCGGACTGAGCATCCTGCGCCTCGGCATCGGCTCCTCCCCCACCGGCAGCCCGTACGACCAGATGGCGTCGATCCAGCCCGAGGACCCGGGTGGCCCCGACGCGCCGCCCCGCTACGTCTGGGACGGCGACGACAACAGCCAGGTCTGGGTCGCCAAGGCGGCCAAGGAGTACGGCGTGCGCCGGTTCTTCGCCGACGCCTGGAGCGCCCCCGGCTACATGAAGACCAACGGCGACGACAAGAACGGCGGCTCGCTCAAACCCGAGTGGCGCGCCGCCTACGCCCGCTACCTGGCGCAGTACACCCGCTTCTACGCCCGCGAGGGCATCAGGATCACCGACCTCGGCTTCACCAACGAGCCGGACTTCACCGCCACCTACGCCTCCATGCGGTTCACCCCGGCCGAGGCCGCGGAGTTCGCCAAGGTCCTCGGGCCCGTCGCCAAGGGCGTGGACGTGGTGTGCTGCGACTCCTTCGGCTGGAAGGAGGCCAAGGCGTACACGGCGGCCGTCGAGGCCGACCCGGAGGCCCGCCGCTGGGTGAAGACCCACACCGGCCACACCTACGCCAGCCCCGTGGACGGCCCCCTGCCCACCGCCCGCCGGACGTGGATGTCGGAGTGGAACCCCAACGGCAGCACCTGGGACGAGCGCTGGGACGACGGCGGCGGCTACGACGGCATGACCATCGCCTCCGCCGTGCACGACGCGCTCACCCTCGGGAACGTCAGCGGCTACGTCTACTGGCTGGGCGCCTCGCGCGGCGCCACCCGGGCGCTGCTCCAGATCGACGAGACGGCCAAGACCTACCACGTGTCCAAGCGGCTGTGGGCGCTGGCGGCCTACAGCCGGTTCATCCGGCCGGGGGCGGTGCGGGTGGACGCCTCCGCCGCCGACCCGGCGCTGAAAGTTTCGGCGTTCCGCAACGCGGACGGCTCCCGGGTGGTGGAGGTCCTCAACACGGGGACCGCTCCGGTCACGTGGACCGGCGTACCCGGCCGGGCGACGGCATACCTCACGGACGAGACCAACGACCTGGCCCCGTCCCCGGTCAGGAACCGCACGGTGACCCTGGCCCCACGGGCCCTCACCACGGTGGTGGTCGACGGGTGACCACGGCCCCGGTGACCTGGCGGCCGTGACGGCGCCCGGCCCGTGCGGGCTCAGCGGCCGTGTCCCTGGAGGCCCTCAGCCCCGCACGGCGACCGGGGGCCGGCCGGCCGTGCCGTGACGGAAGGACGTCATCGCCCGGAGAACTTGGGACGCGTCTTCTCGGCGAAGGCGGTCATCCCGGCACTCGCGTCCTCGGTGGCGAACAGGCCGGAGAACTGGAGGCGCTCGATCTCCAGCCCCGTGTCCAGGTCGGTCTCCAGGCCTTGGTCGATCGCCTGCTTGGCGGCCCGCAGCGCCACCGTGGGGCCGCCGGCGAACGTGGCCGCCCACTCCAGCGCCGCCGTGTGGACGTCCGCGTCCGGCACCACCCGGTCCACCAGCCCCATCGCGAGGGCCTCGGCGGCCGCCACGTGCCGGCCGCTGAAGATGAGGTCCTTGGCCCGCGCCGGCCCGACCAGGCGCGGCAGCCGCTGCGTGCCGCCCGCGCCGGGGATGATGCCGAGCTGGATCTCCGGCTGGCCGAGCTTGGCCGACTCCCCCGCGACGCGGAAGTCCGCGCACAGCGCCAGCTCGCACCCGCCGCCGAGGGCGTAGCCGGTGATCGCGGCGATGACGGGCTTGCCGATGCGCGCGACGGCGGTGAAGCAGTCCTGCAGCGTCCGGGAGTGCACGGCCATGTCGGCGTACGACATGCCGGCCATCTCCTTGATGTCGGCGCCGGCGGCGAAGACGCGCTCGCCGCCGTAGAGCACGACCGCGTGGACGTCGGGGTCGGCGTCGACGGCGCGGGCCGCCTCGGCGATCTCCCTCTGCACCTGGCCGTTGAGTGCGTTCATCTTGGGGCGGTCGAGCCTGATGGTGGCGGTCTGCCCGGCTACCTCTACGCGTACGAACTCAGCCATGACCCGACCCTACAAGAGCGCCCCGCGGAAGATCGGCCGCCGTGAAGTGCTGAAAAAAACCTTCGCAAAGCTCTCGCCGAAGAAAGAAAATGTTGAGACGCTGTGCCTGCACCCGCCCCCAGCAGTCTAGGAGCGCCCATGCGCAGAGCGCTGGCGATCGCCGCTGTCGCCTTCCTTCCCTTAGCGAGCCTTCCCTTAACGATCATCCCCACGGCGGCCCACGCCGCCGAACCCGACGACCGGCAGCAGGCGTTCACCGCCGCCGCCGAGGAGTTCAAGGTCCCCGAGAGCGTCCTGCTCGGCGTCTCCTACCTGGAGTCTCGCTGGGACGCCCACGCCGGCCAGCCCAGCAACAACGCCGGGTTCGGCCCGATGCACCTGACCGACGCCGCCTCCTTCGCCGGCTCCAACCACCACGCGGAAGGCGAGGAGGACCCCCGCGGCGACGAGACGCGGCCGCTGGCCGCCCCCACCACGACCCCCGCCCCCGCCGAGATCCCCGCCTCGCTGCGCACCATCGAGAAGGCCGCCGAGCTCACCGGCGAGAGCCGTGAGAAGCTGCGCGCCGACGACGCCGCCAACATCAGGGGCGGCGCGGCCCTGCTCGCCGACTACCAGAAGTCGATCGGCGCGCCGCTGAGCGACGACCCGGCCGAGTGGTACGGCGCGGTCGCGAAGTACTCCGGAGCGGAGGAGTCGCAGGCCGCCAAGGTCTTCGCCGACGAGGTGTACGCGACCATCAAGGAGGGCGCCGACCGGGTCACCGACGGCGGCGACCGCGTCACCCTCAAGCCGATCCCCGGCCTGGAGGCCGTCGAGAAGTGGCTGGAGAAGCTCGGCCTGCGCCCGCCGCGCCGCGACGGCGTCGAGTGCCCGCCCACGATCTCCTGCGAGTGGATCCCGGCCGCCTACGCCCAGCTCCCCGACGACGACTACGGCCACTACGACCTGGCGAACCGCCCGGTCAGCCAGAAGATCGACTACATCGTCATCCACGACATGGAGGGCTACTGGGGCCCCTCGGTCAAGCTCAACCAGGACCCGAAGTGGCCCGGGAGCTGGCACTACTCCGTCCGCTCCAGCGACGGCCACATCGCCCAGCAGATCAAGACCAAGGACGTCGGCTGGCAGGCCGGCAACTGGTACATCAACGCCAAGTCCATCGGCATCGAGCACGAGGGCTTCCTGGCCGAAGGCAGCACCTGGTACACCGAGGCGATGTACCGCTCGTCGGCCAAGCTGGTGCGCTACCTCGCGCTGCGCCACGGCGTGCCGCTCGACCGCGCGCACATCATCGGCCACGACAACGTGCCGGGCACGCTGCCGACCACGGTCAAGGGCATGCACGAGGACCCGGGCCCGTTCTGGGACTGGGCGCACTACTTCGAGCTGATCGGCGCCCCGCTGCACCAGTTCGGCGGCCCCAGGTCCGGATCCATCATGATCAAGCCGGACTTCGCGACCAACAAGCCGTACTTCTACGGCTGTGACCGCAAGAACCCGGAGAACGCCTGCCCGCCGCTGCCCGCCTCCACGGTCTGGCTGCGCACCGAGCCGCGCGCCGACGCCCCGCTGGTCAAGGACATCGGCAAGCACCCCACCGGCGAGTCGCTCTACAGCGTGTACGACCACAGCGCCCGCGCCACCACCGGCCAGCGCTTCGCCGTGGCCGACCGGCAGGGCGACTGGACGGCGATCTGGTACCTCGGCCAGAAGGCGTGGTTCCACAACCCCGCCTCCGCGCCGACCGCCGTGCCCTCCATGGGCCTCGTGGTGACGCCCAAGCCGGGCCTCGCCACGGTCCCGGTGTACGGCAGGGCCTACCCGGAGAAGGAGGCGTACCCGGCGGACATCCCGTACCAGGCGGTCACCCCGCTGCAGTACACCTTCTCGGCCGGCGAGAAGTACACGCTGGCCGGCCCGGCGGCGACCGAGTACTACCGGGCGGTCACCTTCGAGCCGGAGCCGCACAGCGTGGTCAAGGGCAAGACGAAGTACCTGGAGATCCAGTTCGGGCACCGCGTCATGTTCGTCAAGGCTGACGACGTCCGGGTGTCGTTCTCCGGGTGAACTCCTGAACGGCGCGCCTGGTGCTGTTCCACGCCTCCTGGGAGGAGTCGAACGTGCGCTGGGCGACGCCGACGAACACGCAGTCGATGACGAGGAGTTGGCTGATGCGGCTGGCCAGCGCGCCGGGACGGAACTCCGTCTCGCGCCCGGCCGAGATGAGCACGTGCTCGGCCAGCTCCGCGATGGTCGAGCGGGGGTTGTTGGTGATCGCCACGGTGGTGGCGCCGGCCTCCTTCGCCCGGCCCAGCGGCTCCAGCACGTCGGGCGTCTCGCCCGACGTGCTGATGCCGATCGCCACGTCGCCGGGCTTGAGCAGGACGGCGCTGGTCAGCGCCAGGTGGGCGTCCTGGAACGCGTGGCTGGACAGGCCGATGCGCAGCAGCTTCTGCGCGACGTCCGCCGCGACCAGGCCCGAGGCGCCCACGCCGTAGGCGTCGACCCTGCGCGCCCCCACGATGGCGTCGATGACCAGGCCGAGCCGCTCGGAGGTGAGCTGGGCGACCGTGTCGTTGATCGCCTCGGACTCGGCCCTGGCCACCTTGACGATGACCTCCGACAGCGGATCGTCGGGCGCGAGGTCGCCGGGCACCAGCCGGTCGGGCTGGGCGGCCGCGGCGGCCAGGGCCAGGCGGAGCTGCGGGTAGCCCGCGAAGCCCAGCAGCCTGGCCGTGCGCACGATCGTGGCCTCACTGGTGCCGGAGGCGGCGGACAGCTCGGTGATGGTGCTCCGCGCCACCGTCGCGGGATCCTCCAGGATGAGGCGTGCGACGGTCTGCGCGGCGGGCGTCAACGAGGGGAGCACGCCGCGGACCGTGGCCACCAGAGTGTCGGCTCGCACGCCGTTCCCGCTGTCGTCCACATCCCGATTATCCAGCGCCGTCAAGGCCCGCCGCCCCGGCCGGACGGCGACCCTGTCGTCACCGGAGGGTGCCGTTGGTCATCCCGACCGGCTCCTCGGGCACGGTGACCAGCCCCAGCTCGGCCGGCGAGGCCGCCAGCGCGTGATGGGGCACCACCCGGACCGTGTAGCCGAACGGTCCCGTGCGGTCCAGCGGCACCACGCCCGTGTAGTGGGCACGGCCGTCGTCGTCCGTGTCGACGGGCGTGAGCGCCAGATAGCTCGGGCGGATCAGCTCGTCGTGCGGCCCGACCTTGCCGTAGGCGGCCTGGACGAGCACGTCGTCCGGGGTCAGGTCGCCGAGCGCGATCGTGGCCCGCAGTTCCAGCGCGGCCCCCACCTCCGGGGTGTCGCCGACGCCCGAGCCCTCCACGTGCTCGACCCGGACCCCCGGCCACGCCTTGGCCACGCGCAGCCGCCAGGCGGCGAAGGCGCGGGCCCCGGCGGCGGAGTCGGCCGACAGCGCGCGGCCCGCCTTGGCCGCCGGCGTGTAGAGGCCGACGACGTAGTCGCGCAGCATCCGCCCCGCGAGCACCTTGGGCCCGAGCGAGGTCAGCGTGTGCTTGACCATCTCCAGCCAGCGGCGCGGCAGCCCGTCCGCGGCCCGGTCGTAGAACCGGTCGGACACCTCGTGCTCGATCAGGTCGTAGAGGGCGGCGGCCTCCAGCTCGTCACGCCGGTCGGTGTCGGCGACGCCGTCGGCCGTGGGGATCGCCCAGCCGTTGGTGCCGTCGTACCACTCGTCCCACCAGCCGTCGCGGATGGACAGGTTGAGCCCGCCGTTCAGGGCCGACTTCATGCCGGACGTGCCGGACGCCTCCAGCGGGCGCAGCGGGTTGTTCAGCCACACGTCGCAGCCCTGCGTCATGAGCTGACCGAGCGCCATGTCGTAGTCGGGCAGGAACACGATCCGGTGCCGCACCTCGGCCTGGTCGGCGAACTTGACGATCTGCTGGATCAGCTTCTTGCCGCCCTCGTCGGCCGGGTGGGCCTTGCCGGCGATCACGATCTGCACCGGCTTGTCCGGGTCGAGCAGCAGGCTCTTGAGCCGCTCGGGGTCGCGCAGCATGAGCGTGAGCCGCTTGTACGACGGCACGCGCCGGGCGAAGCCGATCGTCAGCACGTCGGGGTCGAGCGCGTCGTCGATCCAGCCGAGCTCGGCGTCGGAGGCGCCGCGGTCGCGCCAGGAGCGGCGCAGCCGGACCCGCGCCCCCTCGACCAGGCGGCGCCGCAGGACGCCGCGGATGTCCCAGAGGTCGCCATCGGCGATCTTCTGCACACCCTCCCAGCCGCGCGCCCGCTCGATCAGCGAGGGCAGCTCGCGCCCGGCCAGCTCCATCAGCTCACGGCCGACCCAGGTGGGGGCGTGGACGCCGTTGGTGATCGAGCCGATCGGCACCTCGGCCACGTCGAAGCCCGGCCAGAGGCTCTTGAACATCTCCCGGCTGACCTCGCCGTGCAGCACCGACACGCCGTTGACGCGCTGGGCCAGCCGCATGCCCATGACCGCCATGTTGAACCGGCCGGGGTCGGCCTCGGCGCCCAGGGCGAGGATGCGCTCCACGGGCACGGTCGGCCAGGCGTTGTCGCCGCCGAAGTGCCGCTCGATCATCTCGACGGGGAACCGGTCGATGCCCGCGGGGACGGGCGTGTGCGTGGTGAACACCGTGCCGGCCCGCACGGCCTCCAGCGCCTCGTCGAACGACAGCCGCGCCTCGGTCAGCTCGCGGATGCGCTCCAGGCCGAGGAACCCGGCGTGGCCCTCGTTGGTGTGGAACACCTCGGGCTCCGGGTGGCCGGTGATGCGGCAGTAGGCGCGGATGGCGCGCACGCCGCCCACGCCGAGCAGCAGCTCCTGCATGAGCCGGTGGTCGGTGCCGCCGCCGTAGAGGCGGTCGGTGACGTCGCGGGCCGCGTTGTCGTTGTCGGCCACGTCGGAGTCGAGCAGCAGCAGCGGCACCCGGCCGACCTGGGCCACCCAGAGCTGGGCGTGCAGCGCCCGGCCCTCGGGCAGGCCGACGCGGATCTTGACGGGGGTGCCGTCCTCCTCCTTCAGGAGGGTCAGCGGCAGGCCGCCCGCGTCGAGCGAGGGGTAGTGCTCGAGCTGCCAGCCCTCGGGCGACAGCGACTGGGTGAAGTAGCCGTGCCGATAGAGCAGGCCCACGGCCAGGATGGGGACGCCGAGGTCGCTGGCGGCCTTGAGGTGGTCTCCGGCCAGGATCCCGAGCCCGCCTGAGTACTGCGGGAGCGCGGCGGCGATGCCGTACTCGGGGGAGAAGTAGGCGATGGCACGCGCGGCGTCGGGCAGCGTCTGATACCACCGCGGGGCGGTCATGTACTCGCGCAGGTCGTCGGCGGCGTCGGCCAGGCGGCGCAGGAAGCGGCGGTCGGCCGCCAGCTCGGAAAGCCTGGAGGGGTCCACGGCGCCGAGGAGGGCCACCGGGTCGTGGCCCACCTGTTCCCACAGGCGCGGGTCGACCTCGGCGAACAGGTCTGTGGTCTCAGGATGCCACGACCATCGGAGGTTGTGGACCAGCTCGCCGAGTGCGGCCAGCTCCCGGGGCAGGACTGTGCGTACGGTAAACCGGCGGATAGCTCTCACGTTTGTGCACCCTATGGGCTAGGAGGGACCTCTCAGTCCCTCACCCTCAGCAAGGACGTTCAAACCACTTCCGGGAAGAAGCATGAAGCGCGGCGATTGGGGCAACTTCCACCATTGTCAGTTCTCCCGGGGACACGGGAGGTCTATCCACTGCTGCCCGCAATTTACATGCAAGGATCGTTCTTGCCCCGGAAGCCTCCGGCGGTACCGAGTGTGCCGTCGCAACCTCGAAATGCGCGATGATCGGAAGAATTCCCATCACGGACATCCACCCCGTCGTCGACTGCGGGCAGTGGCCCGCCAAGGCGGTCGCCGGCGAGACCTTCCAGGTCTCGGCGACCGTGTTCCGAGAAGGTCACGATGCCGTGGCCGCGGGCGTGGTGTTCACCGCGCCCGACGGGCAGCGTGACCGCCTGAGACCGATGCGCGAGCTGGCCCCCGGCACCGACCGGTGGGGGGTCGAGGTGAGCCTGCCCACCGAGGGCGAGTGGCTCTTCCGCCTGGAGGCGTGGAGCGACCCTGTCGCGACCTGGCTGCACGACGCGGAGATCAAGATCCCGCGCGGCCTGGACGCCGATCTGATGTGCGAGGAGGGGGCCCGGCTGTTCGAGCGGGCCGCCCGCGGCGTGCGGCAGGCCGACTGTCCGGCACCCGGCGGCCGCACGGCGCCGCAGGCCAGGAACGGGCACATCCCGGCCGACCCGGCCAAGGCCGCCGCGCGCGCGGCGGCCAGGCAGGGATCACTCAAGGAGACGTCCCGGGAGCAGGGGACGGGCGCGAGCGCTTGCGGGCACCGGGCGGCGCTGCTCGCCATCGCGTCCACGCTGCGCGACGACGAGCTGGACCCACGGGCACGGCTCGCGATCGCCCAGCTCCCCGAGACGGCGGCGCTGCTGGAGGCGCACCCGCTGCGCGACATGGTCACCCGGTCCCGGCCGAGGAAGATCAGGATCGATCGGCGCAGAGCCCTGTACGGCTCGTGGTACGAGTTCTTCCCGCGGTCGGAGGGCGCGGTCGCCGACGAGTCCGGCGTCAGCCAGTCCGGGAACTTCCTGACGGCGGCCAAGCGGCTGCCCGCCGTCGCCAAGATGGGCTTCGACGTCGTCTATCTGCCGCCGATCCACCCGATCGGCCGGACGTTCCGCAAGGGGCGCAACAACTCGCTCAGCCCGGAGCCCGACGAGCCGGGCTCGCCGTGGGCGATCGGCTCGGAGGAGGGCGGGCACGACGCGGTCCACCCGGACCTCGGCACGCTGGAGGACTTCGACGCGTTCGTCGCCCGCACCCGCGAGCTGGGCATGGAGGTCGCGCTCGACCTGGCGCTCCAGTGCTCCCCCGACCACCCGTGGGTCAAGGAGCATCCGGAGTGGTTCACGATCCGCGCCGACGGCACGATCGCGTACGCCGAGAACCCGCCGAAGAAGTACCAGGACATCTACCCGATCAACTTCGACAAGGACCCCGAGGGCATCTTCGCCGAGGTCAAGCGGGTGGTCCGGCACTGGATGAACCACGGCGTGCGGATCTTCCGGGTGGACAACCCGCACACCAAGCCGGTGGGCTTCTGGGAGCGGCTGCTGGCCGACATCCACCAGACCGACCCGGACGTGCTGTTCCTGGCCGAGGCGTTCACCCGGCCGGCGATGCTCCAGACGCTGGCCAAGGTGGGCTTCCACCAGTCGTACACGTACTTCACGTGGAAGAACTCCAAGGAGGACGTGGAGTCCTACCTGTCGGAGCTGGCCCAGGACACGTCGTACTTCCTGCGGCCCAACCTGTTCGTCAACACGCCGGACATCCTGCATGAGTACCTCCAGCACGGAGGGCTTCCCGCGTTCAAGATCCGGGCCGTGCTGGCCGCGCTGACCTCGCCGACCTGGGGCGTGTATTCCGGGTACGAACTCGGAGAAAACATTCCAGTTCGCCCGGGGAGTGAAGAATATCTCAATAGCGAGAAATATCAGTACAGACCTCGCGATTGGGATGCGGCGGAGCGCGAAGGTCGCACTCTCGCCCCGTTCATCACGCACCTTAATTTGTTCCGAAGAGCCCATCCCGCACTGCAGGAATTGCGTAACCTACGGTTCCACCGGGTCGACCAGCCGGACACCGTCTGCTTCTCCAAGCGGCTCCCGGGCGCCTACGACCCCGCCACACGAAGGCACGGGCTGGGCGATGTCGTCCTGGCCGTCGTCAACCTCGATCCGCACCACACCCACGAGGCGACGGTCGAGCTGGACATGCCCGCGCTCGGCCTCGACTGGAACGCGGAGTTCCTGGTGGACGACGAACTGTCCGGCGAGTCGTATCGTTGGCGACAGAGGAATTATGTCCGCCTCGATCCCCATATCCATCCTGCCCACATCTTCACCGTTCGAGCCGCGCCACGGTAGACCAGAATTCAGCGGGGAGTCTTCAACGTGTGTGTTAGCGCCTCCCTCATGAGCCCGCCAAGGGAGGGCTCATGAGCTCCACACCCATACCCAACCCCTACGACGAGGAGAAGCCTCGCGACCCGTACTGGTACAAGCGCGCGGTCTTCTACGAGGTCCTGATCCGAGGCTTCTCCGACTCCAACGGAGACGGCACGGGCGACATCAAGGGCCTGATCGGCAAGCTCGACTATCTCCAGTGGCTCGGCGTCGACTGCCTGTGGCTGCTGCCGCTGTACGAGTCGCCGCTGCGTGACGGCGGGTATGACATCGCCGACTTCATGAAGATCCTCCCGGAGTTCGGCGATCTGGGCGACTTCGTGAAGCTGGTCGACGAGGCCCACAAGCGCGGCATGCGCGTCATCGCCGACCTGGTCATGAACCACACCAGCGACGCCCATCCGTGGTTCCAGGCGTCCCGGCACGATCCGGAGGGTCCGTTCGGCGACTTCTACGTCTGGGCCGACGACGACTCCGGCTACTCCGACGCGCGGATCATCTTCATCGACACCGAGACCTCCAACTGGACCTACGACCCGGTGCGCGGCCAGTACTACTGGCACCGGTTCTTCCACCACCAGCCCGACCTCAACTACGAGAACCCGGCCGTGCAGGACGCGATGCTGGAGGTCCTGCGCTTCTGGCTCGACCTCGGCATCGACGGGTTCCGGCTGGACGCGGTCCCCTACCTGTTCGAGGAGGAGGGCACCAACTGCGAGAACCTCCCCCGGACCCACGAGTACCTCAAGCGCGTCCGGGCCGAGGTGGACCGCCTCTACCCCGACAGCGTCCTGCTGGCCGAGGCCAACCAGTGGCCCTCGGACGTCGTGGACTACTTCGGCGACCCGGTCGGCGGCGGCGACGAGTGCCACATGGCGTTCCACTTCCCGCTGATGCCGCGCATCTTCATGGCCGTGCGCCGGGAGTCGCGCTACCCCATCTCCGAGATCCTGGCCCAGACCCCCAAGATCCCCGAGAACTGCCAGTGGGGCATCTTCCTCCGCAACCACGACGAGCTTACGCTCGAGATGGTCACGGACGAGGAACGCGACTACATGTACGCCGAGTACGCCAAGGACCCGCGCATGCGCGCCAACGTCGGCATCCGCCGGCGCCTGGCGCCGCTGCTGGAGAACGACCGCAACCAGATCGAGCTGTTCACCGCGCTGCTCCTGTCGCTGCCCGGCTCGCCGGTGCTCTACTACGGCGACGAGATCGGCATGGGCGACAACATCTGGCTGGGCGACCGCGACGGCGTGCGCACCCCCATGCAGTGGGACCCCGACCGCAACGCCGGGTTCTCCGACTGCGACCCGGGGCGGCTCTACCTGCCGGTGATCATGGACCCGATCTACGGCTACCAGGGTCTCAACGTCGAGGCGCAGCAGAAGAACGGCGGCTCGCTGCTGCACTGGACCCGGCGCATGATCGAGATCCGCAAGCGCCACCCGGTGTTCGGGCTCGGCGAGTTCATCGAGCTCAACTCCTCCAACCCGAGCGTCCTGGCGTTCGTCCGCGAGCTGGGCGACGACCGGATGCTGTGTGTCAACAACCTGTCCCGCTTCCCCCAGCCGGTGGAGCTCGACCTGCGGAGATTCGTCGGCGTCTCGCCTGTCGAGACGATGGGCGGGGTCCCATTCCCACCAATTGGCGAGCTTCCGTATCTTTTGACGCTTCCTGGGCATGGGTTCTACTGGTTCACCCTCCCGCCGGCAGCCACCCAGGAGGAATAAGACGTGCTTGAGGAGCTCCTTGCCGCATGGATCGGTCGTCAACGATGGTTCGGCGGCAAGGGGCGCCCGATCGACAGAGTGTCGATCGACTCCGACGCCACGATCGAGGCCGGTGACCCCGGCCTGCGTCACCTGATCGTGTCGGTGTGGCAGGAAGGCACGCGCGACCGCTACCAACTGCTCCTCGGCATGCGCTCCGACCTGCCCGAACGGCTCTCGCACGCGCTGATCGGCAGCTACGGCCCGTACACCTTCGCCGAGGGGCCCTCCCGCTCCGACTGGTACGCCTACGACGCCGTCCACGACCACGAGCTCACCCCGTGGCTCCTCGACTGCATGGGCCGCGACTGCGACTGGGAGACGGTGCGCTTCCGCCACCTCCCGGACCTCGAGATCGACACCTCCCTGCGCAGCCTCGTGCTGGGCGCCGAGCAGTCCAACACCTCGCTCGTGTACGGCGACGCGTACATCTGCAAGCTGTTCCGCCGGCTCGTCCCCGGGATCAACCCCGAGCTGGAGATCGTCACCGCGCTCGCCGAGCGGCAGGCGCCGCACATCGCCCAGCCGTACGGATGGGTGGAGACCGACCTCGACGGCGTCCCGACGACGCTGGCGTTCATGCAGGAGTTCCTGTCGAACGCCAACGACGGCTGGGACCTCGCGCTCACCAGCGTCCGCGACTTCTACGCCACCGTGTCCGGCGTCAGCGCGGCCGACGCGGGCGGCGACTTCGCCGCCGAGTCCTGCCGGCTCGGCGCGGCCACCGCGCGCGTCCACCACGAGCTGGCCGAGGCGTTCCCCACCGACGTCATCGAGACGCACGAGGTCAAGCGGATGGCCGAGGGCTTCAGGCAGCGGCTCGGCCGGGCCGTGGCGGAGGCGCCGGAGCTGCGCGAGCATGTCGGCGCGATCGAGGCCGTCTACCACCGGGTCCAGGAGCTGACCACCGAGGTGCCCGTGCAGCGGGTCCACGGCGACTACCACCTCGGCCAGGTGATGCGCACCAACACCGACTGGGTGGTGCTGGACTTCGAGGGCGAGCCGGGGCAGCCGCTGGCCGAGCGCACGGCGCTGTCGTCGCCGCTGCGGGACGTGGCGGGGATGCTCCGCTCGTTCGACTACGCGGCCAGGCACCTGCTGGCCGGGCGGCCCGACGCCGCGTCGCTGGAGCCCAAGGCGGAGGAGTGGGCCGCCCGCAACCGGGCCGCCTTCCTCGACGGCTACACCGACGGCGGCGGGAGCATCTCGACCGGTGACGCGGCCCTGCTGCGGGCCTTCGAGATGGCCAAGGCGGTCTACGAGGTCGTCTATGAGGCCCGCAACCGGCCCACGTGGATCGGCATCCCGCTGGCCGCCTTCCGCCGCACCGGCCTCTGACGCGTCAGCTCCGTGTGGCGCTTCTCCCCGTGGCGCGTCAGCGCAGTTCCTCGATGAGGCCGGACAGGCCCTCCGCGCCGTGGCCGCGCGCCACCCGCCGGTCGATGATCTCCTTCATCGGCAGCAGCAGGTCCGGGCGGACCCCCTGCTCCTCGAAGGCGACGACCAGGTTGGCCACGCCCACCCGGTTGACCTCCAGGTTGGAGACCTCGGTCGCGTAGTCGCCGCTCTCGACCTCCTCGGCCCAGCGCGGCTGGAGCGAGGCCATCGCGTGCAGCCACGGCACGAGCAGCGACTCGGTGAACTCCCGCACCGGCCGCTTCTCGGCGGCGATCAGCGCCGCCGCCTCCAGGAACCCGGCGATCTGGCCGTACATGCCGGTGAGCATGGCCAGGTCGTACAGCGGCGCGAGGCCCGGGTCCTCGCCCAGGTAACGGGGCTCGGCCAGCGGCTTGAGCGCGTCCTCGTACCGGTCGAAGGCGGCCGGGGAGCCGCTGTAGAGGATCAGCGCGCCGGGCCCTCCGATCATCTGCGGGACGGCCATGATGCCGCCGTCCAGGTACTCGCCGCCGCGCTCCACCACCCAGCCGCCGGTGTCGCGGGCCTCGGTGGGGCGGCCGTTGGTGAGGTTCAGCACCGTACGGCCCGCCAGGTCGGCACCGTCGAGGATCTCCCGGGCGGCCTCGTAGTCGAGCACGCAGACGATCACCAGCGAGGCGGACGCGACGGCCTCGGCGGGGGTGGCGGCACCGGTGGCGCCCTTGGCGGTCAGGGGATCGGCCTTGGCGGCCGAGCGGTTCCAGACGGTGACGCGGTGGCCGGCGGTGAGCAGGGTCTCGGCCAGGGCGGTGCCCATGAGGCCGAGGCCAAGAACCGCAATATTCTCCGACATTTCAGGATTCCTTATGGTGTGGGGACGACGGGAATCCACGGTGCCGGACCGGGGTTATGGTGCCGTTCGGAGAGCGTTATGGGGGGCTGATGCGGTTCGGGGTGTTGGGCCCTCTGGCGGTGTGGGCGCCCGGCGGCGAGCCCGTCCAGGTGCCCGAGCTGAAGGTCCGCACGCTCCTGGCCGACCTGCTGGCGCACCGGGGCACCCCCGTCTCCGCCGACCGGCTCATCCTCGACCTGTGGGGCGACCGCCCTCCCGCCGGCGCGCCGGCCGCGCTGCGCGTCAAGGTGTCGCAGCTGCGCCGCGTCCTCGGCGACCGTGACCTGATCGTCCACCAGGGACGGGGCTACGTGTTGCGAACCGGCGGAGCGCTCGACGTGGACGCCGACCGGTTCGCGGCCCTCCTGGACCACGCCCGGCGCGGCGGCGGCCTCCCGGAGCGCCGGGCACTGCTGACCGAGGCGCTGGCGCTCTGGCGCGGCCCCGCGTACGCCGGCCACGGCGACGAGGAGTTCGCCCGCGCCGAGATCGCCCGGCTGGAGGAGCAGCGGCTGGTGGCGCTGGAGGAGCTGGCCGAGACGCGGCTCGCGCTGGGCGAGCACGGCCCCCTGGCCGCCGACCTCGCGGGCCCGGTCGCCGAGCACCCGCTGCGCGAGCGCCTGCGGGCCGCCCAGGTGCGCGCCCTGTACGGGGCCGGACGGCAGGGCGAGGCGCTGGCCAGCTACGCCGACCTGCGTACCCGGCTCGCGGACGAGCTGGGAATCGACCCGGGGCCGGAGCTGGTGACGCTGCACCAGGCCATCCTGGAGCGCGATCCGGCCCTGGAGCCCCCTCCCCGTCCCTCGCCGCCTCCGTCCCTGAGCCTTTCCCCGTCCCCGTCTGCTCTCTCCCCGTCACCGTCCTCGGCCCCGTTCCCGGCTCCCGCGAACCTGCCGGCTCCGCTGACCCCGCTGGTCGGCCGGGGCGGGGCGGTGGCCGAGGTGCGCGCCCTGCTGGACGCGCACCGGCTGGTCACGCTCAACGGACCGGGCGGCGTCGGCAAGACGCGACTGGCGCTGGAGGTGGCCGCGGACCCCGGCCGGCCGTTCCCGGGCGGTGTGTGGCTGGTCGAGCTGGCCGCCTCCGCGCCCGCCACGACGCCCACGTCCGCGCCCGGCGGGACGGCGGAGGCGGCGCCCGGTGGGGTGGCCGAGGCGGTGGCCGCGACGCTGGGACTGCGGGACGACCTGCCGGGGTCGCTGACGGATCGGCTCACGGACCGGCTGGCGGCGGCGCCGGGGACCGGCGAGACGCTGCTCGTGCTGGACAACTGCGAGCACGTGGTGGAGGAGGTCGCCGAGCTGGCCGGGCGTCTGCTGGGCGCCGCCCACGGGCTGCGGGTCCTCGCCACCAGCCAGGAGTCCCTGCGCGTCTCCGGCGAGGCGCTGTGGAGCGTCCCCCCGCTGAGCGTGGAGGCCGCCGTCGAGCTGCTGACGTCCCGGGCCGGCATCCCGCCCGCCGGCGAGGAGCCCGGACGCGGCGCGCTCGTGGAGATCTGCGAGCGGCTCGACGGCATCCCGCTGGCCCTGGAGCTGGCCGCCACCCGGCTACGGGCGCTCACGCCCCGCCAGCTCGCCGACCGCCTCGACGACCGGTTCCGGGTGCTCGCCCCCGGCCTGCGCGGCGGCCCGGCCCGGCAGCGGACGCTCCGCGCCATGATCGACTGGAGTTGGGAGCTGCTCGGCGAGCAGGAGCGGGTGGTGCTGCGCCGGCTCGCCGTCCACGCCGGCGGCTGCACGCTGGAGTCCGCCGAGGCGGTCTGTGGTGAGCCCGGCCTGGACGTGCTCGGCCCGCTGGCCCGCCTGGTGGACCGGTCGCTGGTGGTGCGATCGGCGGACGGCAGGTACCGGCTGCTGGAGTCGGTGGCCGCCTACTGCCTGGACCGGCTGGCTGAGGCCGGTGAGCTGGACGCCGTCCGGCTCCGGCACGCCCGCCACTACGCCGAGCTGGCCGAGCGCGCCGAGCCGTACCTGCGCGGGCACGAGCAGCGCCGCGTCCTCACACTGCTCGACGCCGAGAGCGCCAACGTCCGCGCCGCCATCGAGCACGCCGTACGGCTCGGCGCGGCCGACGAGGCGATCCGGCCGGCGAACGCCATGGCCTGGTACTGGGTGCTGCGCGGCAGGCTGGGCGAGGGCCGCCGAGCCCTGGAGACCGCACTGTCCGTCCCCGCGTCCGCCCCGACCCCGGCCGGCCCCGCGCCATCCGCTCCTTACCCGCCGGGCTCCGGTGGGGCGCGGGCGCGGCTCTGGCTGGACGGGCTGGAGGCGCTGGCCGGGCGGCCCCGGCCGGTCGACGCCGGCCTGTTCGAGGCGGTCACCGACCCGGCGGAGCGGGCCATGGCGCTCTGGTTCGCCGGGTTCGCGCTGTTCGGCTTCGACGACTCGTCCATCAGCATGGGGCTGATCGAGTCGGCGCTGGCCGGCTTCGAGGCCCTGGGTGACGGGTGGGGCACGGCCGCCGCGCTGATCGTCCGGGCCAGAGGAGCGGGCATGCGGGGCGACCTCGCGGCGCTCCGGCACGACGGCGAGCGCGGCCTGGCGCTCTTCCGCGAGGCCGGCGACAGATGGGGCGAGATGCGGGCCGCGGAGAATCTCGGCACCCTGGCCGAGATCACCGGCGGCTACGCGCACGCCGCCGAGCTGCGGCGCGACGGGCTGCGGATGGCCGAGGAGCTGGGCCTGTGGGGCGCGGCCTGCGACGCCCTGTCGCGGCTCGGCCGGATCGCCATGCTGACCGGCGACCACGCCCGGGCCGAGGACTACCACGGCCGGGCCAGGGCACTGGCCGTGGCGCAGTCCAACCGGCCCGCCGAGGAGTTCGCCGAGATCGGCCTGGCGCTGGGGGCCCGCAGGCAGGGCCGGCTGGACGAGGCGGAGCGGCTGCTCCGCAAGTGGATCGCCTGGGTGCGCGAGGTGTCGGGCGCGCCCGGGGAGGCGCTGATCCTGTCCGAGCTGGGATTCGTCGCGGAGCTGCGTGGCGACGCGGCCGCCGCCCAGGAGCTCCACCTCGGGGCGCTCGCGGCGGCCCGGCACGTCGGCGACCCCCGCGCCACCGCGCTCGCCCTGGAGGGGCTGGCGGGCAGCCGCGCGCTCACCGAGGAGCACGAGGAGGCGGCGCGGCTGCTCGGCAAGGCCGCCGCGCTGCGCGAGTCCGCCGGGGCGCCGCTGCCGCCCGGTGAGCGCGGCGACGTGGACCGGATCACGGCGGCCGCCCGCGCCGCCCTCGGCGACGACGCCCTCGCCACGGCCCTGTCCCGCGGCACCCACGCCCCGCTGGACGCCGTGCTCCCCCAGCGCCTCTGACTCCGGCCCGTCTGGCGCGTCCGGCCCCGCTTCGTACCCGGGCCGGATCGTCGGTCAATCTCGCCGTTCCGCCACGGACCGCACTCCGGGCGATTACTCTTCGCAGGTGCTCGCAAACGAAGAGTAAAGGAGCCGGCATGCGCGGCGTGATTGTGCTCGCGGTCTCAGCAGGGGTCGTGGCGGCGATGACCGCCGCCGTTGTGCTGCTCCCCGGCGACGGCGCGCCGCTCACCGCGCGGGCGGCGCTGCCTGCGGTGGTCTCCCCCGCGCCCGGCGATCCCCTGTCCGACGAGGAGATCCGGCGGGCCGGCGACATCGCCACCTCCGCCGGCCCGCGGGCCCACTTCGCCGCCGGCCGGGCCGAGCTGCTCTACGTGGAGCGCGACGACGGCAAGGCCAGCGAGGGCACCCGGCGGGCCGAGGCCTACGTCTACGACTACGGCACCGACACGCTGACCGTCCGCACCGTGGATCTCGGCGAGGGCAAGGTGGTGCGCGAGGTCTCCGGCACCGGCACCCAGCCTCCCCCGTCCCACCGCGAGGAGACGCGCGCCGCCGAGCTGCTGCTCGCGCACCCGCGCCTCGGCGAGGGCGTCAGGACCGCCTACCGGCGGGCCGCCGGGAAGCCGCTCGGCTCCACGGCCGACCTGTGGCTCCGGGGGCTGATCTACACGGCACGGCGCGGGGCCTGCGCGACGCACCGGTGCGTGCGGCTGTTCGTACGGCTGCCGGACGGCACGTTCCTGGACACCAGCCGTGTCGTCGCCGACCTGTCCGCCAAGAAGGTTCAGATCCTGGAGTGGTGAGGTGTTCCTCCGTATCGCCCTCGCGGCCTTCGTCATCGCCGCGGCCCACGCCGCCCCGGTCCCGCGCGCCGTCCTGGCCTCGGCACAAGACTCCGTCCCGGCCTCGGCACAAGGTCCGGTCCCGGCCTCGGCGCCCGGCGGCGCGGCCTCGTGCGGCTCGCCGTACCTCGTCGACCGGACGCTGCCGAACGGCGCGCGCTGGCGGATGTGCTGGGAGATGCGCACGATCGAGGGCCTGACCCTGAACCACGTCGTCTACGTCCCCAAGGGCGGCGGTCCGCAGAGCGTGCTGCGCAGCGCGGCGCTCGCGCAGATCCACGTGCCGTACGACAGCGGCGAGCCGCGCTACCACGACCTGGGCTCGCTCGGCGAGTCCGCCGTCGCGCTGAACGCGGCCGACTGTCCGGGCGGCGAGCGGCGCGGCACGAAGGTGTGCGTCACCACCAGGGCGCGCGGCCACGCCCTGCTCAAGGACGGCTTCGGCGACGAGGAGCTGCGCAGGTCCCGGCAGGGGCAGGAGCTGGTGGTGCTGTCGGCCTACCAGGTGGGCTGGTACGCGTACGTCGCGGAGTGGGTGTTCGGCGACGACGGCTCCATCACCCCGCGCCTCGGCGCCACGGGGTCGCTGGCCGGCACGGTCACCACGCCGGGGCACGGCTGGCCGGTCGGCGTCGGGCGGCGGCACTTCGAGGAGTCCCACAGCCACAACGTGTTCTGGCGGCTGGACTTCGACGTCCACGGCGGCACCCGCGACGCCGTCGAGCAGTACGACTTCACGGGCACCGGGACGAAGCGGCGCTTCATGGTCCGCACCCGCTTCACCCACGAGACGAGCGCCGTCAACGCGCCCATGCGCTGGTGGCGCGTCCTCGACCCCAAGGCGCTCAACGCCGACCGGCACCCCGTGTCCTGGCAGATCGACAACCCCGACAGCTCCGAGTACCGCGGTCCGGCCGACGAGGCGTTCACCCGGGCCGACCTGTACGTCACGCAGTACCACGCGTGCGAGCGCCTGGCCACCCAGAACCCGCTGCCGCGCTGCCGTGACTCCGTCGACCGCTACGCGAACGGTGAGCGGCTGACGGACCCGGTGGCCTGGGTCAACGTCGACTTCCACCACGTGGCCCGCGACGAGGACGCCGACCCGATGCCCGTGCACTGGCAGGGCTTCCGCGTCACCCCGCGCGACGTCACGGCCAAGAACCCGACTCCCTGACCCGGCGTCCCTCGGACGGCCGGTGCCCGGACATACACCAGGTATTCCCAACTTTCGGTGATTGTCGCCGTGAAAGCGGGCAGTGGCTGGGATGGACGGTCGTCGTAGGGCAGGGTTGGGAGCATGCCGATGAGGACAGAGCTCGACCGCCTCGCGGGTGGGGCGCACCACGATCCCCACTCGATCCTGGGGGCGCACCCGGTGGCGGGTGGTGTGACGTTCCGCACCCTGCGCCCGCTGGCCGAGCGGGTGCGGGTGGTGCTGGAGGACGGAACGGCTCACGAGCTGAAACACCAGGCACATGGTGTGTTCGAGGGGACGGTGTCCGGGCTCGACAAGGTGCCCGCGTACACGTTGAGCGTCCAGTACCCCGGCGGGGAGCCGCACGAGGTCCGCGACCCGTACCGTCACTGGCCCACGCTGGGCGAGGTCGACCTGCACCTGATCGGCGAGGGACGGCACGAGCGGCTGTGGGAGGCCCTCGGCGCCCGCGTCATGCGTCACCAGGACGTCGACGGCACCGCGTTCGCCGTCTGGGCACCCAATGCGCGCGGCATCCGGGTCGTCGGCGACTTCAACCACTGGGACGGCACCGCCTACCCGATGCGCTCGCTGGGCCGTTCCGGGGTGTGGGAGCTGTTCATCCCGGGGGTGGAGCGGGGCGAGCGGTACAAGTTCCAGATCCTCGGCGCCGACGGCGTGTGGCGGGACAAGGCCGACCCGATGGCCCGGCGCACCGAGGTGCCGCCGCAGACGGCGTCGGTGGTGGAGCAGACCGCGTACGCCTGGGACGACGAGGCGTGGATGGGGCGGCGGCAGGAGGAGCAGCCGCAGCGCGGACCGATGAGCATCTACGAGGTGCACCTGGGCTCGTGGCGGCCCGGCCTGTCGTACCTGGAGCTCGCCGACCAGCTCGTCGAGTACGTGCTCGACATGGGGTTCACGCACGTGGAGCTGCTGCCGGTGGCCGAGCATCCGTTCGGCGGGTCGTGGGGCTACCAGGTGACGTCCTACTACGCGCCGACGGCGAGGTTCGGCACGCCCGACGAGTTCCGCCACCTGGTGGACCGGCTGCACCAGGCCGGCGTCGGTGTGCTGCTCGACTGGGTGCCCGCGCATTTCCCGATGGACGACTGGGCGCTCGCCCGCTTCGACGGCACCCCGCTGTACGAGCACGCCGACCCCAAGCGCGGCCTGCAGCCCGACTGGGGCACGTACGTCTTCGACTTCGGCCGCAGGGAGGTGCGCAACTTCCTGGTGGCCAACGCGCTGTACTGGCTGAAGGAGTTCCACATCGACGGGCTGCGGGTGGACGCCGTGGCCTCGATGCTGTACCTCGACTACTCGCGCCGCGAGGGCGAGTGGACGCCCAACATCTACGGCGGGCGCGAGAACCTCGACGCCGTCGAGTTCCTCAAGGAGATGAACGCCGTCGCCTACCGGGAGGCTCCGGGCATCTCGACCGTGGCGGAGGAGTCCACGGCCTGGCCTGGCGTGTCGCGGCCGGCCCACCTGGGCGGGCTCGGGTTCGGGTTCAAGTGGAACATGGGCTGGATGCACGACACGCTGGCCTACCTCCAGCACGAGCCGGTCTTCCGGCAGTACCACCACCACCAGCTGACGTTCTCGCTCATCTACGCCTACTCCGAGAACTACGTGCTGCCCCTGTCGCACGACGAGGTGGTGCACGGCAAGGGCTCGCTGATGGGCAAGATGCCGGGCGACGAGTGGCAGCGGTTCGCCCAGCTCAGGGCGCTGCTGGCGTTCATGTGGGCGCATCCGGGCAAGCAACTGCTGTTCATGGGCGGCGAGTTCGGCCAGGGCTCGGAGTGGTCGGAGGAGCGCGGGCTCGACTGGTGGGTGCTGGAGTTCGACGGGCACAAGGGCGTGCAGCAGCTCGTCCGCGACCTGAACGCGCGCTACCGCGAGACGCCCGCCCTGTGGGAGCTCGACACGGACCCCGCGGGCTTCCGGTGGATCGACGCCGACGACGCCTCGGGCAACACGTTCTCGTTCGTCCGCTACGCGGCTGACGGGTCCGCGCTGGCCTGCGTGGCCAACTTCAGCGGGGCGGCGCACGAGGACTACCGGCTCGGCCTGCCGTACGGCGGGCAGTGGGCCGAGGTGATCAACACCGACGCGTACGCCTACTGGGGCAGCGGGGTCGGCAACCTGGGCGCCGTGGAGGCGGCCGAGGACTCCTGGCACGGGCTGCCGTACTCGACCCGGCTGCGGGTGCCGCCGCTGGGCGTGGTGTGGCTGCTGAAGGAGGCGCCGGAGGCGTCGCCCGACGGGGAGGAGGCCGCGGCGCTCGACGAGAGCGCGCGGATCGAGGAGCAGGCCGCGGCGCTCGACCAGGCCGTGCGGGCGGAGGAGCGGCCCGAGACCTTGTGATCTCGTACGGGCCCGTCCGGGAGACCGGCCGGGCCCGAGGTCGTCGTTCCATGGCCGCCAGAGATCGTTCGAGCCTGGATTCGATGCGCTTCACCGTCGCTGAGAGGTCGCCCAGAGTTCGCTGAGAAACCGTCTCCAGCCCTGTGCCTGCCGGATAAATCACCCTAAACTCCGAGATCATCCCCCTGCTCGGAGGACGCGTGCGACTTCGCTCCCTGGTCACCTGGGTGACCACGCTGGCCCTGCTCACGGCGACCCCCGCCGTCCCGGCCTTCGCCGACGACCCCACCGCCTCCCCCGAGACGTCCGCGCAGCCGGTGCCCACACCGAGCACTCCCGAGGAGAAGCTGGAGGACGGCCTCGCGCTCGACCGGGGCACCGTACGCGCGATCGTCGAGCTGACCGACCCGGCCCAGCGTGAGCCGATCGCGGCCCGGGCGGCCGAGGAGAGCGTGGACGTGGTGCTGCGGTCGCGGACGCAGCCGTTCATGGTCGTGGAGGGCACGGCCGAGGAGCTGGCCGCGCTGGCGGACGACCCACGTGTCACCGCCGTCCACCGGGACCGCGCCTATCCCCCGTCCGAGGTGTCGAACCTCCAGCTGATCGGCGCCGACCAGGCGCACGCGCGGGGGTTCAAGGGTGCCGGGCAGGCGGTGGCCGTCCTGGACACCGGCATCGACCTGGACCACCCGTCGTTCGGCGGCCGGGTCGTGGCGCAGGCGTGCTTCTCCGCCGTGGACGAGGGGGTCACGTCGCTCTGCCCCAACGGCCAGACCAGCATGGTCGGGGCGGGCGCGGCCGACGCCGTCACGGACCGGTGCCTGGCCGGCGGCGTGAACCTGTGCGAGCACGGCACGCACGTGGCCGGCATCGCCGCGGGCGCCGAAGGGGTGGCGCCGGAGGCGAAGATCGTGGCGATCCAGGTGTTCAGCCGGGTGGACGACGAGAGCGTGTGCGGCGAGCCGTCCTGCCTGCTGGCGTACGAGTCGTCGCTGCGGCTGGCCATGGAGCACGTGGCCGAGCTGTCCACGCCCGTCGCCGCGGTGAACCTCAGCCTCGGCGGCATGCTCCACGAGACCTCCTGCGACACCAGCGAGGAGGGCCAGGTCTTCAAGCCGCTGGTCGACGCGCTGCTCGCCAAGGGCATCGCGACCGTGGTGGCGGCCGGCAACGAGTACTACGAGGGCGTGTCGTTCCCGGCCTGCGTCTCGTCGGCCGTGGCCGTCGGCGCCAACGACGGGAACGACGTCATCGCCGACTTCTCCAACCGGGGCGAGCTGGTCGACCTGTTCGCGCCGGGGGTGGACATCGAGTCGTCGGTGCCGGACAACCAGAAGGCCGTGCACAGCGGCACGTCCATGGCCTCGCCGCACGTGGCCGGGGCGCTGGCGCTGCTGAAGGCCCAGTCGCCGGACACGCCGATGCCGGACCTGATCGCCAAGCTCAAGTCGACCGGCAGGCCGTACGCGTACCGCGCGAACGACAAGGACGTGGTCACGCCGCGCCTGGACGTGCTGGCGGCGCTGGGCGGCGCGAGCCCGCAGCCGACGGTCAGCCAGACGCCGGCCCCCGCCCCGACGGGCGACGACCCCGCGCCCGACCCCGACCCCGAGCCGGACCCCACGGACGGCAGCGGCCCGACGCCCGAGCCCGGCCCGACGGACGACGACCCCGATCCCACGCCCACGCCGTCGTCCAGCCCGATCCCGCTGCCCACCGTCACGGTCACGGTGACGATCACCCCCACCCCGACCGCCACCGCCACCCCCGCCCCGGTCTGCACGCGGGGCAAGACCGCCAAGCGGCTGACGGCCAAGCAGTGGGCCGTGGAGATCCACCGCTCCAGCGGCACGATCCCCGACGCGACGCTGACCTGCTACCTGAAGCTGGTGCAGAAGGCCAGCAAGGTGTTCCCCGAGATCACCAAGGCGTCGTCGCTGGGCACGGCGTACCGGGTGCTGAAGGCGTCGAAGACGTCCCGGCAGCGGCTGGACGCCTCACTGCTGGCGGGCTGGCTGACCTGGGCCCACGGGACGAACGGCACGGCGAGGCTGGCGAGCGCGGAGAAGGTCCGGCTGAGCGCCAAGTCCAAGGCCGCCATCCTGAAGAAGGCGGCCAAGAGCCTCGCCAAGTAGCCCCGGTCAGCGGCGCGGCCGGCCGGATGCGCTCTATCGCCAGTTGCCGTTCTGCTCGACGAACGCCTGTCCGGTGATCGGCTTGCCCCGGTACCGGCCGGTGACGGTGGCCGCGCCCTCATAGAGGCCGCCGAAGGCGCTCTGGAGTTCGTGTCCCGGCTTGGCGGTGACGGTGAGGCTGGTGTCCAGCGCGGGGATGTTCACGATCCACCGCGTGCCGTACCGCTGCCCGCTGGTGGGGCTGGTCCAGAAGCCGGAGGCGGTGTCGGCGAGCGGCTTCACCGCGACGACCTCGTGGGTTCCGTCCCGGCGCAGCACGGTCGCGTAGGGGAACTCACTTCCCTCGGCGAACAGGTCCCAGAGGTTGACCCGGTCACCGTTGGACAGCTGCACGGCCATCCAGGTCCACTTCTGCATGGTGCTCCAGTCCCAGGTGCCCCACTGGCGGTCCAACCACGACTCCCCGGTCACCGGGTAGGCACGGTCGTCCACCTTGAGCGTTCCCTGCGTCGCCAGGCTGGGCAGGGAGTAGTAGTAGCTCGTGCCGCCGAGGAAGGGGATCAGCCCCGTCCCGTTGTTGTACAGCACGGGTCCCTGCGGCCTGAGTGTCAGATCCAGCTCGCCGACCGGCAGCGTGGCGCGCAGGCGCATCGCCTCCATGGGCCCGGACAGCGTCGCCGTCGGCGTGCGTATGTCCAGCTCGGTAGTGGAGAAGCTGGTCTGGTCGAGCGGGTAACTCTTGCTCTCCGTGTGGAACGCGCCGGTCGTCTTGTCAGAGATCGCGATCATGACCTGCGGTTTTCCGGCGCCACCGATCGTGACCTGGTAGCCGAACCGGTGGCCGCGGGCGTTGACGTGTCCCACCAGGTACCACCATTCCTGGCGCGCTTCCGGGTGCGCCGCCTGATCTGCCGGAAGACGCACGAACGTGGGGAAGGCGGGTGCCGCCGTGGCCGCCGGCGGCGCGCCCCTGCCCGCTGGGCCGGGACCGGTCTCGGCCGCCGCCGACACGGACGGTGATGCCGCCACGGTCAGCACCGCGCCGAGCACCAGGGCGGTGATGGCCGCGACTGATCGACGTTGCTGTCTTGGCATACGAGTCCTCATCTCCAACCGGCGCAACGCACCTGTTCACGTGGTCGGCGCCATCCCCGGGCGAGCCCGAGCGGAGGGGGCCGCCACCTCACGAAATGGATCATCGCGCCGTCGCGGCGCCGTGGCCTCCGACGGCGGGCGGCGGCGTCTACGCAGTTCCGCGTAGACGACTCGTGCTCACGTACGCCCGTCGCGGTAGGGCGGCCGCGCGTCCAGGTGGAGTGCTCCCGCACGCGCGAACCCCAGGATCGCGGCATGGACCACCACGGTACGTCGCTGCGCCTGCCCGCGCCGGCGCAGGACTGTTGCTCGCGCTCTTCGTCACCGTGATGCAGGTCCAGGGCACCCTGGCCAGGATCGCAGCCAAGGGGGGTGCAGCGGCCCCTCACCGACCTCGGACACCTGGGATACGTCCTGCTGAAAGACGTCCCGGCAGCGGCTGGACGCCTCGCTGCTGGCGGGCCGGCTGACCTGGGCCCACGGGACGAGCGGCACGGCGAGGCTGGCGAGCGCGGAGAAGGTCCGGCTGAGCGCCGAGTCCAAGGCCGCGAACCGTCGGCGTCACGCCGTAGGACGCCGTCCCGCGTGTGGGGCGCGGGGTTGAACAGCACGCTCACAGGAGCCGGTGATCCCTGGCGTAGACGGCGGCCTGGGTCCGGTCGCGCAGGCCCAGCCGGCCGAGGATCCGCGAGATGTGGTTCTTCACCGTGCCCTCGCTGAGATACATGCGCGCCGCGATCTCCCTGTTGGTCGATCCGGTCGCGATGAGCCTCAGGACCTCGATCTCGCGGGGCGTCAGGAGCGAGGCCGGTGACGGCCCGGCGTCGCGGCCGGGCGCCGGCTCGGACGGCAGGGCGGCGGCCAGGCGCAGGGTGACCGAGGAGTCGAGCTGGGCGACGCCGGCGGACGCCAGCCGCACCGCCTCGGCGAGCCGGGCGGCGGGGAGGTTCTTCAGCAGATAACCGGCCGCGCCCGCCCGCAGCGCCTCGACGACGTACTCGTCGTTGTCGAAGGTCGTCAGCATCACCACACGGCAGGCGGGGGCCCGGCGGCGCAGCACCGACACCGCCTCGACGCCGCTCATCCGCGGCATGCGGACGTCCATGAGGACCACGTCCGGCTCCAGCGAGAGCGCGGCCTCGACGGCCTCCTGACCGTCCGCGGCCGTGCCCACGACGATGATGCCGGGCTGGATGCCGAGCAGGGAGGCGATGCCCTCGCGAACCAGTTCCTGGTCGTCGACGACCAGCACCCGCACGCGTTGCTCGCCGGGTCCGGCCGGGCCGGTGGGATCCGCGGGGGAGAGCGTCATCATCCCACCGCCGACCGGCGCGGCACGGTCACGGTGACGGTGGTGCCGCGCCCCGTCTCGCTCGTGACGGCGACGGCTCCGCCGGCGAGACGCACCCGCTCCCGCATCCCGCGCAGGCCGACCCCCCGCTCCTCCCAGGGGCCGGGGGGAAGGCCCGTGCCGTCGTCCGTCACGACGAGCCGCGCCTCCACGTCCCCGCAGGTCGCCGAGACCGTGACCCGCCCGGCGGCGGCATGCCTGAGGGTATTGGTCAGCGCCTCCTGAGCGGCCCGGTACAGCGCCCTCAGCGCCGCGTCGTCGTAGCCCGACTCTTCGCCGGCCGTCTCCAGGGTCACGCGTGGACGGGCGCCGTCCAGGCGCCGTACGAGCTCGGCGAGGGCCTCCGACAGGCGGAACGGCCCCGCCTCCCCACGCAGGGCGCGCACCGAGTGACGGACCTCCTCCAGGGCCTGCGCGGCCGACGTCCGCGCGTCGGCCAGCGCGCGCTCGGCGGTGGGCCGGTCACGGTCGAGGAACGCCTCCGCCTTCTCCATCTGCACCGCGGCGGCGGTGAGGTGATGCCCCAGACTGTCGTGGATCTCGCGCGCCACCCGGTTGCGCTCCTCGGCCGCTGTGAGCTCGGCGACGCGCTCGGCGTACCTGCTGAGCCGCGCGTGGGACTCTTCCACCTCCTCCAGCGCGTGCTCCAGCCGCGTACGCGACTCCTGCTCGCCGACGGCCACGGCGGCCATGGAGATGGCGAGGACCAGGCCCAGGACGAACATGAGCAGGTCGGAGACGTAGGCCGCGTTCACGTACCAGCCCGGGGCCGCGATCGAGAACCACGCGACGAGCAGGCCGAGGCACATGGCGGCCAGCGCGACCGCGACCCGGCGGCCGAAGGCGAAGTACGCGGTGAAGGGGAGCAGGACGAACAGCACCCGGGACAGGCCGGCCGGGTCGGCGGCCGCGACCACGACGAACAGGGCCAGCCGGGCTCCCGTCAGGGCCGCGGCGGGGCCCTTGGGCGTCCGCACGCGGTAGCGCCACCGCTCCAGCACGTCCAGGCCGGACAGCGCCGCGAGACCTGCGACGAGGACGGCCACTCCGGAGGGCGGCGGAGGGACGGCGCCGACAGCGTCGTAGTACAGCCCGCCTGCCAGCACCGCGGCGTAGAGCACCGGCGCGACCCACGGCACCGGACGCCCGGACGCGCGTGACGGGGGATCGCCGGCCGGGACGAGCGCGGTCGGTGACGGACTCATCCCAAACCCTCCCTACCGGTACGGAGGCACCCGCCTCCCGGGCAGCACGTCCCTCACGGCCGTGCCGGCTCGCGCGACCTTGATGAGGGGAACCGGAGCCGCTCCCGCACGGCGGCGGGTCCCCGTCCGCCCGGCCGGAGCGCCCGCCGTCAGGCTACGCCCCGCTTCCGCCGGGGGCGATCGTCGCGGGCCGGTTCTGGCCGGACGGCACATGCCGACCGGCACGGGCCGCTCCGGACCCGGCGGCCCCGCCTGGCGTACGCGCCGTGACCTCTGGACGCAAGCCGGGACGACCGGCATCTGCACGCGCCGACCCTGGGGCTCCTACGGTCGTCACGTCCGCTGCCTACGGCAAGGAGCCGCTTCCCCATGACTTCCACCTGGCTGCCGCGCTTCGGCGCGATCTGCGCCATTCTGTTGGGCCTGTCGATCGGTGGCCCGGCAATGGTCGAGGCGTTCACCGGCGAGACCGCCGCGACGAGCTTCGTCCTCGGAATCGGGACCGCGCTGGGAACACCGGCGCTGACGGTCCTCTACCTTCACCAGGCCGCCGCCGGCGGGCGCTTCGGGCTCGTCGCGTACGCGGTGAACATCGTCGGGCTCAGCCTGTTCGCCGGTGTCGCGTTCACCCTGAACCTCGTGCTGTTCTACCTGGAGCCGGCGAACGTGGAGCGGTTGCTCCAGGGGCCGACCAGGGTGGCGTTCCTCGCCGCGACCGCGGTGTTCGTGGCCGGCACGGTTCTGTTCGCCGTCTCGATGGCGCGCTCGCGGATCTTCCCCCGGCTCGCCGTGTACGGGTACGGTGTCGCGCTGCCGCTGCTGGCGGTGCTCGCCCCGTTGCCCGACACCCTGGTCACCAGCGCCGTGCACGTGGTGGCGGGCGCGTCGCTGATCTGGCTCGCGCTACCGGTCCTGCCGCGCCGAACCGCCGTCGTGAACGAGGCCGCCTGACGGTGTGGCTCTGATTCGTGCGGTCGGCGCCTGCTCGGCCTGCCGCGATCCCGATCCGATGATCCGCCGTAGCCGTGCCCGCGTGCGTCCGAGATGTGTCGCTTAGGGTGGCTTCATGGACGCAGGCAAGGCGATCTTCGAGACCGTGGACAGGCTTCGTCAGCGGCGCACCGCCCCGCTGGTCCTGGAGCTGGACCTGACCGAGGGCCTCACCGAGGGGCCGCCCACCGATCCGCTGTCCGCCGTGCTGTCCATGCGGAAGCCGCGGCTGGCCGACGTGCTCGCCGGGCTGAAGCGCGGGCGTGCCGACTCCCGGGTCAAGGCGCTGGTCGTGAAGGTCGGCGGGAACCCGCTCGGGCTGGCCGTGGCGCAGGAGCTGCGGGAGGCCGTGACGCGGTTCCGCGCCTCCGGGAAGCTCACCGTGGCATTCGCCGAGACGTACGGCGAGTTCGGCAACGGGACCGTCCCCTACTACCTCGCGAGCGCCTTCGAGCGCGTCTACCTCCAGCCGAGCGGCGACGTGGGGCTGACCGGCGTGGCGCTGGAGCAGCGGTTCGTCAAGGGGGCGCTGGACAAGCTGGGCGTCGGGTACGAGCTGGGCCAGCGGCACGAGTACAAGACCGCCGCGAACACGTTCACCCAGGACCACATGACCGAGCCGCACCGCGAGTCGATGGAGCGGATCGTCGAGTCCGTCGTCGAGCAGGTCGTCGCGGGCATCGCCGAGGGGCGCCGGCTGGACCCCGCCAAGGTGCGCGAGCTGATCGACCGCGGGCCGTTCATCGCGTCCGAGGCCCTGGAGACGGGGCTGGTGGACGGGCTGGCCTACCGGGACGAGGTGTACGAGGAGGTCAAGCGGGCCGCCGGGAGCGACGCGCACCTGCAGTACGTGTCCCGGTACGCCAAGGCGGCGGCCGTGCGGAAACTGCCGCAGCCCACCGCCGACGGGATCGCGCTCGTCCAGGGCCACGGGCAGATCAGGATGGGCCGCAGCGGGCGCAGCCCCCTCGGGGGCGGCGGCGCGATGGGCTCCGACACGGTCGGCGCCGCGCTGCGCGCCGCCCGGCGGGACGACCACGTCAAGGCGGTCGTGTTCCGGGTGGACAGCCCCGGCGGCTCGTACGTGGCCTCCGACACCGTGTGGCGCGAGGTGGTGCTGACCCGCAAGGTGAAGCCCGTCATCGTGTCGATGGGCGACCTGGCCGCCTCGGGCGGCTACTTCGTCTCCATGGCCGCGGACGTGATCGTCGCCCAGCCGGGGACGCTGACCGGCTCGATCGGCGTGTTCGGCGGCAAGCCCGTGCTGTCGGAGTTGCTGGAGCGGATCGGGGTCAACTCCGAGCTCGTGACCGGCGGCGCGAACGCCGGGATGTTCTCCACCACGCGCGGCTTCTCGCCCGAGCAGTGGGAGCGGGTGAACGCCTGGCTGGACCGCATCTACGACGACTTCGTGGGCAAGGTGGCGCAGTCGCGCGACCTGACCCGCGAGCGCGCCCACGAGCTGGCCAGGGGCCGGGTGTGGACCGGCGCCGACGCGAAGGAGCGCGGGCTGGTGGACGAGCTGGGCGGGCTGGAGGACGCGCTGGGCGTGGCCCGCAAGCGGGCGGGTCTGGCCGACGACGCGCCGGTGCGGCTCTACCCGCGCGTCCACCCGCTGGAGCGGCTGCGCGGGGCGGAGTCGAGCGAGGACAAGGCGGCGGCGCTGACCAGGGTCCGGATCGACGCCTGGGGGCCGCTGGCGCGGCTTTCGGCCGAGCTGGGCCTGCCGGCCGCGGGGCCGCTCGCCCTGCCGGGCTGGTACACGATCCGTTAGCGTCGCCTCAGCCGCCCATGGGGCGGTAACGGCCGCGGAGGCGGATCAGAGGGGCCAGGGTCGGCGTGATGTAGGCGACGTTCAGCACGCCGGCCAGGAACAGCGTGTGGTCCCCCGCCGGCACCACCTGTGTCGTCTCCGCCTCCACGGCCGCGACGCCGTTCTCGACGATGATCGCGCCCGAGTGCGGGCCGCGGTGGTGCGGGACGCCCGCCACGAGGTGGCGGGCGCTGGGGCGGCCGGCGGTGGCGAAGCGGCTGGCGATCGCGGCCTGGCCGGACGACAGGATCGAGGCCGCCCAGCGGTCCTGGCGCAGCAGCACCTCGCAGAGGTAGCCGCGGGCGGCCAGGCTGACGAGCACGAGGGGCGGGTCCAGGGAGACGGACATGAGCGCCGACACCGTGGTGCCGAGGTCGTCCCGCCCATCCTGTACGGTCACCACCGCCACCCCGGCGGCGAGCTGGGCCATCGCCTCCGTGAATTCCAAGGTCCCCTCCGACGACGGGTGACGACGGGCCCCCGAAGTGAGAGGGCCCGTCACCGGGTCAGGCGAGGCCGTTGCCCGTCAGCCACTCCTTGGCGACCGTGGCCGGCTCGTCCTTGTTGACGCTGATCTTCTGCATCATGTCCAGCAGCGACTGCGTCGTCAGCTTGGCCGAGACCGCGTCCAGCGTGGTCCTGATCGTGTCGGTCACGGCGGCCTTGTTCACGAGGGGCGTGACGTTCTGCGCGGGGAAGATGTTCTTCGGGTCCTGCAGCGGCACGAGGTTGTTGGCCGTCATCTTGGGGTCGGTGGAGAAGACGTTGCCGACCTGGATGGAGCCGTCCTTGATGGCGTCGGCCGTGGTGGGGCCGGTGGGCTTCCACTGCTTGAACTCCAGCCCGTACACCTCCTTGAAGCGCGCCTCCCACCGCTTCCTGAACTCGGGCGGACCGCCGACGATCATGGTCTTCGACACCTTGGCCAGGTCCTCCATGGTGTTGAGGGACTGCTTGGCCTGCGTGTCCTTGGTGATCGAGAGGGTGTCCTTGTCCTCGGCGGGCGAGGAGGCGAGGACCTCCAGCTCGGCCGGGAGCTTCTCCTTCAGCGCAGCGTTGACGTCGTCGGTCGTGGACGCCTTGTTCTGCAGGTCGATGAAGGCCAGCAGGTTGCCGTTGTACTCGGGCACGACCGTCAGCCCGCCGCTCTTGACCTGGTCGTAGAGGACCTCGCGGCTGCCGACGCGGGGCTTCTCCTCGACCTGCACGCCCTTGGCCTCCAGCGCCTGGGCGTAGATGGAGCCGAGCAGCACGTTCTCGTCGAAGTCGGCCGAGCCGATGACGACCTTGCCGGCGCCCGCGCCGCTCGAAGCGGAGCCGCTGGGCGCCGCGCTCGTGGTGTCGAGCGGGTTGCCCCCGCCCCCGCCGCCGCCACCGCACGCGGTCAGGGCGAGTGCCGCCGTCAGGAGCACCGCCGCGGTGCCGAACCTACGTCTCATCACGTTGTTTCCCTTTCTGAGGTCACCTGGCGGACCTTCACCCGCCGGCTGACGCCGGGCGAGATCGTCGTCCGCTGGAGAAGCGTGAAGACGAGCTGCACCGCGAGTGCGAACAGCACAATCAGTACTGAACCCCCGACGACGCTCGCGTAATCCTTCGTGGCGAAACCGTCGATCACGAATCGGCCGAGGCCGCCCAGCCCGGTGTACGCGGCGACCGTGGTGGTCGCGACCACCTGGATGGCCGACAGCCGTAGCCCCAGCAGGATCAGCGGCAGCGCCACCGGCACCAGCACCCGGCCGAGCACCTGCCCGCCGGTCAGGCCCATCCCGTACGCGGCGTCGCGCAGCTCGGGATCGACGCCCCTGATGCCCTCGAACGTGTTGACCAGGATCGGAGGCACGGCCAGCAGCACCAGGGGGATGATGACCGGCAGGATCGAGGCGGTGCCGAGCAGCAGCACGAACAGCACCAGCAGGCCCAGCGTGGGCAGCGCCCGGGCGAGGTTGGCGGTGACGACCACGAGGACGCCGCCCCGGCCGGTGTGCCCGATGAGCAGCCCGAGCGGGATCGCGATGAGCATGGCCAGCGCCAGCGCCAGCAGCGAGAACTCCAGGTGCTCCAGCAGCCGGGCCGGGATGCCGTCGGGGCCGGACCAGTTGGCCGGGTCGCCGAAGAAGTCGCTGAGCCAGCTCACGAGGTCCTCCTTGCCCGCACCCACGGGGTGAGCAGCCGCTGCGCGAGAACGAGCAGCCCGTCGGCGACCAGGGCGAGCGCCACGATGAGCACGATGCCGACGATGACCGGCGGCAGGAACGGGTTCTGGTACGCGCGGGTGAACAGCATCCCGAGCCCGCCCTGGCCGATCAGCGCGCCGACGCTGACCAGGCTGATGCTGGAGACGGCGACCACCCGCAGCCCGGCGAGCACGACAGGCACGGCGATCGGCAGCTCGACCTGGACGAGGCGGCGCAGCGGCGTGAAGCCCATGGCCACGGCCGACTGGCGCACGTGGTCGGGCACCGAGCCGAGGCCGTCCACGACGGCGGGGATGAGCACGGCCATCGCGTAGAACGTCAACGGGATGATCACCGTGGTCTTGGACAGGCCGGTGACCGAGATCAGCAGCATGAAGACCGGCAGCGACGGCAGCGCGTAGACGACGTTGAACAGGCCGGTCGTCGGCTGGTAGAGCCAGCGCCAGCGGACGCTGGCCAGGCCGAGCGGCAGGGCGAGCACGAGGCCCACGACGATCGGCGCCAGCGACATGACGAGGTGGTCGCCGAGGAGGTCCTTGATGCTGCCGACCCGCCCGGTGTCCCAGTTGCGGGCGATCCACTCCCACAGCGATGGCGGCCCGTCGGCGGCCAACGGCAGGAACATCCGCTCACCCGACATCGGCTGCCTCCGCGAGCGCCTCGTCCAGGGCCTCCCGAGTGGCCACGCCGACGACCTTGCCGTCCTCGTCGACCGCCACCGCGCAGCCGGAGGGCGACAGCAGCGCCGCGTCGAGGGCGGAGCGCATGGAGTCGTGCCCGGGGCGGAACGTGCCGTACGGCTCGGGGGCGCCGTTACCGGCGCCCGGCACCCAGCCGACCGGCCGGCCGTCCTCGGAGACGACCAGCACCCAAGGCTCCGGCGAGCCTCCGGAGAAGCCCGCGGGCACGGTCAGGTCGGCGCGCAGCCGCAGGCCCTCGGTGGAGACGAACTGCAGGCGGCGGATGCCCCGGTCGTGGCCGAGGAACTCCCGCACGAAGTCGTCGGCCGGCTCCGACAGGAGCGTCTTGGGGGCGGCGAGCTGTGCCAGCCTGCCGCCGACGCGGAGCACGGCGACGCGGTCGCCCAGCTTGATGGCCTCGTCGATGTCGTGGGTGACGAAGACGATGGTCTTGTTCAGCTCGGCCTGGAGCCGCAGCAGCTCGTCCTGGAGGCTGGCGCGGACGACCGGGTCGACGGCGCTGAACGGCTCGTCCATGAGCAGCACGGGCGGGTCGGCGGCGAGCGCCCTGGCCACGCCCACGCGCTGCTGCTGGCCGCCGGAGAGCTGGAACGGGTAGCGCTCGCTCATCGCGGTGTCGAGGCCCACGCGTTCGAGCAGCTCCATGGCCCTGGCGCGGGCCTTCCTGCGGTCCCAGCCCAGGAGGAGCGGGACGGTGGCCACGTTGTCGACGATCTTCTTGTGCGGGAAGAGGCCGGCCTGCTGGATGACGTACCCGATGCCGCGCCGCAGGGTGGGCGGGTCGATGCCCTGCACCGGCCTGCCGTCGAGGAGGATCTGCCCCTCGGTCGCGTCGATCATCCGGTTGATCATCCGCAGGGACGTCGTCTTGCCGCACCCGGACGGCCCGACGAACACGGTGATCTCCCCCGTGGGCGCCTCAAGGGTCAGGCCGTCCACGGCCACCGTGCCGTCCGCGTAACGTTTGGTGACGGCGTCGAATGTGATCACGCGCGACCTCTCGCCTGCCGGGCAGGGCCGCGGCCCCCCTGCCACGACCGCCGCAAGATCTCTTCGCGCCCACCCTATGACCCTCGATACGCGTGTGTCGCGTCACCCCGATGGTTAAACGCTTCACCTCACCAGCGGGAATTCGCAACAAAAAGGGATCTAGTGATGCGCCGATGGTGGCGACTTGGCATGATTGCCTCACCATCGGTAAGAACACCCGTACCGCCGGCCCCTTTCTCCACCCCCGCATCGCAATACCCCCGCATCGCAATACCAGCAAGAGGAACGGCCCGTGACACAGCCGCTCACCGACCAGCGCGCCCGCGCCGAGTTGGTCGCAGAGCTCTACGACAGTCACGCCGCCGGGCTGTTCGCGTACTGCGCTGACCAGCTCGGCGACCCCGGCTCCGCGGCCGACGTCCTGGTGTCCGTCCTCACCAGCGTCGCCGCCTCCGTCCCGGCCCGCGCCGCGCTGTACGCGCTCGCCCGCCGCGAGATCGGCCGCCGCGACGTCACCTACACGCCCCCTGTCGTCGACCCCCTGATCGATCCCGCCTCCGCCCTGGTGGAGCGCACGCTGCACGAGCTGCGCCCGCACCACCGCGAGGTGCTCGTGCTCTCCGAGGTGTGCGGCCTGGACCGCGCCGAGCTGGCCTGGGTGCTCGACGTGGCGCCCGACACGGCCGGCGAGCTCCTGGGCGCCGCCGCGCACCGCTACCGGCGCCTGCTCGGCGCCGCGCTGGACCGCGCGGCCGCCCGGCGCGTGCCGAAGCCGGTGGCCGACGTGTACGGGGCGCTGGGCGTCGCGCCGCTGCGCGACGTGCTCGGCCGCCTGCCGTGGCCGGAGCCGCCCGCCGCGCTGCGGGTGCACTTCGCCGGCTCCCGCACGGCCGGCACCGCGCCGATGTTCGTCAAGCCGCGCTGGCCGGTGCCGCCGGTCTGGCCGCTGCCGCTCGGCGACCGGGACCCGCTGACCAGCACCGGGCTGTTCCCCGCCGAGCTGCTCAAGCCGCCGTCGCCGTCCCGCGTGCCGCCGCACGAGGCCACGACCGAGCCGATGCCGAAGGTGGACGACCCGTTCGCCCCGACGGACCGGGCCCGGCCGGGCACGGGGCTCACGCGGCCGTGGCAGGCGTTCACCTCCGCCCGTGACCAGGGGCTCATCACGCGGGGACAGCCGCGGACCGGCGACTCCGGGGAGCGGTCGTCCCTCCGGCCGGGCGGCGGTCCGGGCGGCGGTGACGTGTTCGCCACGGGAGACGTGTTCCCGGTGCCCCGCGCCGCCCCTGCGGGCCCCCTTGCCGGGCCGGTGGCGGGTGACGTGCTGGACGACGAGCCGGCCACGCAGGAGATGCCCGCGATCCGGTCCGGTGACGTGCTGGTCCACAGGACGCCCGACTCCCCGGGCGCGACCGGGGGGAGCCGCGCGCCCGGCAGCCTGTTCGCCCGGCGCGACCGGCCGGCCGAGCCGGTCTACCGGCTGCCGCTCCCGGCGGACGGCGACGGGCCCAAGCCCACGCCCCTGGCCGCGTCCACGACGACCTCGTCCCCAACCGCAACGGAGCCCGCGAGCGGGGACGAGGCCGATGACGCCGGTGCCGCCGCCAGGCCGCCGAAGCCCCGCAGGGACGCCCCGCCCAGGCCGCTGCGCTCCGGCAGGGACGCCCCGCCCAGGCCGCCGCGCTCCGGCAAGGGCGCGCCGCGCAAGGGACGGCCGCGCCCGCGCCGGCACCACGACTGGGCGTGGGAGCTGATCGGGTTCCTGATCTGCGTGGCGATCGCGATGATCGTGTTCTTCTCGGTCCCCTCCATGCTCAGCCCCTGACGGCCACCGGCCCCCGGGCGGGACGGGGCGGTCAGCCGGCGGAGAGGATCAGGCCGCTGGTCGGCACCCCCGTCCCGGCCGTCACCAGGACGTGCTCCACCTCGGGGACCTGGTTGGCCGACGTGCCGCGGATCTGGCGCACGGCCTCGGCGATGCCGTTCATGCCGTGGATGTACGCCTCGCCGAGCTGGCCGCCGTGCGGGTTGACCGGGAGCCGGCCGCCCAGCTCGATGCCGCCGTCGCGCAGGAAGTCTGCGGCCTCGCCCCGGCCGCAGAACCCCAGCTCCTCCAGCTGCGCGAGGACGAACGGGGTGAAGTGGTCGTACAGGATGGCGGTCTGCACGTCCTGCGGGGTGAGCCCGGACGTCTCCCACAACCGGCGGCCGACGACGGACATCTCAGGCAGGCCGGTCATGTCGTCGCGGTAGTAGCTGGTCATCATCCGCTGTCCCTCCCCCGCCCCCTGCGCGGCGGCCGTGACCACGGCGGGAGAGCGCCGCAGGTCCCGCGCCCGCTCGGCGGAGGTGACGACCAGGGCCACCGCCCCGTCGCTCTCCTGACAGCAGTCGAACAGCCGCAGCGGCTCCACGATCCAGCGTGACGCCTGGTGCTCCTCCAGCGTGATGGGCCGCCGGTAGAACCAGGCAGCCGGGTTCGTGGCGGCGTGGCGGCGCATCGCCACCGCGACCCGGCCGAAGTCCTCGGACGTGGCGCCGTAGGCGTGCATGTACCGCCGGGCGAACATCGCCACCCACGCCGCCGGCGTCATCAACCCGAACGGCACGTGCCAGCTCATCTCCAGGCCCTGCGACGTCGGCTGGCCGCCCAGCCGCGCGTCGGGCTGCCCGAAGCGCCGGCCCGACCGCTCGTTGAAGGCCCGGTAGCAGACGACCGTGCGGGCCATGCCGGTGGCGACGGCCATGGCGGCGTGCGCCACCGTCCCGCAGGCCGCGCCGCCGCCGTACTCGACCCGGGAGAAGAACGTCAGGTCGCCCGCCCCGATCTCCCTGGCCACGGCGATCTCCTGGTTGGTGTCCTGGGTGAAGGTCACCATCCCGTCCACCTCGGACGGGTCGAGGCCGGCGTCGTCCAGCGCCGCGAACACGGCCTCGGCGGCCAGCCGGAGCTCCGACCGGCCGGAGTCCTTGCTGAACTCGGTGGCGCCGATGCCCGCGATGGCGGCTCGCGATCCCAACACGTACTGGCTCCTCATGGTTCTCCGGTCAGGGACCCGCGTGACCCTCGGGCAGCAGGGTGAAGGTGACGGTGGCGGTGGCGTGGTCGCCGAGGCTGACCTTGCCGCGCACCTCGACCGTGTAGTCGGGCCCGTCCCGCGTGACGACCGTGCCGTTGAAGCTCAGGCGGTCGCCCGCGTACGCGGGCACGCCGAGCTTGACGTTGATGCGCCTGATGATCGCCTCGGGCCCCGTCCAGTCGGTGACGTACCGCTCGACCAGGCCCATCGTGGTCAGGATGTTGAGGAAGATGTCCTTGGAGCCCTGCGCGCGCGCACCGCCGACGTCGTGGTGGACCGGGGTGAAGTCCATGGTGGCCAGGGCGGTGGAGACGACCACCGTGGGCGTGAGGTCGATCGACAGCTCGGGCAGGACCGCGCCGATCTCGATCTGGTCTTCGGTCAACGTCCGCATCACGACTCCCGTGGCGCCCACATAGGAAGGATCAGTTCGTCGTCCATTGCCCGATAGGTCGCGCGCAACTTCATACCGATACCCACCGCGTCAGGCGGGCAGTCCACGACGTTGCCCACAATCCTCACCCCTTCCGGCAGTTCCACCACGGCCACCACGAAAGGCGTCTCGCGTCCCGGGACCGGCGGGTGGTGGTGGACGACGTAGCTGAAGACCGTGCCCTCGCCCCGGGCGACGACGTAGGACCGGTTGGCCGAGCGGCAGGCCGGGCAGACGGGGCCGGGCGGGTGCCGGAGCCGGCCGCAGTCGGCGCAGCTCTGGATGCGCAGCTCGCCGTCCCGCACGCCCTCCCAGAAGAACGCGGTGTCCCGGTTCCGCGCGGGTCTCAGCGGGTACGGCCCCCGCTCCGCCGGCTCCGGCCGCACGGCCGGGGGCGGGCTCTCCCGCCGCCGGTGGGGCCGGAACTTGAGCACCCGGAACATCATCTCGGCGACCGGCTCGTCGCCCTCGCCGTACCAGGTGACGTTCCACGTGGCGAAGTACCCCTCGCCGAGCGCGGTGCGCTTGGGCCCGGTCAGGCCCGAGAAGCGGGTGGCCGGCGTGAGCCGCTCGCCCACGCGCGCGTGGCGGTGGTAGGTCTGCTCGCAGTTGGTCGCCACCACGCCCGTGTAGCCCTCGGCGTCCAGTGCGGCCAGCATGTCGTCCACCGGTGAGCGGTCCTTGGCGTCACGCCGGACGCCGGGCATCGTCCAGACCTGGGCCATCGCCGGCGGCGAGATGCCCTTGTCCAGGTACGTCCGGTTGGTGTCGCCCATCGCGTCGAGCCAGTGCCTGATCATCGGGAGGTTGACGGGGTCGGCGGCCGGGGTGCCGCGCACCTCCCCCAGCGCGGCCTGCTTGCCCGCCAGCTCCCGCAGCTCCGCCTCGGTCATCCGGGCCTCGGTCCCGGTCACCGGGGCGGCCTCGGCAGGTTCAGGCCGAGCATGGCGATCAGCTCCCTCTGCACCTCGTTGACGCCGCCGCCGAAGGTCAGCACGACGGCGCCCTTGACCCCGTGGTCCACGCGTTCGAGCAGCTCGGCGGTCTCCGGGTCGGACGGGTCGCCGTACCGGGCGAGCACGTCGCCGACCAGCCGGCCGGCCTCCTGCATCCGCTCCGAGCCGTAGATCTTGGTGGCGGAGGCGTCGGGCGCGCCCAGCCAGCCCAGGTCCATGTTGGCGGCCACCTGCCAGTTGAGCAGCTCGTTCGTACGGAAGTAGGCGCGCACCCGGCCGAGCGCCCGGCGCACGTCCGGCTCGCCGGCCAGCCCCGTACGGTGCGCCCAGGCCAGGAACCGGTCGTAGGTCTGGCCGAGGTTGCCGGCCGGCCCGAGCGTGACCCGCTCGTGGTTGAGCTGGTTGACGATGAGGTCCCAGCCCTTGTCCACCTCGCCGACGACCATGTCCACCGGGACGCGGACGTCGGAGTAGTACGTGGCGTTGGTGTGGTGGCGGCCGTCCATGGTGACGATCGGCGTCCAGGAGTAACCCGGGTCGGCCGTGGAGGCGATCATCATGGTGATGCCCTTGTGCTTCTTCGCCCCGGGGTTCGTGCGGGCGGCCAGCCAGATGTACTGCGCGTAGTGGGCACCGCTGGTGAAGATCTTCTGGCCGTTGACGACGTAGTGGTCGCCGTCGAGGACCGCGGTGGTGCGCAGCGAGGCCAGGTCCGTGCCCGCCTCGGGCTCGCTGTAGCCGATGGCGAAGTGGCACTCCCCGGCCAGGATGCGGGGCAGGAAGAACTCCTTCTGCTCGGGCGTGCCGTACTGCATCAGCGTGGGCCCGACGGTCTGCAGCGTGATGATCGGGTACGGCACGCCGGCGCGGGCGATCTCGTTGGCGAAGATCTGCTGCTCGACGGGGCCGAAGCCGCCTCCGCCGTACTCCTTCGGCCAGCCGAGGCCGAGCTTGCCGTCGCGGCCGAGGCGACGGCAGTGCTCCATGTACGTCTCGCCGAACGGGTCGTCGGCGATCTTGCGGCGTTCGTCGTCGGTGAGACAGTGACGGAAGTACTCGCGCAGCTCGTCGCGGAGCCCGCGCTGGTCCGGGGTCAGGTCGATGAGCATCAGGCGAGCGCTCCGATCAGGTCGAGCTGGGCGTCCTGGCCGCCGAGCAGGAACGACAGGTGCTTGGCTTGGGCGAAGTACCGGTGCAGCGGGTAGGTCACGTCGAGGCCGAGGCCGCCGTGCAGGTGCTGGCAGGTGTAGAGCGCCCGGAACGCCTCGCCCACGTGGAAGGCGGCCAGCGCCACGTCCTCCTCGGCCGGCAGTCCCTCGCCCAGCCGCCAGACGGCCGACCACATGGCCACGTCCAGCGCCCGCCCGGCGATGTAGACGTCGGCGATCTGCATCGTCACGGCCTGGAACTCGGCCAGCGCCCGGTCGAACTGCCGGCGCGTCCGGATGTAGCCGGTGGTCAGCTCCAGCGCCCCGGCGAGCACGCCGCTCGCCTGGGCGGCCACGGCGGCGGTGAGGACGTGCCGCAGGCCGTCCACGGCCTCGGGTCCGGCGACCCGCTCCGCGGGGGTCCGGTCGAGGACGACGGTGGCGGCGGGCTCGCCGGTGGAGGCGAACTCGGGGCTCGACTCGGGCTCCGACACCAGGAACACGCCGGCGTCGGCGGTGACCAGGACGTCGGACTCCAGGTACGGGACGCCGGTCTTCCGGCCGGTCAGCACCCAGCCGTCGCGGGTCCGGTCCGCGGTGGTCGCGGGCGGGGCGGCGGGGGCCCGGCCGGGCTCCCTGAGCGCGATGGTGGCGGAGCGCTCCTGCTGGGGGCGGGAGCCGTGCCGGCTGAGGAACAGCGAGGCGGCCAGCGCCGGCAACGCGGGCACCGACGCGGCGCGGGCGCCCACCTCGCGCAGCACCACGGCCATCTCGACGGGGCCGAGCCCCGCGCCGCCCGCCTCCTCGAGCAGGCAGACGCCGAGCAGCCCGGCCTCGCGCAGCCGCCGCCCGGGCTCGTCCTTCGTGAGCAGCTCGGCGGTCAGCTCGCGCAGGTCGCGCTGGGTCTCGTCCAGGCCGAAGTCCATCATTCCTCCCGTAGGTGTGCCAGTAGGTGTCCGCGGCCGTTCCTGGCGAAGTCGTCCTCGATGGCCTTGACGTCGTCCTCCTCCAGCCGCCGCCACCCGTCCCGGTCGGGAGAGGGCGCGGGGGGACGCCACCAGACGGGGTCGGCCGTGCGCCAGGCGTCGCGGGCGAGCAGCCGCTTGACGACCTTGTGCGAGGCGGTCTGCGGCAGGGCCGGCGCGATGCGGACGTAGCGGGGCACGGCCTTGCGGCCGACGTCGGGGCGGGCGGCGAGGAAGGCCGCGAACGCGGCCGGCGCGAACGGCCCGGCCATGACCAGCGCCGCCATCGGCTGGTCACCGGCCGCCGCGTCGGGCACCGGGTACACCGCCGCCTCCACCACACCGGGGAACTCCCGCAGGGCCGCCTCGATCGGGGCCACCGCCAGGTTCTCGCCGTCCACGCGCAGCCGCTCGGTGCCGCGGCCGGCGAAGAACACGTGGCCGCGGGCGTCGGCGTAGGCGAGGTCGCCCGACCAGAACGCGCCGTCGCGCAGCCGCTCGGCGTCCGCCTCCGGGTCGTTGTAGTAGCCGTCGAACAGGCCCGCGCCGGCCACGTTGACCAGCTCGCCGATGGCCTCGTCCGGGTTGAGCAGCCGGCCGTCCTCGACGCGCGCCGGGGGGCAGCGAGCGCCGGTGAACGGGTCGCGGATCTCGACATTGTCCGGCAGCCGGCCGAGCGAGCCCGGCGGGGCGGCCGGGTCCGGGGGGAGGGAGATCGCGGTCTCCGTGGACCCGAACGCGTCGATCACCCGGCAGCCGAACCGCTCGCCGAAGCGCCTGGTCGCCGTGGCGCTGCCCTCGTTGCCGAAGGCGAGGCGGAGCGGGTTGCCGGCGTCGTCGGGGCGGTCCGGGGTGGCGAGGACGTACGACAGGGCCTTGCCGACGTAGTGCAGGTACGTGCAGCCGTACCGCCTGACGTCGGGCAGCAGGCCGGAGGCCGAGAACCTGCGCCGCAGCGCCAGCGCGGCCCCCGACGCGACGGCCGGGGCGTAGGCGGCCATGAGGGCGCCGGAGTGGAACAGCGGCATCGAGCAGTAGACGACGTCGTCAGGGGTGAGCAGGGCGCCCAGGCTGCTGCCGGGCACGGCGAGCTTGCGCTGGGTGATCCGCACGGCCCGGGGGCGCCCGGAGGTGCCGGAGGTGAAGATCAGCATCACCAGATCGCCGGGTCCCGGCCCCGCCGCTTCCGTGGGCGCGGTCATCTCCGTGGGCGCGGACGTGGCCGCGAGCGCCGCGAGGGGGGCGCGGGGCACGCCGAGGTCGCGGGCCAGCAGGGTGGCGGACTCCTCGTACGGCTCGTCGTACAGGAGCAGGGCAACGTCGGTCGCCGCGGCGTCGCGGGACAGCTCGGCGGGCGAGCGCGTGGGGTTCAGCGCGACCACCACGGACCCGCCCAGGGCGGCGGCGCTCACGAGGAAGAGCAGCTCGGGCACGTTGTCGCAGAGCACGCCGACGTGCGGCCGGCCGGCGGCGCGGGCCGCGTTCCAGGAGGGGACGGTACGGGTGCCGAGCCAGCCGGCGGCGGCCCGGCAGGCCGCCACGTGCTCACGCCAGGACCACTCCCGGCCCTCGAACAGCAGGCCGGGACGGTCGTCGCCGGCCCGTGCCAGGAGCAGGGCGGCGAGCGTGTCCGCGGTCATCGCGCCTCCAGCAAGCGCTCGGTCAAACGATCCGCAAACTAGAACAGATTCTAGTATCTGTCCAGTACCCGCACACCCCGAGAAGTCCTGATATATGCGTGTAACGCCGGGGACATGGGCCTATACAGGGTTCTTTGTGACTCGTCAGTAACAAGCCGTGCCAGGAAGAAATCAGATAACGTGTTCTTATGCGTACCCCGCACGCGGCCGTCACCGCGCCCTCCGTCGACACCGAGGGGATCATGGTGAGCCATCCCACGCCTGGCGGGCCCACTGCCGATGGACAGGGTGCCGGCGGGCAAGGCGCCGGTGGGCAAGGTGCAGGCGGGCAGGGTGCCGGTGGGCACAGTGTCCGCACGCGCAGCCAGCACCAGCGCCGCAAGCGGATCGTCCAGGCCGCCGCCGCCCTCGCCTCGCGCGGCGGCGTCGAGGCCATGCAGATGCGCACTGTCGCCGAGCGGGCCGGCGTCGCGCTCGGCACCCTCTACCGCTACTTCCCGTCCAAGATGGACCTGGTCGTCGCGGTGGTCGGCGAGGAGATCGACCTGCTGGAGAGCAGCATCGAGCGCCGCCCGCCGAGCGCGTCGACCCCGGCGGGACGGGCCGTGGACGTGCTGATGCGCGCCACGCGCGGCCTCATGCGCGAGCCGGAGCTGGCCGACGCGCTGATCCGCTCGCTCATCCTGGCCGAGGTCGAGACGCCGTTCGGTGACCGCATGACCGGCCTGCTGCTGCGGGTCTCGGCCGCGGGGCTGACCCGCGACCAGGCCACCGAGGAGCAGGTCGCCCTGGCCGGCTCGCTGTCCAGCGTCTGGGTCCAGGAGCTGCTGGAGATGCTGCGCGGCCGGCGCACCTACGACCAGATCCAGCGCCGCATCGAGATCGCCGCCGACCGCCTCCTCACCGGCATCGCCTGACCCGTCCCGCTCGGCCCACGCCACTCGACCGGCTGGGCCTGACCGGCCTCAGGCCCGCGCCGGCTCCTCACGCGTGGCCCGGAACGTGCGGCGGTAGGCGTGCGGCGAGACGCCCAGCGCGGCGTGCAGGTGCCGCCGGAACGACGCCGCCGTGCCGAAGCCCGCGCGCTCCGCCACCCCGTCCACCGGCAGGTCGCTCGTCTCCAGCAGGCGGCGGGCCAGCTCGACCCGCTGCCGCGTGAGCCACTGCCCCGGGCTCGTCCCCACCTCGTCGCGGAAGCGCCGGGTGAACGTGCGCCTGCTCATGCCCGCGTGCCGGGCCAGGTCGGTGAGCTGCAGGGGCTCGCCGAGACGGCTCAGCGCCCACTCCCGGGTCGGCGCCGTGCCGCCGGTGGACGGCTCCGGCACCGGGTGCTTGATGTACTGCGCCTGGCCGCCGTCGCGCCAGGGCGGGACGACGCAGCTGCGCGCCACCTGGTTGGCGACCTCGCTGCCGTGGTCGCGGCGCAGCAGGTGGAGGAAGAGGTCCACGCCGGAGGACGCGCCGGCGGAGGTCAGCACGTCGCCGTCGTCCACGAACAGCACCCCGGCGTCCATCCGCACCCGTGGGTAGAGCCGGGCGAAGCGCTCGGCGTGCTTCCAGTGGGTGGTGGCCGGCCGCCCGTCCAGCAGCCCGGCGGCGGCCAGCACGAAGGTCGCCACGCAGATCGACACCGTCCGCGCGCCGGGCCGTACCCGGGAGAGGGCGTCGACCAGGCCGGGCGGCAGGTCGTCCGGGCCCGTGACGGCCGAGTGGGAGGACGCGGCGGGCAGCACGACGGTGTCGGCCGTCGCGAGCGCGCCCGCGTCGTGCGCGGCGGCGATGGAGAAGTCGGCGGCCGTGCGCACCGGCCCTCCGTCGAGTGTGCAGGTCAGCACCTCGTAGAGCGGCTCGCCGGCCGGGCCGCGGGCCGTGGTGAAGATCCTCGACGGGATGCTCAGCTCGAACGGGATGACGCCGTCGAGCGCCAGGACGGCCACACGGTGCATGGCCCGATCTTTGCACACCTTGACCTCCGGGCCACTCGCGACCGGAGGCGGCCCCGCAGCAGGCTGGACCCATGAGGATGCGAGCGATCAGCCAGGACGCCCTGGGCGGACCCGAGGTGCTGAAGACGGTGGAGCTGGACCGGCCCGAGCCCCGGCCCACGGAGGTGCTGGTGCGGGTGCACGCGGCCGGGGTCAACCCGGCCGACTGGAAGACGCGGACGACGGGGGGACACCTCGGATCGCCGCCCTTTGTGCTGGGCTGGGACGTCTCGGGCGTGGTGGAGGCCGTGGGGCTCGGGACCACGATCCACAAACCGGGCGACGAGGTGTTCGGGATGCTGCCGTTCCCGTTCGGCAACGGGGCCTACGCCGAGTACGTGACCGCGCCCGCGCGGACCTTCGCCCGCAAGCCCGCGGCCGTCGACCACACGGGTGCGGCCGCGATCCCGCTGGCCGCGCTGACGGCCTGGCAGGCGCTGGTCGACACCGCCGGGACGCGCTCCGGCGACCGGGTGCTCGTGCACGCGGCGGCGGGCGGTGTCGGGCACTTCGCCGTGCAGATCGCCAAGGCGCGCGGCGCGTACGTGATCGGCACGGCCAGCGTCGCCAAGCACGAGTTCCTGCGCGGGCTGGGGGCCGACGAGCTCATCGACTACCGGAGCGTGGACTTCGCCGAGGCGGTCCGGGACGTGGACGTGGTCGTCGACACGATCGGCGGCGAGTACGGCCCGCGGTCGCTGCGGACCCTGCGGCGGGGCGGGGTGATCGTCTCGCTCACGCTGTCGCTGCTGGACCCGGGCCTGCACGCGGCCGCCGCCGAGCAGGGCGTCCGCTCGGAGGCCATGCTGGTGGAGCCGGACCACGCGGCGCTGCGGGCCCTCGCCGCGCTGGTCGGCGCCGGACGGCTGCGACCCGAGATCGCGGCCGTCATGCCGCTGGCCGACGTGGCCAAGGCCCATGAGCTGGGCGAGTCGGGCGGCACCACCGGGAAGATCGTCCTCACGGTCGCGTGAGGTCACGGCGGTCGTGTCGACCAGCCCGGAGGCGAGCCCGGTGTCCTCCTCGGTGGCGCCCGGCATGGCCAGGCCCGCGGACCTGTGGCTGGGTTCTGTCGGGGGCGAGGCGTATACAGGGGGAATGAGCGACAGGCCATCGACGGAAGACTTCCTCAGGCTGGCCGACCCCATGCGCCGGGAGCTGCTCGCGCACTGTTACCGCATGACGGGATCGGTTCACGACGCCGAGGACCTCGTCCAGGAGACCTATCTGCGCGCCTGGCGCGGCTACGACGGGTTCGAGGGGCGCTCGTCCCTGCGCACCTGGCTCTACCGCATCGCCACCACCGTCTGCCTGACCGCGCTGGAGGGCCGGGGGCGCCGGCCGCTGCCCACGGGGCTGGGCGCGCCCAGCTCGGAGCCGGCCGCGCCGCTGACGCAGCGGCCGGAGGCGCCGTGGCTGGAGCCGGTTCCCGACGGCATGGTGGGGGCCGGCGCCGACGACCCGGCCGCGATCGTGACCTCGCGCGAGAGCATCCGGCTGGCCCTCATCGCGGCCCTGCAGCACCTGCCGCCCCGGCAGCGGGCCATCCTGGTGCTGCGCGACGTGCTGCGGTGGCGGGCCGCCGAGGTGGCCGAGGCGCTGGAGACCACGACGGCCGCCGTCAACAGCGGCCTCCAGCGGGCCCGGGCGCAGCTCAACGACGTGTCACCGAGCCTCGACGACCCCGCGCCGCCGCTGCCCCACGAGCAGCGGGAGCGGCTCGACCGCTACGTGGCGGCGTTCGAGAGCTACGACGTGGCGGCGATCGTGGAGCTGTTCACCAAGGACGCGGTCTGGGAGATGCCGCCCTACACCGGCTGGTACCAGGGGGCGGAGCAGATCGGACGGCTCATCGCGGTCAACTGCCCGGCCGAGCGGCCGGGCGACCTGCGGCTGGTGCCGATCGCGGCCAACGGCCAGCCGTCCTTCGCGGTGTACTTCCGCCAGGGTGACACCTATCACGCGTTCTCGTTGATGGTGCTGACGCTCGCCGCCGACGGAATCCGCCACGTGGGGATGTTCTTCGACGTCGGGCTCTTCGACCCGTTCGGGCTTCCGCACTCGCTGCCCGCCCCGGAGCAGGCTTCCGCCGGAAAGTAGAACGAGTTACAGTCTGCTCCGGAGCATCGTTCTGGAGGCGACTGTGGGCACACCGGTGATCGTCGAGGCCGTCCGCACCCCCATCGGCAAGCGCGACGGCTGGCTGTCCGGGCTCAAGCCGCAGCAGGTCCTCGCCGCCGCCCTCACCGGGCTGGTCGAGCGCTCCGGCATCGACCCGGCCGCCGTCGGCCAGGTCTTCGCCGGCTGCGTGACCCAGGCGGGCGAGCAGGGCGGCCACGTGGGGCGCTACTCCTGGCTGTACGCGGGCCTGCCGTACCAGACGGGGGTCACCACGGTCGACGCGCAGTGCGGGTCGTCGCAGCAGGCCGTGCACCTCGCGGCGGCGATGGTCCGGGCCGGCGTCATCGAGGTGGGCGTGGGGTGCGGCGTCGAGGTCATGAGCCGCGCACCGCTCGGCAGCAACGTGCTGCCCGCCAAGCCGCGGCCCGACGACTGGAGCATCGACCTGCCCGACCAGTTCACCGCCGCCGAGCGCATCGCCGCGCGGCGCGGGCTGACCCGGGAGCGGCTCGACTGGCTGGGGGCGCGCTCGCAGCAGCTCGCGGCCAAGGCGTGGGCCGACGGCCGGTTCGAGCGGGAGATCGTGCCGGTCGGCGACGTCCGCAGGGACCAGGGGCTGCGCGAGACCACCACCGAGAGCCTGGCCCGGCTCAAGCCGATCCTGGGCGAGGACGCCCTGCACACCGCCGGCACCTCGTCGCAGATCTCCGACGGGGCCGCCGCGGTGCTGGTGATGAGCGAGGAGGCGGCCCGCGCACACGGTCTGCGCCCGAGGGCGCGCATCCTGGCCCAGGCGCTGGTGGGTGCGGAGCCGTACTACCACCTCGACGGGCCGGTGGAGGCGACCGCGAAGGCCCTGGCCATGGCCGGGATGTCGATCGGCGACATCGACCGGTTCGAGGTCAACGAGGCGTTCGCCGCGGTCGTGCTGTCGTGGGCGAGCGTCCACGAGCCGGACTTCGACCGCGTCAACGTCAACGGCGGCGCCATCGCGCTCGGCCACCCGGTGGGCGCCACCGGGGCCCGGCTGCTCACCACGGCGCTGCACGAGCTGGAGCGCTCGGACTCGTCCACGGCTCTGGTGTCGATGTGCGCGGGCGGCGCCCTGGCCACGGCCACCATCCTCGAACGCGTCACGTGACCGTACGAGCGACCGTACATGCCAAGCGTCACGCACGTCGCCCGTCGACGGAGGAAGCCCCAGGGGCTGGGTCCGGATCCACGGCCCCTGCCGGGCGGCATCCCCACCGCCGCCTACACCGCCGACACGATCGCCCGCCGACTGCACGGCAAGGCGGTCAACCGCCAGCCCGCCTCCGCAGGTAGTAGGCGTACGTGGCGGCGGCGAGGGCCAGGCTCCACGGCAGCCAGAACAGTCCTGGAAGGAACGTCCCCCAGTGGCTCGCGGATATCGTGATCTGCCCGGCGGCCCACCACAGCCACAACCTGGCCCCAGCCTGGATCAGCAAGATGGAGGCCGCCGTCGCCGGGACGACGGCGAACCAGATCGGCACTCGCCTGCCGCGCAGGAAGGGAATCCAGCGCGGGAAGACCTCACCCCAGCCCTGAACCAGCCCGAGTGTCAGCACTGCCCCCGCCACGCACAGTCCTCCCAGCACGAACTCCGAGGCCCCGGGGTCCACGACCAGATAGTCGGCCGGCACTCCAAGCGGGATGCCCAGCCCCCACGAGATGCGCGAGATTCCGTACGGCAGAGCCAGCATGGCCGCCGCGTAGGTGGCCCACCTCCCCCACCGCCCGGGGCTCACGTCGCCGCCGCGCGTGTTCCAGACAACCAGTGCCCACAACCCTCCGCCCGCGATGCTGAACAGCATGAACAGCAGTGGCCAGTCCCACAGCTTCGTGTATCCCATGAACAGGTAACCGAAGTTCTGGATCACCCGGACGTCGGGAACGGCCACCAGCAACGCGACGGCAAGCAGCGCTCCGACCGCCCTCGGCCACTGTGTCCATGGCGCGCGGGCCAGCACCACCGCGGCGGCCACACCGAGCACCCCGGCCACAGCGAAGATCGCGCCGGTGGTGCCCGGCTCAGCGGTGGCGAAGAACGAGCCCATGTCAGAGCCGCGAGGATCACTGCTCCCCAGGGGGAACGAACTGCCTTCGACCGCCCAGTAGGCGCCCACCAGTCCGAGAGCCAGCGACCAGACGCCCGCGACCACCGGAAGCTTTGCCATGACTTCCCTGGAGGAGACCGCTTCGCCCGCCAGCTTCTTCGCGGGGAAGGTCATGCTGCCCTCACAGGAGCCGAGATCATGTCCGCCGCCTTCGCGATGTAGGACCCTGGCAGATCGGCGAGGAGGCCGACGTCCTTCGCCGCAGGAAGAGCGTTGACCGCTTGCGCCGCCAGGTCGCGGCAGTAGGCCAACGTGTCGTCGACGATGCCGGTGTCTCGGACCCGGGCCAGGATCGTCTCGGCATCGCCGTCGAGCAGATGGGGGTCTGCATCCCTGGCCCGCAGGAGTGGCAGGGTGTAGACGCTCTGACGCACGTCGTTGCCCGCCGGCTTGCCCAGCGTCTCGCTCGAGAGCGTCAGATCCAGCAAATCGTCCAGGATTTGGAAGACAAGGCCGAATTTCTCGCCGTAGACGGCCATCTTGGCGCGCTCCTCCGAGGAAGCCTTGGCACAGAGCGCGCCCACCAGACAGCTCGCCCTGAACAGCGCGGCCGTCTTGCCGGTGATCGACCTGAGCGCCGACTCCTCGGTGCGGTCGCGGTTGAACTGGTCGACAGCCTCCAGATACTGGCCCTCGGCCAGCTCCACCGTCGTGGCGGCCAGCACTTCGGCCACCGGCTTGGACACTGCCGTGATGGCGGCCAGCCCGGCCCTGGCGAGCAGGAAGTCGCCGATCACCAATGCCTTGCCCTGGCCGAGTGTGGCGTTGAGCGTTGGGGTGCCCCGCCGCTGCGAGGCGCCGTCCATCAGGTCGTCGTGGATCAGCGATGCGGCGTGGATCAACTCGATGCACGCGGCGGCGGTGACAGCCCGCCGATCGGCTGGCTTGCCGAACGCCAGCATCGTGCCCAGCGTCAGCGCGGGACGCAGGCGCTTGCCGCCGGCCTGGATGATCCGCTCCGCACCGGCGTTGATTCCCGGCAGCGCGGATGATCCGCCCAGCCGCTCGATCCTGGACTCGACCTTACTCAGCCCTGCGACGATCGCAGGGTGGGTCAGCAGACGTTCCATGAGACCTCCCAGTTAATGACCGGGTGGACATTAGCATCCTAATGACCACCTGTATACTTCCTTGGGTGCAGAAGAAACGACTCCGCGATCCCGAGGCCCATCGCGCGGCCATCCTTCAGGCAGCGCGGGGCGCCTTCGCGGAACTCGGCTACGCCAAGGCCACCATCCGCGAGATCGCGCGGCGTGCCGGAGTCACGCACGGTCTGGTGATGCGGCACTTCGGATCCAAGGAGATGCTCTTCGTCGCCGCCATTCCCGGACCGAAGCCGGTGGACGAGCTCGAGCCCGGGACGCCGGAGACGCTCCCGGAACGCATGGCGAAGGCCTACGTCACGCGGATGGAACATCCGGCCAACGACGATCCGTTCCTCGTGCTCATCCGCAGTGCAGCGTCCGGCGATCGGGCGGCCGAGGATCTGTTCGCCACCATGCGCCAGCCCATCCAGAATGCCTACGGCCCTGTCGTTGACGGATTGGACGCCGAGGGGCGCATCGACCTGATGGGCGCGCTGCTCATCGGAGTGACGTTCAACCGCTACCTGCTGAAGTCAGGCGCTCTGGCCGAGATGCCGTCCGACGTGCTGATCGGACATCTGGCCCGCACGCTGCGTGCCATCCTGTTCAAGTGAGGCGCTGGAGCAGCAGGGGATCGCGTGAGCGACAGGGACCGTCCAGCGAGGAGGGCTCCGCCCGGCGGCGCCAGATGCTGGAACCACATGAGGAAGCTTGATCGCCATGCCCCCACTCTTTTCCAACCAGTGATGATCGTGGATCACCTGCGAGGGGGAAGCAGCTCCCCCGCAGGAGTGAGATGACCCGGCTGTCGCCGGAGGAGCACCTGCGCTGACAGGGAGACCGCAGCGTCACGTCACAGCAGAACTGTTGGCCGGCGGCTCATCACGGCAGGGCCGCTGACCAGCGCCATCTCGCAGCCGGGCCGCCGACCAGTGCTGGATCGCGGCGGCGGGGGCACCGGTTGGCGACCGGCGCCGTGACGCCCCAGCGCGGCCCGTCATCTCCGGATGTGTCACGTTAGGTGCCGCAATCCCTTTCGGTGCTCCGTTCCGTCCGCCACACTCGTTCCACGCTCACGCACGACGGGGGACCGACCATGAGAAAGACCCGGCGCAGGCCGTACGCCGAGCAGCGCCCGCAGGACCTCGGCGGCGGGGTGTGGAGCGTGCCGGTGCCGATCCCCGGCAACCCGCTCGGCTACACCCTCGTCTACGCGATCGAGTCGCCCGAGGGCCCGGTCCTGGTCGACGCGGGATGGAACCACCCCGACGCGTGGGAGGCGCTGAGCAGCGGGCTCGGCACGCTGGGCATGGACGTGGCCACGGTGCGGGGCGTGGTGGTCACGCACTTCCACCCCGACCACGCCGGCCTGGCCGGCCGGGTGCGGGAGGAGTCGGGCGGCTGGATCGCGATGCACGAGGCGGACGCGGCGCTGGTCAGGCTGATCCGCGGAGCCGGCGACGGTGAGCAGCAGGCGTTCCAGGCGGACATGCTCAAGCGGGCCGGAGCCGACGCGGGCGACCTGGAGGCGGTCGCCGCCGAGCGCCCGCTGCCGCCGGCGCAGCCGGACCGGGAGCTGGCCGACGGCGAGCTGATCGACCTGCCGGGCCGCAAGCTGCGGGCCGTCCACACGCCCGGCCACACCCCGGGCCACATCTGCCTGCACCTCGAGGACGCGAACCGGCTCTTCACCGGTGACCACGTCCTGCCCGACATCACCCCGCACATCGGCATCTACCCCTACGACCGTGACGACGTGGACCCGCTGGGCGACTTCCTGGCCTCGCTGGACCGGGTGGGCGAGCTGGGGCTCCTGGACGCTCTCCCCGCACATGAATGGATATTTCCGGATGTGGCAGCGCGGGCGGCCGAGATCCGCCACCATCACGAGGACAAGCTCGCCCGGCTGGCCACGTCGCTGGCCGAGCGCGCGGAGCCGCTGACCATCTGGGAGACCGCCGCGATGATGACCTGGAACCGTCCCTGGGACGCCCTGGGGCCCATTCTGAGAGGCATGGCCGCCGGGGAGGCCGCGGCGCATCTCCGGACGCTGGAGGCCCGGGGCTCCATCAGGCGCGTCCAAGGAGTCGATGCGGTCCGCTTCCAGGCCATAGAATCCTAGACATCCGATGTCTAGGGAGAAAAGCGTGGCGGTCACCGACGCGGCCATCGACAAGATCAAGCAAATGATCCTCTCCGGCGAGCTCACCCCCGGGGACCGGCTTCCCAAGGAGGCCGACCTCGCCGAACGGCTCGGCCTGTCACGCAACTCGCTGCGCGAAGCCGTCCGCGCCCTCGCCCTGATCAACGTCCTCGACGTACGGCAGGGCGACGGCACGTACGTCACCAGCCTGGAGCCCAGGCTGCTGCTCGACACCATGTCGTTCGTGCTCGACCTGCACCGCGACGACACCGTGCTGCAGTTCTTCGAGGTACGCCGCATCCTGGAGCCGGCCGCCACCGCGATGGCCACCAAGCTCATGACGGATGACGAGATCGACGAGCTGCGGGTGATCCTGGAGTCGCTGCCCGCCGAGCCGACCGTCGAGGAGCTGGTGGCCAACGACCTGGAGTTCCACCAGCGCATCGCCCAGGGCTCGGGCAACACCGTGCTCTGCTCGTTCATCGAGAGCCTGTCCGGGCCGACCACCCGGGCGCGCATCTGGCGCGGCCTGACCCAGGAGGGCGCGATGGAGAAGACCCGCGAGCAGCACACCGCGATCTACGAGGCCATCGCCGCCCGCCAGGCCGACGTGGCCCGCTCCTGGGCCACGGTGCACGTGGCGGGCGTCGAGTCCTGGCTCCGCAAGGCCCTGGACTGACCGCTGTCAGCCCGTGCCCACGTCACCGTCCCACGGATCCTCGAGGGTCGGAGATGATCGCCGAACCCCAGGTGCCGCGATGGTTGGGATTGCCGCCAGGCTACCGATCTCCTCGACCCACATCACGATCGGCTCGATCGCAGACCGTCACCGCTCCCCATCGGATGCACCGGACCCGTCAACCGCTCAGAACACCCTCTCGGTCAGCTCTCGGGATGCCCTGCCCTGCGGCCGACGTGGCGCCAGAACTGGCGTTTGCCCTCCTCACGTACGGCCAGGCCCAGCCTCGCCAGCTCCTGCCGTAACTGCTCGGCGTCGTCACCGTCACCCTTCTCCAGCGCGCGGGCGCGGGCCCTGAGGTAGGCGTGGGCGGCGTCGGTCAGGTCGGGGTGGCCGTCGGCCCAGCGCCGGAACTCCTCGCGGTGGGGATCGCCCTCGGCCCGCCACGGATAGCCGTGGGCCATGAAAGCCTCGGCCAGCGGGCGCGGCCGGGGCAGGTCGCCGCCCTGCCGGACCAGCTCCTCGGTGTCGTGACCGAGCAGCACCAGTTGCTTGGCGTCGAGGAAGGCCACGGCGACTGCGGAGCGCGGCAGCTCCTGCCGGGAGCTCCGGTGCGCGATCGACACCCGGTGGTCGTCGATGACGATCTTCACGGTGTACTCGTCGGCGATCGCAGCGAGCACGAGACCAGCGACGACGCCCACGACGACCGCACCGATCGTGAACGCCGTCGGCGGAATCGACTCGATCAGCCGTAACGGCCCCTCGAACGGGGTCCAGGGCAGTGACGCCGCCCAACCGGCGACGTACCGCAACAACCAGCCGGCCCCGGCGCCCAGCAGCGGGGCCCCGACCCAGACGACGACTCGGTCCCCCGGCGTCGGCAGGGTGGTCGCGTCCGGCGAGGACGGGTCACCGGATGGCATGGGCCGTGCTCCTTCCGTCGTGAGCGGCTCATGAACGACCGCCACGGAAGGGGACGGACGACCGGCGCCCCCGTTGTCCCTGGCGTCCGTCGTCCCTCGGCGTCGTTCTCCGCAGCAACCGTAGCCGCGCACGGGTGACCGGCCCTCATCCGAAAGTATCGGCCGTGCGCGACTTTGGTCGTCGGCACCTCCCGCCCCGCCGGCGCCACCTGCGAGCAGTGCGAGCCGGGCGGCCGGGGGTAGGAGGCCCGTGTGGCCGACAAACTCGAGCGATACCGGAGCAAACGCGACCCCAGCCGCACCCCCGAGCCCGTACCCGCAGAGCCGCCCGAACGCCCCGAGCCGCCCGAGCGGCCCGAGACCCGCGACGGCGACAGCGACGGCACCGCGTTCGTGATCCAGGAGCACCACGCCCGCTCCCTGCACTGGGACCTGCGGCTGGAGCACGACGGCGTCCTCGCCTCGTGGGCCATCCCGAAGGGCCTGCCGGCCGACCCGGCCGTCAATCACCTGGCCGTCCACACCGAGGACCACCCGATGGAGTACCTCACGTTCCACGGCGAGATCCCGGCCGGCGAGTACGGCGGCGGCGCGATGACGATCTGGGACCGGGGCACGTACGAGACCGAGAAGTGGTCGGACCGCGAGGTCAAGGTGGTGCTGCGCGGCTCCCGCGCCTCGGGGCGGTTCGTGCTGTTCCAGACGGACGGCAAGAACTGGATGATCCACCGGATGGACCCGCCGGCACGCGACCCGTTCCCGCCGCTGGAGCCCATGCTGCCGGTCGAGCGCGCCCGGCCGCCGCGTGACGAGGAGGAGTACGCGTTCGAGTTCGCGTGGGGCGGCCGGCGGACACTGGTGCCGATCGACGGCGGGCGGACGGACGCGGCCCGCGAGTACCCGTGGCTGCGTCCCCTGGCCGCATCGTTCGGCAGCCGCAGCGCGGTCCTCGACGGCGAGGTGGTCACACTGGGCGGCGCGGAGGTGCTGGTCTGCTACGACCTGCTGTACGACGACGGCCGCTCGCTGGTGGCCGAGCCGTACACGGCCCGCCGGGCGGCGCTGGAGGCGCTCGGCCTGTCGGCGGCGCGCTGGCAAACGGCCCCGTCGTGGCCCGGCCAGGCCGCGCCGGTCCGTCAGGCCGCCCGCGAGCAGGGCCTGCCGGGGGTCGTCGCCAAGCGTCTCGACACGCCGTACGACCCGGGCCCGTCCAAGGCATGGCTGCTCCTCCCCTCTACCAAGCCATGACGTGGAGCGACCAACACGCCGCGATCATGGCGACCAACGTGTCAGCAACCATACGGCCGGCATGTCAGCACCAGCACGACCAACATGTCAGGCGGGTATGTCATCCTGGGGAAATGGTCAACACTCCTTTGGGCACCGTGATCCCCAGGCGTGCTGAGCGGGCGGTGAGCGAGGCGCTGTCCGACACACGCGTGGTGCTGATCAACGGAGCGCGCCAGAGCGGCAAGAGCACGCTGGTGAGAGGAATCGCCAAGGGCGTCGCCGCGGAGTGGCGTGACCTTGACGATCCTGTCGCCCGTCAGGCCGCGGTCTCGGATCCGGGTGGGTTCGTGGACTTCCCGCAGCTCATGGTCGTCGATGAGATCCAGCGGGTTCCCGAACTGCTGCTGGCGATCAAGGCCCAGGTCGATCGCGACCCGCGCCCGGGCCGTTATCTGCTGACGGGCTCGTCCCGGCTGCTCGGCCTTCGCGATCTGCCGGACACCCTTCCGGGCCGGATGGAGACCATCGAGCTGTGGCCCTTCTCGCAGGGCGAGATCGACGGCACGGCCGACGGATTCGTCGACGCCGTGTTCGCGCGGGGATCGGAGTTGCGTCACACGACCGGCGTGACTCGGGCCGATTACGCCGCGCGTCTCGTGCGAGGCGGGTTCCCCGAGGCCGTTGCCCGGCCAGTAGCGCGACGGAGTCAGCGTTTCTTCGACTCGTACGTGGGTGATCTGATCGCCCGGGACATCCGCCAGCTGTCCGAGATCGAGCGATCAGGTGAGATGCGTGCGCTGTTGCGCATGCTCGCCGCCCGCTCCGGGCAGCTTCTCATGGTCAACGGGCTGAGCAATGAGTTGCAGCTGTCGGCGAGCACCGTCCACCGGTACCTCGCCCTCCTGGAAGAGGTCTTCCTGGTCAAACGTATCCCCGCGTGGTCACGTAACGTGGGGAACCGCGCGGTCGCGGCTCCCAAGCTGGCCTTCGTCGACTCCGGCATCGCGGCGAACCTCCTGGGGGCGGACGCGGGCGGCCTGGTGCGGCCCGGGAGCGCGTTCGGCCCGCTGCTCGAAGCGTTCGTCCTCATGGAGCTCGGCCGGCAGCTCACCTGGGCCGACGAGCGAGTGGGCCTCTTCCACTACCGGACCAAGGACAAGGTCGAGGTCGACGCCGTCCTCGAGAACCGGCAGGGCCGCGTGGTGGGGATCGAGGTGAAAGCGGCGTCGACCGTACGGGCTGAGGACTTCCGGGGACTCAGGCACCTGGCCGACCGGCTCGGCGACGACTTCGTCACCGGAGTGGTGCTGTACACCGGCGACCAGACCTACTCCTTCGGCGATCGGATGCGGGCGATGCCGGTGAGCGCGCTGTGGGAGGTGGGATAGGTCATACTCGTCGCATGCTCATCTCGGACATCTCCCCCCATGACGACCCCTTCGGCCAGGAGCTGCTGGACCTGCAGCACGCCGCGTACGCCGTGGAGGCGCGGCTCATCGGCGACGACCGTATCCCGCCCCTGCACGAGACCCTGGACGCGCTGCGCGCCGAGCCGCTGACCTGGCTGGGCGCGTTCGACGAGGACGGGCGGCTGGTGGGCGCCGTGGCGTGGGAGGAGACGCCGGACGAGGTGGACGTCAACCGGCTGATCGTGCACCCCGACGCCCATCGGCGCGGCATCGGCCGCGCGCTGGTCGAGGAGGTCTTGACCAGGGCGGCCGGCCGTGGGGTCGTGGTGTCGACGGGCCGCGACAACGTGCCCGCGCGGACGCTGTACGAGCGGCTGGGGTTCCAGACGCGGGGCGAGCGCGAGGTGATCCCGGGGCTGTGGATCGCGAGCTACGCCCTCACCGCCTGACCGTTTCAGGGAGCAGACCGTTTCAGGGAGCAGACCGTTTCAGGGAGCAGGGGGCAGCAGGCCCTCCGTCTCCAGCTCCGACCACAGGTCCTCCGGCACCGGGCGGTCCCACAGGGCGGCGTTGGCTCGGACCTCCTCCGGGGAGCGGGCGCCGAGCACGATCGAGGCCACCGCCGGGTGCCGCAGCGGGAAGGCCATCGCCGCCTGCGGGAGCGGCACGCCGTACGAGTCGCAGACCTGGGCGAGGCGGCGGGCCCGGTCGAGGACGGCGGGCGGCGCCGGGGCGTAGTCGAAGGTGCCCGAGGGTCGCGCGGTGGCCAGCACGCCGCTGTTGAACACCCCCGCCGCGAGCACTCGCACGCCGCGTTCCGCGCACGCCTCCAGCAGCGGCAGCCCCGACTGGTCGAGCAGGGTGTAGCGGCCGGCCAGCATGACCACGTCGACGCCGGTCTCCTTCACGAACCGCAGCGGCGCCTGCCACTGGTTCATGCCGACCCCGACGGCCTTGACCACGCCCTGGTCGCGCAGCTCGGCCAGCGCCGGGTAGGCGTGGGCCAGCGCCTCCTCCATGTGGTCGTCCGGGTCGTGGATGAGCGCGATGTCCACGGCCGGCAGGCCGAGCCGCTCCAGGGAGTCCTCCAGCGAGCGGCGCACGCCGTCGCGCGAGAAGTCCCAGACCCGGACGTGGTCGGCGGGCACGTCGAAGCCCTGCTCGTCGTGCCCGTCCCCGCCGGACGGCACCAGCAGCCGGCCGACCTTGGTGGACAGCACGTACCCGGTACGGCCGGCGAGCGCGGCCCCGAGGCGGCGCTCCGACAGGCCGAGCCCGTAGTGCGGAGCCGTGTCGAACAGCCGGACCCCGCTGTCCCAGGCGGCGTCGACCGTGGCGCGGGCCTGCTCCTCGCTCACCGCCTCGTACAGCCCCGCGATCGGCGCCGCGCCGAACCCGTATCGCGGTAACGCGTTCATGTCATCTCCCATACCAGTGGGAGCCCGCCGGAGCCCTTGTCGAAGTCTCCGTCGAGCAGCCGGTTCATCCTGGCCTGCCATGCCTGGTCGGCGGGGTGGTCGCGGAGGGCGGCCTGCAGGGCGGCGTAGTCCTCGACCTCCACGAAGTGGAACAGGTCCAGGCCGTCGCGGTAGATGCGCCACGAGCGCACCCCGTGCTCGCGCATGGCCTGCTCCAGCTCGGCCGGGATCTCGGCGTGCTCCCGGTCGTAGATCTCCTCGCAGCCCGGTCTGAGCCGGGTGCGCAGGGCGAGCCGTTCCATCAGTCCTGCGCCTTTCCGCCCGCGATCCGGCTGATGATGAGCGCGATCAGGATGATCCCGCCGTACACGACCGGCTGCCAGAAGCCGGAGACGCCCTTGAGCGTGAGGATGTTCTGCACCAGGCCGATCACGAGGACGCCGGTCAGCGCGCCGAGGATCGTGCCCTTGCCGCCGTCCATGCTCACGCCGCCGATGACCGCCGCCGCGAAGACCATGAAGATCCAGCCGACGCCCTGGTTGGAACCGATCGCGCCGAGGCGGCCCGTCTCCAGCACTCCGGCGAGCGCCGCGAGCGTGCCGCCGAGGATGAACACGCCCCACAGCACCCGGTCCACGCGGATGCCGGCGGCCCGGGCGGCGTCGATGTTGCCGCCGATGGCGTACAGGGAGCGGCCGATCCGGAAGTAGGCGAGCCCGGCGATGCCGGCCGCGAACAGCACCCCGGCGATCCAGATGGCGGCCGGCAGGCCGAGCCAGACGGCGCTGCCCAGGTAGAGGATCGAGTCGGGGAGCTCGAAGAGCGTCTTGCCCTCGGTCGGGCCGAGCTGGAGCCCGTGCACGATGATCAGCATGGCCAGCGTCACGATGAACGCGGACAGCTGGAACTTGACGATCAGCCAGCCGTTGAACGCCCCGATGGCCGCCCCGACCAGCAGGCAGAGCGGGATGACCAGCCCGCCGGGCAGGCCCAGGCCGAACCCGCCGGCCGAGGCCGGGATCGCCAGCATGACCGCGATCGCGGGCGCCATGCCGACCGTCGACTCCAGCGACAGGTCGAACTTGCCGGCGATCAGGATCATGGCCTCGGCCAGCACCAGCAGGGAGATCGCCGCCTGCTGCTGGAGCACGTTCGTCAGGTTGCCGCTCGTCAGGAACGTCGGGTCCAGGAACGCGCCCACGACGAGCAGGATGAGGATCACCGGGACCAGGGTCAGGTCCCGGAGCCGGGCGAGCCGTACCCGGGGGGTCGGCGACGCGGTCAGTGTCGTCACTGTTCAATGCCTTCCATCACGGCCACGAGCTCGTGGTCGGTCCACCCACGCGGCACGTCCTTCACGACCCTGCCGTGGAACATCACCAGCACCCGATCGCAGACGCGCAGGTCGTCGAGGTCGTCGGAGACGAGCACGGCTCCCGCGCCCCGCTCGACCGCGTCCTCGACGGCGCCGAGCAGGGCCTGCTTGGCCTTGACGTCGACGCCGGCCGTCGGGTTGATCACTACGAGCGCGGACGGCCCGTCGACCAGCGCCCGCGCGAACACCACCTTCTGCGCGTTGCCGCCGGACAGGTCGCCGACGGGCTGCTCGGGTCCTTCGGTCTTGATGTCCAGGTCGCCGATGAGCTGTACGGCCCGGGCCCGCTGCCTGGACGGGGAGATCGTGCCGAGGCGGCCGAGCTTGCGGGCGACGGGGATGGTGGTGTTCTCGGCCACCGACAGCAGCGGCACGAATCCCTCGTGGTGGCGGTCCTCGGGGACGAAGCCGAGCCCGGCGCGCAGCGCGGACGGCACGTCGCCGGGGCGGACCCGGACGCCGTTGACCGTGACCGTGCCGGTGTCGGGGCGGCGCAGGCCGACGAGGGTCTCGGCGAGCCCGACCTTGCCGCTGCTGGCCGAGCCGGCCAGGCCGACGACCTCGCCGGACCGGACGGCGAGGTCCACGTCCCGGTAGCGGCCGCCGAGCGACAGGCCCTCCCCCGCGAGCACGACGCGCTCGCCGGCCGTACGGGAACGCGCCTCGTAGGCGACCGTGGCCTCGCCGGTCATGGCGCCCACCAGCTCGTCGTGGGGGAACCCGGCGACGGGCCGCGTGACGATGTGCCGGGCGTCGCGGAAGACCGTGACGCTCTGGCAGATCTCGTACACCTCGTCCAGATGGTGCGAGATGTACATCATCGTGACGCCCTGCTCGCGCAGCGACCGCATGCGGGTGAACAGCCGGTCGATGGCCGGGCCGTCGAGGCGGGCGGTCGGCTCGTCCAGGATGATGAACCGGGCGCCGAACGACAGCGCGCGGGCGATCTCGACGAGCTGGCGCTGCTCGACGCTGAGGTCGCCGGCCAGCGCCTGGACGTCGACGTCCACCTCGTACGTGTCGAGCAGCTCGCGGGCCCTGGCCCGCAGCGCCCGCCACCTGATCAACCCGCTGTCGGTCTGGCGGTTGAGGAACAGGTTCTCGGCCACGGTGAGGGCGGGGATGATCGTGGACTTCTGGTAGACGCAGGCGACGCGCCGCCGCCACGCGTCACGGTCGGCGAGGGCCGGCGCGGGCTCCCCCGCGAACAGCACCTCGCCCTCGTCCGCCGGCTGCAGGCCGGTGAGGATCGACACCAGCGTGGACTTGCCGGCGCCGTTCCGGCCGACGAGGGCGTGCGTCTCGCCCTCGGCGATCGCGATGCTCGCGCCGTTCAGGGCCACGGTCGGCCCGAAGCGCTTCACGACATTTCGCGCTTCAACATGATATTTCATCACTTGACCTGATTGCCCCAGAGATTCTTGTCATCCACGTTGTCCTTCGTCACCAGCGGGGCCGGAAGCTGGTCCTCCAGGCCGTTGGGAAGCTGGATGATCGAGCTGTCGTGGTCCGTCGCGCCCGGCTTGAAGGTCTTCCCCTCGGTCGCCGCCTTCGCGTAGAACATCGCGTACTTCGCGTACAGGTCGGCCGGCTGCGAGACCGTGGCGTCGATCTCGCCCTTGCGGATCGCCTCCAGCTCCTCCGGGATGCCGTCGTTGGAGATCACGAAGACGTGCTTGGGGTCGCTCGGCGGGACCAGCAGGCCCTTCTGCTTGAGCACCTGGAGCGTCGGTGCCAGGTGGACGCCGCCGGCGTGCATGTACACACCCTTGATGTCCGGGTTCTGCTCCAGGCGGGTCTGCAGCATGGACGCGGCCTTGCTGCCCTCCCACTCCGTCGGCTCCTCGAACACCGTGATCCCGGGGAACTTCGTCTTCATGCAGTCGCGGAACGCCTCGGCCCGGTCACGGCCGTTGATCGAGCTGAGCGAGCCCATGAGCTGGACGACCTTGCCCTTGCCGCCCAGCTTCTCGCCGAGGAACTCGCAGGCCTTGGTCCCGTACGCCCGGTTGTCGGCGCGGACCACCATGTAGACCTTGCCCTTGTCGGGACGGGTGTCCACCGAGACGACCGGGATCTTCTTGTTCTCCAGCGTCTGCAGGGTGGTGGCGATCGCGCCGGTGTCCTGGGGGGCCATGACGATCGCCTTGGCGCCCTGGCCGACCAGCGCCTGGACGTTGCTGACGAGCTTGGCCACGTCGTTCTGCGAGTTGGTGGGCTGCATCAGGTCCACCTTCTGCTCGGCGGCCATCTGCGGGACGTACTTGATGTAGGAGTTCCAGAAGTCGGAGTCGGCGCGCGGGTAGTCGACGCCGACCTTCCCACCGCCCGCCGCGCCGCTGCCGGTGGTGGACGTTGTACTGGAGCCGCACGCGGCGACGACCGCCATGAGGGCCGCGCCGGCGACGACCGGGCCGAGCTTCATCGTGGAGAGCCACCTTCCTCGGGCTGGGCCGGTCCCCCGCTGGGGCCGGCCCTGGATTGCTGTCTTCAGTTCGAGGGCCCTGCGTTCCCTCAGGTGGCGGGGCGCAGCCGCAGCCCCTGCATGCCTCCGTCGACCGCGAGCGCCGTGCCCGTGGTCGAGCTCGACTCGGGGCTCGCCAGGTACGCGATCGCGGCGGCGACCTCCTCGGCGGTGACCAGGCGGCCCATCGGCTGCCTGGCGTTCAGTGCCAGGCGTTCCGCCTCCGGGTCGTCGGCCGCGTCGAGCAGCCGGCCCACCCACGGGGTGTCGGCGGTGCCGGGGTTCACACAGTTGACGCGGATGCCCTCACGGACGTGGTCGGCGGCCATCGCCAGGGTCAGCGACAGCATCGCCCCCTTGGTGGCGCTGTAGAGGGCGCGGTTCGGCAGGCCGGCGGTGGCGGCGATGGAGCAGGTGTTGACGATCGCCGCGTGCTCCGACCTGCGCAGGTACGGCAGCGCCGCCCGGCTCACCCGGACCATGCCGAGCACGTTGACGTCGAAGACCCGCTGCCACTCGCTGTCGGGGTTGTCCTCGACCGTCCCCTGGGCGCCGATGCCCGCGTTGTTGACGACCACGTCGATGCCGCCGAGCCGCTCGGCCGCCTCGGCGACGGCCGCGCGTACCTCCGCGTCGTCGGTGACGTCCACCTTGACGCCGACGAACGGATCGCCAGGAGGGTTGAGGTCGAGGCACGCGACCTTCATGCCACGCTCGGCCAGCAGGGTCGCGGTGGCCAGGCCGATGCCGGACCCGCCGCCTGTCACGATCGCTCTGAGACTCATGCGTCCTTCCAGACCTCGCCGTCGGGGAAACTGTGGGCGGCGATCGACTCGGGACGCATCTCCGCGCTGAAGCCCGGCGCGGAGGGCGCGCGGTACCTTCCGTTGTCGATCACGACCGGGTCGATGAAGTGCTCGTGCAGATGGTCGACGTACTCGATCACCCGGTCGTCCATGGAGCCGCTGACCGCCGCGTAGTCGAACATCGACAGGTGCTGCACCAGCTCGCACAGCCCCACCCCGCCCGCGTGCGGGCAGACCGGGACGCCGAAGCGGGCCGCGAGCAGCAGGATGGCGATGTTCTCGTTGACGCCGCCGACCCGCGCCGAGTCGATCTGCAGGTACGAGATGGCGTCGGCCTGGAGGAGCTGCTTGAACACGATGCGGTTCTGCACGTGCTCGCCCGTGGCGACGGGGATGGGCTTGATGCCCTCGGCGATGGCGGCGTGGCCGAGCACGTCGTCGGGGCTGGTCGGCTCCTCCACCCAGTGGGGGTTGAACTCGCCGAGCGCCTTCACCCAGGCGATGGCGGAGGCGACGTCCCAGCGCTGGTTGGCGTCGATCGCGATCGGGTAGTCCGGCCCGCACACCTCGCGGGCCACGCGGAAGCGGCGCACGTCGTCGGCCAGGTCGGCGCCCACCTTGAGCTTGATCTGCCGGAAGCCCTGGTCGAGCGCCTCCTTGCAGAGCCGCCGCAGCTTGTCGTCGTCGTAGCCGAGCCAGCCGGGCGAGGTGGTGTAGGCGGGGAAACCGTCGCGCCGGAGCGTCTCGATGCGCTCACGCTTGCCGGCCTCGGCCCGCCTGAGGATCTCCAGGGCCTGCTCCGGCGTCAGCGCGTCGCTGAGGTAGCGGAAGTCGACCAGGTCGACGATCTCCTCGGGGGTCATCTCGGACAGCAGCAGCCAGACCGGCTTGCCCGCGCGCTTGGCCTTGAGGTCCCACAGGGCGTTGACCACGGCGGAGATCGCCATGTGCATGACGCCCTTCTCGGGGCCCAGCCAGCGCAGCTGCGAGTCGTTGACCATCTCCTTGTAGAGCGCGCCGAGGTCCTCGGCGTCCCTGCCGATGACGTACGACCTCAGCGCGGTGATCGCGGTGGTCTGCACGTCGTTGCCGCGCCCGATCGTGAACGCGAACCCGTGGCCGGAGAAGCCGTCGTCGGTCCTGAGCACGACGTAGGCGGCGGAGTAGTCGGGGTCGGGGTTCATCGCGTCGGAGCCGTCCAGCTCGCGCGAGGTGGGGAAGCGGATGTCGTGCGTCTCCATCTCCACGATCCGGTACGGCCGCGCCACCGCGCCCGTGGCCCCCGTGACGTCCCCCGTCATGCCTGCCCCACCGTCTGCCGCTGCCGGCCGAGCCCCTCGATCTCCAGCTCCATGACGTCGCCGGCCCTCAGGTACGGCTGGCCGGGCATGCCCATGGCGACGCCGGCCGGAGTGCCGGTGTTGATGACGTCACCGGGTTCGAGCACCATGAACCGGCTCAGGTAGCGCACGATCTCGGCCACATCGAAGATCATGTTCTTGGTGTCGCCGTCCTGGCGCAGCTCGTCGTTCACCCACAGCCGCAGCGCCAGGCTCTGCGGGTCGGGGATCTCGTCGGCGGTCACCAGCCACGGCCCTAGGGGGTTGAACGTCTCGCACGACTTGCCCTTGTCCCACTGGCCGCCGCGCTCAAGCTGGAACTCCCTCTCGGAGACGTCGTTGGCCACCGCGTACCCGGCGACGACGTCGAGCGCCTCCTCGCGGCCGTCCAGGTAGCGGGCCCGCTTGCCGATGACGACCGCGAGCTCCACCTCCCAGTCGGTCTTCACGCTGCCGCGCGGCACCAGCACCTCGTCGTACGGCCCCACCATGGTGTTGGACGCCTTCATGAACACGACGGGCTCGGCCGGCACGTCGGCGCCCGACTCGGCGGCGTGGTCGCTGTAGTTGAGGCCGATGCAAACGATCTTCCCCGGACGCGCGATCGGCGGCCCCACCCGCAACCCCTCACCGACGACGACGGGCAGCTCGTCGCGCTCCAGCGCCTCGCGGACGCGGGCCACTCCCCCGGAAGCGAGGAAAGCACCGTCGATGTCGGGCTCTCCGATGTCACGCAGGTTGCCGGCGTCGTCCATCACCACCGGCCGCTCCTGCCCGACAGGTCCTACTCGCAGCAGCTTCACACCGCATCCTTCGTCCATACATCGGATGTCTATAGCTCTGATGCTGCTGGGCAGGGTGGGGAGATGTCAAGCCTTCCTGGCGCGATACATCGGATCCGTGGCGCGAAATATGCCGACGTAGCACCCGAAGTCCCCCAGGACGAGATCGGAGTACCCCGGAAGATCGCCCGACCGGACGGCTGAGACATCGGAGGAGGACGGGCCCCGAGCCCGGCCTGCACGGCGTATCCGTGCGGCCCGGTCATCGGATGGCTTCTCCGATGCGCCCTCCCGCCAAGGAGTCCACGGGAGGGCCCGCGCCTTGTCGCCCCTCGCCACGGCGTTCCCCGCCGCCGAGCGGACAGATCGAGACGGCCAAACACCCGATGTCTCATACCCGCCGGGGGAAGCTGTGAAGCGCGGGTGGCCATGCGGGATCGGGTGCGCTTGACTGGGGAGCACGCCGTAATAGAACACGTTCCAGATAGTTGGGAACCATCCCCCTTGAGGTGAGTCACCGTGCGGATCGATCTCGTCGACCAGGACCTGTACGCGCAATCCGGACCACCCCTCGACCAGCTCCGCCGGCTGCGCGAGAACGAACCGGTCTACCGCCACGAAGGCGACCCGGCGTTCTGGGCGGTCACGCGCTACGACGACGTCGTGCAGGTGTCGCGGCGCTCCGACGTGTTCTCCTCGGAGCGCCGGCTCGCGCTGTTCGACGAGATGCCGGAGGAGCAGCGGGCGTTCCAGCGGATGATGATGCTCAACCAGGACCCTCCGGAGCACACGCGGCGGCGCTCGCTGGTCAACCGGGGCTTCACCCCGCGCACGATCGGCGCCCTTGAGCAGCACATCCGTGAGATCTGCGACGACCTGCTCGACAACTGCTCGGGCGAGGTGGACTTCGTCACCGAGGTCGCCGCCCCGCTGCCGCTGTACGTCATCTGCGAGCTGCTCGGCGCGCCCGTGTCCGACCGTGACAAGCTCTTCTCCTGGTCCAACCGCATGATCGGCGCCCAGGACCCGGACTACGCGGACGCGCCCGGCGGGGGTGGCGACGCGGCCATGGAGCTCTACGCGTACGCCAACCAGCTCGCCGCCCAGCGCCGGGAGAACCCGCGCGACGACATCGTCACCAGGCTCATCCAGCCCGACGAGCACGGCCAGACCCTCGACGAGAACGAGTTCGACCTGTTCGTGCTGCTGCTGGTCGTGGCGGGCAACGAGACCACCCGCAACGCCGCCTCGGGCGGCATGGTGGCCCTGTTCGACCACCCGGAGCAGTGGGAGCGCCTCGTCGCGGACCCGTCGCTGGCGCGCACGGCCGCCGACGAGATCGTCCGATGGGTGTCGCCGGTCAACCTGTTCCGCCGCACGGCCACGCAGGACGTGACGCTCGGCGACAAGCAGATCAAGGAGAACGACAAGGTCGTCGTGTTCTACTCCTCGGCCAACCGGGACGCCTCCGTCTTCCCCGACCCGGAGGTCTTCGACATCGGCCGCGACCCGAACCCGCACATCGGCTTCGGCGGCGGCGGCGCCCACTTCTGCCTGGGCAACCACCTGGCCAAGCTGGAGCTCAAGGTCCTGTTCGAGCAGCTGGCCCGCCGCTACCCGCGCCTGCGCCGCACGGGTGAGGCCCGGCGGCTGCGCTCGTTCTTCATCAACGGCATCAAGGAGCTCCCCGTCTCGGTGAGCTGAGCACCAAGATCACCATTTGCGTGGCGGGCGGCGGACCGGCTGCCTAGCCTGATCGGCATGACCGCCTCCCCCGCCCCGCCCACCACCGCGAGAGCCGACATCCACGTCTCCCACCATCAGCTCCTGGTCACCGAGCCGGGGCGCGATCATCCCGGCAGCGTCCCCAACGGGCTGACCGCCTCCGCCCCCGGCGCCGCCGTGATCCTGACGGGCATCCACACCGGCGTCGTGGACGTCACGGTGCGTCTGGCCTCGGCCCGGCCGCCCGTCGATACGGGCTGGGACGAGACGGAGGAGGTCGAGCTCATCACCTTCACCGGCGAGATCTGCGTGGGCGGCCTGATGTCGGAGCCTCCCGCGGCCCTCCCGGTCCTGACGCCGCAGGGACCGGGGCGGTACGGCATGCGCGTGCAGGCCCGCGGCCGCGACCTCGACCCCACGGGGGTGCCGAAGGTGCCGTTCGAGTTCTACCTGGTGACGGTGTGGCCGCTGGACGTGGGGGCCGAGGCCGCCGCCCGGCTGGGGGTGGGGGTCGCCGAGGAGCTGGGCTTGCCGGACAAGTCCTCCGAAATCCGGCGATGGGCCCGCGAGCACGGGTTGCCGCAGTCGGAACGGGGCCGGCCGGCGGGTCAGGGTGACCCGGCCCGGATCGCGCGGCCCCACCTGCCCACCGCCGTGCGGGGCATGGCGCCCGTGGTGGGGCACCGCGTCCGGATCGTCAATCCCTTCCAGGACGTCGCCGCCCCGCCGCCGCTGCCGGACGGGCTCGTCGCCGCCGCCGCCGACTCGCTGCTCATCCGTACGGAGAAGCGCAGGGGCGTCGTCGGCATGCACGTGAGCTGGCAGCCCGCCGCGCCCCGGACGACCGGGCGGGGCTGGGAGCAGTACGAGGAGATCGAGTTCGTCACCACGACCGGCGTGATGCGCGTACAGGGCCTGACGGCCGAGGGCGATGGCGGCGGCGAGACGAACCTGACGCCCCAGGGCGCGGGCCGTTACGGGCTGCGAGTCCACGGCCGCGGCCGTGACGGCGACCGGCTGTCGAACCGGCCGAGCGAGTCGTACCTGCTGGTCGTATGGCCCGTCGCCCTGGGCGCCGCATTGACCCTGGCACCGTGACGACCTCGTCACCGCTCCACCCCGTTCACGAACACCTTGTGCAGGACCAGGTCATCGGTGAACGAGATGTGGTCAGGCCCGGCGACGTCGGTGAAGTCGCAAAGAAGGGCGGCGGGCAATTCATGGGTGTCCAACGTTTCCCGTTCTGTGGCACTGCGCCCTGACCAGCCTGGCGGTGCATTCAGCCACGACATGAGGAGCCGGCCTGCCGACGATGAACGCTCGAGGAGCTGGGTGCAGAGTGCAGGTCTGGTCAACGGTAGCGGTGGCGGTGGTGGCGGGCGGCCCGGATGCGGGCGAGGATGCGGGTTGTCTGGCGCGGTGTGGGGCGCCAGCCGCATTCGATGAGGGCGTTGGCGACGTGCTCCAGCAAGGCCGCCGTCTGGCCGGGGATCACATCCTTGCGCACCGGGATGACGCGCCACCCCCGCAGCCGCAGCTCCTCCCTGCGGGTGTCGTCGCGGTGCTGGTCGGCCGTGGAGGTGTGGTGCTCCTGGCCGTCGTACTCGACCGCCAGCCGGTATGGTCTCCAGCCGAGGTCTAGGTAGGCGTGGCGATCGCCGGCCAGGGTGACGCGGATCTGGGTGGCGGGGCGGGGCAGGCCGCCGTCCACGAGGATGACGCGCAGCCAGCTCTCCCGGGGTGAGCCCGCGCCCCGGTCGGCCAGGGCGAGCGTGTCGCGTACCTCCCACGAGGGGGCGCGACGCCACAGCTCCTCCAGGTCCACCCCGCGCCGGGCGAACTGGTCGAGGGCGGCCACCGCCTCCAGGCGCGGCAGCCAGCGGGCGCAGTCGAGTGCCGTGCGGCCGGGGGTGGTGACGCGCACCCCCTTGTGCTCGGTCACCTCCTCCGGCCGCAGCGGGCAGACGTGGGTCACGCAGCCGGGGAGTGTCAGGTGGCCGGAGGCGGCCAGCTCGACCGGCCAGTCGGCGTCGGCCGTGCCAGGGCTGAGCACGCGCAGGCCCCACACGTGCGCGGCGGTCTGACGGCAGGCGACGGCCTGCGGCACAGCCCGGGTGACGCTCCGCGCCCGGTCGAGCAGCGTGGCACGACGACGCGGCACGGACTCCAAGGGCACGGACACCGACAACACGGGCGCCGACGACGCGGATGCCGAGTACGCCGATGCCGAGGATACGGCCTCCGGGGACACGGAAGCCGGGGACACGGACACCGGCGGCACGGGGCCCGTGGCACGTGAGGGAGGAGGCGGTTTCACCCGCTCAGGATGACGGGGACAAGGCCGCCCCCACGCGCCGAACGGCGTTCTGTGGATGACGCATGCCCGTCCACAGAAGGGGGCCGTCCAGAGGGGCCGGCTAGGAGGCGGCGGCGCGGAGGTGGGGAAGCACCGCGTGGGCCAGGAGCTCGGCCTGGTCGCGGAAGTCCGGACCCACCGGCAGCAGGTTCATGGACGTGAACCCGCGACCGCACAGCGCCGTCAGCCGCTCCACCACCTCCTCCGCACTCCCGGAGACGGCACCCGCAGAGACGCCACTTCCAGCGACGGCCCCCTCCCGGGAGCCACCGGCCTCCACCCGCACGGGGACGTTGTAGACGCACGACACCTCCCGCCCGGCGGAGGCGGCCGAGGCCAGGACGCGCTCCCTCATGGCCGACGCCTGCTCCGGCGGCGCGAACCCGTACGACGGGATCCAGCCGTCGGCCAGCCGCCCCGTGACCTCCAGCGCCCGCTTGCCGTACGTCCCCAGCCAGATCGGGATCGGCCCCTCCGGCTTGGGCTCCAGGTCGGCCCGGAGCGTCCGGTAGCGGCCGCCCTCGAACGTGAAGGACGGTTGCGACCACAGCCCCCGGATGATCCGGATGGCCTCCTCCATCCCGTCGACCTTCTCCCGAGGCGACGGCACGCCCAGCCCGAACGCCCGGAACTCCTCGTCGGAGTAGCCGCCGCCGAGCCCCAGGATGAGCCGGCCGCCGGACAGCCGGTGCAGGGTCTCGGCCATCTTGGCGACCATCGCCGGCGACCGGTACGGCACTCCCAGCACCCGCGTGGCGACCCGGACGCGTGACGTGGCCGCCGCGACCCAGGTCAGCAGTGTCCACACCTCGTACGTCGGCTCGCTGCCACACGGATGGTCGGAGGCCGAGACGAAGTCGAATCCCAGCTCCTCCGCCGTCCGCGCGTCGCCCACCGGATCCGCGCCCGCCGCCGCGGAGGTGGAGATCCCGAGTCCGAACATGCCACTCACCCCTCCCAAAAGGTTTACATGTAAACCTAATCGGCAGTCGTTTACACGTCAACAACATGGTCTAAGGTGTGGGCATGGCGGAGCCACGATGGCTGGACGACGACGAGTTCCGGGCCTGGATCGGTTACCGGCGGATGCGGCTGCTGCTCGACGCCCAGGTCAGCCAGGACCTGCTGCGCGAGTCGGGCCTGTCGGCGCCCGACTACGACGTGCTGTCGGCGCTGACCTCCTCCGAGGGGCACCGGCGGCGGCTGACGGAGCTGGCCGACCGGATGCTCTGGTCCAAGAGCCGGCTCTCCCGGCACATCGGCCGGATGGAGCAGCGGGGGCTCGTCAGCCGCGAGGAGTGCGAGAGCGACGCCCGCGGCTCGGTGGTCGCGCTCACCGAGCACGGCCTGCGCACCATCCAGGAGGCCGCTCCCCGGCACGTGGAGTCCGTCCGCCGGCACTTCGTCGACCTGCTCACCTCCGAGCAGATCCAGGCCCTCGGCGGGATCGCCGAGACGGTCCTCGCCCGCCTGGCCCCGGGCGAGGAGCTCGGGAGGTAGGGGCTCCTACTCGACCCAGATGGGCCGCCAGTCCGGGATCTCGTGGAAGCGGCGCAGCTCCGACAGCCCCGCCAGGATGCCGCCCCAGGCCGCGTACGGCGGGCGCTCGCCCTCGAAGCCGCTCTGCACCAGCGTCAGGCGCGTCCGCCCGCCGGAGCCCTCCAGCTCCCACGTGCCGACGCCGGTGGAGCCCCAGTCCACGGAGAGCCGCCTCCCCGGCTCCAGTTCGAGGATCTTGGCGGGCTGGGGGTTGTCGAACCCGCCCATGGCGTAGCGCCCGCCCACGTACGGCTCGATCCCGATGGGGTACCCGAACCAGCGCGTGACCTTCTCCGAGTCGACCAGCGAGTCGAACACCGTCTCCGGCGCCGCGTCGATGACCACGCCGGCGCTCATGTCCCGCGAGGTGAAGTCGATCTTCGGGGTCAGCTCGCGGCCCTCCAGGTGCTCGGCCAGGTTCGCCAGGGCCAGGCACCAGTACGTCTGCAGGACCCCGCGGATGTTGGTGTTGGCCAGGGCCTCCTGGTGGTCGTAGTGGCTCTGCGTGATCGTCACGATCGTGGCGTCGGCGCCCTCCTCCTCGACCCCGAACTCGGCGGTCGTCTCGACGCCGTCGAGCGTCCAGGCGAAGCGGACCGTGCGGTCGTCGGCGTGCAGGAGCCGCTGGTGCGGCGCGTCGCCCTCGGGCGTGTGCCGGCCCCAGAAGGCGAAGGAGCCGTCCGGGCCGGCCTCCGCGTGCTCGGCCAGCCAGATCCGCATGGCGGCGGGGTCGGTCAGCGCGTTCCGGACCTCCTTGGCGGGGGCCTGGACGCGGGCGCGCAGGGTCATCGGGTCACTCATCGTGCTCCTCCTTCGGTTGCACCGGGTAACAGGCGACGGCGAGCTTGAAGGCGTCGCCCTCTGCCCCGCCGTACCTCGTGAACAGCTCCTGCAGCGTGGTCTGCAGGTCGCTCAGGAACCGCTGGCGGTCCTCCGGCCGTACGCGGATCTCCCCCGACACGCCGATCGACGGCAGCTCGGGAGCGGTGCGGTCGAGGGCCGCGACGTCGGCCTGGACCTCCTCCATGAGGTCCAGCAGGTAGCCGAGGCTCAGCTCGTCGCGCGCCCTGCGCAGCCCGATCCGGCCCACCAGGCGCGGCGACAGCCAGTACGCGCGGGCGCCGGCCCGGTAGATGCCCTCGCTGATGCCGCGCACCTTGCGCTCCGAGACCAGGTCGACGAGCCCCGCCTCGACGAGCCGTTTGACGTGGTAGTAGACCCGCTGCGGCGTCTGGCCGAGCCGCTCGGCGACCTCGGTGCAGGTCCGCGGCTCGGCGAGCTGCCGCAGCACCTCGACGCGCTGGGGCTTCAGCAGGGCCTCGGCCTGCTCCATCTCTTCCAGGTACAGGACGTCTCTCATCGCAAAAACAAGCTTTTACGTAAAAAGCAATTTTGTCAATAGGACGCAGCGAAGGAGCCCGCGAGCACGGGGAGGATCAGGGCCAGGAGCTGTCCTGGTCGTGGTCGCCGCCCTCGGAGAGCAGGCGGACGTCCGACTCGACCATCATCGCGACCAGCTCGTCGAACGGCACGGTGGGCTCCCAGCCGAGCTGCACCCGGGCCTTCTTCGGGTCGGCGCAGAGCAGGTCCACCTCGGCGGGGCGGTGCAGGGACTGGTCGGTGACGACGTACCGCTCCCAGTCGAGCCCGGCCGCGGCGAAGGCGGCCTCGGCCAGCTCCCTGACCGACTTCATGTGGCCGGTGCCGATCACGTAGTCCTCGGGCACGCCGGCCTGGAGCATGAGGTGCATGGCCCGCACGTAGTCGCCGGCGAACCCCCAGTCGCGCCGCGCCTCCAGGTTGCCCAGGCGCAGCTCGTCGGCCAGCCCGAGCTTGATGCGGGCCACTCCGAGCGACACCTTGCGGGTGACGAACTCGGCGCCGCGCCGCGGCGACTCGTGGTTGAACAGGATTCCCGACACTGCGAACATGCCGTACGACTCGCGGTAGTTCTGGGTGAGGAAGTGCCCGTACGCCTTGGCCACCCCGTACGGCGAGCGCGGGTGGAAGGCGGTGCGCTCGTTCTGCGGCGTCTCGCTGACCTGGCCGAACATCTCCGACGACGACGCCTGGTAGAAGCGGATCTGGCCACCGGCCGTGCCGCCGCGCGACACGCCGGAGCAGACCCTGATCGCCTCCAGCATGCGCAGCACGCCCATCCCGGTGACCTCGGCGGTCAGCTCGGCCTGCTCCCACGACATGGGCACGAACGAGATGGCGCCCAGGTTGTAGACCTCGTCGGGCTGAACGCGTTCCACGGCCGAGATGAGCGATCCCTGGTCGAGGAGGTCGCCGCGCACCACCTGGACGTCGGCGAGCAGCCTGCGCATGCGCGACACGCGCGGGTTGGCCTGGCCGCGGACCAGCCCCCAGACCTCGTAGCCCTCGCGGAGCAGGTGCTCCGCCAGATAGGAGCCGTCCTGGCCGGTGATGCCGGTGATCAAAGCGCGCCTGGCCAACGGGTCCTCCCCTATCACTACCGCGTCTGCTTGGGACGGGAATGTACAGCTAAGGCAATGTCACAGCACCAACTCGCCTAGAACACGTTCCACCGAATCCCGCTCGGGCATGCCAATGTCGCAGTTCGCACGCCGTGCGGAAGAGATGAGGAACAATTCCAGGCGACCTACCGAATGGTAGCCTTTTCGGACTAAGGTCATCTTTCACGGTACACGCCGGACTCAGCGTGCCTACCGGCAGAGAAAGGGGTGTCCGTTGCGGATCGCGCTGCTGTCCTACCGCAGCAAGCCGACCTGTGGGGGGCAGGGCGTCTACCTGCGCCACCTGAGCCGCGAACTCGTGGCGCTCGGGCACCACGTGGAGGTGTTCTCCGGACAGCCGTACCCGGAGCTCGACGAGGGCGTGATCCTCAACGAGGTGCCGAGCCTGGACCTCTACCGCGACGAGGACCCGTTCAGGACCCCCAAGCTGCACGAGTACCGCGACTGGATCGACCTGCTCGAGGTCGGCACCATGTGGACGGCCGGCTTCCCCGAGCCGTTGACGTTCACCCTGCGCGCCCACCGCGAGCTGAAGAAGCGCGTCGGCGACTTCGACGTCGTCCAGGACAACCAGACCCTCGGCTACGGCCTGCTGGGCATCCAGAAGCTGTTCCCCGTGGTCGGCACCATCCACCACCCGATCAGCGTGGACCGGCGCATCGAGCTGGAGGCCGCGCAGGGCTCCAAGCGGCTGTCGCTGCGCCGCTGGTACGGGTTCGTCAAGATGCAGGCCCGCGTCGCGCCCCGGCTCAGCCCCATCCTCACGGTCAGCGAGTCGTCGCTGGCCGACATCCACCGCGACTTCAACGTCCCCCAGGCCAACATGCGCCTGATCCCCCTCGGCGTCGACACCCGCTACTTCCACCCGCGCCCGGACAAGCCCCGGCGCAAGGGCTCGATCGTCGCCGTGGCCAGCGCCGACTCCCCCATGAAGGGCGTCGCCACGCTGCTGCGCGCCGTGGCCAAGCTCGCCACCGAGCGCGACGTCAACCTCACCGTCGTCAGCAAGCCCACGCCGGGCGGTCCCACCGAGCAGCTCGTCCAGGAGCTGTCACTGCAGGAGCGCGTCCGCTTCGTCCACGGCATCTCCGACGACGAGCTGGGCGAGCTGATCGCCACCTCCGAGATCTCGGTCGTCCCGTCCCTGTACGAGGGCTTCTCGCTGCCGGCCGTCGAGCACATGGCCTGCGCCACGCCGCTGGTCGCCAGCCGTACCGGGGCGCTGCCCGAGGTGGTCGGCGACGCGGCGATCCAGGTCGCGCCCGGCGACGCGGAGGAGCTGGCCGCGGTGCTGCGGCGGCTGCACGACTCCCCCGAGGAGCGCGAGCGGGTCGGCCGCGCCGGATACGAGCGGGTCATGGAGCGCTACACCTGGCACGTCGTCGCCAAGCGGACCGTCGAGGCGTACCACGAGGCCATCGCCGCCCACGGCCGTACCCGCTGACCCACCCCAGCCGAGAGACCCTTTTCCCCTGACCACAAGGAGACGGATCAAGTGCTGACCGTGGACTTCGCCCGGCTGCCCGTCGGGCCCGGCACACGCGTGCTCGACCTGGGCTGCGGCGGGGGCCGGCACGCCTTCGAGGTGCTGCGCCGCGGCGCGGACGTGGTCGCCTTCGACATGGACCAGGCCGAGCTGGACGGCGTGGCCGCCATGTTCGCGGCGATGGACAAGGCCGGCGAGGTGCCGCCGGAGGCGACCGGCGAGACCGTTCAGGGCACCGCGCTGGAGATGCCGTTCGAGGACGGGAGCTTCGACCGGGTCATCGCCGCCGAGGTGCTGGAGCACATCCCCGACGACATGGCCGCCATGCGGGAGATCTTCCGGGTGCTCAGGCCCGGCGGCACGGCCGCGATCACCGTTCCGAGCTTCCTGCCCGAGCGGATCTGCTGGGCGCTCGACGAGGACTACCACACCGCCCCCGGCGGGCACGTGCGCATCTACACGCTGGCCGAGCTGTCGGCCAAGCTCAAGTCCACCGGCTTCGTCATCGGCCCCCACCACCACGCCCACGGCCTGCACGCGCCGTACTGGTGGATCAAGTGCGCGGTCGGCGTCAACAACGCCGAGCACCCGCTGGCCAAGGCGTACCACGAGCTGCTGGTGTGGGACATCATGAAGCGCCCCGCCGCCACCCGCCTCGCCGAGGCCCTGCTCAACCCGCTCATCGGCAAGAGCGTGGTGCTCTACGTCAGGAAGCCCGCGGCGTGATCGGCCGCGAGGAGGTCGTCCGTACGGCCTTGAGCATCGCGGCGATCCAGCAGGACGACGGCGGCGTGCCGTGGCCCGAGGGGCACGTCGACGCCTGGAACCACGTCGAATGCCTGATGGCCATGACCGTCGCCGGGCTGGACGAGCCCGTGCGGCGCGGCTACGACTGGCTGGAACGGCACCAGCGCGACGACGGCTCCTGGCCGATGAAGCTGGTCGACGGCGTCGCCGCCGAGCGGGGCGGCGAGACCAACCACGCGGCGTACGTGGCCGCCGGGCTGTGGCACCACCACCTCGTGACCGGCGACCAGCAGGTCACCGAGCGGCGCTGGCCGATGGTCAAGGCCGCCCTGGACTACGTCGCCGGGCTGCAGACCGCGCGCGGCGAGATCGTCTGGGAGCGCGACGCGCAGGGGCGGCCCTCGACGTACGCGCTGCTCACCGGCTGCTCGTCGATCCACCAGGCGCTGCGCTGCGGCGTGCTGCTGGCCGAGCGCCTCGGCGACCCGCAGCCGCACTGGGAGCTGGCCGCCGACCGGCTCGCGCACGTGCTGTCGGCCCACCCGGAGGCGTTCGCCGACAAGAGCCGCTTCTCGATGGACTGGTACTACCCGGTCCTCGGCGGGGCCGTGCGCGGGGCGCAGGCGGTGGAGCTGCTGGAGCGCGAGTGGGGCACGTTCGTGGTGCCCGGCCTCGGTATCCGGTGCGTGTCGGACCAGCCGTGGGTGACGGGGGCCGAGACGTGCGAGCTGACCCTGGCGCTGGACGCGCTGGGTCAGCGTGAGCGGGCGGAGCGGCTGTTCACCGACATCCAGCACCTGCGGCACGAGGACGGGTCGTACTGGACGGGCTGGCAGTTCGCCAACCGCAAGCACTTCCCGCACGAGCGGTCCGGGTACACGGCGGCCGCCGTGGTGCTGGCCGCCGACGCGCTGGAGGGGCTGTCGGGGGGCGCCGGGCTGTTCCGCGACGTGAGCGCGCCACCCGTCCCACCGTCGGACCCGGACCTGTGCGGCTGCACGCCGGCCCGCGCCTGATCTTGCCCTGCCCTGACTCCGCAAGGGCTTTTGCGGTTTCTTTGCCGTAAAAGCCGGAGCGGCACCCTGGGCAGGCGCAAGCGGGTCACTAGCGTCGGGAGTGGCCGTACGAGGCGTCTTCGGGGGAAGCGTGGGCGACACGGGCACGACTGCTTTTTTGCATCATGACGGGATCGATCCGGCCTCTGCGCCCCCGGCCGCCGGCTGGCGCAGGCTGCTGGCCCGCGACGCCGACGAGGTGGTCGCCGGCCCCTGGGCCGCCGGACCCGCCCGGCGCGCCGTCGAGGAGGCCGAGAGCTCCTACGTCTCCGGTTTCAACGCCGCTCTGTCCCGTGATCCCGCCGTGTTCCAGGAACTGCTCGACGGGCTGCCGCACGAGCGGTGGACGTTCGCCTGCGAGGGCGCGGGGGCGGCGAGCGCGGTGCTCGACCTGCTCACCCTGGCGCGGGGCCGGCGCCTGCGCGAGCTGCTGTCCGGACCGGCCGCGCGCCATCACCACGCCGTCCACCTCGGCGCCGGGCGTGGGTACGCGCTGCTGCGCCTGCCTCCGGTACGCGGGGCGCGCCGGGGGCATCCGCTGCTGCGCTGGCTGGCGGTCGACGGGTACGGATTCCAGCGGAGCCAGGAGTCGAACGCCCGCATGCTGGACGAGCGGGCCATGCCGGGGCTGCTGACGCGGGCCCGCTGCGCGACGTTCGACCAGGGGCTCGGCCGGCTGCTGTGGCACCACGAGCGGGCCTCGGCCGTGGCCGTGGCGGACCGGATCGCCGGGTTCCCCGTGGGGCGGCGGGCCGACCTGTGGGCCGGGGCCGCCTTCGCCGCCACCCGCACCGGCGGCGCCACCGGTGATGAGCTGGCGCTGCTGACCGAGCGGGCGGGGGCCGACGGGTACCGGTCCTCCCTGGCTCAGGGGTGCGCGTTCGCGTCGATGGCCGTGGTGCGCGAGGGGGCGCTGCTGGGGCCGGCCATGCTGGCCGTGCCGATCCTGGCGGGGGCCGAGCCGGAGGAGGCGGCGTCCTGGGCGGACCGGTCGCTCCTGGCCCTCGGCCACGACGTCCGCACGCACGACGACTACCTCGCCTGGCAGGGGGAGACCCGCCGCGCCTGGTCCCGCCGCCACCACCTCGTCACCCGCTGACGCGCCGCCGCGATTCCGGCCCCGGCACGCGTCAGACGCCGGGACGGACCCGTTCCAGCACCCGCAGCGACCCCCGGACCGTGACCTCCTCGAACGCCCCGGACTCCAGCGCCCGCAGGTACACCCGGTACGGCGCCTGCCCGCCGTCGGCCGGATCGGGATAGATGTCGTGGAAGACCAGCGCCCCGCCCTCCATGACGTGCGGCGCCCACCCCTCGTAGTCGCGCGTCACCGGCTCCTCGGAGTGGCCGCCGTCGATGAACAGCATGCCGAGCGGGGTACGCCACAGCGCGGCCACCCGCTCCGACCGGCCCACGACGGCGATGACCTCGTCCTCCAGCCCGGCCGCGGCGATCGTGGCCCGGAAGACCGGCAGCGAGTCCATCTTGCCGAGCCTGGGGTCCACCAGCGTGGGGTCGTGGTGCTCCCAGCCGGGCTGGATCTCCTCCGAGCCGCGGTGGTGGTCCACGGTGACGACCACGGTCCCGGCCTGCCGGGCCGCCGCCCCGAGGTAGATGGCGGACTTGCCGCAGTACGTACCGATCTCGCAGATGGGGCCCCGCTTGCCGTACCGCAGGGCCGTCTCGAACAGGGCGAGTCCCTCGTCCGGCGGCATGAAGCCCTTGGCGTGCTCGGCGGCGTCCAGAAGATCGGGCGGCATCATCATGAACCGCACCCTATTCGACATCCCCCTCCGAGACCGAACAAGGTTCCGGAGACCTCTTGCCCGGCATTATGCAACCTGTTCTACTTGGCACGTGAATCAGCGCGCTCGCATCGCGATGTCCGGCGACGAGGCCGACGCGTTCCTCGCGTCCGCCCGCAAGCTGCAGCTCGCGACGATCAACCCGGACGGCACGCCGCACCTCGTCACCATGTTCTACGCGCTCGACGAGCGCGGGCGGATCGTCTTCTGGACCTACGCCAAGGCCCAGAAGACCCGCAACCTGGGGCGCGACCCGCGGGTGACCTGCCTGGTGGAGACCGGCGAGGACTACGGCGAGCTGCGCGGGGTCCTGGTGTACGGCAAGGCCGAGCGCGTGGAGGACCCGGAGCGCGTTCTCGACATCGGCCTGCGCGTGGCGCGCGCCATGACCCCGGGCGTGGCCGACGAGCACCTGCTGCCGTATGTCGAGCAGACCGGCCGCAAACGGGTCGGATTCGTCGTCGAGCGCACCAAGGTGGTCTCATGGGATCACAGGAGGCTCACGTGAAAGTCAAGGTCGACGAACTGGTCTGCGAGGCCAATGCCGTGTGCATGGGACTCGCTCCCGAGGTGTTCGATGTGGACGACGACGACCAGCTCCACATCCTGCTCCCGGACCCGCCACCCGAGATGCACGACCGCGTACGCCACGCGGTCCGGTCCTGCCCGAAAGCCGCACTCTCCCTAGAGGAATAGCCGTCCCCACAGGACCAGCCCGGAGGAGGAACCCCCATGCGCGCCGCGCTTCTGCACGCCGTAGGCGACGACAAGCTCGACATCCGTGACGACGTCACACTGGCTCCCGTCGGCCCCACCGAGGTACGGGTCCGGGTCAGGGCCACCGGCGTCTGCCACTCGGACCTGTCGGCCATGTCCGGCGTGCTGCCGCAGCCCGTGCCGCTCGTCCCCGGGCACGAGGGCGCGGGCGAGGTGGTGGAGGTCGGCGACCACGTCACCTCCGTCCAGCCGGGCGACCACGTCATCATCAGCTGGCGCCCGGCCTGCCAGGAGTGCCGGCTGTGCGTGGGGGGTCAGCCGTACCTGTGCATGAAGTACACGGTGGAGGCGTTCAGCAAGGGCAACTTCCGCTTCGGCGGCGACACCATGGCCTTCGGCATGGCCGGCTGCGGCACCTGGGCCGAGGAGGTCGTCATCCCCTGGCAGGGCGCGATCAAGATCGACGCGGACGTGCCGTGGGAGGCGGCGGCGCTCATCGGCTGCGGCATCACCACCGGCGTCGGCGCCGCCGTCAACACCGCCCGGGTCCGCCCCGGCTCCACGGTCGCGGTCGTGGGCTGCGGCGGCGTCGGCCTGTCGGTCATCCAGGGCGCCCGCCTCTCCGGGGCCAGGGTGATTCTCGCCGTCGACCCGCTGGAGTCCAAGCACGAGCTGGCCAGGAAGGTCGGCGCCACCCACACCGTCACCCCCGACGGCGTCGCGGGCGCCCTCGGCGAGCTGACCGGCGGCCAGGGCTTCGACCACGCCTTCGAGGCGGTCGGCAAGGGCGCCACCATCCAGGCCACCTGGCAGCTCGCCCGGCAGGGCGGCGACGTGGTCGTGGTGGGCGCGGGCGCGGTGGACGACATGGTGTCGATCTCCGCGTTCAGTCTGCTGTTCGAGGGCAAGAGGCTGCTGTCCAGCGTGTACGGCGAGGCGGACGTCCGGCACGACTTCCCGTACTTCGCCGACCTTTACAAGGCGGGACAGCTCGACCTCGACTCCATGATCAGCGCCCGTATCCGCCTGGCGGACCTGAACGACGCGGTGGCGGCGTTGAAGGGCGGCGAGGTCCTCCGCCAGGTCGTCATCCTGGACTGACCTGGACGCTCGACTCCCCTGGACGCTGATCGCTCTCTGATCGGCCGTTCGGGTACCCCCGGGGTTTCAGCGCCCTCGGCGCATGTAGGCGCGGAGCGACAGCGGGACGAAGATCACCAGCAGCGCGGCCGACCAGAGCAGGACCGTGGCCACCGGATGCGCGAGTGGCCAGGCCACGTTCCCGGACGGGGCGCCCGGGTTGCCGAACAGCTCCCGCGAGGCGGCGGTGAGCGCGCTCACCGGGTTCCAGTCGGCCAGGAAGCGCAGCCAGCCCGGCATGCCGCCGGTCGGGACGAACGCGTTCGACAGCATCGTGAACGGCAGGCTCAGCGGCACCATCGCGTCGGCGACCTGCTCGTTCTTCACCGCCAGGCCCACATAGACGCCCACCCAGCTCAGCGCGTACCGCAGCACGATCATCAGCAGGAACGCCTGGGCCGTGGGGATCAGGCCGCGGTGCGGCTGCCAGCCCACCAGCAGGCCCGCGCCCACCATGATGGCCAGCATCAGCAGGCCGATCAGCAGGTCGGCGCCGGTCTGCCCGAACGGCACCGCCGAGCGCGCCATCGGCATGGAGCGGAACCGGTCCATCACACCGCGGGAGGCGTCGCCGACCATCCGCGTCATGACCCCCATCCACGCGGAGAAGGTCACCATCGCGAACAGTCCGGGCATGAGGTACTCGCGGTAGTCGCCGCCGTCCGGCACCGGGATCGCGCTGCCGAAGACGTAGCCGAACAGCACCACCATGACGGCCGGGAAGATCAGCGCGGCGACGATCTGCCCGGGCTCCTGCCGCAGCCGGCTCAGCTCGCGGCCGACCAGGGTCAGCCCGTCGGTGATCGTCCAGCGCAGGCGGCCCAGTGGTGGGGTGAGTGCGGTCATCGCACGGTCTCCTTGCGGTCGGTGAGGCGCAGGAACACCTCGTCGAGGGTGGGGCGGCGCAGTCTCACGTCGGCGGCGTCGACTCCGGCGCGGTCGAGCTCGCGCACGATGTCGGCGAGCCGGAGGCGGCCGCCGGGCAGCGCGACGCTGAGCCGGTCGGCGCCCGGCGTCGTGGGATCGGCGCCGGTGAGGGCGTTCAGGACGGTCATCGCCGCAGGCAGTGCGGCGGGGTCTTCGAGGACGACGTCGAGGCGGTCGCCGATCGTGGCCTTCAGCTCGTCGGGCGTGCCGGCGGCGATCACCCGCCCGTGGTCGACGACGGCGATGTCGTCGGCGAGCTGGTCGGCCTCGTCCAGGTACTGCGTGGTGAGCAGCACGGTGGTGCCGTGGGCCACCAGCTCACGCACGCTGTCCCAGATCTCGCCGCGGCTGCGCGGGTCCAGGCCGGTGGTGGGCTCGTCCAGGAAGAGCACCTGGGGGCGCAGGATGAGGCTGGTGATCAGGTCGAGGCGGCGGCGCATGCCGCCGGAGTAGCCGAGAACCGGCCGGTCGGCGGCGTCCATCAGGCCGAAGCGTTCGAGCAGCTCGTCGGCCCGCTGGTGCGCCTGCCTCCGGGACAGGTGGGACAGGCGCCCGAACATGCGCAGGTTGCCGCGGCCGGTGAGCTTCTCGTCCACGGCGGCGTACTGGCCGGCGAGCCCGATTCTGGCGCGCACCTCGCCGGCGTCGCGGACGACGTCGTACCCGGCGATGCGGGCGTGCCCGGCATCGGGGTCGGACAAGGTCGCCAGGATGCGCACCGCGGTCGTCTTGCCCGCGCCGTTGGGCCCCAGCACGCCGCAGACCGTGCCCGGCGGGACGCTCAGGTTCAGGCCCCGCAGGGCGTGGGTGTCGCCGAAGGACTTGTGCAGCCCTTCGGCGACCACGATCGGATCAGACATGACCCCTCCACTGGGTACGTTGTACGCGGTTGCGGGTCAGGTTAGGTTACTGGGTACCATGTACGCAACTGGGGAGGAGGAGACGGTGGCCGACGCCGAGTACGTGAACATCTGGATGCGGCCCGAGCGCCCCGCCCGCGGGCCGAAGCCGGTCTACAGCCGCGCGCAGATCACCGAGGCGGCGATCCGGATCGCCGACGCCGAAGGGCTGGAGGCCGCCACCATGCGGCGGATCGCCGCCGAGATCGGCGCCGGCGCGATGTCCCTCTACCGCTACGTCCCGAGCCGCGACAACCTGGTCGAGCTCATGGCCGACCGGCTGATGGGCGAGATCGACGTCACGGGCCTGCCCTCGGGCGACTGGCGCGCCGACCTGACCCGCTACGCCGACGGACTGCGGGCCATGTGGCTGAGGCACCCGTGGATCGCCACCGTGCAGCGGTCACTTCCCAGCTTCGGCCCCAACCAGCTGCTCCTGATCGAACGGCTGATGGGAGTGCTCGACGTCTTCGTCTCCATCGACGAGAACCTCGGCCTCATGGCCATGCTGAACGGCTACATCGAGGGCACCGTCCGCGAGGAGATCAGCTCGGCCGAGGAGTTCCGCCGCAGCGGGCTCAGCGAGCCGGAGTGGATGGCGCGGAGCTACCCGTACATCGACGGGCTGGTGAAGAGCGGGAAGTACCCGATCTTCACCAAGATCGTGATGGAGGCGCGCCAGCCGCACCTGAGCCGCGACGACCAGTTCCGGTACGGGCTCCAGCGCGTCCTCGACTGCATCGCCGCGGCCCTCCCGGCGACGGCCCGTGACAACTGAGCGGCCTCCGGCGCCAGCACTGCCGGGACCGTCGGCGGTCCGGGTCAGCCGGCCGGCAGCAGGGCGTGCAACTCGGCTGCCTCGATGATGTGGGCTCGTGCCGGAAAGACGCGGCGGAGCAGCATGTCGTGGACTTCGGTGTCCGGGTCGGCGACGCCGTCGGACAGGACGTAGAGCCGATAGTCGCGGTCGGCCGCGTCGACGACGGCGGACAGGACCGCGCCGCTGGTACTGATACCGGAGAGCACCAGAGTGTCGATGCCGCGTTCGCGCAGCCGCTGGTGGAGGTCGGTGGTGGAGAGGCCGCCGGAGCGGATCTTACGGACCGTGATGTCGCCCTCCTGGGGAGTCAGGCGCTCGTGAACCCACGCGAGTGCGCATACCTTTCCAGTGGTGTCTCGTGGCGTGGCCGGTGGTTGTTCCGAAGAACAACATCATGTTGACCAAGTGCATCCAAGCGGCTGGTGGACGCCGAGATCAAACAACCGATCCGCTCGCGATGAACAACCGTCTGTTGTGTCATTGAGGGCTTCGACGCTGTGCGCGCCTTCGTGGCCACCGCACCCGGCTCTCGCCGCGCTCCGCTCCGGGCAGTTCGACCACACCACTCTGGCCAGGTGACGTGCACCACCCCACCTCGGGTGCCACGGGCTTCGCCCACCGCCTGCCGGAATGCGGGCCGCAATAAGGCCACAATGTGAGCTTTGTCACTGAAAATAAAAAGGCCCACCGGAAAAAGCCGTGCAATACGGACGACCCTCTTCGGCGCCGCCGCGTGAAGATCGCCTGCTCGGCGAGCGGTAGCGCGCGGCGCCCACTCACGCATCCTTCACTGTTTACGGTCAGCCGGCGGGATTCACGAAGCCCAGGTTTTCTTTGAATGGTCAACGAACCTCGGGCGGCGCGCGATCGGCGGCTTGCCCCGCAGTTGTCATCGTTCTAACATCGCGTGGCGCAGGGATTCAGGAGCGCCTACCGGCATCGGATCCCCGCGATTTTCCTCCGCACGACGAGGCGCCCAACAATTGCGCCTCACCACACCGAATGCCGCTGATCGCGGCAGAGATACAAGGAGGTATCCCATGCGATCGCAGCGAAACTTCAACCGTCACGGGGCGTGGCTCACCACGGCCGCCCTGGCCGGTCTGGTGCCGCTGTTCCCCGCCGCGCCCGCCCTGGCGACCACGTCGGCCGGCTCGGCCGCGCCCGACCCTGTCGGCGTCTACGTTCTCAGGGTCACCCCCGCCACCAGCGGCGATCCCGCGCCCGTTTCGGCCGGCACCCTGCTGTGCGGCCCGGACGGAGGCGCGCACGCCAGCCCGGCGCAGGCCTGCGACCAGCTCCGGCGCGCGAACGGCGTGGTGGAGCGCATCCCGGAGGACCCCGGCATGTGCACCAAGGAATACGCCCCGGTGCACGTGACCGCCACCGGGGCCTGGAACAGGCAGTTCCGCGAATTCACGCGGACGTATCCGAACCTCTGCACGGCGGTGCGTGCCACCGGAGGCGTCCTCTTCGCCTCCTGATCAGCGGCCTTTCCCGAAACCGGGGCATCCCGGTCCCCACTCTCACATGGCCGTCACATGAACGGCAGATGAGGACGTGCCTGCGAGAATGGGCCCTTCCGTGGTGCCCCGGGACAGGGCTGCCCGCAATCCCGCCACCGGACTCCGAAACGCTTTCCGAACGAGGGAAGGATATATTCGTGTTCAAACACCTGGCTTTCGCGGCCGTTCTCGCGGCGATCGCGGCCCTGCCGGCCACGACCGCACGGGCCGAAACGCAGACGCGGCCCGCGACCGGTCATTCACCAGAAATGATCGGCTATGAAAAAACGGGCGGGTTCGCCGGAATTCAGCGCAGCATTTCGATAGACCGGCACGGCCGGGCGCGGGCCGCCTCCGCCGCGGCCACCGCCGCCTTCCAGCTCACCGCCGCGGAGCTCAGCCTCCTGCGGCGCAGGCTCGGCAACGTCTCCACGTGGAGCCCCTCCACGGACGGCTGCGACGTCGCGGATCACTTCACCTACACCCTGCGCTACCGGGGCCACCGCGCCGTCCGCTGCCACACGGTGCCGCGTGACTGGGAGCCCGCGGTCGCGCAGCTCGACCAGATCATCGACCGCCACCTCACGACGACCAGGTCCACGGCGCACGACTGATTCCCTTCCGCCGCCACCAGGCGGCCACGGTCGGGGCGGCCTGGGCGAGACCGGTCAGGAGGGGGCCGGCGCTCGCCGATCGGGGGGCCGTCCCGGCTCCGCCTTGACCTTGACACCGGCGACAACGTTTACGCTCGGGCCCCCTGGACGCCGAGGAACGGAACCCCCATGAGCGCAGACCGCCGATCCCTGCTCGGCCACGACCAGCGCTTCTTCGAGGCGCTGACGGCCGCTGAGCCCAAGGTCCTCGACGACCTCCTCGCGGACGACTTCGTCCTGGTGAGCGTGGAGGACGGGGCCGTCGTGGGCCGGGACGTCCTCCTCGACGCCATCGCCACCGGCGCCGTACGGTTCCCGGCGATCGAGTCGTTCCCGGATGAGGCCGTCGTCCGCCGCGTCGGGGACGTCGGGATCGTCGTGGGGCGTACCGGCATGAACTTCACCCATCCCGACGGTACGGCCTTCAGCGCCGGCAGCCGCTACACCCACGTCTACGTCGCCGTCTCCCCCGGCGTCTGGCGGCTCGTCTCCGCGCAAGGCACCGCCATCGAAGCCCCGGCATAATCGCCCGCATGCGGTTCGCAATCCTCGGCCAGACCCGGGCTTGGCGCGACGACGGGACCGAGGTCCCGCTGGGCGGGCCGGCGCGGCGGGCGCTGCTGGCGCTGCTGCTGCTCCGCCCCGGCGAGGTCGTCCCGGTCGACCGGCTGGCCGACGAGATCGACCCGGCAGGGGGGACGTCGGCGCACGCGCTGCACTCCCAGGTGTCGAGGCTGCGCGCGGCCCTGGGCGGCGGGGCGGCGATCGAGCGGGCGGGAGCCGGCTACCGGATCGTGGTCGCGCATGACGACGACGTGGACGCCTGCCGGTTCGAGCGGCTGACCGGGCAGGGCCGGGCCGCGCTGCGCGACGGCGACACCGGGCGGGCCGTCCCGCTGCTGCGCGAGGCGCTGGAGCTGTGGCGGGGGCCGGCTCTGGCCGACCTCCCCGAGAGCGCGACGGCGCGGGCCGCCGCCGTACGGCTGGAGGAGCAGCGGCTCGGAGCACTCGAGGACCGGATCGAGGGCGAGCTGCGCCTGGGCGAGCACCGCGGGGCCGTACCCGAGCTGCGCGAGCTGGTCGGCCGTCATCCCCTCCGGGAACGGCCGGCGGCGCTGCTGATGCGGGCGCTGTTCGCCGAGGGCGGGCAGGCGGCGGCGCTGGAGGCGTTCGAGGAGACCAGGCGGCGCCTGGCCCAGGAGTTGGGCGCCGATCCCTCGGCCGAGCTCGCCGCCTTGCACCTGGAGGTGCTGAGCGCCGATCCATCGCCGTCGCCCGCCGCGCCGCCCGCCCAGCTCACGTCGTTCGTCGGCCGTGCCGCAGAGGTGACCGAGGTCGCCGCCCTGCTGCGCGTGGCCCGGCTGGTCACGCTGATCGGCCCCGGCGGCGTCGGCAAGACCCGGCTGTCCGTCGAGGTCGCCGGGGCGGCGGGCGACGCCGTCTGCTTCGTGGAGCTGGCCGCGCTGCGCGACGGCGCCGACCTGCCGCGGGCGCTGCTGAGCGCGCTCGGCCTGCGCGAGAACGGGCTCCTCGGGAAGGGCGCCGGGCAGCAGGAGCCCGTCGACCGCCTGATCTCCGCCTTGTCGGACCGCGTGCTCCTGCTCGTCCTCGACAACTGCGAGCATCTCGTCGAAGAGGCCGCCACGCTGGCGACGCGGCTGCTGGCCGCCTGCCCGCGGCTACGGGTGCTGGCCACCAGCCGGGAGCCGCTGGGTGTCATCGGCGAGAACCTCTGGCAGGTGCGGCCGCTGGACGGCGACGCGGCCGCACGGCTCTTCACCGACCGGGCCAGGGCCGCACGCCGCGGTTTCGCCGCCGACCCGGAGGTGGTGCGGCGGATCTGCGCGGCCCTGGACGACCTGCCGCTGGCCATCGAGCTGGCGGCGGCGCGCCTGCGCACGCTGGACATCGACGATCTGGCGGGACGGCTGGACGACCGGCTCGGGATCGCGGCCCGAGGCGCCCGGACGGCCGCCGAGCGGCACCGGACACTGCGCTCGGTGGTCGCGTGGAGCTGGGACCTGCTGTCGGAGGAGGAGCAGCGGGCCGCGCGGCGGTTCACGGTCTTCGCCGGTGGGGCGACGGCCGAGTCCGCTCTGCGGGTGTGCGGCGCCGACGGCGAGACGCTGGAGTCGTTGGCCGACAAGTCCCTGCTGGAGGCGGCGGGCGGCCGCTACCGGATGCTGGAGACGATCCGCGCCTACGGCGCCGAACGGCTCGAAGCGGCGGACGAGGCCGAGCCGGTGCGACGCGCCCACGCCCTGCGCTTCCTGGAGCTCGCGCGGACCGCCGACCCGCACCTGCGGCGGGCCCGGCAACTGGAGTGGCTGCCGATCCTCGCGGCCGAGCACGCCGACCTGCTGGCGGCCCTGCGCTGGGCCGTCGAGGCCCGCGACGTGGAGACGGCCCTGCGACTGCTGGCCTCGGCCTCGAACTACCTGTGGCTGAGCGGCCTGTCCGCCTCCGCCGCGCCCTACGCGGGCACGCTGCTGGACGACGTACTTCCTGAAGGGCCGCCCGGTGATGAGCTCGGTGATGAGCTCGGTGAGGAGTATGCGACGTGCGTGCTGCTGGCCGCGTCGGATGCCGCCGGGCATCCGGTCTGGCAGCGGCACCTCGCGCGGGCCGGGCAGGCGCTGGCCGCCGCGTGGCCGGGTGACCGGGCGGGCCGCTACCCGGTGGCCCTGCTCCTGTGGATGATGCGCAACGTGGTCGGGGGCGACATGCGGGGCGCGTTCGAGCTCGTCCGGGCCCAGCTCGCGTGCCCCGAGCCGTGGGCGCGGGCGACCGCCCGTTACGTGTCGGCGTTCGGGGCGCTCGGCGAGGGGGACGCCGCGGCGGCCGAGGCGCAATTCCACGTGGCGGCGGAAGAGTTCCGCTCGCTCGGCGACCGCTGGGGCACCGCGCTGGCCCTGGACTCGCTCGCCGGCCTGGCCGGAACGCGCGGCGACCGGGCGAGGGCCGTCGAGCTGACCGACGAGGCGCTCACCCTGACCGAGCAGCTCGGCGCCCTGGAGGACAGCGCCGACCTGCTGGTCAACCGGGGGGACCACCTCGCCGGCGAGGACGCGGCGGCGGCCCGCGCCGACTACCTGAGGGCCGCCGCCCTGGCCCGCCGCGCCGGCAGCTCCACCTACCTGGCGGCGGCCCTGCGCGGGCTCGGCGACATCGCGCTGCTGGAGCAGGACCTGGCCGAGGCCGAACGGCTGTACGTCGAGGCCCTCGAACGCCTCGACCCGCACTGGGTCAAGAGCCTCGGCGACCGGGTGCGCACGCTCGCCGGGCTCGGCCGCGTCGCCGAGGCGCACGGTGACCACGCCGCGGCCCGTCAGCGATACCGGGAGGCCGGCGAAACGGCGTCCGTGATGGGGGTCTCCACCCCCGAGGTCCTCCGCTTGATGGGGCTGCCCGAGACCGTCGTGGAGATGATCACCCGGCGGTGAGACGGAGGCGGTGAGCCGGCGGTGAGCCCGCGGTGAGCCCTCCCCGGCAGGCTCGGGGTCATGAGAAACGGCATGAGGAACACCAACGTCCTGATCTCCGGCGCCTCCGTCGCCGGCCCCGCGCTCGCTTACTGGCTGCACCGCCACGGCTTCACCCCCACGATCGTGGAGCGCGCCCCCGCCCTGCGCGACGGCGGCTACGCGGTCGACTTCCGCGGCGAGGTCCATCTGTCGGTCCTGCGCCGTATGGGCATCCTCGGCGACATCGAGCGCGCCAGAACCGGCATGGGCTCCATGTCGTACGTCAACGCGGCGGGCAAGACGCAGTCGACGATGCCCGCCGACCTGTTCGCGGGCGACGTCGAGATCCTCCGGGGCGACCTGGGGCGCATCCTCTACGGCGCCACCGAGGACTACACCGAGTACGTCTTCGGCGACTCCATCGCCTCGCTCACCGAGGACGCCGACGGTGTGACCGTCACCTTCGAGCGCGGCGCGCCGCGCCGGTTCGACCTGGTGATCGGCGCCGACGGGCTGCACTCCAACACCCGCCGCCTGACGTTCGGGCCGGAGGAGCGGTTCGTCAAGCACCTCGGCCTCTACTGCGCGATCTTCACCACGGCCAACCACCTCGGCCTGGACCACACCGGCCACGCCTACCGCACCGCGGGCAGGCTCGTCGCGCTGCACAGCGCCCGGCACAACACGCAGGCCAGGGCCGTCTTCTACTTCGCCTCGCCGGTCCTCGACCTGAACCGTCGCGACGTGGCGCGGCAGCAGGCCGTGCTCGCCGAGAGCTTCGCCGGCAACGGCTGGCAGAGCGAGCGGCTGCTGCGCGACATGCGGCAGGCGACCGACTTCTACTTCGACTCGGTCGGTCAGGTCCGCATGGACGCCTGGTCGCGCGGGCGGGTCGCCCTGGTCGGCGACGCCGCCTACTGCCCCTCGTCCCTGTCGGGCATGGGTTCGGGACTCGCCCTGGTGGGCGCGTACGTACTGGCGGGCGAGCTGGCCGCGGCGCGCGGCGACCACCGCGTGGCGTTCGCCCGCTACGAGGAGGAGATGCGCGAATACGCCACGGGCTGCCAGAAGATGGGTGACGGCGTGGCCAAGCTCATGGTGCCCGACAGCCGGCTCCTGGCCTCGTTCCTCAACCGCTACTACAAGATCGTGCCGTACCTGCCGGGCAAGAACATGGCCGCCAACATGGCCCGCAAGGCCGCCGAGAACATCACCCTGCGCGACTACGAGAGCCTTGCCGGCCGTGCCTGAGCGAGGCTGTCCTGTGCACGCGCCCGCCGATATCCCATAGCGGGCCGGAACCCGCTTTCGGCATAGTCCTGAGGATGCACCGTCAGCTCATCAGCCACCTCGCCCACGCCGACCATCCCATCGCGGCGCCCGTCAGCGAGTCGAGCCTCATCCGCCTGCTCACCCGCGCCAAGCTGCGCTCCGGCGCCCGTGTCCTGGACCTCGGCTGCGGGGAGGGCGCGTGGCTCATCCGGGCGCTGAACCTCTACCCCGAGGCGACGGCGGACGGGGTGGACATCTCGGAGGAGGCGCTCACGTCCGCCGCCGAGGCCGGCACCCGCCTCGGCCTGGGCGACCGGCTCCGGCTGCACCAGATGCCCGCGGACGCCTTCGCCGCCGCCGAGCCGTACGAGCTGGTGCTGTGCGTGGGAGCGACTCACGCGTTCGGCACGCTGGCCGAGACCCTAGACGCCGTGCGCCGGCACCTGCGTCCGGGCGGGCTCGCGCTGATCGGCGAGAGCTTCTGGGAGCGGGACCCGTCCAAGGAGCTGCACGACCTGCTCGGCACGGGCCCGGACGACTACGCCGACCTGGCCGGGACCGTGGCGCGTGCCCACGACGCCGGCTACGCCACCGTCTACGCCCACACCAGCACCCGCGACGAGTGGGACGACTACGAGTGGTCGTGGACCGGCACGCTCGCCCGCTGGGCCCTCGACCATCCCGGCCCGGACGGCGACGAGGCCATGGCCGCCGCCGACACCCACCGCGACATGTGGCTCAACGGCTACCGCGACGCGCTCGGCTTCGTCACCCTTCTTCTCCGCCGGACCGATCTTCTCCGCCGGACCGACCGGTAACGGCAGGGGCCGGGAAGCGCGCTCCCCGGCCCCTCACTCACCGGGTCCGTCAGCGGGTGTAGACGACCGCCAGGGTCGGCGGCTTGACGCCCTGCTCCTTGTTCTCCGACGCGGCGAAGGCCCGCCAGTTGGTGGCCTCCTTCTCGTTCGCGCCGCGGAGCTGGATGCCGTAGTCGGGGGCGCCCGACGCCCACGCCTTGACGATGTTCGTCACCGGCCACGCCAGGAAGCCGGCGCCCGTGGCGCACGGCGCGGTCCAGGTACGGCCGCGGCCGGCGCGCGTGGTGGAGGCGCCCTCGCCGGTCGTCGTGGGCTTGTTGTCCCAGTTCAGGTCGTTCTCGTCCCAGGCGCTGGTGACCCGCTCGGCGGTGAGGCCGGAGCCGACGACGAGGCCGCAGCCGTTGGTCTCCAGGTTCCACATGCCGAGAGTGGCCAGGATGACCTTCTTGCCCTTGACCTTGGCCGTGTTGAACTTGACCAGGCTGCGCATGACGTCACCGCCCTGGCCGTTCTCCCAGGGCATGGTGCCCGCGATGATCATCGGGTCGCCGGGGTGCGAGGCCCAGGTGGAGGCCACGTCCGTGTCCGTCTCGACCTGCGGAAGCGTGATCGACGGGAAGACCGTGACCGGGTACTTCCGCTTGGGGTCGGCCAGGAAGCCCGCGTCGGGCTTGAGCACGAGCACCTGGACGCCGTTCTGGGTCTCGACGCTGGAGTCGACTTCCTTCAGCGCGTCGCCACGCGGCTTGCCGTGCCCGCTGGCGTCCCACATGACCGGCCGCGCACCGGAGGCGACGATCTTGCCGTCACCGGCCGTGCTCTTCAGCAGAAGCCGGCCGCTCTCGTCCTCGGTGAGGTCGACGCCCTCGGTCTGGACGGGGATGCGCAGCTCCAGCGGGCCGGACGGCTTCTCGCGCAGCACCACGTCGTGGCGGAAGCCCGTGGGCAGGACGGTGACGACCAGGTCGGCGCCGGGGCCTGCGGCGTTGGCGAAGGTGGCGACGTTGTCCTTGATCGCGGGCTTGGGCAGCGCGGTCGGCCACCGCACGGCGAACACCCGGCCGGCGTCATCCACGATCTTGGCGAGCGGGCCCTCGCCGCCGCCGGAGACCTCGACGTTGGCCCGGGAGACGCGCGGCTTGAGCACCGCGCCGTCCTGGACGAGGGAGGTGTCGACCGGCAGCCACTGGCCTCCCCGCTTGACCTGGGCGACGCCGGAGCTGATGGTCTCGGTGAAGGTGCCGTCGGGGTTGGCGACGGTGGTGCTGTTCTCGTTGGTCAGGGTCGGCACGGACACGGCCTGACCGCTCTTGGCCGCCTGCGCCGAGGCGGCGTCCATGGCCGCCTCGACGGCCGCCGTGTCACTGCTCTGTGCCGTCTCGGCCGGTGGCGTCGGCGTGGCGGCGTTGGCCTCCATCGCGGTGCCTCCGGCGAGGACGGTGGCGGTGAGCAGACCGAGAGCGAGCTTCCCCGTAAGCGAACTACGCAAGTCTCATCCTAAGTAATGTGAATATTGCTGATAATCCTTTTTGTCCGACTTTCGACTTAAGTGCGGATAAGTCGGCGTTAGTCGGGCAGGCGGCATCGACGGGCGGCGCTTCGCGAGCGCGGCCCTTCAGCCCCGTTGACCCCGTGATACCGGCGGCGACGCCGGCGCTTCCCCTGTGTCAGGCGGCCCCGTATGTGAACGCGTGCATGGTTCCCCGTTCCACGAATACGAGCATGATCGCTCGTAGGTCACAGAAGTATCACGCGACATATCCGCACGCGACAGACTTTTCAGGATATGACGTTTATCACAGAACAATGCGTTATCGAGTCAATCTGCTGAGTCATGGGCGTGGCCCCGTGGTGGGCGGGCGGAGTTGACTTTCGTCAGGTGTACGGCTGGACGGAAGGCCGATGTCCCGGGCACGCCCCTGTCCCTAGGTTTTCGCAGGTCCACCTTGAACGGAGCACCTGTGAAAACCTTCCTCACCGCCCTCGCCCTGGCGACCGGCCTGGCCGTGACGTGCACGCCGGCCGCATGGGCCGCCGCGCCCGCGCGCACCGCCGAGCTCACCCCGGCCGCCATCGACACGTACGTCGGCCGCGCCCTCGACAAGACCGGCCTGCCCGGACTGTCCGTCGTCGTGACCCACGGCGACCGGATCGTCCACGCCGCCGGCTACGGCCACGACTCCGAAGGCGAGCCGGTCACCGCCGGCACGCCCATGCGGGTCGCCTCGGTGACCAAGTCGTTCACCGCCATGGCCGTGATGATCCTCGTGGAGGAGGGCAAGCTGTCCCTGGACAAGCCCGTGGCCGAGCAGCTTCCCGGTTTCCGCATGGCCGACCCGCGCGCCGAGGCGATCACCCTGCGGCACCTGCTGAACCAGACGTCCGGGCTGTCCGACACCACGACCGACATCGGCGACCTGAACACGGCCGCCTCACTCGAGGAGTACGCCGCCAAGCTGGGCACCGCCACGTTGCGGGCCGCACCCGGCACGCACTGGGAGTACTGCAACGTCAACTACAACCTGGCCGCCAGGCTGGTGGAGGTGGCCGGCGGCCGGAGCTTCGGCGACTTCATGCGGGAGCGGGTCTTCGGGCCGCTCGGCATGCGCTCCAGCGGCGTCAGCGAGCGGACGGTCCGGCCGGCCGACGGGTACAACTCCGTGTTCGGCCTGTGGCTGCCGCGCCCCGAACTGCCCGCGTTCCTCGACGGCAGCGGCAGCGGCGGCGTCATCACCACGGCCGCCGACATGGGTCGCTGGCTGATCACCCAGAACGGCCGGGGCCACCGCCTCGTCAGTCCGGCCGGCCTGACCGCCATGCACGCACCGGGCAGCGTGCACGAGTACGGCATGGGCTGGGGCATCGACGACGAGACCAGGCGGCTCACGCACTCGGGCAACCTGTTCACCTACACCGCCGTCGAGACGATCGTCCCGGAGACGGGGTACGGCTTCGCGGTCATGACGAACAGCGCGGGCCTGACGGACGACACGTTCACCATCGCGAGCGGGCTGGCGGACCTGAGCGAGGGCAGGACGCCGGAGGTGCCGGGGGGCGACAGGCAGCAGTTCGAGCTGCTCCTGGGGGTGGTCACGCTGGCGGCGGCGGCGCTCGGGACCCTGGGGGCCGTACGCTCCCGCCGCTGGGCCGCCCGACGACTCGCCAAGAGGACGCCGAAGAGGTGGCGGGTCGGGCTCCGCCTGGTGCCGGCGCTGCTGCCCGCGGCGCTGCTGGCGGCGTATCCCGACCTGATCTCGTTCCTGATGAACGGCCGGACGGTCACGTGGGCGCAGCTCACGTACTTCGCGGCGCCGCTGACGATCGCTCTCGTGGCGGCGGCCGCGGCGGGGCTCGTGACGGCGGTCCTGCGCCTCGCCCACTACCGCACGCTCACCGGGCGGCAGGCGCCCCGTCAGAGCAGTGACGTGACCGCACCGGTGCCCTTGTCAGGGCACCCGCGGCGACGCCTGGCCGGGGGCCGGCGGTGAACGACCTCGCCGACGCCCTGAGTGCCTCCGGCGCCGCGGGTGAGGGGTTCGCGGGTCGGCATGCCGTCACGCGGCGTCGAGGGCTCCGGTGATCTTGCGCGCCATGTCGGCCATGGTGGGGCTGGGCTCGCCCTGGTGGGTCCGGGCGGCTGCTTCGATGGCGACGAGGACGGTGCTGCGGAAGTTGTCGGCCTCCGCCGGGTCCTGCTGCCTGAGCAGGCTCATGGCTTCCGTCAGGGCCGGCAGGACGTTGTCGGCGAGCGCGGCCACGGACTTGCCGCTCAGGTTGACGCCCGTCGACTTGTCGGCGAGCACGTGCCCGACCAGGCCGGTCGCGGAGGCCAGGGCGATGGAGCCCTGGGTGGCGACCTTGTGGGGCCTGCCGGCGGCATCCGCGGCGGCCAGCAGCGAGACGGCGCCGTAGGCGGCGGTGCGCAGGGTGATCTTGTCCTGGTCGGTCAGGGTGACGGACATGGTGGCGTGCTCCTTCAGGTCTGTTGCGCATGCGAGGTGACGGACGGATGGGCTGAGGGCGGGTCGGCCGGGCGCGGGCTCGGTGTCAGTCGTCGAGCGTCTGGTAGAGCGTGGTCCAGAAGTCGTGGATGAGCCGCGCCGAGTCCGGGGTGGACATCCCGACCTGGGTGAGCAGGATGCCGGTGAGCTGGTTGGCCGGGTCGGCGTAGGTCGAGGTGCCGCTGCCGCCGTCCCAGCCGAACTGGCCGACGGGGGCGTAGTCGCCGCGGTAGGTGCGCACCGCCATCCCGAACCCCCAGCCGCCGTGCTGGCCCTGGCCGTACGACAGGTGGACGTTGTCGGTGGCCATGGCGTGCCGGGCGGCCTGCTGCTCGGGCGTGAGACGGTTGGTGGTCATCAGCTCGACGGCGGGCCGGGACAGGATCCGCTCGCTCCCGTGCATCCCGCCATTCAGCAGCATCCGGAAGTAGGCGTGGAAGTCGTCGGCGGTGGAGACCAGCCCGCCGCCGCCGCCCTGGAACGCCGGCGGCCGGCTCCACCGTCCGCCCTTCGCCTCGTCCCACACGTGGAACTCACCGGTCTGCGGGTCGGGGGCGTAGAGGTCGGGCAGCCGGTCGATCTTCTCGGCGGGGACGTGGAAGCCGGTGTCCTTCATGCCCAGCGGCTCGAAGATGCGTTCGCGCAGGAACGCCTCGAACGACTGGCCGGTGACCCTGGCCACCAGCACGGCGAGCACATCGTGGCTGATCTGGTACTGCCAGCGCTGTCCGGGCTGATACATCAGCGGGAGCGTGCCAAGGCGGCGCATCCACTCATCCGGCTCGGGCATCGGCTCCGGCAGATCAGGCGTGAGCCCCTGCTCGAAGATCGCGCCCATGATCGGGCTGCCCAACGCCGTCATGTCCATGCCGAGCCCGAACGTGGAGCTCAACAGGTCCCGCACGGTGATCGGCCGCCGCGCCGGCACGGTGTCCTCCAGCGGACCGTCGATCCGCTTCAGCACCCGACGGTCAGCCAACTCCGGCAGCCACCCATCCACCACATCATCCAGCCGCAGCCGGCACTCATCCAGCAGCACCATCGCCGCCGCCATCGCGACCGGCTTGGACGTCGAAGCCATCCGGAAGATCGTGTCCCGACGCATCGGCGCGCCACCGCCATGACGCATCGTCCCGACCACCTCGACATGCGCCTCATCACCCCGGCCGACCAGCGCGACCAGCCCGGGAATCCTCCCCGACCCGACATGCCGCGCCAGCACCTCACGCAGCCTGCGCAGCCCCGCCTCGGAGAGGCCGTTGTTGCCCTGTCCCATCCTGAATCCCCTTGCCTACAGTGCTCGATCTTGTGTGACGGGCGTTCGGCGAGCCGGAGCTCGGCCACGGGACTCCCGCTGCGGCGCCACCGGGCACTCGCAATCGTTCGGGAATCTCTGAACGACCGCGACAGTACATTGCGTTCATAAGTCCGTCAACAAGCAAAGATGATGCTTATCGCCTGCTACATTCGGTTCCTAGAGCTGTCTTTGCAATGAGAATGACAGTGAATGCAAAGGATGGATCGCCATGAGACATTGCAATGGGCTGCGAGTGAATGCATACTGTGCAGCGGAGGGCGCCGGGGCGCCGCGCTTCGCGCATGTCGACGGATAGGAGCCGAGCACCGATGCCCGGAGGCAGACTGACCGGCCAGGATCGACAGCACATCGCCGCGTGGCTGGCCGAGGGACTCGGATACGCCGAGATCGGCCGGCGTCTGGAGCGGCCCGCCTCGACCATCATGCGCGAGGTCACCCGCAACGGCGGACCCGACGACTACCGAGCGGACCAGGCGCAGGAGGCCACCCGGCATCGGGCGCGCCGGCACAAGCAGGCGCCGCCTCCGGTGCCACCGATCTCCGACAGCGGCCACGGGCGTGACCCGCAGGCGGTGCAGGACTTCGTGGAGTCCTTCACCGCTCTCCTCGTTCAGCAGGGGCTGCCCCGGATGGAGGCCAGGGTGCTGGTCTGCCTGTACATCACCGACTCCGGCGCTCTCACCGCCGCCGACCTGGTCCAGCGGCTTCGCGTCAGCCCGGCGTCGGTCTCGCACGCCGTCGCCTTCCTCGAACAGCAGGGAATGCTCAGGCGGGAACGGGTTCCCGGCGCGCGGCGCGAACGCTATGTCATCGACGACGAGATCTGGCTCCGGTCGATCCTCGCATCCCAGCAGATGAACGACGCCCTGACGGCCGCGTCGCAGCGCGGAGCCGAGATTCTCGGGGCCACGACCCCGGCGGGCGCCCGCTTCCAGTCCTCCGCCGAGCTCCTTCTCCTCGTGAGCGAGGCGTTCCGGCAGGTCATGGAGAGGTGGCGGCAGAGAGCCTGACGGCCCAGCACCCGGACACGCCGGGGCGTCAGCCCGCGACGGGTCAGCCCTGGTAGTACGTCATCTCGACCCCCGACACCGTGCGCCGGACAGGCTCGAACCCCACCAGGTCAGCATGATCGTCGTGGCCGGCCACGGCGTCGCGCACGGCCTCGCTCAGGTGGACGCGGCCGGGGCTGCCGAGGTCCTGGGCCATCTTGGACGCCAGGTTGACCGGGGCCCCGGCGACGTCCCAGCCACCGCCGGGTGTCCGCCCCGCCAGCACGGGCCCGGCTGCCACCCCGATCCGGGCCACGATCTCCCGCTCGGCGAGCCCCGTGCGCAGCCTCAGCGCGAAGCGCACGGCCGGTGCCGGCTCCTCGAACAGGTAGATGCCCAGCGGCCCGGCGACCTTGATCTCCACGGCGCCCTCGGACGGCAGGAGACGAAGACCGGCCTCCCGCATCGCCGCCGACAGCGACAGCCCTCTGAGCAGCTCCATCTCCGGCGTGTCGGCAGGGGCGGCGCTCCGCTCCACGAGGACCACGGTCCGGCCGCGCAGGTGCCCGGCCGCCAGCCGTTCGGCCAGCTCGGCGTCCCCGGGACGGGCGTCCAGCAACAGCAGGTCGGCGTAGAAGGGCGCGGAGTACGGGATGGGATAGTGCTCCTGCCCGGCCGATCCGGACGCGCCCGGCCATCCCTCGCCCGACCACGCCTCGCCGAGCCGGGGCACCTCCAGCCGGGGACCGTCGACCACCTGGTGGACGGGGCCGACGAGGCCGTCGGGGCCGTCCTTGCGCCGCAGTACGAACGGGTGGCCCTCCGGCAGCCGGTCGACCACGGCCTGTGTCACCGCGATCTCGCCGCCCTCGGTGTCGTTCTCCGCGAACTCCTCGGCGGCGTCGGCCTCCGCACCGTACAGCCCGCCCGACAGCTCGTAGAACGACCCCAGGTGCACGCCGATCCCGATGCTGACCAGGCAGTGGCGCCGGATCTCGTCCTGCGCCGTCAGCAGGGCGGACAGCAGCGTGGACGGGTCCGCACCCTCCGGGTGGAACAGCTGGGCGTTGTCGGCCGCCCACACACCCACCGCGCGCCCGCCGGCGGCCTGGGCGCAGGCGTGCAGGATGCGCTTGGGCCGGTCGATGAGCGCCAGCACCTCCAGCAGGCCGAGCCGCTGGCTGAGCCGGGTGAGCCCGGCCGAGTCGGACACGACGGAGTATCCGCGGATCTCGTGGGGCGCCAGCAGGCGCCGCGCGTCATGGGCGGTGCCCGCGCTTGCGCGCCACTGTTCGACGAGGGACAGCGGCAGGCCGGCGGCGACGTCTCGTGGGGTGTCGAAGCCGCCCGGCGTGAGCGGGCCGGCGGGGGGTTCGTAAGCCACCCGCCAAGGCTAGCTCACCTAAAGTCATCATTCGTACGCACTCGGTGAAGCGGCCCAGCCGGACCAGCGGGCCACGTCCACGAGGACGACCGGCCCGTCCGGCGGGTTCCGGCGGTACTGCTCGTACTTCCCGGCCAGCGCCCCGATCGCCGCGCCCGCCTCAGGGGAGCCGAGGGCGAGCACACGGGCTGTGCCGTCGGCGCGCACCCACCACAGGCGGGTCCAGTCGTCCTCGTAGTGATCGGCAAGGAGGGACACCCGGGGGTTCGCCCGGATGTTGCGGAGCCGCTTCAGGTCGGTCGTCGTCTTGGGCTTGTGGTCGACCGCCAGGACGACCCGGTCTCCGGTCAGCGCGAACGTGACGGGCACCAGGTGGGGCGCCCCGTCGCCGGCCACGGTGCCGAGCCGGGCGACGCGTTGCCCACCGAAGAGCCGGCGCGCCAGTTCGGCGTCCATCCCCCCATGGTGTCACCGCCGCTCTTCGCGGCACCGTGGCGTCCTCGACCGCGCCCGCGCGTCACTCCGTCGCCCCGGCCCCGAACGCCGCCCGTACGGCGTCGGCGACCTGGCGCTGGACCGGGTCCGCCTCCGGCCCGAACAGCGCCTCGTCCACCGCCGCCACGGCGTTCATCGCCTCACGCATGAGCCGCGCTCCCTCGGGCGTGAGCTCCAGCGTCGAGGCCGACCCGGCCCTGGCCTTCCCGTCACGGACGAGCCCCGCCCCGGCCAGCGCCTTCACCGCCGTGTGGACGCTCTGCACGGTGATGCCGGACATGCGCGCCAGGTCGCTGAACGACGCGCCGGGCACGCCCGCGATGTGCCCGAGCAGCCCGAGCCTGCTGACCGTCAGCCCGAGGGGCGAGAGCGCGGCGCCCAGCTCCGACTCGATCCGGTGCGCCAGCGTGAGCAGCACGATGGAGGGGCTCGTCGCGGGCGGGCCCGGGCGGGCGCTCTCGGTGGTCACTCCCCCAGTCTCCCGCAGCCGACGCCCCGCACCCGCCGCCGTGACCGGAGACCCTCGAACCAAGCGCGAAGCCGCGCCGGCCATGGGCTCTCAGCGCTCTACCGCCGTTCCGGTGATCAACCGACCAGATCGAACGGTAGCCGCGGCTCGATCTTGGCGAGCCGCGAAGCACCGGCTCGCGTGGTCAGCACGGGTGACGACCGGTTGAGTGCGAGGTCGGCGGTCTGGGCGTCCTCGACCGTGAGGCCGAGAGCTCCCATGAGAAAGCCCGAGCGGATCGCCCTTTCTCCGTCGCCGCCTCGGCCGACGAGATGGTCCACCACCACGGCCGGGTTCGTGAGCAGGGCGTCGACTCGGGCAGCCAACTGTTGGAGGTACAGCTCTGGATGGCCGCTGGTGGCCGTGGCGAGCACGGTGGAGGGCAGGACGAGCGTGACCATCTCCCGGGCGGCAGCCGAGAGCAGCAGGCGCAGGTCCCTGTCCCCGCCGAGATAGCCGGCCACCGCGGGGGTGTGGAGAATACGGCCCCGCGTCACGCGGAGTCGTGTGCGTTGTCGCTGAGGACTTCGGCGGTGGAGCGGCGCAACCGAGCCGCCCAGTAGTTCTCACGGTCGGGATCGTCGGGCATCGGCTCTCCGAAAGCTTCTGCCTCGCGGGTAAGCCATGCCTCACGTCGGCGGGCGGTCGCAATGAGCTCGGCCAGGCCCGCGGAGAACGACTGAACTTCGCCGGCACGCACCTTCTCGTCGAGCCAGGCGGCATCTTCGTCGGGAAGGCTGATGGCCCTCTTCTCGGTCATACCAAAACGGTACCCCAGTAATACTGCCACGGCTCGGCATTCCTCTGCTTCATATGCATCCGGCAGGCCGCCTGGCCATGAAGGCCCTTTCCTCTGGGCGTCGACGCGCGGCAGCCCTGACTCACACAGTTGGTCACCAGGCACGGACAGCGGCACCGCCACCGACCCGTCGGACGGCGCCGCCCACACATCGGTTGGTACGGCGAGCTCGATGCCGTTGCCGGCACCGTGGCCTGGCTCGAAGTCGACCGTGACGACGGCGAACACTCTGCACACGGTCTGCTTGACATACCGGGCTTCCACGTTGCGTATTGGGTGCAGCGGAAATCGCAGGGGTTCTTCGGGCATCACGCTCATGGTCGGGTCTCCGATCAAGGCCGGGGTGCGCGAGGGGCGGGAGCCCCTCGCCTCCGGGGCGAAGCCCCGGAGCAAGAGCGCCCGAGCGTCAGCGAGGACCATGCCTTTGAGGGGTCGAAGGGGGCGCGCCCGAGCGCCGAAACGCGCGTGGCGCGCCCTCCTCGCGAGAAGAGTCCCGGAAAAGGCCGGGGCTCAGGTGGTGGAGAAGGCGGCGTCGAAGGAGGTGGCCGGCGGGGTGATGGCGTTGAGGCGGCGGATGTAGCCCAGCGCCTCCTTGGCCCCGTCCAGGCGGTCCATGCCCGCGTCCTCCCACTCGATCGAGATGGGCCCGGTGTAGCCGATCGAGTTGAGCGCCCGGAAGCAGTCCTCCCACGGCACGTCGCCGCGGCCCGTCGAGACGAAGTCCCAGCCGCGCCGCAGGTCCGCCCACGGCAGGTGGGAGGACAGGCGCCCGCGCCGGCCGTCGCCGACCCGGACCCGGGTGTCCTTGCAGTCCACATGGTAGATCCGGTCGGCGAAGTCCAGGATGAACGCCACCGGGTCGAGGTCCTGCCAGACCATGTGCGACGGGTCCCAGTTGAGGCCGAACGCGGGCCGGTGGCCGATGGCCTCCAAGGTGCGCTGCGTCGTCACGTAGTCGTAGGCGATCTCGCTCGGATGGATCTCGTGCGCGAACCGTACGCCCACCTCGTCGAAGACGTCGAGGATGGGGTTCCAGCGGTCGGCGAAGTCCTGGTAGCCCGCGTCGATCATGGACGCGGGCACCGGCGGGAACATGGCGACCGTGTGCCAGATCGACGAGCCGGTGAAGCCCACGACCGTGTCGACGCCGAGCAGGGCGGCGGCCCGCGCGGTGTTCTTCAGGTCCTCGGCGGCGGCCTGCCGCACCGACTCCGGGTCGCCGGAGCCCCAGATCCGGGCGGGCAGGATGGCCTTGTGGCGCTCGTCGATGGGGTGGTCGCAGACGGCCTGGCCGACGAGGTGGTTGGAGATGGTCCACACCTTGAGGCCGTGCTTGTCGAGCTGGGCGCGTTTCTGCTCGACGTACGACGGGTCGGACACCGCCTGGGCGACGTCGAAGTGGTCGCCCGAGCAGGCGATCTCCAGGCCGTCGTACCCCCATTCGGCGGCGAGCCGGCACACCTCCTCGAACGGCAGGTCGGCCCACTGGCCCGTGAACAACGTGACCGGTCTCATGCGTCCTCCACGACTGTGTAGCGGCTGGAGTCGGCCGCGCTCCGCTCGACCGCCGCGAGGACGCGCTGCACCCGCAGCCCGTCGGCGAACGACGGGGCGGGATCGCGGCCGTCGGCGATCGCCTCCAGGAAGTCCTTGATCTCATGGGTGAAGGTGTGCTCGTAGCCGAGGCCGTGGCCGGGCGGCCACCAGGCGCCGGCGTACGGGTGGCCGGGCTCGGTGACGAGGATCCGGGTGAAGCCGGCGTCCCCTTCGCTGACCCAGAGCTCGTTCATGGCCTCGAAGTCGAAGGCGAGGCTGCCGAGCGAGCCGTTGAGCTCGATGCGCAGCGCGTTCTTGCGCCCGGTGGCGAAGCGGGTGGCCTCGAACGAGGCGACGGCGCCGCCCGAGAGCCGCCCGATGAACAGCGCGGCGTCGTCCACCGTGACCTGCCCGGTGGCCGTCCCGCCGGTGGCGGCCAGCCCGGCCGAGTCCTCCGCCAGGGGACGCTCCTTGACGAACGTCTCGGTGAGCGCCGAGACGCCCACCACGCGCTGCCCGGTGACGAACTCGGCGGTGTCGATGATGTGCGCGCCGATGTCGCCGAGCGCGCCCGAGCCCGCCTTGTCCTTCTGCAGCCGCCACACCAGCGGGAACTCCGGGTCCACGATCCAGTCCTGAAGGTACTGGGCGCGGACGTGCCGGATCTCGCCGATCCGGCCCTCCTCGACGTACCGCCGGGCCAGGGCGATGGCCGGCACCCGGCGGTAGTTGAAGGCGACCATGTTCTTCCCGGGCGCCGAGGCGGCGGCGCGCACCATGGCCTCGGCCTCGGCGACGGTGTTGGCCAGCGGCTTCTCGCAGATGACGTGCTTGCCGGCCTCCAGCGCGGCGATGGCGATCTCGGCGTGGGAGTCGCCGGGCGTGCAGATGTCGACGATCTGCACGTCGTCGCGCCGTACCAGCTCCCTCCAGTCGGTCTCGACGTCGGCCCAGCCGAGCTGGGCCGCGGCGGCCGACGTGCGCTCCTTCGACCTGCCCGCGAGCACCGCCATGCGGGGCGCCAGCGGCAGGTCGAAGAAGGCTCCCACGCTGCGCCAGGCCTGGGAGTGGACGCGGCCCATGAAGGCGTGGCCCACCATGCCCACGCCGATGCTGATCTTTTCTGACATGCAGCCCCCGATCAGGACTCGAAGCCGAGCGGCAGGTACTTCTCGACGTTCTCCTTGGTAATGGTCTCCGATGCGAGCGTGATGGACTGCGGAACTTGGTTCTCCACGAGGTCACTCATGCCCTTCCCCTGGGCGATGAGCCGGGCGAGTTTGATCGCCGAGGAGGCCATCGTGGGGCTGTACGTGACCGTGGCCTCCAGCACGGAGGAGCCGGACTGGATCTCCTTCATGGCGTTGAGCGAGCCGGCGCCGCCGACCATGAAGAACTCCTTGCGTCCCGCCTCCTTGATGGCGGCGAGCACGCCGATGCCCTGGTCGTCGTCGTGGTTCCACAGGGCGTCGATCTTCTTGTGCGCCTGGAGGAGGCTGGTCGCCACCTGGTTGCCGGTCTCGACGGTGAACTTGGCGTCCTGCTTGGCGGTCACGCTGAAGCCGTACGTCTTGAGCGCGTCGGCGAAGCCCTTGCTGCGGTCCTGGGTCAGCGGGAGGGTGGCGATCCCCTGGATCTCGACGATGACCGGGTTGGAGACGCCCTTGTCCTTGAGCTTCTTGCCGATGTAGTGGCCGGCGGCGACGCCCATCCCGTAGTTGTCGCCGCCGATCCAGGTGCGGTAGGCGAGCTTGTCCGGGAAGACGCGGTCGAGGTTGATGACGGGGATGCCGGCCTGGGTGGCCTGGAGGGCGACCTGGTTGAGCTGCTGACCGTCGTTGGGCAGGATCACCAGCGCGGCGACCTTGGCCGCGATGAGCGACTCGACGGCGGAGATCTGCTGGTTGATGTCGTTGGTGGGCTCGACCGGCTTGAAGTCGACGTCGGTGTACTGCTTGGCGGCGGCCTCGGCGTTCTTCGCGATGGCGGCGATCCAGCCGTGGTCGGCGGCGGGGGCGGAGAAGCCGATGGTCACCTTGGTGCCGGGCTGGTCGTTGCCGCTGGAGCCCGGCGAGGGGACGGGCGCGGCGGCGCTGGCGGGCGCGGCCGACGGCTCGTTGCTGGTGCAGCCGGCGGTCGCTAACAGGGCGGCTCCGCCGACGAGGAATCCCCGGCGCGCGACTTTGTCGGTCATTGTGTTCTCTCCTTCAGGTTCCGCCGCTGGAGCAGGACGGCGACGACGATGATCAGGCCCTTGGCGATGAGCTGGTCGCTGGTGTTCAGGCCGTTGAGGATGAACAGGTTGGTGATGATCGTGAAGATCAGCAGGCCGAGGATCGAGCCCACGATCGTGCCGCGACCGCCGGTGAGGAGGGTGCCGCCGATGATCACGGCGGCGATGGCGTCCAGTTCGTACAGGTCGCCGTGGGTGGAGGAGCCGGTGGTGGTGCGGGCCATGATGAGGATGGCGGCGATGCCGCAGCACAGCCCGGACAGGGCGTACAGGAGCATGGTGTGCCGCCGCACGTCGATGCCGGCCAGCCGGGCGGCCTCGGGGTTGCCGCCCACCGCGTACGTCCGCCGCCCGAACGTCGTGCGGTTGAGCACGATCCAGCCGAGGACGACGACCAGGGCGAAGACGTAGACGAGCAGCGGCACGCCGAGCACCCTGGTGGTGGCGAGGTCCACGATGGCGTGGTTGTCGGCGCTGACGAGCTGGGTCCTGCGGTCGGACATGCGCTGCGCGAGGCCGCGCGCGGCGACCAGCATGGCGAGCGTGGCGATGAACGGCACCAGCCGCCCGTACGCGACGAGCAGCCCGCTGACCAGCCCGGCGCCCGTGCCGACGAGGATCGCGCAGATCGCCATGACGACCGGCCCGAACTCCTGCGTGGCCAGGGTCGTGGCCCAGACGGAGGCCAGCGCCATGACGGCGCCCACCGACAGGTCGATGCCGCCGCCGATGATGACGAACGTGGCGCCGACGGTGATGACGCCGATCGTGGCGGCCAGCGACAGGATGCTGACCAGGTTGTCGGCGGTGGCGAAGGCGGCCGGCCGGGTGACGAGGCCGACGGCCACGAGCAGCGCGAGCGCCACGAACAGGCCCAGGTGCCGCAACTCGAAGGAGCGGGGGGCCGCCGTCGCGGGAGCCTCCGCGACCGTTCCTCCCGCGTCTGCTCTTCCTGTTTTCGCCATCAGGCGGCCCTCCCGTTCATGATCATGTCGAGGACGCGGTGCTCGTCGAGGTCGCGGGCGTCGCCCTGGTGGATGACCGTCCCCTCGCGCAGCACGAGGACGCGGTCGGCCAGGCCGAGCACCTCCGGCACCTCGCTGGAGACCAGCAGCACGCCGATGCCCTCCTCGGCCAGGCGGCGGATGACCGTGTACAGCTCGGCCCTGGCGCCCACGTCCACGCCCCTGGTGGGCTCGTCGAGCAGCAGCAGCCGGCGCCCGCCGAGCAGCCAGCGGGCGAGCACGGCCTTCTGCTGGTTGCCGCCGGACAACGTCTTGACCGGGCGCTCCGGGTCGCGCGGCCGGATGTCGAGCGCCTCGGCCAGCCGGGCGGCCTCGGCGCGCTCGCGGGCCCGGTCGAGCCAGCCGAGCCGGGCGAACCCGGATAACCCGCCCAGCGTGATGTTGGCGGTGACGCTCTGGTCGAGGAGCAGGGCCTGCGCCTTGCGCTCCTCGGGCGCCAGACCCATGCCGAGCCGTACGGACTCGACGACGCCGCCGCGCCGCAGCGCCCGCAGCGGGCCGTCCTGCCGTACGGACTGGAGGATGCCGGCGCGGCGGACCGGGCGGCCGCCCACCAGCACCTGGCCGGTGGCGCGGCGCGCGCCGTAGACGGCCTCCAGGATCTCCGAGCGGCCGGAGCCGACCAGGCCCGCCAGGCCGACGATCTCGCCCGCGCGCACCGAGAACGACACGCCCGCGAAGGCGCCGGGCGAGGACAGGTCCTCCACCCGCAGCACCTCCTCGCCGGGTGGCCGGGCGGCGCGGGGCGGGAAGACGTACTCGACGTCGCGGCCGGTCATCAGGGAGACGATCTCGGAGGTGGGCGTGTCGCGGGCGGGCAGGCCGACCGCGATCGTGCGGCCGTCCTTGAGGACGGTGACGCGGTCGCCGATCTCGCGGATCTCCTCCATCCGGTGGGAGATGTAGACGACGGCGACGCCGCGGGCGGTGAGGTCGCGGATGATGCGGAACAGGTTGGCCACCTCGTCGTGGGCGAGCGCGGCGGACGGCTCGTCCATGACGATGAGCCGGGCCTCGCGCGAGAGCGCCCGCGCCATGGACACGATCTGCTTGGCCGCCGGGGCGAGCCGCCCGACCTCGATGGACGGCCGGATCTCGGGGTGGCCGAGCCGGGCCAGCACCTCGCCGGCCGCCCGGTCGGCGCCTCGGCGGTCGGTGAAGCCGAGGCGGGTGTGCTCGTGGCCGAGGAAGATGTTCTCGGCGACGCTGAGCCCGTCGACGAGGTCGAGCTCCTGGTAGATGGTGGCGATGCCGAGCCGGATGGCGTCCACGGGGCCGGCGGGGCTGGCCGGGACGCCGTTGAGCTCGATCGTGCCCTCGTCGGGCCGGTGGGCGCCGGCGAGGACCTTGATCAGGGTGGACTTGCCGGCGCCGTTCTGGCCGAGCAGGCAGTGGACCTCCCCGGCCCGCACGTCCAGGTCGACGCCGTCGAGCGCGCGGACGCCCGGGAACTGCTTGACGATTCCCCTCATGACCAGCATCGGGGGTCTCTCCTGTCAGGCGTTGACGATCTTGTTGATGTTGTCGGGTGACAGGTAGTGCTCGATCGCCAGGAGGCCGGCGCCGAGCGCGGCGGCGTCCTCCCCGGTGCGGCTCGGCACGATCGACAGGTGGTGGGTGGCCAGCGGCAGCGACCGCCGGTAGACGGTCTCCCTGATGCCGGCGAGCAGGTGCTCGTGGACCCGGGACAGGACGCCGCCGATGACGATGACCTCGGGGTTGAAGAAGTTGACCAGGCCGGCCAGCACCTCCCCGATGTGCCGGCCCGCCTCCCTGACCAGGCGCAGCGCCCGCGTGTCGCCCGCCTGGACGAGCGTCACCACGTCGGCGCCGGTCGTGGCGGGCACGCCCTGCTCCGTGAGCCTGCGGGCGAGTGCCGCGCCGCCGGCCACGGCCTCCAGGCAGGCGCTGTTGCCGCAGCGGCAGCCCGCGTCGTCGTGGCCGGACACGCGGATGTGGCCGATGTCGCCGGCCGAGCCCTGGGCGCCGCGGTGCAGCCGGCCCTCGGCCACGATGCCGCAGCCGATGCCGGTGCCGACCTTGACGAACAGCAGGTGGCCGGTGCCGGGGAAGGCGTTGCGGTGCTCGCCGAGGGCCATCACGTTGACGTCGTTGTCGACCAGGACCTCGCAGCCCTGGAAGTGCTCGGGAATGGGGTAGTCGTTCCAGCCGGGCATGATCGGCGGGTTGTTCGGCCGGCCGGTGGCGAACTCGACCGGTCCCGGCACGCCCATGCCCAGCGCCCGCAGCGCCGACCTGGGCCGGCCGGCCTCGGCGAGCAGCCGGTCGAGGCGCCCGTCGACGTGGGCCAGGACGGTCTCGGGGCCCTCGGTGACGAGCAGCGGGTCCTCGCACTCGGCGAGCACCTCGCCGGAGATGTCCATCAGCGCGACGCGGCAGTGGGTGGCGCCCACGTCGACGCCGGCGAAGGCGTGACCGTCGGTGTGCAGCCGGAGCTGGCGGGGTGGCCGGCCGCCGGTGGACTCGCCGCTCTCGGTCTCCTCGACGAGGCCGCTCTCGATGAGGGCGTCGACGCGCTGGGAGATCGTGGAGCGGGCCAGGCCGGTGAGCCTGGCCAGGTCGGATCGGGTCGTCGCGGAGCCCGCGCTGATGAGGGTCAGCACGTCCCCGGGCGAGCCCGGAGCGGGGGTCATGCCGCGACCTTAGGAGCGTCTGCCGTACGAATCAAGAGGGAATTTCGTCCTAAGTCGGATAGCTTCCGTCGATCATCGAACAAAGCCCGTCCGTACATAACGAAAAAACCCCTCCTTGCGGAGGGGTCCTTGGATGTACGGAACGGGCGGGGCGAGCCGTCAGAGCATGGCCTTCATGGAGTCGGCGGCCGTGAGGACGTACGGCTGCTCGGCCATGATCGCCCCCCAGTTGTCCGCGACCGCCTCCGGCGTGATCTCGTCCGAGCGCCAGCCCGGCCCCTCGGCCACGATCACCCGCGACACCCGGCCGCCCCCGACCGTGAACACCTCGCCGCTGACCTCGCACGAGTCATGGACGAGGTAGGCGACGAGCGCGCTGACCCGCTCGGGCGTGAACTTGGCCTCGAACTCGGCCGGCAGCAGCGACTCGGTCATCCGCGTCCAGGCGACCGGGGCGATGGCGTTGGCCTTGATGCCGTTGCGGGCGCCCTCGATGCCGACGGTCTTGGTCAGGCCGACGAGGCCCATCTTGGCGGTCGAGTAGTTGGCCTGGCCGAAGTTGCCGAACAGACCGGCGGGGCTGGAGGTGTTGACGACCCGGCCGTAGCCGGCCTCCTTCATGTACGGGTAGGCCGCGCGGGTGACGAGGTACGAGCCGCGGACGTGGACGGCGAGCACCGCGTCGAACTCCTCGACCGACATCTTGCCGAACGAGCGGTCACGCAGGATGCCCGCGTTGTTGACGACGATGTCGACCTTGCCGTAGGCGTCGATCGCCGCCTGGACGATCGCGCCGGCGCCTTCGGGGGTGGCGACGTTGTCGGCGTTGGCGAGGGCCTGGCCGCCGTTCTTCGCGATGAGCTCGGCCACGTCGGCGGCGGGGCCGGCGGAGGCGCCGCTGCCGTCGAGCGCGCCGCCGAGGTCGTTGACGACGACCTTGGCGCCCCGCTCGGCCAGGAGGAGCGCGTGCGACCTGCCGAGGCCGTGCCCGGCCCCCGTGACGATCGCCACCTTGTCATCGAACCGAAGCATCGGACCTCCAGCGCAGGAGAACAAACTTCTAGTACGAGTACGATAACCCGAGCCGGCACAGCAGGGACGATCGTCGCGGATAGTGATCGGCGAGCCGGTTCTCTGCTAGAGTTGCGGGCTCCCAAGGGCGAGGGGTTCAGCCTCGCCACCCCTCCATCGGGCCTGGGAGGCCGGACATGCCGGTGAACGCGCCCATCCGCGTGGTCCAGTGGGCCACCGGTTCCATCGGCCGCTACGCGTTACGCAGCGTGCTCGGCCGGCCGGGACTCGAACTCGCGGGTGTCCTCGTGTACGACCCGGACAAGATCGGCAAGGACGCGGGCGAGCTGGTCGGGCTGCCGCCCACCGGCGTCACCTGCACCGACGACGTCGACCGGGTGCTGGCCCTCGACGCCGACTGCGTGCTCCACATGCCGCTGCCGGCGTTCTACTTCGGCACCGACCAGACCTCCGACGTCGAGACCATCTGCGCCCTGCTCGCCTCGGGCAAGAACGTCATCACCACCACGGGCTTCGTCTACCCCAAGTCGTACGGCCGGGGCGTCGTCGAGCGCGTCGAGGCGGCCTGCGCCGCCGGCGGCACCACCCTGCACGGCACCGGCATCAACCCGGGCTTCATGAGCGACTTCCTGCCGCTGGCGCTGACCGGGTTGTCCGACCGGGTGGACCACGTCTACGTGCGGGAGTCGTCCGACTTCCGGGGCCATCCGTCGCGGCAGGTCGTCGTGGACCTGGTCGGGTTCACCCGCTCGGCCAAGGACTACACGGCCGCGGTCCGGCCGTACCGGGCGTTCCAGCGCTCGCTGTTCGCGGAGAGCGTCCAGCTCGTCGCCGACGCACTGGACGTGCGGCTGGACGAGGTCGAGGAGAGCGACGACTTCGAGCTGGCGACGAGCGAGTTCGAGATCGCGGCCGGCACGGTCAGGGAGGGCACGGTGTGCGCCTCGCGCTGGGTCTTCTCCGGGCTGGTACGGGGGCGGCCGTTCATGACGATCGAGGTGGTCTACAAGGCCGACGCGGCGCAGGTGCCACGCTGGCCGGACCCGGGGTTCGTGCTGCACATCGAGGGGGTGCCGCACATGACGCTCTCGGTGGACGAGGTCTCCCACGGCCCGGCCGCCGCCGCGGCGCACGCCATCAACGCCATCCCGGCGGTCTGCGCCGCCCCTCCGGGCATCCGCACCCTGCTCGACCTGCCGTTCGCGACCGGCCGCGGCCGGGTCCGCCTGCGCTGACCGCACGGGTACGGCCGTACCCGTGCGGCGGTACCCGTGCGCCCGTACGGGGAGGGCCGTACGGGCGCCGGGTGTCGAGGGGCGCCGCTCAGGAGCGGGCCGGTTCAGGAGCGGGCCGGTTCAGGAGCGGGGCCGGTTCAGGAGCGGGGCTGGAGGCGTCCGCGCTCCCAGGCGGCGATCTGGGGCGCCACCTGGTCGGCCCAGCGGCCGATCGGCTCCTCGCCGGGCAGCTCCGGCTCCAGCAGCGCGAGCCCCGGCGTCGGGACGAACGCCCCCAGCTCCACCAGCAGCGGCCGGAAGTGGACCTCCACCGCCAGCGCGTGCTTGGGGTGCCCCATGACGAGCACGGGCAGCGCGGCCGTGCCCGCCAGCGCGCCCGGCGGCAACCGGTCGAGGAACGCCTTGAGCAGCCCCGTGTACGTCGCCTTGTAGGTCGGGCTGGCCAGCACCGCGACCGGCGCCCGGCTCAGCAGCTCGACGGCCTCCTCCACGCCGGCGTGCGCGCCGGGGCCGAGCAGGTGGGGCGCCAGGGCCGCCAGGTCGACGACCTCTCCGGGCCCGTCGTGCCCGAGCCGGGCGGCGACGGCCTCGGCGGCGGCGACCGCCGCGCCGTACGTCCTGGACGCGGCACGCGGGTTGCCGACGACGGTGACGATCACGTGGTCCTCCAGAGGGCCGCCGGGAGGACAGGGGGAGCCTGCCGCATGCGTGCGACGCTACACAGGCCCATCCCCCATAGCAACTATTCCTACTTGATTTAAAGGAAATTCACGGGCCGGCCGGGTGCCAGCGGTCCGGTTCGCCGGGAACGCGGGTGATCCTCCCCCGCTCGGCCAGCCAGACCAGGTGCGCGAGCGTCTCGTTGGTGGCCGCGCGACGAGAGAACGCCTGGAACGTCTCCCACGCCCGCGACCAGGTCAGCCGGGTGGCCACCTCCCAGCACGTGATCCCGCCGGTGGCCCCGCCGACGACCCGCTCGACCTCCTCCAGCCGCTCCTCGTGGTGCGCCGTCACGTGGTCCACCCGCCCGGTCAGGTCGCGGAAGCGGTACTCGTGCGCCGGCAGCACCTCCTCCACCTCCAGCTTGCGCACGGCGGCCAGCGAGTCGAGGTAGTCGGCCAGCGGGTTCGGCCGCGACTGCGGGTGCACGGCGACGATCGGGGTGATCTTGGCCAGTACGTGGTCCCCGGAGAACAGCACCCCGCGCGACGGCGAGACGAAGCACAGGTGGCCGGGCGAGTGCCCGGGGGTCCACAGCGCGCGCAGGTCCCAGCCGGGCAGGTCCAGCCGGTCGCCGTCCTCCACCAGCCGGTCCGGGCGCACCGCCGACACCAGGTGCCTGATGGACATCGACGCGCCGGCCAGCTCGTCCACGGTCTCGCCGGGCACGCCGCAGCGGGCGAGCATCTCCCGCTCGCGGCGCACGAGCGAGTCGACGGCCTCGTCGTCGTAGCGCTCGTGGATGAGGGCGGCGTCGGCAGGGTGCAGCCCGATCCACGCGCCCGACGCCTCCCTGACCCGCCCGGCCAGGCCGTAGTGGTCGGGATGGATGTGGGTGACGAGCACCGCCTTCACGTCCGTGATCGCGTAGCCGGCCACGCCGAGCCCCGCGACCAGCGCCTCGTACGCCTCGTCGGTGTTCCAGCCCGCGTCCACGATGGCGACGCCGTCGGGCAGCTCAAGGACGTAGACCAGCACGTACCGCAGGGGGTTGACCGGGATCGGAACCGGCACGGACCACAGCCCGGGCCGCACGCGCTCGACCTCCGGGAGCGCGCCGCGCAGCCACGCGTCGCGCTGGGCCGGACTGGATGGAGTCACCACGAACTTCGCCATGACACTGATTGTCCAGGTATTTCCGAACTATGTTCTACTGGGGAGATGAAGCTGGAACGCGAGACCACCGGCGACGGACGCTTCGCCCGCCAGCCGAACCGCTTCACCGACCGCCTCGGCCCGCCGGAGCCCGGCAGGTACCGGCTCTACGCCTCCTACGCCTGCCCGTGGGCCCAGCGGGTGCTCGTCGTCCGCCGGCTCCTCCATTTGGAGGACCTGCTCGACGTGACGATCGTCGACCCGATCCGCGACGAGAAGGGCTGGCGCGTCCCGGGCGGCGACCCCGAGTACCTGTCGGAGCTGTACCTGGCCACCGACCCGGACTACACGGGCCGCTACACCGTCCCGGCCGTCTGGGACACCGTGGAGCGGCGCATCGTCACCAACGACTTCCCCCAGATCACGCTCGACCTGGAGACGTCCTGGTCCACCACGCCGGACCTGTACCCCGAGCGGCTGCGCCCGGACATCGACGCGCTCAACGACCGGATCTACCACGGCCTCAACAACGCGGTCTACGAGGCGGGCTTCGCCCGGTCGCAGGACGCCTACGAGGAGGCCGTGGCCCGCGTCTTCACGACGCTCGACGAGCTGGAGGAACGGCTCGCGAAGGGCTCGCCGTACCTGTTCGGCGACGCGCTGACCGAGAGCGACGTACGGCTCTACCCGACGCTGGCCAGGTTCGACGCCGTCTACCACGGGCACTTCAAGTGCTCGGTGCGGCGGCTGGTCGACTACCCCGCGCTGTGGGCGTACGCCCGCAGGCTGTACGCCGTCCCGGCCTTCGGCGAGACGACGGACTTCGACCACATCAAGCGCCACTACTACATGACGCAGACGAACATCAACCCGAGCCGGATCGTCCCGGTCGGTCCCGCGATCGACTGGAGCCTGTGACGGCGTCAGGCCGAGCCGAGCCGCTGCGAGGCGGCCGCGAGCGGCCCTCCCGCCGGGGCCGGCGCGGGCATCCGGGCGAACAGCAGCGCCGAGGCGGCCATCAGGACGGCGGCCAGCCCCCACGCGACGCCCGTTCCCCATCCGGTGGCGAGCACGCCGAGGCCCACGTTCGACAGCGCGCCGCCTGCCTGCAGCGCCAGTGAGCTCGTGGAGGCGACCGTGGTGCGCTCCGCCGCGGTGACGGCGTGGTGGGTCATCTCCAGGCACAGCATGCTCGTGATCGACAACCCGACGAACATGACGACGTAGGCCGTACCCGCCGTCGCCAGCCCGGACGCCCCGGACAGCTCGGCGGTGGCGGCGAGCGCGCCGAGCGACAGCGCGGCCAGCACGACGCCCAGGGCCGCGCCCCGCACCGGCCCGCCGGCCAGCCGTGCCGCCCGGGGCGCGACCGTGTTTCCTACGGAGCTCCCCGCGAAGCCCAGGGCCGCGACCAGCGCGTACGCCGTCCCGCCCAGCTCCGCCGACCCGGCCAGCCGGGCCAGCCGGCCGGGCGTCAGCAGCTCCACGGCGGTCAGCGCGACGCCCGTCACCACGGCGTACACCATCAGGCGGCGCAGCACGGCGTGACGGGTCGCCAGCCGCAGGCTCGACAGCACGGTCGCGGGCACGGCGCGCAGCGTCTCCCCCAGCGACGCCCGCCGGTGCGACGGCTCGGGCAGCGCGAGCAGCACCACGGCCAGCAGCATCGCCGCCGCGGCGGCGCCGAGCAGCGGCGGCGCGGCCAGCGGCAGCAGCACGGCCGGCGGCACCACGAGCGGCACGAAGCCGCCGGCGAGCACGCCGAGGCACAGCGCCGCCGACTCCATCGCGCCGCCGCGCGACAGCCCCGGCCGGAGGTCGGCGTCGCGGCCCTCCAGGTCGTGCAGCGTGTCGACGTACCAGGAGGTGGCGGGGCCGCTGGACAGCGCCCGCGCCACCCCCTTGAGCACGCCGGTCAGCACGAACATCCAGAAGGTCGTGGACACCGCCATCAAGGTGAGCGACACGACCGTGAACGCGGCCGACACGGCCAGCACCACGCGGCGGCCCACGACGTCGGCCAGGCCGCCCGTGGGCAGCTCCAGCGAGAGAGTGACGACGGAGAACACGGTGAAGGCCACGCCGATCTGCGCCAGGCTCAGGCCGCGCTCGGTCATCAGCAGGATCATCGTGGTCATCATGAGGCCGCTGGGCAGCCAGGTCAGGAAGCAGACGAGCAGGTAGCGGCGTAACGCCGAACGGGGGGTCATGTGTCCTCCTCCGGGGATCTCTCGGGCTCCGGGAACCTCTCGGTCGGCTGGTCGGGGTCGCGGGTCTCGCTGGGGAAGGCAGCGGCCCACAGGTGGACCTTCCGCGCCTCGGGGTGGCCGGCGTGGCGTGCTTCCAGCTCGCGGACCAGCTCGGCCGCCCGCCGGTAGAACTCGCGCACGGCCTCCGGCGGCAGCACGGCCAGATGGTCGCTCATGCCGGCCGTGGGCACCCACTCCGGGTCCGGGGACTCCTCGAACGCCCGCATCGCCCGTACCAGCGCCTCCACCTGGCGCGCCTGCATGATGCGGACGGCCTCCCAGCCCTCGGGCGTGGCGGCCATGCGGGCGTTGTCCCAGGAGGTGTAGAAGTGGCGGGCGCGCCAGCGGCGCTCCCTGCCGTCGCGCCGGTCGTCGTCCTCCTCGATGAACCCGTACCGGGCCAGGACGCGCAGGTGGTAGCTGGTGGAGCCGGAGCTCTCCCCCACCACCCGCCCCAGCTCGCTGGCCGTCGCGGGCCCGTCGATGCGCAGCAGCCCGAGCAGCCGCACCCGCAGCGGGTGGGCCACCACCTTCAGCACCCGCGGGTCGCCGATCTCGTACTTCTCCTCCACGCCTCGACCCTAGACCGCAAAGACAATTTTGCAAAGTGTTCTTTGCGGTTTTCCACTCCATAAACTGGTTCGCATGCTCGACGACATCCGGGTGGACGACTCCGTCCTCGCCCTGTGCCCCGACTTCGCCGTCCTGGTCATGACCGCCCACGGGCTGCGCAACGGCCCGACGGACGACCGCTCGCGCGGCTGGCTGGAGGCCGCCTCCGCCGACCTGGCCGCCGAGGGCGAGCAGCAGCGCGAGGCGCGGGCCGCCAAGATCGAGGCGTGGCGCGACGCGTACCGCGCCTTCGGGGCCAAGCCGTCGCGCACCCGGCCCTCGGTCGACGCGCTCACCCGCCGCCTGCCGCTGCCCGAGATCAACCAGGTCGTCGACGCGTACAACTCGATCAGCGTGAAGCACGCGCTGCCCATCGGCGGCGAGGACCTCGACCGCTACGACGGCCCGGCGCGGCTGGTCACGGCGGCCGGCGACGAGGCGTCGGAGGAGGCGCTCGGCACGCCCGACGCCGGCGAGGTGATCTGGCGCGACGACACGGGCGTCACCTGCCGCAGGTGGAACTGGCGCCAGGTGGCGCGCACGCGGCTCACCGAGGAGACGGTCAACGCGCTGTTCCTCCTGGAGCGGCTGGAGCCGATGTCGCTGGAGGAGCTGAAGGCCGCGGGCGAGGAGCTGGCCGATCTTCTTTCCGAGCTGTCCCCGGGCGTCCGCATCACCAGCCGGTTGCTGTCCGGCGGGAAATAAACCTCTTCCCTCGGCGTTGATACCAAACAGTGATGTTTACTGCATCACCCCCTTTGACTAGGGGTGCGTGGTCCCTGTTCACGGTCCTGGAAGGATCCGACGGGGTGGCGTGGCCACCCGGGCGCGCGTTGCCGGGTGGGACGAGTAACCTTGGACAGGTTCTCTAACATCAACGCCGATCTGCGGAAGAGGGCGATTTCCGCCGTGTCGTCTGAGTCGTCGCGGACAAACCCGCTGGCAAGCTTTGGTCAGAACGAGTGGCTTGTCGACGAGCTGTACCAGAAGTACCTCCAGGACCCCGAGTCGGTTGACAAGGCCTGGTGGAACTTCTTCGCTGACTACAACCCTGACTACGGACCGGGCCGGAGCCCGGCCAGGGAGGCGGCGAACGGCACAGCGACCGCGCCTCCCCCGGCACCCGCCAAGACGGCGGCTCCTCCGGCCCCCAAGACCATCGAAAAGCCGGCCGCACCGTCCCCTGACGGGGTGGCCGCCAAGCCGGCGCAGCCGGTCGCACCGGCGCCGAAGGGCGCCGAGGAGATAAGGCTGCGCGGGGCGGCGGCCCGCACGGCCGCCAACATGGACCTCTCGCTGTCGGTCCCCACCGCGACCAGCGTCCGCGCCATCCCGGCCAAGCTGCTCATCGACAACCGCATCGTGATCAACAATCACCTCAAGCGGGGACGTGGCGGCAAGGTCTCCTTCACGCACCTGATCGGCTTCGCGATCGTCAAGGCGCTGAAGGCCATGCCGGAGATGAACCACTCCTTCGCCGAGGTCGACGGCAAGCCGACGCTCGTCAAGCCCGAGCATGTCGGGTTCGGCCTGGCCATCGACGTCCAGAAGAGCAACGGTGAGCGCCAGCTACTCGTGCCGTCCATCAAGGCGGCCGAGCAGATGGACTTCCGCCAGTTCTGGATGGCGTACGAGGAGATCGTCCGAAAGGCTCGGGCGGGCAAGCTCGGCGTCGACGACTTCGCCGGCACCACGATCTCGCTGACCAACCCCGGCACGATCGGCACCGTCCACTCCGTGCCCCGCCTGATGCCCGGCCAGGGCACGATCATCGGCGTGGGCGCGATGGAGTACCCGGCCGAGTACCAGGGCGCCTCCCCCGAGACGCTCTCGCGCCTGGCCGTCTCCAAGGTCATGACGCTGACCAGCACCTACGACCACCGGATCATCCAGGGCGCCCAGTCGGGCGACTTCCTGCGCCAGATCCACCGGCTGCTGCTCGGCGAGGACGGCTTCTACGACGAGATCTTCGAGGCGCTGCGGATCCCGTACGAGCCGGTCCGCTGGGTGCGCGACATCTCGGCCTCGCACGACGACGACGTGGCCAAGTCCGCCCGGGTGATCGAGCTGATCCACGCCTACCGGGTGCGCGGCCATCTCATGGCCGAGACCGACCCGCTGGAGTACAAGCAGCGCAAGCACCCCGACCTCGACATCCAGTCCCACGGCCTGACGCTGTGGGACCTGGAGCGGGAGTTCGCCACCGGCGGCTTCGGCGGCAAGCCGCTGATGAAGCTGCGCGACATCCTGGGCGTGCTGCGCGACTCCTACTGCCGCACGGTCGGCATCGAGTACATGCACATCCAGAACCCCGAGGAGCGGGCCTGGATCCAGGCGCGGGTGGAGAAGCCGCACACCTCCCCCGACCGCGAGGAGCAGCTCAACATCCTGTCGCGGCTCAACACCGCCGAGGCGTTCGAGACGTTCCTGCAGACGAAGTTCGTCGGCCAGAAGCGCTTCTCGCTGGAGGGCGGCGAGTCGCTCATCCCGCTGCTCGACTCGGTGATCAGTGACGCCGCCGACGAGGGCCTCGACGAGGTCGTCATCGGCATGGCCCACCGGGGCCGCCTCAACGTGCTGGCCAACATCGTCGGCAAGTCGTACGCGCAGATCTTCGGCGAGTTCGAGGGCAACATCGACCCGCGCACGGCGCACGGATCCGGCGACGTGAAGTACCACCTGGGCGCGGCCGGCGAGTTCACCGCGCTGAGCGGCAAGACCATCACCGCCTCGGTGGTGGCCAACCCGTCGCACCTGGAGGCGGTGGACCCCGTCCTGGAGGGCGTCGTCCGCGCCAAGCAGGACCTCCTGGAGCGCGGCGAGGAGGGCTTCACGGTCCTGCCGGTGCTCATCCACGGCGACGCGGCCTTCGCCGGCCAGGGCGTCGTGGCCGAGACGCTCAACCTGTCGCAGCTGCGCGGCTACCGCACCGGCGGCACCGTGCACGTGGTGGTCAACAACCAGGTCGGCTTCACCACCTCGCCGGCCTCGTCCCGCTCCAGCGTCTACGCGACCGACGTCGCGCGGATGATCCAGGCGCCGATCTTCCACGTCAACGGCGACGACCCCGAGGCCGTGGTCCGCGTCGGGCAGCTCGCCTACGAGTACCGCCAGACGTTCCGCAAGGACGTGGTCATCGACCTCATCTGCTACCGCCGCCGCGGCCACAACGAGGGCGACAACCCGGCCTTCACCCAGCCGCTGATGTACGACCTGATCGACGCCAAGCGCTCGACCCGCAAGCTCTACACCGAGGCGCTGATCGGCCGGGGCGACATCACGGTCGAGGAGGCCGAGCAGGCGCTGCGCGACTACCAGGCCAAGCTGGAGCAGGCGTTCACCGAGACCCGCGAGGCGGCCAAGAAGCCGCTGGAGGCGGGCGCGATGCGGGTGCCGCCCACCGAGGTGGTCAAGTGGTCGCACGACGACACGCCGACGGCCATCAGCGACGAGACGCTCAAGCGCATCATCGACACCCAGCTCAACCTGCCCGAGGGCTTCACGCCGCACCCGCGCCTGGCGCCGGTGATCCAGCGCCGCGGCACGATGGTCGAGCAGGACGCCATCGACTGGAGCACGGGTGAGACGCTGGCCTTCGGGTCGCTGCTCATCGACGGCCACCCGGTGCGTCTGGTCGGCCAGGACTCCCGCCGCGGCACGTTCACCCAGCGCCACGCCGTGCTGGTCGACCGGCTGACCGGCGAGGAGCACACCCCGCTGAAGACCTTCAACCAGGGCACCACGAAGTTCTACGTCTACGACTCGCTGCTCAGCGAGTTCGCGGCGCTCGGCTTCGAGTACGGCTACAGCGTCGTGCGCCCGGACGCCCTGGTGGCCTGGGAGGCGCAGTTCGGCGACTTCGTCAACGGCGCTCAGACGATCATCGACGAGTTCATCTCGTCCGGTGAGCAGAAGTGGGGCCAGAAGTCGGGGGTCGTGCTGCTGCTGCCGCACGGCTACGAGGGGCAGGGTCCCGACCACTCCTCGGCCCGCATCGAGCGCTTCCTCCAGGTCTGCGCGCTCGACAACATGACGGTCGCCCAGCCGAGCACCCCGGCCAACTACTTCCACCTGCTGCGTTGGCAGGTGGAGTCCGGCCGGCACAAGCCGCTGGTGGTCTTCACGCCCAAGTCGTTGCTGCGCCACAAGGGGGCCACGTCCAAGGCGGACGACTTCACCTCGGGCACGTTCCAGCCGGTTCTCAGCGACACGACCGTCGATCCGGCGAAGGTCACCAAGGTGGTCCTCTGCTCCGGCAGGGTCTACTACGACCTGGCGGCCAAGCGCGACGAGAGCGGCCGCGACGACGTCGCGATCGTGCGGCTGGAGCGGCTCTACCCGTTCCCGGGTGACGAGCTGGCCGCCGAGCTGGGCCGCTACGGCCAGCAGGCGCAGCTCGTCTGGGCGCAGGACGAGCCGATCAACATGGGCCCGTGGCCGTACCTCGCGCTCAAGCTGGCCGAGGACCCGCAGCTGTTCGGCGGTCGCGCGCTCAGCCGCGTGTCCCGCCCGGCCAACAGCTCGCCCGCGGCCGGTTCGCACAACGCTCACGACAACGAGCTGCACGAGATGCTCAGCCAGATCTTCGGCTGATCGGCTCGTCCGAGACCCCCGCCGGCCCGCGCCGGCGGGGGTTTCTCGTTGAGCGGCCCGGACCGGGCGGCGCGGCGGGCTTACTAGAGTTGAGGCCGGGGACCCCGTGTCCCGGCAGCACGGCGATCGAAACGGAGCACGATGTACTTCACCGACCGGGGGATCGAGGAGCTGGTCGACAGGCGCGGCGAGGAGGAGGTCAGCCTCCTCTGGCTGGGTGAGCGGCTGCGCGAGTTCGTGGACCTCAACCCCGAGTTCGAGACCCCGATCGAGCGGCTGGCCACCTGGCTGGCCCGCCTCGACGACGAGGACGAGTGACGGCGGGAGGACCCGTCCGCCTTCCGGTGCCGCATCGGCCCGCGTAAACGCGATACATCTTGAGTTTCCGTAGGACGCGACATATCGTGTCTTACGTGAAGAGCGTGTCGCCAGAAAGGGCGGGGACCATGCAGCACTGGACCATCGACGACTCCGGACAGCTGACGTTCGGGCCGGTGCGGGCGCTTGACGTGCGGATCGTAGGGGGCCGGCTCGCGGTGCTCGCCAGCGACGGCCCGCCCGCCCTCGAGATCGCCGAGATCACCGGCGCGCCGCTGATCGTGACGTACGACGAGGAGACCGGCGAGCTGTCCGTCGCCTACAAGGACCTCACCTGGGACGGCATGCTCGACTTGATACGCAACAAGCTGCGGCGCACCGTCGCCACGCTGACCGTGCCGAAGGACTGCCAGGTCAAGGCGGGTGTGGTCAACGCCTCGGCGGTGATCGCCGGGTTCGAGAACCTCACCTCGGTCAAGAGCGTCTCCGGAGACGTCGTGCTCGACGGCGTGAGCGGCGAGGTGAGCGCCGGCACCGTGTCCGGCAGCGTCGAGAGCCGGGCCATGGCCGGCGACCTGTCGTTCACCAGCGTGTCCGGCGACCTGACCGTCGCCCAGGGGGTCCCGCGCCGGCTGCGCGCCAACAGCGTGTCCGGCCGTGTCACGGCAGACCTGGAGCTGCGGCCGACGGGTCATGTGACGCTCGCCAGCGTCTCGGGTGACATCCTGGTCAGGCTGCCCGAGGACGTGGAGGCGGACGTGCGGCTGCGGTCCACCTCCGGACGGCTGGTCAGCACGTTCGAGAAACTGTCCAACGAGAGCAGGCCCGGCGCGAAGTCGCTGTCGGGTCGGCTCGGTGGCGGCATGGCCTCGCTGTCGGCGACGACGGTCTCCGGCGAGGTGGCGCTGCTCAAGGGGGAGAAAGAATGAGCCCTGTGTTCGGTCACGGCCGCCTGCGGCTGTACCTGCTGAAGCTGCTGGACGAGAGCCCCCGCCACGGCTACGAGGTGATCCGGCTGCTCCAGGACCGATTCCTCGGCGTGTACTCACCCTCCCCCGGCACCATCTACCCGCGCCTGGCCCGCCTGGAGGAGGAGGGGCTGGTCACGCACGAGGTGGTCGACGGCAAGAAGGTGTTCTCGATCACCGACAAGGGCCGCGAGGAGCTGAACGCCCGCCTCGACGAGCTCGACGACCTGGAGCAGGAGATCTCCGCCTCCGTGCGCGACATCGCGCGCGAGGTCAAGGAGGACGTGCGCGACACGGTCAAGTCGCTGCGCGAGGAGCTGACCAGGATGGCCAAGGACGTGCGCGTCGGCTCGCCGGCCGACCTCCGCCGGCAGAAGGCCGACATGGAGCGGCTCAAGCAGCAGCAGAAGCGGCAGTGGCTGGAGCACGCGCAGCACTGGCAGGGCGAGAGCCAGCGGCTGACGACCGAGTGGCGCCGGATCTGGGCCGAGGTGTGGTCCACGCTCGGCGGCGCTCCGGCCTCGCGGGCCCAGCTCGACGCGGAGCTCGGCGGCATGCTGGCCGACTTCGTGGCCCAGGTGCGCGAGCAGGCGTCCGACCCCCGGCTGGACCGCGAGCGGCTGGAGCGCGTGCGCGCCGCACTGGACGAGGCGTCCGGACGGATCCGCGACGCGCTCCGGTGACGGTCAGGCGCGGCCGACGGCGCTGGGCCCCGGAGCGGCGCGGCGAGCGCGGCAGGTGAGCGGCGTGTCAGGCGGTGAAGACGATCTTTCCGAACACGTCGCCCGCGGCCAGCGCGGCGAACCCGTCGCGGGCCTCGGCCAGCGGCAGCGTCCGGTCGACGACCGGCCGCACCCCCGTCTGCTCCAGGAAGACCGCCAGGCGCTGGAGCTGGTCACGGGTGCCCATGGTGGTGCCCACCACGGAGAGCTGGAGAAAGAAGACCCGGTTCAGGTCGGCCGGCGGCACCGCGCCGCTGGTCGCGCCCGACACCACGATCCGGCCGCCCGGCCTGAGCGACTTGAGCGAATGGTCCCAGGTGGCCTGGCCGACGGTCTCCATCACCGCGTCCACCCGCTCGGGCAGCCGCGCGCCCGTCTCGAAGACCTGGTCGGCTCCCAGCTCCAGGGCCCGCTCCCGCTTGTCCGCCGAGCGGCTGGTGGCCCAGACACGGAAGCCCCCGGCGCGGCCCAGCGCGATCAGCGCGGTGGCGACACCGCCGCCCGCTCCCTGCACGAGCACCGTCGAGCCCGGCTGGAGCCCCGCCTTGTCGAAGAGCATCCGGTAGGCGGTCAGCCAGGCCGTCGGCAGGCACGCCGCCTGCTCGAACGTGAGCGCGGCCGGCTTGGGCACGAGGTTGCGGCGCGGCACGGCGACCCGCTCGGCGAACGTGCCGTCGTGGACCTCCGACAGCAGCGAGCGCTTCGGGTCGAGCGTCTCGTCGGCGCCGCTGCCGATCACCGCGTGCACGATGACCTCGTTGCCGTCCTCGTCGACCCCGGCCGCGTCGCAGCCGAGCACGATCGGCAGCCGGTCCTGGCGGATGCCGACGCCCTTGAGCGTCCACAGGTCGTGGTGGTTGAGCGCGGCGGCCCGTACGGTGACGGTGGTCCAGCCGTCCGGGGTCTCGGGCTCGGGCCGCTCACCGAGCGTCAGCCCGGCCAGAGGGTTGTCGGGATCTGTCTGTGTGGCGGTTACGGCGAACATGGCCGCACCCTACTTCAGCGTGATCCGGATCTCCTTGACCGCCCGCTCGACGAACGCGGGCGAGCCGGCGGCGGCGATCTGCACCCCGTCGCGGCAGACAACCCTGGCCGACCGGCCACGGCGGTCGATCATCATGGGCGGCTGGGAGGCACGGCCGCAGTCCGGCACCGGGATGAGGCCCACGACGTCGCCCGCCACACCGCCGAACCAGAGCTGCGGCCCCACCGGGTCGCCCTGGACGGTCTCCCCCGGCGCGGCCAGGCGGACCGGGGGCGTGGCGGTCAGCACCAGGTAGCCGCCCTTGGTCACCCGGCCGCGGATGTGCCCGGCCGCCGCCATGCGCTGCTCGAAGCTCAGCCCGTCGGGCCGGTCGTACAGCGCGAGGCGCCAGTGGCCGAACGCGAACAGCAGCACCTGCCCGTACGAGCCGCTGCCCGGCTGGCGCGGCCACAGGTCGACGTTCGGCGTGAGGCTCCGGAGCGGCGGGCCGCCCTTCGACACCTCGGCCTCGCCGCCGTACGGCGCGGACATGCGGCGGTACTGGCCGGCCACCCAGACGCCCTGGAACGGCCGCGAGCCGAGTGCGGCGAGCCCGACCCGCGACGGGTAGCGGACCTCGGCGGGGGCGCCGTCGGGGAAGACGACGCGAAGGACCTCGTCGCCGCCCTTCACCCTGGGGGTGACCTGCAGGAGGTTGGGCTCGGCCCTCGTCGTGGTCAGGGGCGCGGCGGGGCGGGTGGTCCCGTGTCCTGGGGGGAGGGACCGCGGGTCGGGTTCGGGGTCGCGGCCGGCGAGCAGCCCGGCGACCGGGATGGCGAGCAGCGCCACGAGCACCGCCACACCGGTCCACCGCCGGCGGCGGCCCTGCCCTCCGGCCTCGATGACGTCGAACTGATCGGCCACGGCCGTCCTCATGTCGTGCGCGCTCTCGCCTTCCGCCTCAGTCCAGACCAGTGTCGGGGTGCCGCGCATTCACCTGATCGCCACATTGACCTTCCCCCACCGCATGACGACGGGACCCCGGCCGTCGGCCGGGGTCCCGTCGCGGTGTGACCGTCAGGGCAGCTGGAAGACCGAGCCCGTCGCGGCCGACATCTCACAGCCGTTGGAGAACGTGCGTTCGTAGCGGACCGGCCGGCCCGCCCAGATGCCGAGCGCCGAGACGCGCACCGGGTTGTACTCCATCGTGCAGACCGCGTCGGTACGCGAGGGCAGCCGGGCGGGGTCGCCGCCGGCCCTTTCGAGGGCGATGCAGGCGGGCTTCGACGAACGTGCCTTGCAGGACAGCACGCCCCCCTTGTCGCCAACAATGATCACGAAAAGCCTCCGGTCCGTGTCAGGAGAGCGAGTCTCGGCCACGGCGGGCGAGGCGGCGAATGCCGTACAGGAAAGCACGGCGAGACAGAGAAGTCGACGCATGCTCGCAGCCTGCCCTGGCCTCTGACCTGCGGCAACGACCGACACGTGGGAGCAGTCTCACCTATCCGGACGGTCTCCTTGACACCGTTCTTATGGGACACAAGTCACACTTGATCAGATAACGAATCTCTATCCGAGCTGCAATACAGTCAGTTGATCTGGAAAAATCCACCCTTAACACCCTAAGGAAAGGCATTTCCATGATCCCCCCGGTCCGGCGACTGGCAGCCGTCGCGCTCAGCGCGCTGCTCGCGCTCGGGGTGACCTCGCTCGGGGGGACCGCGTCGGCGCGGACCAGCAGCTGGGTCTACTCGGTGACCCTGGCCAGGACGGCCGCGGACGTCCAGAAGGTCGCCGAGACCTGGAAGCCGGACCGTCTCAAGAGGGCCGACAGCTACAGCCCCGCCACGCCGGCGACCCAGGCCTCCTCCACGGCGGCGGGCGCCACCGCCGTCCCCAGCCGGCAGCTCACCGCGGCCCGGGCGGCCAACATCCCGCTCAGCGTGTCACCGGAGCTGCCGTCGAAGGGCTCGACCGCCCGGACCATGGGCAAGGTGTTCTTCCGGTTCGGCGACAAGGAGTACTGGTGCTCGGCCAGCTCGATCGCCGCCAAGAACCGCAGCGTCGTCGCCACCGCCGCGCACTGCGCGTACGACGCCCGCCAGGCCAAGCCCGCCGACTCCTGGATCTTCGTCCCCAACCCCGGCCCCAACGGCGAGACGCCCGACGGCATCTACGTCGGCGCGGCGATCAGCATGCACGAGCACTGGCCCGGCCGCGGCGACTACGACTACGACTACGCGTTCGTCAGCGTGCACCGCGGCTTCACCTGGGTCTCCAAGGGCGGCAAGCTCGTCATGCAGGACGTCGGCCGTCTCCAGGACATCGTCGGCGGCCAGGGCCTCGCGGTAGCCAAGAGCGTGGGCAACCGCGTCACCACCTTCGGCTACCCGGCCGGCCCGCAGCCCGACGGCACCCGGCCGTTCGACGGGCGCAAGCTGATGAGCTGCGCGGGCAGCACCCGCTGGACCGTCGCCCCCAGCCTCGACCTGCAGTACGGCGTGCAGATCCAGCCGTGCAACTTCACCGCGGGCGCCAGCGGCGGTCCCTGGCTGATCGACTACCAGGCCGGACAGGGCCTCGGCGCGCTGAACGGCATCAACAGCCTCACGTGGAACCGGGACGCCAAGGACGGCTACGACGCCGTCTCCTCCCCCAACTTCACCACCGCCACCGGCGAGGTCTACCGGCACGCGGCGTCGGTCACCACGCCCGCAAATGTGACGTAACGCACACAGAGCGTGGCAACCATCACGGTGATCAGCGAAGATCGGATCTCGGAATGATCACGGCCGCTTCACACGGGCCTGACATGATCTTCCGCAAATTCCCAGACACGCAGTCAGCCCGATAGGTTCCCGGCTGTCCGTTTGCTGCATCGGGGGATGTACGGAGCCCCACGACAGCACAAGGCAAAGCCTGGAGTTACCTTGAAGCGAATCCTCCTCCCCGCCGGTGGCGCCGTCCTGGCCACCGGCCTCCTGGCCGCCGGCCTGACCGGCACCGCGCAGGCCAGAGCCGACATCGCCACCGACCCCATGGCCCGCAGCACGTCACAGGCCTCCTCGGTCGCGTCGTTCTGGCTCGCCTCCAACGGCGCCGCGCTGCGCGCCGCCACGGCGTACACCTGGGACGACAAGGAGGTCCGGAAGGTCGTCTCCAAGGGCGGTTACACCGCGGACGGCAACCCCGGCAGCGCCTCGCCCATCGGCGAGGAGAAGAGGCCCGTCGGCCGCGTGCAGAACGTCAACCTGCCCAAGACGGTCGGCAAGGTCTTCTTCGTCGACGGGTCCGGCAAGTTCCGCTGGTGCTCGGCCACGTCGGTGCAGTCCAACTACCGCAACCTGGTCGCCACGGCCGGTCACTGCGTGTACGACACGGACAGCAACAAGGACGTGCTGAGCAACTGGGTGTTCGTGCCCGGCTACTACCAGGGCAAGGCGCCGTTCGGCATCTACGTCGGCAAGCAGGCGTTCACCCACACCGACTTCGACGTCTACGAGGACTACGACCGCGACTACGCGTTCGTGACCGTCTTCAACGGCATCGCCTTCGAGGGCGTCAAGCAGGTGGACCGCAAGGACTACGAGCGGTTCAGCGGCCCGAAGCGCAGCTGGGGCGGCCACTACTACATCCTGCTGTCGAAGGACGCGGGACGCCTGGGCGACAACGTCGGCGGCCAGGGTGTGGCGTGGAACCAGGCCACCGGCAAGTACGTGCGCGCGTTCGGCTACCCGGCCGGCCCGCACCCGGACGGCAACCGCCCCTACAGCGGCGTGACGCCGAAGTGGTGCTACGGCAAGACCACCGGCAAGGCCGTGGGCGCCTCCTGGCTCAAGATCGAGGAGCACGTGGGCCTCAAGTGCCCGGTCACCCCGGGCTTCGACGGCGGCCCCTGGCTGAGCAACTACAGCAACAGCAAGCGCCTCGGCTACGTCAACGGCGTGACGAGCACGTTCGCCGACCAGGACGGCAACGACCGCATCGACTACATCACCTCGCCGTACTTCGACGGGGAGACGGCGTCGGTCTACAACGCGGCCAAGAACGTCTGGTCCGGCAAGATCGTCGGCCCTAACGGCGAGCTGTACAAGTAACACCCCGCTGCAGAGAGGGGCCCGGCTTCGGCCGGGCCCCTTTTTGCGTCTCCGGTTTGGGACGCGAAGAGGAGGGGAGGGGTCGCGAACCCCGTTGCGGACGCCGATTCCGAAGATCATCCGACGGTGGAGCAGGATTAGACGGAGTTGGAGCCTGTTTTGGTTCCTGTGATCTAGGTCACATATGGGCGACCACTCTCCGTCATGCCCGATTGATCCAGCTTTACCCGGGCCTTACGGAACGCCGCGATACCCAGCGAAAACGTGACCCCTTGATCACCGATCGCTAAGATCACTGACTGGTCACGGAAAGGTCACGGCGGTAAGGGCGCCTACCGAATCGGTCAAACCGGGTTCCACCTGCGGAGATCACCGCGCTATGTTCCTTGCTATCCCTTTACTGACGCATGGGACGCATGTTGCGTCTCACGACAGACCAAGGAGCAGTTCCCTTGAAGCGCATCCTCATCCCCGCCGGTGGAGCCATCCTGGCTACCGGCCTTCTGGCTGCCGGCCTGGCCGGTTCCGCCTCGGCCGCCGGAGACGTCGCCACCGACCCGATGGCGAAGAGCGCGGCCGACGCCAAGGCCATCGCCCAGTACTGGGCCGAGAGCAACGGTGCGGCCCTCAAGGCCGCGACCGAGTCCAACGTCTGGGACAAGGGCGATGTCGCCAAGCTCCAGAGCAAGGGCGGCTACAGCGCCGACACCAAGCCGGGCTCGGCCTCGCCGATCGGCCAGGAGAAGAAGACCACGGTCAAGGTTCAGAACGTGAACCTGCCGAAGACCATCGGCAAGGTCTTCTTCGTCAACAGCAAGGGCGAGAAGAAGTGGTGCTCCGCCACTTCCATTCAGTCCAAGTACCGCAACCTGGTCTCCACGGCCGGTCACTGCGTCTACGACACGGCCGGCAACTCGGACGTCATGTCCAAGTGGGTCTTCGTCCCGGGCTACTACCAGGGCAAGTCGCCGTGGGGCATCTACGTCGGTAAGCAGGCGTTCACGCACTACGACTTCGACGTGTACGAGGACTACGACCGCGACTACGCGTTCGTGACCGTGTACAACGGCATCCAGCTGGGCAATGCCACCGCCAAGCAGGTCTCGAAGGCCGACTGGGACAAGTACCAGGGCATCAAGGACGCCAAGGACGTGGCGATCACTGAGGCCGAGTACCAGAAGTGCAAGGACCTCAACGGCGGCGAGACCCCGGACTGCTGGGCCAAGACCGACACCAAGGTCGAGAACGTCGGTCCGGACTACCCCGGTGCGGTCAAGGCTCTGACCGAGGTCACCAAGGAGCAGTACGACGCCGCGCCCACGGGCAAGAAGGTCAACGGCACCAAGGCTCCCCGCGCCACCAAGACGGAGAACGTCACCAAGTCCGAGTACGAGAGCTACAAGGGCCCGGGCTACCGCAAGATCGACGAGCGCGGCAACTTCACCATCACCCACTACTTCATCAAGAGCTGGGTGAAGAAGACCGACATCAAGGGCTACTACAAGACCGTCTTCTACATCATCGAGGGCTTCGCGAAGGACGCCGGCCGTCTCGGTGACAACGTCGGCGGTCAGGGTGTCGCCTGGAACCAGCCCACCGGCAAGTACGTCCGCGTGTTCGGCTACCCGGCCGCCGCGCACCCCGACGGCAACAAGAACTTCACGGGCATCACGCCGAAGTGGTGCTACGGGAAGACCTCGAAGAAGCTTGTCGGCTCCGCCGCCAAGAAGATCGAGGAGCACGTGGCCCTCAAGTGCTCGATGACCGAGGGCGCCGACGGTGGTCCGTGGCTGGTCAACTACAGCAACAGCAAGCGTCTCGGCTACGTGAACGGTGTCACCAGCACCTTCAACGACCAGGACGCCAACGGTCGTGTCGACTACATCTCCTCGCCGTACTTCGACGGCGAGACCGCGGCGATCTACAAGTCCGCCTCGAACGTGTGGTCCGGCAAGATCCTCTAAGTAACGCACCGTGATCGGCATGAGGCCGATCCACCCCGCGTCACTCGTCAAGGGCCCGGCTTTCGCCGGGCCCTTCGGCGTTCCCGGGGAAAGTGCGGGTCGTTTGGACGCATCGGGCGCGCAGACGGTGCCATCAAAGCTCTGTGATCTGCGTCACATTGGCCAGAGTCGGAGCGGATCATCGGCACGCTGCCCTCAGAAGCCACACTGACAACTCCCTTATGTTGATCAGGGAAAACGGGCGCGTCAGGCACTTCGGCCAAGTCGCGGCGATAGCTGGCCCAAACATCACAGAACGATCACGGGCGACAAGCCCCCTCTTTTCCTTCCAAAGTGGCTTCCCGCCATCAAGATCACGCCTGTATGTTCTGGCTATCCCTTTACTGACGCATGGGACGCAAGAAGCGTTCCACGACAGCCCAAGGAGTTACCTTGAAGCGCATCCTCCTCCCCGCCGGTGGCGCCATTCTGGCCACCGGTCTGCTGGCTGCTGGTCTGGCCGGCACTGCTCAGGCCCAGGGCGACGTCGCGAGCGACGCTCTGGCCAAGACCGAGGCGCAGGCCGCCGAGGTCGTTGACTTCTGGACCAAGTCCAACAACGCCGCTCTGACGCAGGCCGTCGCCTTCAACCCCGACTCGCTCGAGGTCAAGAAGATCAAGAGCGGCGGCGGCTACTCCGCCGACACCAAGCCGGGCTCGGCCCTGCCGATCGGCGAGGAGAAGAAGACCGCGGTCAAGACGCAGAACGTCAACCTGCCGAAGACCATCGGCAAGGTCTTCTTCGAGGGCCGCGACGGCAAGCTGTACTGGTGCTCCGGCACCTCCATCCAGTCGCAGTACCGCAACCTGGTCGCCACGGCCGGGCACTGCGTCTACGACATGGCTGCCAACAACGAGGTCGTGAGCCGCTGGGTCTTCGTCCCGGGCTACTACCAGGGCAAGACTCCGTTCGGTGTCTACGTGGGCAAGCAGGCCTTCACCCACTACGACCTGGACGTGTACGAGGACTTCGACCGCGACTACGCGTTCGTGACCGTCTACAACGGCATCGGTGGCCCCAACGCCGCCACGCCGAAGAAGGTCACGGGCGAGGAGTTCGACAAGTTCGGCGGCCAGAAGTTCACGAAGGCTGTCGAGATCTCCGAGGCCGAGTACAGGAAGTGCAAGGACCTCAACGGCAAGGAGACCGCGGACTGCTGGGCCAAGTCCACCGACTCCAGCGACATCGTCGGCCCCGACTACACGGGCAAGACGATCCCTGGCATCAAGGAGGTCACGGCCGAGGAGTACGCCAAGACTCCCGCGAAGAACTCCATCTTCACTCAGGGTGAGAAGCAGGAAGAGAACGTCCCGGAGAGCGTGTACAAGGCGTACTCCGGCCCGGGCTACAAGAAGATTGACGACAAGGGTAACTTCACGATCACGCACTACTTCGTGAACTACCGCGTCAAGGACGAGTCCAAGACGGTCAAGTTCTTCCGCACCGAGTTCTACATCGTGGACGGCGTTCTCAAGGACGTCGGTCGCCTCGGCGACAACGTCGGTGGCCAGGGTGTGGCGTGGAACCAGCCTGCTGGTGCCGTCGTCCGTACCTTCGGTTACCCGGCGGGCCCGCACCCCGACGGCAACAAGCCCTACACGGGTGTCACGCCGAAGTGGTGCTACGGCAAGACCGCTTCCAAGGTCCTTCAGGTTCCGGCCAAGAAGGTCGAGGAGCACCAGTCGCTCCGTTGCCCGGTGACCGCCGGCTACGACGGTGGCCCCTGGCTGGCCAAGTACAGCAACGCCAAGCGTCTCGGCTACGTCACCGGTGTGACCAGCCTCATCGTGGACGTGGACAGCAACAACCGCTACGAGACGATCACCTCGCCGATCTTCGACGGCGAGACCGCCGCGATCTACAAGGCCGCTGCGGCCGTGTGGTCCGGCAAGCTCGTCAAGTAGTTCAGCGCGGTACCGAACGGCGGCCCTAGGTCATCGTTCACCAGCTTGACCCGAAGGGCTCGGCTTCTGCCGGGCCCTTCGGCCTTTCCCGGGTGCAGTACATCTCTTTTGGTACGGGGGCTTACCGAAGTGACGTATGTGTCGATAGGGTCTTTACCAACCTCTTGACAATTTTGTGGAGCCCCCCAGTGAAGCGCCTGCTCGTCCCCCTTGCCGTCGCCGGTCTCGGCGCCGCCGTCCTCGCCGCCCCCGCCACCGCCACGCCGACCTGGGCGAGTGACCCCCTCTCCCCCAAGCCCGCCGACGCCTACCGCGCCGCGTACTTCTGGCTGGACGCCAACGGCGCCGCGCTGAAGAAGGCCACCGAGTTCCGTGTCGACGCCAAGGACGTGCCCAAGCTCGTCCGCCCCTCGACCACCTCGGCTGACGGCAAGCCGGGCATGGCGGCTCCCACGGGCACCACCGGCGCGGCCCCCAAGACCAGGAACGTGAACCTGCCGAAGACGACCGGCAAGGTGTTCTTCCTCGACCGCGGCGGCGACTACCGCTGGTGCTCCGCCACCTCGATCCAGTCCAGGAACCGCAACCTGGTCGCCACCGCCGGCCACTGCGTCTACGAGCAGGGCAAGGACGTCTTCAGCAAGTGGGTGTTCGTGCCCGGCTACTACCAGGGCAAGGCCCCCTTCGGCGTCTACGCGGGCGCGTACGCCTTCACCGCCTACGACCTCGACACCTACGACGACTACGACGGCGACTTCGCGTTCGTGGCCGTGCACAACGGCTTCACGCTCTCTGGTGAGAAGACGGTGACGAAGGCGGAGTACGACAAGTGGGCGGGCGACAAGTGGGCCAAGGACGAGCCCATCGACGCGGCCACATACAAGAAGTGCGTCGACCTGCACGGCGGCGAGACGTCCGACTGCTGGGCGAAGCTGTCCACACTCACCGACGTCGTCGGCCCGTTGTACCCGAACAAGAAGCGGGCCTTCAAGGAAGTCGCCAAGGAGGACTTCGACAAGGCTCCGACCGGTGAGGCCAACGGGGCGCAGGAGCCGACCAAGACGGTCGTCGACTATGTGACTCAGAGCGAGTACACCGCTTACAAGGGCCCGGGTTACCGGAGGATCGACGACGGGGGCAACTTCACCGTCACCCACTACTTCGTCGGTTACTGGGTCAAGGAGACCGCCAAGACCGACTACTTCAGGACGGTCTTCACCATCGGCCTGGCCAAGGACGCCGGGCGGCTCGGGGACGTCGTGGGCGGCCAGGGTGTGGCCTGGAACCAGCCCATGGGCCAGAAGGTCACCGTCTTCGGCTACCCGTCGGCCCCGCACCCCGACGGCGACCGCCCCTTCACCGGTCTGACCCCCAAGGTGTGCTCCGGCAAGACCGGCACCAAGACCTACCAGGTCAACATGTTCAAGGTCGAGACGCACCAGGTGCTGAAGTGCTCGATGACCGGCGGGTCCGACGGCGCGCCGTGGCTGCTCCGGTACGACAACAACAAGCGCACCGGTTACCTCAACGGCATCACGAGCCTGTTCCACGACCAGGACGGCAACGACCGGATCGACTTCATCAGCTCCGCCTACTTCGACGGCGAGGTCGCCGACGTCTACAACAAGGCGAACTACGCCGCGACGAAGACGGTCGTCGGCCCGAACGGCGAGCTGATCGGCCAGTAACGGGGTCAGACCGGCGCGAGGGCCCGGGTGCGTTCGTACAGGGACGTCACCGCGGGCTCGCGCCGGTACGGCTCCAGCCGCCGGCGCAGGTCCGTGGCGTAGGACCGGGACCGGACCGACTGGAGCTCCCCGGCGAGGTCCAGCGCGCCCGCCGCCACCCCGCACGCCTCCTCCAGCTCGCCGCACTGCAGCAGCCCGGCGGCCAGGAGCGACAGGTTGAACATGCGGCCCCGCACGTAGCGGCCGTCCATGTCGAGCGAGCGGCGGGCCTGGCGCACGGCCCGCTCCCCGTCGCCGAGGTCGCGGAAGCAGTGGGCGAACTTGGCCGCGAGGTACGCCTCGTCGAAGTAGCTCAGCCACGCCGGCTCACGCCCCGGCGAGCGGCGGTCGAAGGCCAGCTCGGCCTGGTGCAGGCTGGCGGCGCAGGCCTGGGCGTCGCCGAGACCGGCGTGGGCGTGGGCCTCCAGGACGTGGCAGGAGGCCATCAGGGTCTGGATGCCCGACCGCTGCGCCGCGAGCTGGGCGGCCCTGGCGAGGTCGAGAGCGTGGGCGGGCTGCCCCATGTAGATGGACTGGTGGGCCATCCCGGCCAGGATCTCGCTGCCGAGCGCGTCGTCGCCGGCTCCCCTGGCCAGGCGGAGCGCCTGGATGAGGTAGCGCTGGGCGAGGCCGTGCTGCTCCAGGTCGTAGGCCATCCAGCCGGCCAGCCGGGTCAGCTCGGCCGCGGCGGCGGCGAGCTGCTTGCCGGTGCTCTCGCCGTACGTGCCGTCCCTGAGGAGCGGCGCGACGGCGGTGTCGAGGTACTTGACCACGGACGCGCGCACGCGCCCGCTGCCGAACCGGTTGTCCAGCTCGCCGAAGGAGCGGGTCACCTCGTGGATGGCCGCGATGTCGGCCCGGCCCACACGCCGTGGGCCGCCGCCGTCGAGACGGTCTTCCGGTGGGGACGTCAGCCAGCGTACGGCTCCCACGGAGCCCGCTCCTATCGCGAACGTGGAGTCGATCAGGAATCTCCGTCTCTCCACGTCGGCCTTCCACAGCGCCGTCACGGTCGCGACCCCCTCCTGCCACGTGTGCGTGAACTCTTGCCCGAGGTCGAGGGGGGTGATGATCGTCGGCATGCCCAGGTCTTCGGGTCTGACGGGCCTGCCGAGCCGGAGCGCGAAGATCTCGCCGAGCAGCGCCGGCACGGGCTCCCTGGGCCGCTGACCACCGATCCATCGCAGGACGGAGCTGTGGTCGTACTTCAGGCCCGGGGTGCCGCGCGTCGCGCCCAGCTCGTTGAGGCGCCTGGCCAGCCCTTTGTGGGAGAAACCCGACTCCGCGATGAGCTGCCGCAGCAGTCTGTTGGGCTCGCGTGTCATCGCTCTCCTCACCGCGGGAGTGGAGCCGGCCACGTCGTGGCCTCCTCACCGAGGGAGGCGGAGCCGGCGTCCTTACAGAGGGCTCCTGTTATAGCACGCTGAGTAAAGGAAGTTTTGCGCTTTCCCGATGCTCGCGCGAACTACCCGGACGCCGGCCCGGCAGATGCTGTACCCGTCACCCTTCGACGCGGGCGACCCCGTCCCTCCTGGCCTGCTCGGCCACAGCGGCGGTGACGGCGGGGGCGACCCGCTTGTCGAAGGGGCTGGGGATGACGTAGCCGGCCGCGAGGTCGTCGCCCACCACGGCAGCGAGCGCGGCGGCGGCGGCGACCTTCATGTTCTCGGTGATGGTGGTGGCGCGGACGTCGAGCGCCCCGCGGAAGACTCCGGGGAAGGCGAGGACGTTGTTGATCTGGTTGGGGAAGTCGGAGCGGCCGGTGGCGACCACCCGGGCATGCCGCGCGGCCACGGCCGGGGACACCTCGGGAGTCGGGTTGGACAGCGCGAACACGATCGACTCGGGCGCCATGGACGCGATGGCCTCCTCCGACACGGTGGAGCCGGACAGGCCGAGGAACACGTCGGCCCCGGCCAGCGCCTCCTCGGTGGAGCCCTGGTGGCCGGCCCGGTTGGTGTCGCGGGCCAGGGCCGCCTTGACCGGGTTGAGGCCGTCGCGGCCGGGGTGGATCATGCCCTTGGAGTCGGCCACGGCGATGTCGCCGATGCCGGCCTCCAGCAGGATGCGGGTGACGGCGACGCCGGAGGCCCCGGCCCCGGCGACGACGACACGCAGGTCGCCGAGCGTGCGGCCGGTGAGGCGGGCGGCGTTGGTGAGGGCGGCCAGGGCGACGATGGCGGTGCCGTGCTGGTCGTCGTGGAAGACGGGGATGTCGAGCAGCTCGCGCAGGCGGTCCTCGACCTCGAAGCAGCGGGGGGCGCTGATGTCCTCGAGGTTGATGCCGCCGAACGAGGGCGCGAGCCGGACGACGGTCTCGACCAGCGCGTCCACGTCGGTGCAGTCGAGGCAGATCGGGACCGCGTCGACGCCGCCGAACTCCTTGAACAGCAGCGCCTTGCCCTCCATGACCGGCATGGCGGCGGCCGGGCCGATGTCGCCGAGGCCGAGGACGGCGGTGCCGTCGGAGACGACGGCCACCACGTTGGAGACCCACGTGTAGTCGTTGACGAGGGACGGCGTGTCGGCGATGGCGGTGCAGACCCGAGCGACACCGGGGGTGTAGGCCAGTGACAGGTCGTCGGCGTCGCGGACGGGAATGGTGGAGCGGACCTCCAGCTTGCCGCCGCGGTGCAGGGCGAAGACAGGATCGAGGTCGAGTGAATCGAGGGGGGAGGATGCTGACGAAGCAGAAGAGGCAGTCACAGAGAGACCCCAGTACTCATCGGACGGACGAAGGACCTTCGGCAGACGGCGCGAGAGGCCTGGCTTCGGTAGCCGCCAGGGTCCCCTCCCGATCGTCTCGTGAGGGGTTACGGGGGTCACCCGTCGCCTCATAGTGCCACACGCCGACACGACCACAGGTATCCCTGCCGACGCCGTTCCGTTGACACATTGTTAAATGTCCGATGACGGACCCGGGCAACCTGCCACTTAAACTTCACCAAATCCGACTTTTTGGTATATCTCACGAGGAGGCCTGACATGGCCCTCTGGCCCAGGAGCAGCCGTGGCCAAGCCATCGGCGCGCTCGCCCTTACCGCCGTCCTGGCGCTGTCCGGCTGTGGCGGTGGCTCGGGGAGCGGCTCCACCTCCGCCACCACCGGAGGCGGCACGGCCGCGGGCGGAGCCAAGCTCGTCACCCCGGGCAAGCTCACCACCTGCACGAACATCCCGTACGAGCCGTTCCAGTTCAAGGACAAGGACGGCAAGATCGTCGGATTCGACGTGGACATCGTCGACCTGGTCGCCAAGAAGCTCGGCGTCCAGCAGCAGATCGTGGACATCGACTTCGCGGTCATCAAGAGCGGCGCGGCCATGGCCACCGGCAAGTGCGACGTCGCCGCGGCCGGCATGACGATCACGCCCGAGCGCAAGCAGAACATCACGTTCTCCGAGCCGTACTTCGACGCCACGCAGGCCCTGCTGGCCAAGAAGGGCACGGGCGCCAAGTCGCTGGAGGACGTCAAGGCCAAGGGCCTCAAGCTCGGCGCGCAGGCCAGCACGACCGGCCTCGACTACGTCAAGAAGCAGGGGTTCGACCCGACCGAGTACGCCGACTCCTCCAAGGAGCTGCTGGCGCTGCAGGCCGGCCAGGCCGACGTGATCGTGCAGGACCTCCCGGTGGTGCTCACCTGGCTGAAGAAGCCGGAGATCGCCGACAAGTTCGAGCTGATCGCCAGCCTCGACACGGGCGAGCAGTACGGCATCGGCCTGAAGAAGAACGCCGACCCGGTGCTGCTCAAGACCATCAACGACACGATCACCCAGGCCAAGGCCGACGGCACGTACGAGCAGATCTTCGTGAAGTGGTTCGGCAAGAAGCCGGGCGAGCTGAGCTGATCCATGACGGACCACCTACCACCGCCGGTGACGGCTGAGCCGGGCGCGAAGGCCCGGCTCAGCCCGCGCAAGAAGCAGCGGATCAGCCGCGCGGTCCAGTACGTCGTCCTGCTCGCCATCCTCGTCGGCGTCATCCTGTACGCCGACTGGCCCAGCCTGGCGCAGAACTTCGCCAAGCTGGACGTGGCGGAGAAGGCCCTGCCCGAGCTGTTCACGATCGCACTGAGGAACACGATCATCTACTCGGTGGGCGGGTTCCTCTTCTCCTTCGTGGTCGGGCTGGTGCTCGCGCTCATGCGGCTGTCCACCGTCCGGCCGTACCGCTGGATCTCGGGGCTCTACATCGAGATCTTCCGCGGTCTGCCGGCTCTGCTCATCTTCCTGCTGATCACCTTCCTGCCGCTGGCCCTGCCCGGCTTCGCGGTGCCCGGCGGCACGTACGGCCAGGGCATCCTGGGCCTCGGCCTGGTCGGCGCGGCCTACCAGGCGGAGGTGTTCCGGGCCGGCCTGCAGGCCGTGCCGAAGGGCCAGACCGAGGCCGCCAGGTCGCTCGGTATGTCCGCCTTCAGGTCGCAGGTCACCGTGGTCATCCCGCAGGCCATCCGGATCGTCATCCCGCCGACCACCAACCAGTTCGTGTCGCTGCTCAAGGACTCGTCGCTGGTCCTCTTCCTGGGCGTGTCCGGTCAGTACGTCGAGCTGGCCAAGTTCGGCAACGACCTGGCCTCGCAGTACGCCAACGCCACGCCCATCATGGTGTCGGGCCTGACGTACCTGCTGGTCACGATCCCGCTGGGCCACCTCTCGAGCCGGCTGGAGAAGCGGAAGGTGAGGGCCCGATGACGCCCGCCATCGAGATCAGGGACCTGCACAAGCACTTCGGCAGGAACGAGGTGCTGCAGGGCATCAACTGCACCGTCGAGGCCGGTCAGGTGGTGTGCGTGATCGGACCGTCGGGCTCGGGGAAGTCCACGCTGCTGCGCTGCGTGAACCTGCTGGAGCAGCCGACCAGGGGCAAGGTGCTGGTGGAGGGCGTCGAGGTCACCGATCCCGACGTGGACATCGACGCGGTCAGGCGCCGCATCGGCATGGTGTTCCAGCAGTTCAACCTCTTCCCGCACATGACCGCCCTGCAGAACGTCATGATCGCCCAGCAGCGGGTGCTCAGGCGCGGCAAGAAGGAGGCCCAGGAGGTCGCCCGGGCCAACCTCGACCGGGTGGGCGTCGGCGAGAAGGCGGGCTCCTACCCCGCCCAGCTCTCCGGCGGCCAGCAGCAGCGCGTGGCCATCGCCAGGGCGCTGGCCATGGGCCCCGACCTGATGCTGTTCGACGAGCCGACCTCGGCGCTCGACCCCGAGCTGGTCGGCGATGTGCTCGCGGTCATGCGCAAGCTGGCCGAGGAGGGCATGACCATGCTCGTGGTGACCCACGAGATGGCCTTCGCCCGCGAGGTCGCGGACCGGGTCGTGTTCATGGACGGCGGCGTCATCGTCGAGGACGGGCCGCCCGCCCAGGTCATCGGCGAGCCCCGCGAGGAGCGGACCCGCACGTTCCTGCGGCGCGTCCTGCACCCCGAGGGCTGAGGTTCGCCCCGCTGGGCGCCCGTCCAGGGCGCCCACCCGGGCCCTCACCGTGTAATACTCCGGCATGGACTTGACCTCTTACGCCGAGTGGGCGGTCCGCCTGGTCAACGATCCCGATCCGCCGCCCGCGCTGCGGGAGCTGCGTGACGAGCTGGCAGCCGTCTTCGCCGCCGAGGACGAGGAGACGGTCGTGGCGCTGCTCAACGCGCTTCTCGCGCTCCATCCCGTACGGCCGCAGCTCACCGCCCACGACGGCAGCCACTGGCATCTGCACCTCGCCGATGACCCCGCCGGGAACCCCGCCGCCGGCGCCGTGATGGGCCTGGCCGCGGTGGTCGCCGAGCACGGCGCGCAGCGGCTGGGCCGCTGCCAGGACCCCCGCTGCGGCCGGGCGTTCCTCGACACCTCCTCCAACCGCTCGCGCCGCTACTGCTCGGCCCGCTGCGCCAGCCGCGCCAACGTGGCCGCCTACCGCGCGCGCCGCCGTGGTGAGTGACGGCGCGGCGGCCAGTAACGCAGGACGACCCGCCCGACCACGTCGGTGACGGGCCCGAAGTCCCAGCTGTCGCGCCGGCCGGACGCCCGCTGGTTGTCGCTCTCCAGCCACCACCCGTCCTCGCCGCGCCAGGCGGCCCGCTTGACGATCAGCCGGGAGGGGTCACCGGGCAGCCGCGCGACCACGACGTCCCCGGGCCGGATCGGGACGGATCGCCGTACCAGCAGCCAGTCCCCGGGCAGCAGACCGGGACGCATCGAGTCCCCCTCGACACGCACTCTCATACGCCGAGACCCCCTCCGGCACGGGCCCTGCGACCCGAGTAAGGTCGGTAAGTGGACCAAGCTGACACAGCATCAAGGAAGGATTTTCTGATGCTCGCACGACTGCTACGACCCAAGCATGTCGCTTCCGCTCACTGCGACCTGCCCTGCGGCGTTTACGACCCCGCCCAGGCCCGGATCGAGGCCGAGTCGGTCAAGGCGATCATGGAGAAGTACGGCGCCAACGAGGACCCGGTCTTCCGCGCTCGCGCGCTGACCATCAAGGAGGAGCGGGCCGAGCTGGTCAAGCACCACCTGTGGGTGCTGTGGACCGACTACTTCAAGCCCCCGCACCTGGAGCAGTACCCCCAGCTCCACCAGCTCTTCTGGGACGCCACGAAGCTGGCGGGCGCGGCGGGCGCCAAGGGCACGGTCGACGTCGCCAAGGCCGAGGACCTGCTCGGCAAGATCGACGAGATCTCCAAGATCTTCTGGGAGACCAAGGCCGCGTAGAACGGCGCAAAGGCTCTGTGTGGTGACTCGCTACACAGAGCCTTTTCCGTTGATGGCGCGTCTGATTCGTCCAAGCACCGCTCGGGGGCGGTAAGTTGCAGTCAGCGTCGTATACGCGAGGAGGAACGTGACCGAGGAAACCGAGACGCGCATGGAGGGCGAGACCGGTATCCGTGACGTGGTGAGCATCAGGCTCCCTGCGGCGAGCGCCTACCTGTCCGTGCTGCGTACGGCCACGGCCGGGTTGGCTGCCCGGCTCGACTTCACGCTCGACGAGATCGAGGATCTGCGGATCGCGGTCGACGAGGCGTGCGCCATGCTGCTGAACGAGGCCGTGCCCGGAACCGATCTGACGGCCGAGTTCGAGCTGAGCGGCCAGGAGATGCAGGTCAGGGTCGAGGTCGCGACGGTCGGCAGCTCCGCTCCCAAGCGCGACGACTTCGCCTGGATGGTCCTGACCGCCCTGGCCGACGATGTGGAGGCTGCTACCGACTCTCCTGACCGCATGGCGATCGTCCTGCGTAAGCGCCGAGGCGCTGCGAGGCCGGCGTGACGGAAAGGACTGGAGCCATGGCCACCAGCGATCACGCCGTGCCCGACCGGGTCCGTGCCCGCATGCTGTTCGCCGAACTGGCCGAGCTGGGGCCCGAGGAGCCGCGCCGTCAGCGCATCAGGGACGAACTGGTGGAGCTCCACCTTCCGCTGGTCGAGTACCTCGCGCGGCGCTTCCGCAACCGCGGCGAGTGGCTCGACGACCTCACCCAGGTCGCCACGATCGGGCTGATCAAGTCGATCGACCGGTTCGACCTCGCCCGCGGCGTGGAGTTCTCCACCTACGCGACGCCGACCATCGTCGGCGAGATCAAGAGGCACTTCCGCGACAAGGGCTGGGCGGTCCGGGTGCCGCGCCGCCTGCAGGAGCTCAAGCTCTCGCTGACGAAGGCCATCAGTGACCTTTCGCAGCGCGAGGGGCGCGCTCCCACCGTGGCCGAGCTGGCCGCCTACCTCAAGATGACCGAGGAGGAGGTGCTGGAGGGCCTGGAGTCGGCCAACGCCTACTCGACGGTCTCCCTCGACGCGCCCGACTCCGGCGACGACGACGCGCCCGCCGTGTCCGACTCGCTCGGCATCGTGGACGAGTCGCTCGAAGGCGTCGAGTACCGCGAGTCGCTCAAGCCGCTGCTCGAACGCCTGCCACCGCGCGAGAAGCGCATCCTGCTGCTGCGTTTCTTCGGCAACATGACGCAGTCGCAGATCGCCACCGAGCTGGGCATCTCGCAGATGCACGTCTCACGCCTGCTGGCCCGCACGCTGGCCCAGCTGCGCGAGGGTCTGACCGCCGACGACTGACGCCCGCTCCTGTCAACCGGTCTCCTGGCCGTCGCCGTACAACGCCTTGGTGGTGGGGGGTGCGAGCAGGGCGGCCAGGCCGACCACGGCCACCACGACCAGCGGGACCCCGAGGTCCGGCCGGCTCGAGTCGATGAGCGTCACCGCGACGGGCAGCAGGAAGACCTGGGCGAGCACGCTGGGGGTCCTCCCCCACCGCTCGCCCCTCAGCAGGCCGCCCCACGCCACCCAGAGCAGCCCCGCGCCGATCAGCATTCCGAAGGCCGCCTCGGCGATGGCGCTGGTGACGTCACCGGCCAGGCCGCGCAGGGTCTCGACCGCCACATAGCCACCCAGACCCAGTGTCACCAGGCCTTCCAGGGCGACGACGACGGCGGCGACGAGCAGGGTCACGGGATGCTTGGACACACGGGCACCCTATCCACTCCCGCCTCCGGTCCGGTCTCCGCCCGGACGTTGACCCAACAAATAGGGATCTTCGCGACAAGACAGACATCCATCATGGATACGCTGGCCGTATGCGCGCGATGCTGCTGGTCAACCCCAAGGCGACGACCACGAACGCCCGCACCCGGAACGTCCTGATCCGGGCGCTCGGCGCGGCCGTGGAGCTGACGGTCGAGGAGACCGGCTACCGGGGACACGCGGCGACACTGGCCGCCACCGCCCGCGCCAAGGGCTACGACGTGGTGGCCGTGCTCGGCGGCGACGGCACCATCAACGAGACGGTCAACGGCCTGCTCAACCCCGTCGACGGCGTCACCCCGCCCGCCGTCGCCGCGGACGGCACCCTCCTGCCCGAGGGCTCCGCGGCCGGCGCCGACCCGAGCGCGGGGAGGCCGGCGCTCATCGTCATCCCGGGCGGCAGCGCCAACGTGTTCGCCCGCGGGCTCGGCCTGCCGAACGACCCCGTCGAGGCCACCGGCGCGGTGCTGGAGGCGCTGCGCGAGGACCGGCGCAGGACCGTCGGGTTGGGCCGGGCCCTCTGGAGCCACGAAAGCCGATATTTCACCTTCTGCGCAGGGATGGGGTACGACGCCGAGGTGGTCCGGGCCGTCGAGGGCCTCCGCGGCTCCGGCCGCAAGGCGACGCCCACCCGTTACGTGAACACCGCGCTACGGCACTACGTCGCGACCGACAAGCGGCACCCCGCGATGACGCTGACCGGTCCGGGCATCCCCACGGCGGGAGGGATCTACATGGCGATCATCTCCAACACCTCCCCCTGGACGTACGTCGGCACGCGGCCCGTCCGCCCCACGCCGTGGGCCGCCTTCGAGACGGGCCTGGACATGCTGGGGCTCCAGCGCCTGGGCCTGACCTCGCTCGTTCCGCTCATCCAGCACATTCTCACGGAGAGTGACGCCCTGCCGTCCGGCCGGCACCTCGTCCAGCTCCACGACGAGCCCGAGTTCACCCTGACCGCCGACCGCCCGGTGGCCTTCCAACTGGACGGGGACTACCTGGGCGAACGTGAATCCGTAACGTTCCGGTCTATCCCGAACGCGTTACAAGTCCTGGTCTAGCCGGTTACATTCGGTCATTGTGTGACGCATCCGACATCCATTACGGCCAAAACTTCGCCGTGACCCCCTTGCGTGCACTCTCCGTGGCTGACAGGCTCAAGACTGACGTCGGAACGTAGGACGTTTAACCACGACCCCGAGGTCGTTCCGGTTGTCCGGCGAGCAGTTCCCGGTTCTTCGCGATCCGGGTTGTTGTTCGCGCGCCCTAGTGAAACTCTTCACAAAGTAGCCGCACGGAGCCGACCAGAGGCTCCATCTACTAAGGAGTGGACGCATGGACTGGCGCCACCGAGCTGCCTGCCGTGACGTGGACCCCGAGCTGTTCTTCCCGATCGGCAACACCGGCCCGGCACTCATGCAGATCGAGGAGGCCAAGCAGGTCTGCCGATCCTGTCCTGCCGTGGACGCGTGCCTGAAGTGGGCCCTGGAGTCCGGCCAGGACGCCGGTGTCTGGGGCGGCCTGAGCGAGGACGAGCGTCGCGCGCTCAAGCGCCGCACCGCTCGTGCCCGCGCCCGCGCCACCGCCTGACCCGAAGCACCCACCCGAACACCCCGTTCCCCTGAGCCCCTGCCCCCGGCAGGCCGTCTCATCCCGGAGCGATCCGTACGGCCGGCAGTCCCCCGCCGCGTCAGCCGCGGCGGGCCGGCCCTCTGCCACCGCGCCCCGCGTCACCCGGCGGGCAGCGGGATCGACAGCGTGACCTCGGTGCCCCCACCCTCACGGGGCCCGATCGAGAGCCTGCCCGACAGCTCGCCCTCCACCAGCGTCCGCACGATCTGCAGCCCGAGGCTCGTCGAGCTGTCGAGGTCGAACCCCTCCGGCACGCCCTGACCGTCGTCCCAGACGGTCACGTTGAGCCGCTCGGCGCTCGGCTGGACGACGACCTGGAGCCGCTCGGGCCGGCCGTGCTGGAGCGCGTTCTGCAGCAGCTCGGTCATCGCCATCGCCAGCGGCGTGGCGATCAGCGACGGCAGCACGCCGAACCCGCCGACCCGGCGCGGCGTGACCGCGGACTCCGGCGCCGACACCTCCCCCGCCATCGCGATGACCCGGTCGGCGATGTCGTCGAAGTCGACGAACTCCTCCGGCGCGTGGGAGAGCGTCTCGTGCACGATCGCGATGGAGCCGACCCTGCGCACCGCCTCCTCCAGCGCCTCACGCCCCTCGGGCACCTGAAGCCGTCTGGCCTGCAGCCGCAGCAGCGCGGCGACGGTCTGCAGGTTGTTCTTGACGCGGTGGTGGATCTCGCGGATCGTGGCGTCCTTGGTCATCAGCTCGCGCTCGCGCCGCCGCAGCTCGGTCACGTCGCGGATGAGTACCAGCGCGCCGATGCGGCCGCCCCCGACGATCAGCGGGATGGCGCGCAGCTGCACGATCGTGCCGCCGGACTCGACCTCGGTCTCCTTGGCGGCCCGCCCGCTGGCCACGATCATCAGGTCTTCGTTGATCGGCTCGTCGGAGTAGCACAGGGTGGCGGTCACCCGGCCCAGCTCGGCGCCCACGAGGTCGGCGTGCAGGCCGAGCCGCCGGTAGGCCGACAGCGCGTTCGGCGAGGCGTACGTCACCCGGCCGCCCCGGTCGAGCCGCAGCAGCCCGTCGCCCACCCGCGGGGAGCGGACCAGGATCGGCTCCTCGCCGGAGAACGGGAAGCGCCCCTCCGCCACCATCTGCGCAAGGTCGGAGGCGCTCTGGAGGTACGTCAGCTCCAGACGCGACGGGGTGCGCGCCGACGACAGGTTGGTGGAGCGCTGGATCACCGCGAGGAAGCGGCCCTGCCCGTCGGGCAGCACCCGGCGCACGGGGATCGTCTCCTCGCGCACGGGGACGCCCGTGGACCAGTCGGGGTCGCCCTCGCGGCAGATGCGCCGCTCGTTCCAGGCCGTGTCGATGAGATGGCGCTCACCCCTGGCCACGACCGTGCCCACGACGTCGTCGTGGTAGACGGTCGGGCCGGTCGTCGGGCGCATCTGCGCGATCGCGATCCAGCCGCACTCGTACCGCTCGCCGTGCCCGTTCGCGCCGCGCCCGTTCTCCGCGAGCACGCCGTCCGGGACGGGCAGGCGGTCGGCGGACGGAAGCAGCGGCGCCCACAGGATGAGGTCGGCGAAGGACAGGTCGGCGAGCAGTTGCCAGTCGGAGACCAGCGAGTGCAGCCAGTCGAGGTCCGCCGCGTCCAGAGCGGTGTGGCGGACGACGAGGTCGCTGAGAGTGGGCACACTGCATCATGCGTGCTTTCCCGCCGAACGGCCAAACCGGCCCCCTGATTGAATGCCCACATGAATCCCCTGGCAGGACTTCGCGCGGCCACGGCCGCACGGCGCGCCGCCGGGCTGGGACGCAGGCTGCGCCCCCGCACCCCTGACGACGGCGGCCGGCTCGACGGGCTCCCGCCTCGTCACCGGCTCCACGCTGCTCCACCAGGAGCTGGAGGGCAAGCTGGCGGCCTTCTGCGGGGCGGCCGGGGCCCTGGTGTTCTCCTCGGGCTACCTGGCCGACCTGGCGGCCGTGGAGAAGGCGCTGGCGGGCCGCGAGGAGGAGCGGGCGGTCGTGGTCACGGACGCGCTGTTCTCCGTCGAGGGAGACCTGGCGCCCGTCGCCGAGCTGTCGGAGGTGGCGGCGCGGCACGGGGCGCTGCTGGTCGTGGACGAGGCCCATTCGCTCGGCGTCGTCGGCGAACATGGCCGCGGAGTGGTGCACTCAACCGGCCTTTTCCGGGAATCTCACATTGTGAGAACCGTCACACTGTCGAAGGCGCTCGGGTCCCAGGGCGGAGCGGTGCTGGGAGAGCCGGAGGTGATCGAGACGTTGGTCGACACGGGCAGGTCGTTCATCTTCGACACCGGCCTCGCACCGGCCTCGGTTGCGGCCGCCTCCGCCGCCGTGGATATCCTTCTCCATCAGCCCGAGCTGCCTCGACGCGCGCGTCTCAGGGCAGGCGAGCTGGCCCGTGCGGTCCGTGAGCTCGGCCTGGAGACGAGCGAGCCGGCGGGCGCGGTCGTGCCCGTGGTCCTCGGAGCGCCGGGAACCGCCGTGCTGGCCGCCGCCGCCTGTGCGGAGCTGGGGGTGCGCGTGGGATGTCTCCGCCCGCCCTCGGTGCCGGACGGGCGGTCTTGCCTGCGGTTGACCGCTCGGGCCAATCTGAGTTCCGATGATCTAGCGGTGATCCGACACGCCCTCACCGCCGTGGCAGAAGTGAAGGTGAGAGCGTGACGGACGACGGCCCTCGCGTACCGAAGTACTACGACGTGAAGCGGAGCCTGCTCGAGCTCACCAAGAGCCTCCCGGCCGGCACGGCGCTGCCTCCGGAGCGGACGCTGGCCGTACGGTTCGAGACGTCGCGCACGACCGTGCGGCAGGCGCTGACCGAGCTGGTGGTCGAGGGACGGCTGCTGCGCATCCAGGGCAAGGGCACGTTCGTCGCCCAGCCCAAGGTGGCCCAGGTGCTCCAGCTCACGTCGTACATCGGCGACCTGCGCACCGCCGGGCTGGAGCCGGACACGAAGATACTGGAGATCGGCTACATCACCGCGGACGAGGCGCTGGCCCGCCGCCTGGCGATCAACCCGGGCGGACGGGTGCTGCGCATCCACCGGCTGCGCCTGGCCAACGGCGAGCCGGTGTCGATCGACACGACCCACCTGTCGGCCCGCCGCTTCCCGCGGCTGCGACGGGAGCTGGAGGTCCACTCGTCGCTGTACGAGACGCTGCACAACGCCTACAACGTGCGGCTCACGGACGCCGAGGAGATCATCGAGACGGTCCTGGCGACCCCGTACGACGCCAAGGCGCTCGGCGTGGACGTGGGCCTGCCGATGCTCCTCCTGACCCGCCACGCCTTCGACGCCGACGGCAACCCGGTGGAGTGGGCGCAGTCCCTCTATCGCGGCGACCGGTACAAGTTCGTCACCCGGCTGCGTCGTCCCTGACCGTTTCCCGGATCTGTCACGGCACAGCCAGGCCGGGCCCAGTCGCCGCACAGGGCTGAGGGCCTCCAGGGAGACGGCCTCTGACCCGCACCGGGCCGGGCGCCGTCACGGCGTCCTCCGGGCCGTCGCCGGGGTCCCTGCCTGACCGTGCGACGGCCTCTAGGCTTGGGCCGTGAGTGTGCTCATCGTCAGCGGGACCGACACCGGGGTCGGCAAGACCGTCGTGACCGCGGCCGTGGCCGCCCTGGCCCGGTTGCGGGGTTCCAGTGTGGCCGTGGTGAAGCCGGCCCAGACCGGCGTGGCTCCTGATGAGCCCGGTGACCTGGACGAGGTCATCCGGTTGTCCGGGGTGACGACGACGTTCGAGCTGGCCCGCTACCCGGCCGCCCTGTCGCCCGCCGCGGCCGCGCGGGCCGCCGGCGCGGCGCCCGTGTCGCTGGCGGGCGCGGCCGAGCGGATCGGCGAGCTGGCCGAGACCCACCGGCTCGTGCTGGTCGAGGGGGCCGGCGGGCTGCTGGTGCGCTTCGACGAGGACGGCGGCACGATCGCCGACCTGGCGCGGATGCTCGGCGCGCAGGTGCTGGTCGTGACCCGGGCGGGGCTGGGCACGCTCAACCACACGGCGCTCACGCTGGAGGCGCTGGCCCATCGCGGGCTGGGCCTGGCGGGCGTGGTGGTCGGGTCCTGGCCGGAGGAGCCGGGCGTGGCCGAGCTGAGCAACGTGGCGGACCTGGAGATGCTGGCCGCCCGGCCGCTGGCGGGGGTGCTGCGGGCGGGGCTGGGGGCGCTCGGTCCGGAGGAGTTCGCGGAGGAGGCGCGCAGCGGGCTGGCCATGACGCTCGGCGGCGGCTTCGACCCGGCGGCGTTCAAGCGGAGGCTTGGGCTGCTCCCGTGACCGACATTCTCACGATCGCCCGCGCGCAGGTGCTGGACGAAGGCGTAGGTCTGGACCGGGAGCAGGCGCTGGAGTGCCTGCGCCTCCCGGGCGAGCGGCTGGGCGAGCTGCTCGCGCCGGCCCACGAGGTGCGCATGAAGTGGTGCGGGCCGGAGGTCGAGGTGGAGGGCATCGTCTCGGTCAAGACCGGCGGCTGCCCCGAGGACTGCCACTTCTGCTCGCAGCCCGGCCAGTTCTCCTCGCCGGTGCGCGCGGTCTGGCTTCGCCAATTGCGCGAACCGCTGGACATCGTGTGGTCGCGGCCCCTGCCCGAGGGCGCGGAGCCGTCCACGGTGACTGTCTGCAAAGACGCTTCTGGGCGCTGGTTCGTGTCCATCCTGGTCGAGGAGACGATCCGCCCGCTTGGCCCGGCCGAGAAGAGGGTCGGCGTTGACGCCGGGATCACCGCGCTGGCCACCCTCTCCACCGGCGAGACGATCGCCAACCCGAAGCACGAACGGGCCGACCGTCGCAAGCTCGCCCGGGCCCAGCGGGATCTCGCCCGCAAGGCGAAAGGCTCGGCCAACCGACAGAAGGCCAGACTCAAGCTCGCCCGCATTCACGCCCGGATCACCGACCGGCGGCGGGACTTCCTGCACAAGCTCACCACTCGGCTCGTCCGCGAGAACCAAACGGTCGTGATCGAGGACCTCACCGTCCGCAACATGGTGAAGAACCACAGCCTGGCCCGCGCCGTCTGCGACGCCTCCTGGCGCCAGATGCGGGCCATGCTGGAGTACAAGACCGTCTGGTACGGACGGGAACTGGTCGTGATCGACCGATGGTTCCCCTCCTCGAAGATGTGCTCGACCTGCGGCACCCTCCAAGAGAAGATGCCGCTGGCTGTCCGGGCGTGGCATTGCGCTTGCGGAGCACTCCACGACCGTGACGTCAACGCCGCGATCAACATCCTCGCCGCCGGGCTGGCGGAGAGGTGAAACGCCTGTGGAGCCGGTGTAAGACCCCAAGGGCGTAAGCCCGGCGGGCAACCGGCGGCGAAGCAGGAAACCCGACCCGTGAGGGCTGGAATCCCACGGCTTCAGCTGTGGGGCGGAAGTCAACTGGCCCGACGTCGACTCGGTGCCGCCCCTGTGACAGCACGGTGAGAGCCGCCGGGGGGTGGGGCCAGCCCCACCATCGGAGCGCACACCAGGCCCCTGTCCCCCGGGCCGCCGGGGTCAATACCGTGGGGGCATGACAGTCCCCCGGCCGTGGTCGGCGCGGGCCTGGCTCGACACGGCCCACGTGATGGTCGGTCTGCCGGTCTCCGCGGTCCTCGCCCTGCTCACGCTCGTGCTGGCCGCCGTGCCGTCCGGGCTGCGCCGCGGCCTGCCGGCGTTCACCCGGGTGCAGCGCTCCAGGTTCGCGGCGTTCCAGGGCGCGCACATCCCGCCCACCGACGCGCCGGTCCGCTGGCGCAGCCGCGCGACGTGGCGGCAGCTCGGCTACCACCTGCTCTCCCCCGTGGTCAGCGGCGCCGGGGCCGTGCTCGTCGGGTTGGGGTGGGGCGGGGCCGTGGTGGGGCTGACGGCGTACGCGCAGCCGCGGTTGCAGCCGCCCCCGCAGGTGTTCAGGATCGACCTGCGCGACCCGGTCGTCGCCGGGGCCTACACGGCCGCGGGCGTGCTGCTCCTGCTGGCGGCGCCGATGCTGGCGCGCGGCATGGCGGCGCTGGACCTGGCCGTGGCCCGCATGCTGCTCGGCCCCAGCCGCTCGGAGCTCGACCGGCGCATCGAGACGCTCACCGAGACCCGGGCCGGGGTGATCGACGCCGCCGACGCCGAGCGGCGCCGCATCGAGCGGGACCTGCACGACGGCGCCCAGCAGCGGCTCGTGTCCCTCGCCATGAACCTCGGCCTGGCCCGCGCCACCCTCACCGACCTGCCCGAGCCGGCCCGCGAGGCCATCGCGCAGGCGCACGAGGAGGCCAAGCAGGCGCTCAAGGAGTTGCGCGACTTCGTCCGCGGCCTGCACCCGGCCGTGCTCAACGACCAGGGCCTCGACGCGGCCCTGTCCGGCGTGGCCGCCCGCGCCCCCTTCCCCGTACGACTGCGCGTCCGCATCGACCGGCGCCCGTCGCCGACGATCGAGGCCGTGGCGTTCTTCGTGGTGTCCGAGGCACTGACGAACATCGCCAAGCACGCCGCCGCGGCGCGGGCGGAGATCACCGTGGCATGCGACGGCGAGGACCTGCGCGTACGCGTCCACGACGACGGGCCGGGCGGCGCCTCCCTGGACGGCGGCAGCGGCCTGCGCGGCCTCGCGCAGCGCGTGGGAGCGGTGGACGGCGTGTTCAGGCTGACCAGCCCGCCCGGCGGGCCGACGACGATCGAGGTGGAGCTGCCGTGCGAGTAGTGCTCGCGGAGGACTCGGTGCTGCTGCGCGAGGGGCTGGTCCGGCTGCTCGACGCGGCCGGCATGCGGGTGGTGGCCGCGGTCGCCGAGGCGGAGGCGCTGCTGCGCGCCGCCGAGGAGCACCGGCCGGACCTGGTGGTCACCGACGTGCGGATGCCGCCCACGCACACCGACGAGGGCCTGCGGGCCGCTCTGGTGCTGCGCCGCCAGCGGCCGGACCTGGCCGTGCTGGTGCTGTCGCAGTACGTCGAGGAGCGCTACGCGGCCCAGCTCCTCGGGTCCGCGACCGGCGGCGTCGGCTACCTGCTCAAGGACCGGGTGGCGGACGTGGCCGAGTTCATCGACGCGCTGCGCCGGGTCGCGGCGGGCGGCACCGCGCTCGACCCCGAGGTGGTCTCCCAGCTCCTGCTGCGCGGCCACAGCGACCCCCTGGACCGGCTCACCCCCCGCGAGCGGGAGGTGCTCAAGCTGATGGCGGAGGGCCGCTCCAACGCCGGCATCGGCCAGGAGCTGGTCCTCAGCGAGGGGGCCGTGGGCAAGCACATCGGCAACATCTTCACCAAGCTCGACCTGCCCCTCGCCGAGGGTGACCACCGGCGCGTGCTGGCGGTCCTGCGCTTCCTCAACGTCAGGAGCCTGCCGTGAGAGCCCTCTGGCTGACCGCCGGCACGGTCATCACCGTCGCCGCCGTGTTCGTCGCCACGGCGCTGCTCTGGGACGGGTTCGCGAACGCCGAGCCGCCCAGCGAGCTGTCGCGCGGCTCCTACCCCTTCCGGGGCTCCCAGGTGCGGCTGTTCGTCGGGGAGGGCGTCTCCACCGTGCTCGTCCAGAGCGGGGAGGCCGGAGCGGTCGTCGTGGAGCGGCTGGTGCGCTGGACGCTGGAGAAGCCCGAGGTGACCGAGGAGTGGGGCGCCGGCACCCTACGGCTCGGCACGGACTGCCCCATGACCGACCGGCTCCGGAGGACGTCCTGCTCGGTGAACTACATCATCCAGGTGCCGCCCGAGGCGTCCCTGGAGGCCGACACGGCGAGCGCGGCCCTGGAGCTGGCGCGCATCCACGGCGGTGTCCGGGTGAGGTCCGTCTCCGGCGACGTGAGGGTGAACGGCACGCCCGGCGACCTGTACGTCAGGAGCGGCTCGGGCGACGTCGACGCCATGGCGATCGGCGGAGAGCGCGCCGATGTGGAGATCGGCACCGGCCGCGTCCGCCTGGTGTTCCAGAAATCGCCGGCCGACGTGCGGGCGGTCGTGCGGACGACCGGATCGGTGTCGGTCGAGGTGCCGCGAGAGGTCGCCTACAACGTGAGCGCCGAAGCGCCGCAGGTGGACCTGGACGTCCGCCGCGACAGTGCGGCGGCGCGCCGGATCACCGCCTCGGTGGCCGACGGCCTGGTCGACATCTGCTGCGATTGACCACCGACGTCGTTGCTTCCTGTTTACTCGTGTGACTGGTTGGTAAGTTCCCGGCATGGAGTCTGCGAAGCACGCCGGTGACGCCGCCGTCGCCGTGTCCAAGGCCTATGGCGTCGAGACCATGTTCACCCTGTCCGGAGGGCACGTCTTCCCGTTGTACGACGGGGCCGTCCACGAGGGCATGCGCATCCTCGACGTGCGCCACGAGCAGAGCGCGGTGTTCGCCGCCGAGGCCACGGCCCGCCTGACCCGCAAACCCGGCCTGGCCGTGCTCACCGCGGGCCCCGGCATCACCAACGGCGTCAGCGGCGTGGCCACGGCCCACTTCAACGGCTCCCCCGTGGTCGTCCTGGGGGGCAGGGCGCCGCGCTCCCGCTGGGGCAGCGGCGCCCTGCAGGAGATGGACCACCCGCCGCTGCTCGCCCCGATCACCAAGCTGGCCTTCACCGCGAGCGACGCCGAGTCCCTCGGCCAGGACGTCGAGGTGGCCTTCCGCACCGCCGTCGCCCCGCACCGCGGCCCGGTCTTCCTCGACATCTACATGGACGACCTGTTCTCCCCCTCGACCGTCCACGAGACCGAGACGCAGACCCCGTCGCCGCTGGAGCCCGACCCCGACTCCCTGGCCGCCATCGCCCGGCTGATCGCCGAGGCCGAGCGCCCCGTCCTGGTATACGGCTCGGACGTGTGGATGGAGCGCGCCGAGGAGGCCGCCCGCGACTTCGCAGAGACCTGGCGGCTGCCGGTCATCCCCAACGGGCAGGGCCGCGGCGTCCTGCCCGCCGGGCACGAGCTGCTCGCCACCCGCGCCCGCGGTCTCGCCTTCGGCCAGGCCGACCTCGTCGTGGTCGTCGGCACGCCGCTCGACTTCCGCCTGGGCTACGGCTGGTTCGGCGGCAAGGAGGACGCCCCGCTGGCCAAGGTCGTCCACATCGCCGACGCGCCGTCGCAGCTCGCCACCCACATGCAGCCGGCCGCCTCGGCCGCCGGAGACCTGTCCGTGGTCTTCTGGGGCCTCACGGCCGCCTGCGGCGAGGCCGGGGTCAAGCCCGACCGCCACGCCGCCTGGGTGTCCCGTCTCGCCGAGGCGTCGGCCGCGGCCGTCGCCGGCGACGCCGACCTGCTCGCGGCCGACTCCGACCCCATCCACCCGATGCGGATCTACGGCGAGCTGAACAAGGTGCTGGCCGACGACGCCGTGGTCATCGGCGACGGCGGCGACTTCGTCTCCTACGCCGGCAAGTACGTCGAGCCGCGCCGCCCCGGCAACTGGCTCGACCCCGGCCCCTACGGGTGCCTCGGCACCGGCCTCGGCTACGCCATCGCGGCCCGCCTGGCCCGGCCCTCCTCCCAGGTGGTGCTGCTGCTGGGCGACGGCGCGGCCGGCTTCTCGCTCATGGACGTCGACACGCTCGTGCGCCACCGCCTGCCCGTCGTCATGATCTGCGGCAACAACGGCATCTGGGGCCTGGAGAAGCACCCCATGCAGATGCTGTACGGCTACGACGTGGCGGCCGAGCTCCAGCCGAACTGCCGCTACGACCAGGTGGTCACGGCGCTCGGCGGCGGCGGCGAGCTGGTCACCAGGCCCTCGGAGATCGGGCCCGCGCTGCGCCGCGCGTTCGACTCCGGCGTGCCGTACATGGTGAACATCGCCACCGACCCGCAGATCGCCTACCCGCGCAGCACGACCGGGGTGTGAGGCCCGCTACTGCTTCAACGGCGCCCCGGTGGCGGTTGGCGTGGCGCTGCCGGTGGGGCAGGTGCCGCCCTCGATGAGGACCAGCGTGACGGCCTTCTTCGCGGGAAGCGTCGTGCCGGCCTCCGGGATCGACTCGCCGACCCTGAGGCACGCCAGCGGCACCGCGCCCCGGGTCTGGTCGTCGTATTTGACGACCAACCCGGCGTTCTGGATGGCCGTCCTCGCCTGGAGATAGGGCATCTCCACCACGGCCGGCACCCGCACCTTGGGCACCGTCGGGGTGGGCGTGGCCGAGGGCGACTTCGTGACCGACGGCGTGGGCGACGGCGACTTGCTGGGCTCCCGGGTGGGCTTCTCGGTCGCGGGCTCCTCCTCGGTCTCGGTGGGCCTCGCGACGGGCTGCTCGGTCGTGTGCGTGGGCTTGGGGCTCCTGGACTTGGTCTTGGGCGGCTTGGGCGTCTCGGAGGTGTCGGAGCCGGCGTCGGTCGTGGTGACCGTGGGGACCGGGGGGTCCTCGGTTTCGATCCCCGTCAGGGCGACCGCGCCGGCGCCCACGCCGAGCACCACCGCGGCCGCTATGCCCGCGATCAGGCCGCCCCTGCGCGGACCCTTGCCGCCGCGCCTGCCTCCCTGCCTCGGTCCGGCCATGGTCGTGGCGTCCTCGGAGGCCGGGAAGGCGCCCGTCCGCTGACCGTCGCCCGGCCGGCCGCCGGCCGCCTGGTGTGAGCCCGTCTGCGGGTATCCCTCGGCCTGGTGCGCGCCCGTCTGGTAGCCGGCCTGCGGGCCCGTCTGATGGCCTGTCTGGTGAGCCCCGGTCTGGTAGCCGCTCTGCTGGTGGGCTCCGGTCTGGTAGCCCCCCTGCTGCGCCGTCTGGTGGCCGCCCTGGTGGGCGCCCGTCTGGTACGCGTCATGGGGGTGGGCCCCGGTGAGGTGACCGCCGTTCGCGGGCGCGCCCGGCTGGCCCGGCGCGGCCATCGTGGCCCCGGTGGCGTGCGGCATCGGGGCGGACAGGGGCGTCTGCCCGGCCGCGATCTGGCGGGCCGTCTCGCTCATGGCCTTGGCCGACGGGAAACGCCGGGCCGGGTCCTTGGACAGGGCACGTTCCACCAGCGCCCGTACCGCCGGCGGGATGTCGGCGGGCAGCTGGGGCGGCGCCTCGCGGATGTGCTTGAGCGCGATGGTGACCGCGCTGTCACCGTCGAACGGGCGCTGCCCGGCCAGGCACTCGTAGGCGACCACGCCGAGCGCGTAGATGTCGACGGCCGGTGTCACAGGGGCGCCCTCGGCCTGCTCAGGAGCGCAGTAGGCGGCGGTGCCGAGCACCATGCCCGCGTCGGTGAGGCGGTTGGCGAGGTCGGAGCGGGCGATGCCGAAGTCGGTGAGCACCAGCGTGCCGTCGCGCTGCACGAGCAGGTTGCCGGGCTTGACGTCGCGGTGCACGATGCCCTGCTCGTGCACGGCCTGCAGGGCGGCCGCGGCCTGCGCGATGAGCTCCATCGCGGCCTGGGGCGGTATCCGGCCCAGCCGGGCCAGCAGCCGGTCGAGGGGCTCGCCGTCCACGAACTTCATCACGAGGTAGACGGTGTCGCCACTGACGCCGTAGTCGTAGACGTCGACCACGCCCGAGTGGTTGATCGTGGCCATCGCCCGCGCCTCCCCCTGGAAGCGGGCGACGAAGCCTGGATCGTCCATGCGGCCGGGGAGCAGCACCTTGACGGCGACGGTGCGGGCCAGCACGACGTCCTCGCCCCGCCACACCTCGCCCATGCCGCCGGCGCCGATGCGGGTATCCAGGCGATACCGCCCCGCCAGCGTCGTCCCTTGGGCCACCATGACTTCCCCCGTACCCCTCTGTCTCTGCGACCTCTCCCACCCCGGGGCTCTCCAACAAAGCGGACTTGTGTCGCGGTGAGATAACACAGAGGTCACGGAATTCCGAGAGTGTACGACTCAGAAATCCCACACGCCACTTAAATGACACAAGCCGTACAAACCCTATCCTGCGGCCTGGCGGCCGTACTTGTCCGGGGATTCATGAGATCAGCATGCCGTGTTCGGAGCACCGGGCCGTCCATCCGGTCGGCCTCACCTGCACCACCAGCCGGCGGCGGCAGGTTCCGCAGTAACGCGGGGGCTCCAGCTCGCGCGCGGCGGCGCATCGCGCGTGATCACCCTCGCGCGCGGGCCCGCCACAGTGATCACAGTACGCTGACGTCATGACGCTCGCTCCCGGTCTCCGCTCCCAGCTGCTCATCATGGTCGAGCGTGAGGATACGGCGCAGAAGGTCGGCAGCGGCGACGTCCCGGTGCTCGCCACGCCCCGGCTGCTCGCCTTCGCCGAGATGGCCACCGTCCAGGCCGTGCGTCCCCACCTGGAGCCCGGCCAGACCACGGTCGGCACCCGGGTCGAGCTGGAGCACCTGGCGGCGAGCCCGCGGGGCACCCACGTCCAGTTCACCGCCGAGCTCACCGAGGTCGACGGCAAGCGGCTGGTCTTCGCCTTCGAGGCGCACGACAGGACCACGGTGGTCGGCCGCGGCACGATCGAGCGCGTGGTGGTGGACCGGGCCCGGTTCGTCGAGCGCGCGACTACTCGATGACGGCGATCAGGTCGCCCTCCTGGATCACGTCGCCCTCGTTCACCTTGAGCTGCGTCACCACGCCGTCGTCCTCGCTGATGACCGGGATCTCCATCTTCATCGACTCGAGGATGACCAGGGTGTCGCCGTCGGACACCGTGTCGCCCTCGCTGACGACGACCTGCCACACGTTCGCCACCATCTCGGCGCGTACCTCAGCCACCGGGACTCCCCTCTTCCAAACGGAATCCAAGGATGGCATGCGCGCCCGCCCCTCGACGGTGAAGCCGGCGATCGACCGCCTCCCGGGGCGGCTGGAACGTCTCAGAGGCGGTGGACGGCGGCCAGGCGGTCGATGACGCGCGACAGCGCCTCGATGGCGGCCGGGTCGTAGGCCGAGCCGGCCGCCAGGCGGATGCGTTCGAGCGCCGCCCCCGCCCGGTCACGGTCGGTGGAGCCGCCCACCAGGTCGTCGTAGGCGTTGGCCACCTTGATGATGCGGCTGGACAGCGGCGGGTCGTCGCCGATGGAGTCGCACTGGCGGCGCACCACGTCGGCCACCCGGTCCAGCACGCCCGTCTGCTTGATGACCTCGGCGCCCAGCTCCGCGATGCGGCGCGCCTGCTCAGGGTCGGCGAGCACGGTCGCACCGCCCGGGATGGGGTCGCGCAGCGAGAGCTGGCCGATGTCGTGCATGAGCGCGGCGTACTCCAGCTCCAGCAGCTCCGGCTCGGCCATCCCCAGCTCCCGGCCGATGGCCACGGCCAGGCGGCTCACCCGGCGCGAGTGGCCCGGCTCGACGTACCCGCCGACCTCGGTGACGCGCGACAGCGCCCGTACGGTCTGCAGGTAGGTGGCGCGGATGCCCGCGTACTTGCGGAAGGCCACCTGCGTGACCAGCAGCGGCGCGGCGAACACCAGCAGGGCGACGAGGTCCATGCTGTGCGTGGCCAGGGCGAGCAGCACGCCGGAGGCGGCCACGGCGGCGCCCAGCGGGAACGCCATGTTCAGCTCGTCGCGCACCGCCACGCGGAAGGCGGTGCGCACCTGCTCGGCCCGCAGCAGCGCGGCGATCAGCACGTCCACGAGCAGGGTGACGGCGATGAGCACGACCATCACGGCCAGCGCCGGCCACCACGTCGGGGCGGGCCCCTGGGTGAGCTTGAACAGCGGGTCGGCCAGCGGCCGGAACGCGAAGGCGAGCAGCGCGCCGGTGAGCAGCCGCCGGGCCATCGCGTCGAGCCGCGGCGGGCGGCCGACCGCGAGGTGCGGCAGCGCGCCGGCGATCATCCCGACGGCGATCACCGCCACGACCTGGAGCGCCGAGTGGCGGAGCTGGTCCTGGCTCAGGTCGAGCAGCAGCGTGTAGCCCAGGGCGGCGGCGGCCCCGATCGGCGCGACCTCCCTGTTGCCCGGCATCGTGAGCCGGGCCAGCTCCCCCACCGCGATGAGCGCGCCGAAACCGACCGCGATCTCGGGATGGTCGAGCCCGGTCGCGGCCGTGTGCGCGACCCCGGCGACGGCGACCAGCCCGGCCGCGCAGATCAGCAGGAGCTGACCGGAGTCCAGGCCCTGGAAGGCCCGGCTCAAGGCCCGCTCACCACTTCGATGGGCATCGTGGGGTCGTCGTGGTCCTTGACCGGCGCCTCGTCGGCCTCGGGGGGCGGCGGCTCGACCCGGCGGGGCGGCTCCCACGGCCGGTCCTCGAGCGCCTTGACGAAGGCGGTGACCATGACGGGGTCGAACTGGGTGCCGGAGTTCTTGCGCAGCTCCTGCACGGCCACCTCGACCGGCCGCGCGCCCCGGTAGGAGCGGTCGGAGGTCATCGAGTCGAACGCGTCGGCCACCGCGATGATCCGGGCGAACTCCGGGATCTCGTCGCCGGCCAGCCCCATCGGGTAGCCCCTGCCGTCATGGCGCTCGTGATGGTGCATGATCCCGGCGTACGCCTCGTCGAGGAAGTCGATGCCGCGCACGATCTCCAGCCCGCGCATCGGGTGGAGCTGGATCGCGGCGAACTCCTCCTCGGTCAGCGGCCCCTCCTTCTGCAGCACCTTGGTGGGCACGCCCAGCTTGCCCACGTCGTGCAGCATGCCCGCGTAGCGGATGGCCCGCAGCCGCTCCTGCCCCATGCCGATCTCCTGGGCGATCATGCTGGACGCGGCCGACACGCGGGTGCAGTGTCCCCGGGTGTAGTAGTCCTTGGTCTCCACGGCCTGGCACAGGGCCGCGATGGTGGCGTCGTACGAGCGCTGCTGCGCGTGGTACTGGCCGAACGCCCAGCGCGCGACGAACAGCGGCAGCAGCACCAGCACCGCCGAGATCGACTGCACGGTGGCCCACAGCCCCGCCACGAGCAGTCCGAACGTGGCGTAGCCGAGGTACGACAGCAGGAACTGGGCCAGGCCCCGCATCGGGACCTCCATGGCCCGCACTCCGGTCGCCAGGCGGATCATCGTGAGCGTGAGCACGATGTTCAGCGGCACGAAGACGGCCGTGGCCGCCATGTAGGGGCCGATCAGGTCGTCGAAGGCGTGCACCTCCGGCACCCCGATCCGGCCCCCCAGCCGCTCGTACACCCAGCCGGCCGCGTGACCGCAGATGGCGAACTGCGCGCCGTTGAAGAGCCGCTTGACCAGCGGCAGCCCGGGGCGCACGCTGAACACCGCGGTGAACCCCACGAGCGCCGTGCCGTCGGGCCCGATCAGCACCACGGCCGCCAGCGCCGCCGAGAAGCTGACCGACACCGCGAACTGCTCCACGTTGAGCAGCGTCGGCATCGACTCGCACACGAGGAACAGCAGCGCGAGCACGAGCAGCGTGCCCAGCCCCTCGGCTCCCAGGTGCCCGGGGGTCATCGACTGCCCGATGACGGTCAGGCTGTGGGCGATGACCCCTGCCGCGACGGCGATGACGGCGACGAGGTAGACCCTCGCAGGCCACGACAGATCACGCATAGCGGCCCCTCACGGCCGGATCAGGTCCACGAGACCCCGGGCGGGAAAAGGCCCCCGCCCGCGATCAGCAGCGCCACCGGTGCGATCAACGAGATGCCCGTGATCAGGCGGGCAATCCATGGCTTCGACATCCGCGTCCTCCCCCTTGAGGTCCTGGGGCTCACGGTACAGAAGACGGGGTCACCGCACCCGCCGAGTCACGAATCGCAAGCAAAGCGTAATCAACCGGCTACCCCCGGCGACTCCTGGCCCACTCGACCGTGTTCTTCAGCCCGGTGGCGAGGTCGGTGCGCGGCTCCCAGCCGAGGCCGTCGTAGGCGGGCACGGGATCGACCGCCATGGCGGGCAGGTCGCCCTGGCGGGGCGGCGCGAACCCCGGCTTGTCGGGGCGGCCCGCGGCGTCGGCGATCAGGGCGTGGAGCCTGCGGTCGGTCGTCTGGATGCCGGTGCCGAGGTTGAACCGGCGGCCGTCGCCGGCCTGGCCGCACGCCCGGACGAACCCGTCGACCACGTCGTCGACGTACACGTAGTCGCGGGTCTGCGTGCCGTCGCCGTAGACGACCGTGGGGACGCCGCTGAGCAGGCCGTCGGTGAAGATGGCGACCACCCCGGCCTCGCCCTCGGGCGACTGGCGCGGGCCGTACACGTTGGACAGCACGAGGGTCGTGTACTCGATGCCGTGCAGGGCGCGGAAGGTGGCGAGGTAGGTCTCGCCGCTGAGCTTGGAGGCCGCGTACGGCGAGCGCGGGTCGGCCGGCGCGTCGCCGGGCACCGGGATCGTGCCGGGACGGCCGTAGACGGCGACGGAGGAGGCGAAGACCACCTTGCGCGCGCCGCCCGCGTGGGCGGCGGCGAGCACCGACGCGGTGCCGACGACGTTGACCATGGCGTCGTGGACGGGGTCGGCCACGCTGCGGCGCACACTGATCTGCGCGGCCAGGTGGCAGACCACCTCGGGCCTGGCCTCGGCGGTCAGCTCGGCCAGCGCGGGATCGCGCACGTCGAGAACGTGGAGCCGGAACCGGTCACCGCCCAGGGCGCCCGCGAGGTTGTCGCGGTCACCGGACGACAGGTCGTCCACGGCGACGACCTCGTGGCCGTCGGCCAGCAACCGGTCGACGAGGTTGGATCCGATGAAGCCGGCACCCCCGGTGACGAGCACGCGCATGGGGGAATCCTAGTCGGACAGGTCGGCTCTCACCTGTGCGATGCGCGCCAGCACCTTGGACCGGAGGTCGCCGGGCAGCGGGTCGCACCCGCAGTGCTTGGCGACGAGCTGCTTGACGACCTTGTCGAGGTCGTACTCCTGCAGGCACGGCCCGCACTCGTCGAGGTGCACCCGGATGTCGACGCAGTCGCCCTCGGCGAGCTCGCCGTCGAGGTAGGCGTAGACCTTGTCGAGCACCTCACGACAGTCGGTCTCGTGCGGGTTTCCACAGCTCATTTGGAACCCTCCGCGGGGACGAGGCCGCGCTCGCGGGCGTAGTCCTCCAGGTGCGTCCGCAGCTGCCTGCGGCCGCGGTGGAGCCGCGACATGACGGTGCCGATCGGAGTGCCCATGATGTCGGCGATCTCCTTGTACGGAAAGCCCTCGACGTCGGCGAGGTAGACGGCGATCCTGAACTCCTCGGGAAGCGCCGCGAGCGCCTCCTTGATGTCGCCGTCGGGCAGGTGCTCCAGCGCCTCCACCTCGGCGGACTTCAGACCGCTCGACGAGTGCGACTCCGCGCGGGCCAGCTGCCAGTCCTCGATCTCCTCGGTGCCCGACTGCTTCGGCTCGCGCTGCTTCTTGCGGTAGCTGTTGATGAAGGTGTTCGTCAGGATCCGGTACAGCCAGGCCTTGAGGTTCGTGCCCTCCTGGAACTGGTGGAAGGACGCGAACGCCTTGGCGAAGGTCTCCTGGAGCAGGTCCTCGGCGTCGGACGGGTTGCGGGTCATCCGGAGCGCCGCGGAGTAGAGCTGCTCGAGATAGGGCATCGCTTCGCGCTCGAACCGCTCGCTCCGCTGTTCGAGAGTCTCCGCGCCTGTCGCGGGCACCAGGCCCACCCCCCTAAGATCACCGGTGGCCGGTTGTGCCGGGACACCGTACTCAGGGGAGAATACCCGCTCGTCAAGTGGCGCCCGGTCACCGGGGATCGGGTCCACCTTCCGAGTGGCAGGGCCCAGCGAGGCAGAGCTCGGCGGGAGAGAGCGAGGTACGAGCCAACGAGCGCCGAGACGGTCGCGTCCATCGACAACAGCGAGCATGCTCGTCGCAACACGCCCGTGCCCGCGTCTGTTCCCGCAAGATGGAAGGTGACGAACGACCCGGTGCGGGGAAAACCATACGTACCGGCTGGTAGCCATTTTCCGGAACCCAGGAGTCGCGTGTGCTGCCCATTCCGGCCGAGGAACTGAACGGCTCAGGGACGCTCGGACCGTACTGGACCTTCTACCGTGCCGTCGTGGCCGAGCAGTTGAGCCGGTGGCTACCCGCCGAGCCTTCCGTGGTGCTCGACCTGTCCGGCGGGCGTGGACGCTGGTCCGGCCAGCTGTCGAGGGCGGGGCACCGCGTGGTCGAGGTGCTCGACTTCCGGCGCGTGGCCGACGCCCAGTCCAGGCTGCGGCCCGTGGACGGCCCGCCGTGGCTGCGCGAGGCCGACTCCCCCGGCCATGACGGCGGCGAGGTGCGCCAGGTCCGCGCCGACGACCTGTCGTTCCTGCCCGACGCGAGCGTCGACGCGGTGGTCGCCGAGGAGCGGGCCATGTCGATCGAGCTGATGGCCGAGTCGGCGATGAGCGACGTGACACGGGTGCTGAAGCCGGGCGGGCGCGCGCTGGTCTGCGTCGACTCGCTGGTGCTCGGCATGGCGATCCTGGCCGAGCAGGGGCAGTGGCAGCACCTGCGCCAGACCGGCGAGGTCATGCTGGTGCCCTGGCCCGACGGCAGCATCACGCGCTGCTTCAGCGGCTCCCAGCTGCGCGAGCTGCTGATGGGCGCGGGCCTGGAGGTCGAGTGGGTGCGCCCGCGCACGGTGTTGTCGCCCTCGACGGTCGACCACGTCCTCGGCTCCGGCACCAGGGCGATGAACTGGCTGGTGCGCACGGAGCTGGAGACGCATTTCGACGACGACGACACGGTCGGCATCCACCTGGTGGCCAGCGCCCGCAAGCCCTGACACCCGGCACCGGTCTGTGCGGCCTGTGCCTGTCTGTGCTGGCTGCCTGTGCCGGTCTGTGTGCGCCGCTCGTCAGCGACGGCGTTCCCGCTTGCCCTGGCACTGCACGCACCGGGCCGCCTCGGGGCGGGCCTCCAGGCGGCCCTCCGGCACCGGCTTGGCACAGTCGACGCACCTGCCGTAGGTGCCGTCGTCGAGGCGCTTGAGCGCGTCCAGCACGGCCCGCCGCTGCGTCGTCGCGACGGTCAGCATGGCCTGGGCGCGGTCGGCGTCGCTGAGGTCGGACCCGGCGTCGGCCGGCGAGCGGTCGTTGACGGCGGCGGGGTCTCCCCGTAATACCCCGATCGAGCGGTCGAGGTCGGCGAGCATCTTCTGCAGCCTCTGGCGAGCGGACGTGTCCTCCACGGATCCGCACCTCCGGGTGAATGACGGCAACCCGCGGCGGGACTCCCCGGTTGTCCCGCGCGGCGCATGGGGGGCAATGTGGTGGCGGTGACTCCTCGTAAGCGAATGCACCGCTTTCCTCACCGAATGCCCACTTGGCCGTCCTTTTACACCTTCAGAAGAGCGCGGGCGCCTCTTCGGGAGGGAGCGGTTCGACGAGCTCCGGGCCGTTGTTGCGGACGTTGTTGACGGCGGTGGAGACGGGGACCGCGGCGAGCCGGCCCGGGGTGGCGGGCACCAGCAGCCCGGAGACGGTCTCCGTGTCGGTGAGCTTGGGGTCGAGCCACTCGGCCCAGCGGTCGGGCTCGACCATCATGGGCATCCTGTCGTGGATGCGGCCGAGCTCGTCCTCGGCGTCCGTGGTGATGACCGTGCAGGTGACGAGCCACTTGAGGGGGTCGTCGTCCTCGCGCGAGGGGTCCTTCCAGAACTCGTACAGACCTGCCATCGCGAGCAGCCCGCCGTCGTCGGGACGGATGAAGTACGGCTGCTTGCGCTTCTTGCCGTCGTCGCCCTCGACCGGCATCCACTCGAAGTAGCCGTCTGCGGGCAGCAGGCACCTGCGCTTGGCGAACGCCTGCCGGAACGACGGCTTCTCCGCCAGGGTCTCGGCCCGGGCGTTGATCATGCGCGAGCCGATGGACGGGTCCTTGGCCCAGGCGGGCACCAGGCCCCATCGCACGACCCTGAGCTGCCGCACCGCCCGCTCGGCCTCCTTGGGCACCCGGCTCAGCACGGCGTAGACGTTCTTGGTGGGCGCGACGTTGTAGTCGGGGCCCAGCTCCTGCTCGGGATCGCCGTCGAGCTCGACCTGGAACTCCTCCAGCAGCTCGTGCTTCTTGCGCGCCGACGCGTATCTACCGCACATGCCCCCACATTGCCACGTACGGCCTCCGCCCGCGTGTCCACACGCGGCGACCGGCGTTCGTCCACAGGCCGATCCGTCGGGCGGCGTTCGTCCACAGGGTCTCGACGGGGACGACGGTCGGTCCGGCCCTGGCCCGATAGTCTTGGCCCATGCCCGCTCAGCACTGGCCCGCTCCCGCCGCCACCGGCCCCGTGACCGCGTCCGTCGAGCTGCCCGGCTCCAAGTCGGTCACCAACCGCGCCCTCGTGCTCGCCGCCCTCGCCGACGGGCCGGGCACCGTGCGCCGGGCGCTGCGCAGCCGCGACGCCGACCTCATGGCCACGGCCCTGCGCGCCCTCGGCGCGACGCTGGAGCCGGTGGCCGAGACCTCGGCCTCGGTCGACTGGCGGGTGACGCCCGGCCCGGTGCGCGGCGGCGCGCACGTCGACGCCGGCCTGGCCGGCACGGTCATGCGGTTCGTCCCGCCGGTGGCCGCGCTGGCCGACGGCCCCGTCTCGTTCGACGGTGACCCGCACGCCCGCAAGCGTCCCATGGGCCCGATCCTCGACGCGCTGCGCGCCCTGGGCGCCCGCGTGGAGGGCGACGCGCTGCCGTTCACCGTCAGCGGGCCCATCGCGGGCGGCGAGGTGACGATCGACGCGTCGGCCTCCTCCCAGTTCGTCTCGGGGCTGCTGCTCACGGCGGCGCGCTTCGAGAAGGGCGTGACGATCCGCCACGCCGGCCCGCCGGTGCCGTCGCAGCCGCACATCGACATGACCGTCCAGATGCTGCGCGAGGTGGGCGTGCGGGTCGACGACTCCGAGCGCGACGTGTGGCGCGTGGAGCCCGGCCCCATCACGCCGCGTGACCTGACGGTCGAGCCCGACCTGTCCAACGCGGCGCCGTTCCTGGCGGCGGCCATGGTCACCGGCGGCACGGTCACGATCTCCGGCTGGCCGGCCCGCACGACCCAGCCGGGCGACGCGCTGCGCGGCCTGCTCACCGGCATGGGCGCCACCGTCCGCCTGAGCGAGGACGGCGATCTGACGGTCACCGGATCGGGCCGGATCGACGGCATCGACGCCAACCTGCGCGAGGTGGGCGAGCTGACGCCCACGATCGCCGCCCTGGCCGCGCTGGCCTCCTCCCCGAGCCGCGTGCGCGGCGTCGCCCATCTGCGGGGCCACGAGACCGACCGGCTCGTGGCGCTCGCCACCGAGATCAACCGGCTGGGCGGCGACGTCGAGGAGACCGACGACGGCCTGGTCATTCGTCCGCGCCCGCTGCGCGGCGGCGTCTTCCACAGCTACGACGACCACCGCATGGCCACCGCCGGCGCGGTGATCGGGCTCGCCGTCCCGGGTGTCGAGGTGGAGAACATCGCGACGACGGGTAAGACCCTCCCGGAGTTCACGGACATGTGGGCGTCGATGCTGGGCAGGCGATGAGCGCCCCCAAGCCGTCGCGGCCGCCGGGGCCGACGAAGCAAGCGCGGCCGCCGCGGTGGAAGGAGCAGGCGCGGGCGCCGAAGCTGACGGAGCAGGTGCAGGCGCCGAGGCGGACGGAGCAGGTGCAGGCACCGGGGCCGACGGAGCAGGTGCAGGCGCCGAGGCGGACGGAGCCGTCCGGGGTGCTGAGGCCGTATCAGAGCGATCACAGGGGTGAAGACCGCTGAGGAAGCGGGAGTACGACGAGGACGACGTAAGGGTCAGGCCGGGCAAGGGCTCGCGGCCGCGGACCCGCATCCGGCCTGCGCACGAGGACGCCGTCGAGGGGTTCGTGGTGGCGGTCGACCGGGGCCGCTACACCACGCTGGTGGAGGCGGAGCGGCCCAAGGGCTCGGCCGCCAAGCGCGCCGGGCGCCCGCGCTCCCACCTGGTCGTCGCGATGAAGGCCCGGGAGCTGGGCCGCAAGGGCATCGTGGTGGGCGACCGGGTGGCGCTGGTCGGCGACGTGTCCGGCCGGCCCGACGCGCTGGCCCGGGTCGTCCGGGTGGAGCCGCGCACCTCGATGCTGCGGCGCTCGGCCGACGACACCGACGACACCGACGGCATCGAGCGGCCGGTCGTGGCCAACGCCGACCAGCTCGTCATCGTCACCGCGCTGGCCGACCCGCCGCCGCGGCCCCGCATGATCGACCGGATCCTGGTCGCCGCGTTCGACGCCGAGATCGACCCGCTGCTGTGCCTCACCAAGTCCGACCTCGCGCCGCCCGACGACCTGGTCGGCCTCTACCAGCCGCTCGGCGTGCCGCACGTCGTGGTGCGCAAGGGCGGCTCGCTGGACGAGCTGCGCGAGCACCTGGCGGGCCGCATCAGCGTGCTCGTAGGCCACTCGGGGGTGGGCAAGTCGACGCTGGTCAACGCGCTCGTGCCCGACGCCAACCGGGCGGTGTCCCAGGTCAACGCGGTGACCGGCCGGGGACGCCACACCTCGACGTCGGCCGTGGCCCTGGAGCTGCCGGAGGGCGGCTGGATCATCGACACGCCCGGGGTGCGCAGCTTCGGCCTGGCCCACGTGTCGGTCGAGACGGTGCTCGCGGGCTTCCCTGACCTGGTGGAGGGCACGGTCGGCTGCCCCAAGGGCTGTACCCACCTGGGCGAGGGGTGTGCCCTGGACGCGTGGGTGGCGGCGGGGCACGCCGACCCGGTCCGGCTGGAGTCGCTGCGCCGCCTGCTGTCCAGCCGCGACGGCGCCCCGGACGACCAACCGGCCTCCTGACCTCGGCGGCGGCTCCTCCCCGGCTGCGCGAGCGTCAAGCCCCCGTCGCCACCGGCGTCGGGAAAGGCGAGGCGGGCCCCTGATGCGCGGGCCGCCCGGCACGGTAGCGTGGCTGACCGTGCAGGGTTACAACGACGATCTGCGTCTGGCGCACGTCATGGCGGACGCCGCGGACGACCTGACCATGCGCCGGTTCAAGGCCGTGGACCTCAAGGTCGAGACCAAGCCGGACCTCACCCCGGTCAGCGACGCGGACCGGGCGGTCGAGGAGATCATCCGCGGCACGCTGCGCCGCGCGCGCCCGCGCGACGCGGTCGTGGGCGAGGAGTTCGGCCGGACCGGCTGGGGCGCCCGGTCCTGGATCGTCGATCCCATCGACGGCACGAAGAACTACGTACGCGGCGTGCCCGTGTGGGCGACGCTGATCGCGCTGATGGAGTACGGCAAGGTCGTCGTCGGCCTGGTGTCGGCCCCGGCGCTCGGCCGCCGTTGGTGGGCCGCCACCGAGGGCGGCGCGTGGACCGGCAAGAGCCTGGCCAGGGCCACCCGCATGCAGGTCTCGCAGGTCGCCGACCTGGGCGACGCGTCGTTCTCCTACTCCAGCTTCGGCGGCTGGGAGGAGACCGGCCGCCTCGGCCCGTTCCTCGACCTCGGCCGCGCCTGCTGGCGCACCCGCGCCTACGGCGACTTCTGGTCGCACATGATGGTCGCCGAGGGCTCGGTCGACATCTCGGCCGAGCCGGAGCTGTCGCCCTGGGACATGGCGGCCCTCACGGTGATCGTCGAGGAGGCCGGCGGCGTCTGGACCGACGTCGAGGGCGTGGCGAGCCTGGAGGGCGGCAGCATGGTCTGCACCAACGGCCTCCTGCACGACGAGGTCCTCAAGCGCCTGAACGAGGGCCGCGAGCCGCGCACCTGACCGTTCACCGGCCGAGGGCCGCCACTCGGGCCACCGCTCGCATGAGGCTGTCCCGGTACGACCCCCCGAACAGGACCACGTGGACCAGCAGCGGGTGGAGCTGGTGCAGCGGCACCCGATCCCGCCAGCCGTCCGCCAGCGGGCTCTCCTCCTGGTACGCCGCGAGGATCCGGTCCTCGTACGGCACGCCGAACAGCGCCAGCATGGCCAGGTCCGTCTCCCTGTGCCCGCCGTGCGCCGCCGGGTCGACGAGCACCCCGGTGCCGCCGGACCACAGCACGTTGCCGCTCCACAGGTCGCCGTGGATGCGGGCCGGCGGCTCCGGCGGCCCGGCTGCCTGCGGGAAGCGCTCCACGGCCTGCTCGATCAGCCGTACGTCCTCCGCGGGCAGGCCGGCCCGCCGTACGAAGGGCAGCACGCGGCGGGTGGCGTAGAACGACGGCCAGTCGTCGGCGGGCGAGTTGTCCATCGGCAGGTCCGCGATGAAGCCCGGCCAGGGCGCGCCGAAGGCGGGCGCCCCGGCGGCGTGCATGCGCGCGAGCTCCCGTCCGAACCGCTCGGCGGCGGCCGGGGCGGGCGGTTCCGTGTCCACCCACGACAGCACCAGCCGGTCCTCGGCCACCTCGACGACCTCGGGGACGGCGATCACATCGCCCAGCCACCGCAGTCCCGCCGCCTCCGAGGCGAACACCGGCGAGGCGGCCCCCTCCTTGGCGAAGACCTGCCGCCCGTCGTCCAGTACGCCCCGCCGCAGCCGCCAGCCGTGCGAGGCGCCGAGGTCCTCAGCCGATCTCATCGGTGATGTGCTTCGCCACGCCCTCGGCCGCCGCCTCGACGAGCTCCAGCACCTCCTCGAAACCCTCGGGGCCGCCGTAGTACGGGTCGGGCACCTCGGCCCCCTCGGGCGCCGCCGGGTCGAACGAGCGGAACAGGCTCACCTCGACGCCGTCCGGCGCCATCCCGCGCAGGACGGCCAGGTTGTCGCGGTCCATGGCGAGGACCAGGTCGTAGCGGTCGAACCAGTCGCGGGTGAACTGCCGGGCGCGGTGCGCCGCGCCGTCGTACCCGTGGTCGGACAGCGTGCGCAGGGCGCGGTCGTCCATCGGGTCGCCGGCGTGCCAGCCGCCCGTGCCCGCGCTCTCCACGGTCACCCGCCGGGCCAGCCCATGGTCCTCCAGCACGCGACGGAGGACGACCTCCGCCATGGGTGACCGGCAGATGTTCCCCATGCACACGAGGCATACGCGATACGTCATAAACCCCATCATGAGGGCGACCGGGCCCGTTCACCGAACGTTCACCCTCGTCAGGGGTTCCGAGTCACTTTGCCTGCATAACTTCAAGGGCGACTAAGGACCAAGTGGGAGGAACCCAACCGTGAAGTATGCAGGCCGGCTCGCCGCCGTCGCCGTAGTCGGCGCGCTCTCGCTCGCTGCGTGCGGCACAGACAACAACAGCTCGGGCAGCAACGCGGGCACGAGCTCCGCCGCGGCCACCGGCGCCGCCGAAGGCGGGCTGAGCGGCACCATCAACGCCGCCGGTTCCTCGGCCCAGGCCAACGCGATCGACCAGTGGAAGAAGGACTTCCAGTCCAAGAACTCCGGCGTCAGCGTGAACTACCAGCCGAGCGGCTCGGGCGCGGGCGTGCAGGCGTTCATCCAGGGCACGGTCGCCTTCGCGGGTTCCGACTCGGCCCTCAAGGAGGACAAGGGCGAGCCGGCGCAGGCCGACGCCCGCTGCAAGACCGGCAAGGCCATCAACATCCCGATGGTCACCGGCCCGGTCGCCGTCGTCTACAACCTCCCGGGCGTGGACGGCCTGCAGCTTTCTCCCAAGACGATCGGCGCCATCTTCAGCGGCAAGATCACCAAGTGGGACGACGCGGCCATCAAGGCCGACAACCCGCAGGCGAAGCTGCCCGCCACCCCGATCCAGGCCTTCCACCGGGCCGACGAGTCCGGCACCAGCGACAACTTCACCAAGTTCCTCAAGGCCACCGCCGAGTGGCCGTACGAGCCGGCCAAGGCCTGGCCCGCCGAGGCCAAGGGCCAGGGTGCCAAGGGCTCCGACGGCATCGCCTCCTCGGTCAAGGGCACCGAGGGCGCCATCAGCTACGTCGAGCTGTCCTTCGCCGAGAACTCCCAGCTCCAGAAGGCCAAGGTCGCCAACGGCACGGGCGAGTTCGTCGAGCTGACCGCCGAGAGCGCGGCCAAGACCGTCGAGACCGCCACCGTCGAGGGCACCGGCAACGACCTCAAGCTGAAGATCGACTACGGCACCAAGACGGCGGGCGCCTACCCCATCGTCCTCGTGACGTACGAGATCACCTGTGAGAAGGGCCTGGCCCCCGAGGAGGCCAAGCTGGTCAAGTCCTTCCTCACCTACACCGCCAGCGACGAGGGCCAGACCGCGCTGAAGGACCTCGGTTACGCTCCCCTGTCGGGCGAGCTGCTGACCAAGGTCCGTTCCGCCGTCGAGGCCATCTCCTGATCGCCGATGACGACTGACGTCCGTACCCGCGGGGGCGGGCCGGCCACGGGCCGGCCCGCCTCGCGGCGCAGCCACGGTGAGACGCCCTTCCGCTACGCAGCCACCGGCGCGGGCATCCTCCTGCTCGGGATCATGGCCGCCATCGCCGTGTTCCTCATCAGCGAGGCGGTTCCCGCGCTGCGGGCCAACAAGGGCGGCTTCTTCACCGACCTGACCTGGGAACCGAACGGCAGCCAGGTCTTCGGCATCGCCGCCCTGGCCTTCGGCACCGTCCTCAGCTCCGCCATCGCGCTGGTCATCGCCACCCCGGTGGCCATGGGCGTGGCGCTGTTCATCTCCCACTACGCCCCCCGCCGCCTGGCCGGGCCGCTCGGCTACCTGGTCGACCTGCTCGCCGCCGTCCCCAGCGTCGTCTACGGCCTGTGGGGCGTGACGTTCCTGGTGCCGCTGCTCAAGACGCCTTCGGAGTGGCTGAACGCGCACCTCGGCTGGTTCCCGCTGTTCTCCGGCGAGGGCGCGATCGGCGGCAAGACCATGCTGGCCGGCGGTGTCGTGCTGGCCATCATGATCCTGCCGATCATCGCCGCGATCTCCCGCGAAGTCTTCCTCCAGACCCCGAAGATGAACGAGGAGGCCGCGCTGGCCCTCGGGGCCACCCGCTGGGAGATGATCCGGATGGCGGTCCTGCCGTTCGGCCGCCCCGGCGTGGTCAGCGCCTCGATGCTCGGCCTCGGCCGGGCCATGGGCGAGACGATCGCGGTCGCGCTCATCTTCCCCGCCACGTTCGACATCACGTTCGAGATCCTCACCCCGCACGGCAACAGCATCGCGGCCAACATCGCCAACGGCTTCGGCGAGGCCACCCCGATCGGCCGCGGCGCGTTGATCGCCTCCGGCCTGGTGCTGTTCGTCATCACGCTGCTCGTCAACACGGCCGCCCGCATGATCATCAACCGCCGCAAGGAATACGCGAGGAGCGGCGCATGACCACCGTCCAGCACATCTCGACCGGCCGCCGCGTCAAGGACCGCCTGGCGCAGGGGCTGGTCTATCTGGCGTTCGCCCTGGCCGTCGTGCCGCTCGTCTCGGTGCTCTGGCTGGTGATCAGCAAGGGCCTGGCCCGGTTCGACATGGAGTTCCTCACCCACTCCATGCGCAACATCGGCGCGCGCGACGCCGGCGGCGGCGCGTACCACGCGATCATCGGCACGCTGGAGCAGGTGCTGCTCGCCTCCGCCATCTCGGTGCCGATCGGCCTGCTCACGGCGATCTACCTCACCGAGTACGGCAACGGCGGCCGGCTGAGCCGGGCCATCAGCTTCTTCGTGGACGTCATGACCGGCGTCCCGTCCGTCGTCACCGGCCTGTTCATCCTGGCGTTCTGGGTCCTGTTCCTCGGCATGCCGTTCTCCGGCCTGGCCGGGGCGCTCGCCCTGTCGATCCTCATGATGCCGACGGTGGTCAGGTCGGCCGAGGAGATGCTCCGCCTCGTGCCGAACGACCTGCGCGAGGCCTCGTACGCGCTGGGCGTGGCCAAGTGGCGCACGATCGTGAAGGTCGTGCTGCCGACCGCGTTCACCGGCATCGTCACGGGCGTCATGCTGGCCGTCGCCCGCGTCGCCGGCGAGACGGCGCCGCTGCTGCTGACCGTGTTCTTCACCGACTCCATCAACAACGACCCGTTCAACGGGCCGCAGATGGGGCTCCCCCTCTATGTCTTCGACCAGGCGGCACGTCCGAACGACACCGCCATCGACCGGGCCTGGACCGGAGCCCTCACGCTCATCCTGATCGTCATGCTGCTCAATCTGGTGGCGCGCCTCATCGCCTGGTGGCGCTCTCCCGCCAGGGGCCGATAGGGGGTATCAGCGCAATGTCCAAGCAGATCCAGGTCTCCGGTCTCGACGCGTACTACGGGTCGCACAAGGCCATCGAAGACGTCTCGATGACGATCGAGCCGCGCTCGATCACGGCGTTCATCGGCCCGTCAGGGTGCGGCAAGTCGACGTTCCTGCGCACGCTCAACCGCATGCACGAGGTCATCCCCGGCGCGCGGGTGGAGGGCAAGGTGCTGCTCGACGGCGAGGACCTCTACGCGACCTCCGTCGAGCCGGTGTCGGTGCGCAGGCTGATCGGCATGGTCTTCCAGCGTCCGAACCCGTTCCCCACGATGTCCATCTACGAGAACGTGGCGGCGGGCCTGCGGCTCAACGGCCGCGTCTCCAAGTCGGAGACCGACGGCGTCGTCGAGGAGTCGCTCAAGGGCGCCAACCTCTGGAACGAGGTCAAGGACCGGCTCAACAAGCCCGGCGCGGGCCTGTCGGGCGGACAGCAGCAGCGGCTGTGCATCGCCCGCGCGATCGCGGTCAAGCCGCAGGTGCTGCTGATGGACGAGCCGTGCTCAGCGCTCGACCCGATCTCCACGCTGGCGATCGAGGACCTCATGGTCAAGCTCAAGGACCAGTACACGATCGTCATCGTCACCCACAACATGCAGCAGGCGGCCCGGGTCAGCGACCGGACGGCCTTCTTCAACCTGTCCGAGCAGGGCAAGCCGGGCAAGGTGGTGGAAATGGACGAAACTTCCCGGATGTTCACCAACCCCTCGCAGAAGGCGACCGAGGACTACATCACCGGGCGCTTCGGCTGATGACCCACCAGCAGGCGGCATCCACGGTGCACAGGGACACACGGACCAGGCCCGTACTGCTCATCGCCGACCCCGACGAGGAGGTCGTCGGAGAGCTCGCCGACGCCCTCGAACGCGAGGGCGTGGCCGTCACAGGCGCGCCCGACGGCGCCCAGGGCCTCCTGCAGGCCGGGGCGCTCCAGCCGGACGTGGTGCTCGTGTCCGCCACGCTGCCGGTCATCAACGCCGTCGACTTCGTGCGCGCGGTCCGGGTCGCCCGGGCCGTGCCCGTCCTGCTCGGGGTCGGAGAGGGCAACGCCGACCAGGCCCTCCAGGCGCTCGCCGCCGGGGCCGCCGCCTGCGTCGCCCGGCCGTACCGGGTGCCCGAGCTGCTGCCGTTCATCCACGCCGCCTCCCCCGAACAGCGCGACGTGCTCGCCGCCGGGGCGGTCGAGCTCGACGTACGGGCCTACCGGGTACGCGTGGACGGGCGGGTCGTCCACCTGCCGCTGCGGGAGTTCGAGCTGCTGCTGTACCTGATGCGCAACGCCGACCGCACGGTGACGCGGGAGCAGATCATGAGGCACGTGTGGCATGCGGGGGCCGGCACGTCCACGAACACGATCGCGGTCCACGTCAAGCGACTGCGCGCCCGCCTCGGCGACGACGACGACCAGCTCATCCAGACGGTACGCGGGGTCGGCTACCGCCTCGTCACCCCGGGCTCACCTTCCTGACGTGATTGACCGTCGACGGGGTCGGAGCGCCTGAGGGGCTGGGGGCGGCGGCGGTGTGGGGCGAGTTGCGGTGGAGCCGGCGGCGATCCCCTTGGCCCGGGGTGCTCGCCGCGTCATGCCCAGAAGCGCCACCCGCCGGCCGCGACTGGCAGTGGTCTCCCGTAGGTGGTCACGCCGGACAGGTGCGCAGGAGGGGCAGGTTCGGGGCAGTTGTCAGGCCCGGCAGGTTCGGAACGCCTGCATGACCCGCGTGGCCACACCCTCGACCGTCGTGATGCCGTGCCCCACCTCGGCGGCGCCCTCACTGAGCACCGCGACCGCATAATCGTGGCCCACGGCGCCCTTGCCGTGCCCGCGGATCAGCCCGACCGTGACCACGGCCCAACGCTTGGTGGAGACCCGCTTCAGCCAGCCGTTCTTCAGAGCCACGCGGTCACCCTCGCAGGCGGCGGCGCTGATCCCCCAGTTCTGCCCGGCGACCACCCGCCCCATCAACCGCAGCACCTGCTGCCGATCCTTCGCGGGCAACGGGCTCCGGTCCGACACCAGAGCCCGCACCAGCCGCACCTGGTCCTCGGCCGAGGTGGGCGTGATGCCCCAGCAGTACAGATCCACGCACTTGCCCGGCACACCCACGGTGTGACGCAGCCCCAGCCTGCGCCCCGCCCTGGTGAACCCGTCCGGACCGCCGATCCGCACCCAGAGCCGGTCGGCCGCGTGGTTGTCGCTGTAGCGGATCATCAGATCGGCGTCGCGGCGCACGGCCTTGGGCAGCTCGCGCCACGGGGTACGAAGGAGGAGCGCCATGAGGATCTGCACCTTGGCGGAGCTGGCGGTGATCAGGCGCTCGCCACGGTGGTAGCGGTACAGGCGGCCGTCGGTGAGGTCCCGCACCATGGCGGTCACGGGCCCGGGACGAGCGGCGAGGTAACGGTCGAGCCGCCGCGTCACGCTCTTGGCGGGAACGGGCACGACCTTCTCCCGCCGCGAAGGCTTGGTCGCGGCCTCGCGGGCGTCGCGCAGGGGGACAGTGCCGGCACGTTCGACCTCACCACCGGTGCCTCTGAACCCTGCGCTCTCGCTTCTTCTCTGGCCCTCACGCGCGGTCCGGGCCGTGGCGCCGCTGTCGAGCTCGTCCGCAGACATGCCCACGAACTCGCTCTCGGGTGTGCCGTCGGGTCTGCCGTCAAGCCTGTCGGCGGCGGCGAGGGCGGGAAGGGGCGGCACAAGGGCCGGCGGCGCGGGCACAGCCAGCGGCGCCACCAGAAGGGCGAGCACCGCGACCCGGCGCGCCACCCTGCCGACGATCATTACCAGATTATCCCGACAAACCACGCCCCGTCGCTAGCCACCACCACACACCACCGAAAACACCCACCGCCGCGCAAACCGCAGGGCCGGCCGCCATCCCGCTCATCCCCAAGCGCGACCCTCCGCCGACACCTCCAGGCCCACACCGAACTTCACGGCTGGGGGCACTTCACGACTGGGGGCGACCAAGCCCTCGTCGGACCGCGCCATACGGCACGATGGCCATCGCAGGATCTCCCGCGATGGCCACCACACCCTTGCCCCCGTCACAACCGCCGGCCCGTCGTCGTGCCCCTAACCCCGCTCCCCGGCCAGCAACCCGGCGATCGAATCGTCGTCGCAGGTCTCCCAGAATCCGCCCACGACGTCCTCCAGGTGCTGGAGCGAGTCCGCCCGGAACAGAACATCCTGATATTTCGTGATGTCGTACTGCGTCGTGCCCATCACCCGAAGGTCCAGCGGCCGGATGTCCATGCCGCGGAACTCCTCGATCTCCCCGTACGAGGACAGGATGCCCGCCCCGTACGCCTTGAGCTCCGGCCCCTCACTCATCACGCCGAACTCCAGCGTGAACCAGAACACCTTCGACACGAACTCCAACGCCTCCTCGCCCTCCACCCGCCGAGCCGCGGCGCCGGCGAGCCGGTAGAGGGCCGCGTACCGGTCGTGAGCCAGCGCGTTGGCGTGCCCGATGACCTCGTGGATGATGTCCGGCTCCGGCGTGTAGAACGGCACGGAATGGTGGCGGATGTACTGGGTGGAGTGGAAGTACCCGTCCGCGAGTACGCCGTAGAAGTCACGCAACGGGACGAGCCCGGCAGCCGGCAGGTAGCGGAACCCGGTCAGCGGCGACAGCAGCCCGCTGACCTCCTCGAGCTGCGGGATCCGATCGTCGGGCAGGCCGAGCCGCTCCGCCCCTTCGAGGTACTCGGCGGTGGCGTACTTGGCGTGCTTGACCGCCAGCTCCCTGGTGACCAGCGCCCAGATGCCGTGCTCCTGCTCGGTGTACTCGGCGGCGGGGATCGGCGTGCCCTTGCGGTGGTTCACAGCCAGCTGCGCGATGGCATTGCGCCTGGCCCGGTACACCGGGTCGGCGAAGCCGGGATGGGAGGACGCCAGCTCGACCACGACCGAACCGTCATCCTGCTCCGCGACCGGGGCGAAATACTGCGCTTCCTCGAACATGCACCAGATGACAGCAACTCCACGAAAGTCTGGCAAGAGCGCTGCATCTGACTGGTCGATACGCTAAGTACCGCACGGCCGAACGTGCATCAACTGGACGAATCGCACAGCCGTCGAGGAGGCTTCCGTGGACGAGCTGGATGCCAGGCTGCTGGTGACCATGCGGGCCCATCCCCGTATCGGCCTCACCGAGACCGCACGCCTCCTGGGCGTCGCCCGGGGCACCGTACAGGCGCGGGTGGAGAAGCTGATGGCGCGGGGCGTCATCGAAGACTTCGGCCCCACAGTGTCACCCGCTCTGGCGGGATACCCGATCCTGGCGTTCGTCTGGCTGCAGATCGCGCAGGGCCGGCTGACGGAGGCCGTCCATGCGTTGCGCAGCGTGCCGCAGATCCTGGAGGTGCACGGAACAAGCGGGCAGCACGACCTGCTCTGCCGAGTGGTGGCGAGGAGCACGGAGCACCTTCAAGAGATCATCGCCGCCGTGCTCGCCTCACCGGCGGTACAACGCACGGACAGCACGATCGCTCTCTCCACGCAGATCCCCTACCGCATCGAGCCTCTCCTCCAAGCCCAGGAAGCGGCCGAACGCTGACGGTCTCGGCTGTCCGGAGACACGAAGACGGCCACCGCACGATCCTTCGAGTGCATGACCTGGACTGAAGGGGAACCCCGCGATGGCCGCCGAACATCAGTGTGCCGTCTCCTCGTCCGCCACGGTGTCGATTTCCATCAACTCACCGAACTTACTTGACCTCAGAGCGTGACACCCGACCGCCCGTCGGTCACAACACAGCCCCGAGCCCCCGCCATCTCACACAAAACCCCAGCAGCACCGGACCGGACCGGAAGAACATGAGCGCACGAGCTTGGCCGGTACGGCGCCCAGCCCCACGCCGCATGCCGTAGCGGCCGGCTTCGTGCATCTCAGGCACACGGACGGCTTGAAGAGACCACGCTGGTCCGCCGACTTGAGGACACCACCTGGTCCGCACCCGCGTGAGGTCACGACATGCGAGCTGGCACATGCAGATTCACGACCTGCCGACCTGGCACCGTCCTGAAGGCAGCAGGCACATAACCAGGCCACCGGCACACGCCGACGCATACCCGTACCCAGATGTCCGTCCCGAGCAGGGACCAGACCTGAGCCCAGTCGATTCCGGGCATGCGAAAGGGGCCCACACAGGCCCGGCACGAATGCCAGACCCGCATGGACCCCCATCAAAGATTGTCCGGCGGTGACCTACTCTCCCACACCCTCCCGAGTGCAGTACCATCGGCGCTGGGAAGCTTAACTTCCGGGTTCGGAATGTAACCGGGTGTTTCCTTCCCGCCATAACCGCCGTAACCCTCTGAAACACACAAGCACTGCTTGCTGTCTCAGAATTGCCTAGTGGACGCGAGCAAGATCTTCAGTGTGGCGCAGCTCTGGACCCGGCGAAGAGTAACAGAGCGCAGCACACACCAAAGCATGATGCTTTGTGGTCAAGTCCTCGGCCTATTAGTACCGGTCAGCTCCACACGTTACCGTGCTTCCACCTCCGGCCTATCAACCCGGTCGTCTACCGG